>CAZLYB010000008.1:0-94986 GCA_964563795.1 uncultured Bacteriovoracaceae bacterium | reverse complement strand
GAGACTTCGTAGAAGCCTACCTCTGAATGAACGAGTACCGCTCCAGAGCGGCTTGGTGCGCCTTGGGGTTGAGGGGTTTTCTCTCGCGGTACATCGAGCCGAAAAGGCGGTCGAAAACGTAAAAGCCGATCCCGAAGTTGTATGGCATCAACCCATCCGCGCTGATCGTCTGGTGGTGGATGTCGTGAAGGTTGCGGGCCCCGACGAACCATCGCCTGAAAAACCGGTTCTTCTCCATCCAAAATCCCTGGATGTGCATCGCATCGTGCAGGTAGCTGAACATGACGAAACCCCAGATCAGCGAAACGGCGATGAAGATCCCCTGATGAAGCGCAGGCACCCCGAGCAAGGTGAAAAGCCCCACGAACGCCGAGATAAAGATCGCGATGGGAGCGAGCCATTCCAGGCCGATATGCCCTAAGGCGGCGCGTCCTTCAACGGAAGGCAGATAGTTTGAAGAAGGCCTGAGCCATCGCTGAGGCCCATAGATCAAAAGATGGTGAATCATATGGCTTTTGCTCAGCCAGCGGATGCGATCGCTATGCAGCAATCGATGCAGAAAATAGCCGATCACTTCGGCCAATACACACGAAAAAACGATCCAAAATGCAACGCCCCACATAAATAACCTGACGCCTCTCTTTCTGAAGTTCTTAGAGTCAGCTATAGTCAGGGCCACGGATGCGTGTCAATTTGAAAGCTTCGCTCAAGCCCGGGGATTTTGTCCCTGATTTTAGCGCTAAAAACCAGGATGGCAAGACGCTCCGGCTCTCCGAGTTCAGGGGAAAGCCCGTTCTCCTCTATTTTTATCCCAAAGATGACACCCCCGGATGCACTCAAGAAGCGTGCTCCCTCAGGGACGCCGACGCGGCGCTTAAAGAATGGGGTCTCGTCGTGCTCGGAATCTCAGCTCAGAATGAGAAAAGCCACCAGGCCTTCAAAAAGAAGCACTCGCTCCCCTTTGATTTGCTGGTGGATTCAGACCACAAAATCTCAAAGCTCTTGGGTGTAAAACGGATTCCTTTGCTCGGTTTCCACTGGCGTCAAAGCCTGCTCATCGATCCCGAAGGGAAGCTCATTCGCTTCTACCGCTCCGTTCGGCCCAGCCATCACACTGAGCAGGTTCTCGAAGATCTCGGGCAAGCCTCCGCGAAGCCACGGACTTAGTCCTGACTGCGTGAGCTGTGAACTGCCCAGCCGATCGTGATCAACCCAATGATCGCCGCGGCGATGAACCATTTCTTTTTGTAGAAGGGTTCCACGCCTTCGTCTGAAGCCATCATCGGCGCAGGCGCCGGAGCGGCGTTCTGAACGATGGGAGGCGTTGGCATCGGCGGGGTCGGTTGAGGCGGAACGGGAGCGTTGTTCGCCATGTCGATCGGAGGCTGCGCGGTCGGTTCGACTTGTCCCGCCATCATTTGGGGAGCTGGAGCTTGCTGAGGCATGCTGGGGGCCGATGGGGCGGCGACTGGTTCATGTTTTTTATGGGTCGAAGCTTTCTTTTTGCCCTCGGAATGCGATTTCGAAGAAGAGTGTTTTTTATGCTTCTTGGGCTTCCAGGTCGAAGCTTCAAGGCTTGAGGGAAGCGGATCGGCTGAAGGAGCGTTGAGCATCTCAGAAGCCGCGGCTAAACTTCCGCTCTCCGAAGAGGGGGCTGGGGCAGTGGCGTCCACCCCTGGCGTGTTCGCATCCAGGGTGGGCATCCCGTCCGCTGCGGGAGCGGGGGCGTTGATCGCTGAATCAGCGGGCGGCGTGTCCGTCCCCGCCTGCGCGATTTCATCGACCGCCGCTGGGGCATCGTATTGAGCGCCCTCGCTGAAAGGGTCGCCATCCGTCGTCTGCCCTGAACTGCAGGCAAACACCGTACTCGCCAACATAAAAGCCACACTTAAGCGTTTTTTGTCCATAAGCCTTCTCATTTCCATTCTGATGATGGTTCATCTCTCTCATCGGGGAAAATTGAAAAGGATTGAGAAAATAATGAAAACACGGCGCGTCAGAGGTTATACTCAGTAAATCCAAAGGGGGAATGACTTTTGAAGCTGCGTTCTCGATTTCCAGGGATTTCACGGCTCATCGCCTTGGCTTGTGTCCCCCTTTACACCCACGCAGCCGAAAGCCTGCATGTGGATTGCAGCTTTGTCGGACCCATCGCGGGCCTCTGCAAGGAAGCGGCCTTGGAATGGTCGAAGCTGAAAAAGGTGTCCATCCGCATCGAAACTCAGGATCTCACCAGCACCGAAAAACTTCGGCGCTATAAAAAAATGCTCCAATCCAAGAAGCCCGGGCCTGAACTGCTCGACGTCTTGAGCGTCGATGTGATCTGGCCGGGCGTCCTGCATGAATACCTCTTGGATTTGGATCCCTACTTCAAAGGCCCGGTGTTGGAGCGCTACCTCAAAATTTACCTCGAAAACAACACGGTCAATGGGCGGCTTCTCGCGCTCCCGCTGAAACTCGATGTGGGCTTGCTCTTCTATCGAAAGGATTTGCTGGAAAAATATAAACTTCCCCTCCCCCAAACTTGGGAGCAACTTCAAGAAGCCGCCCTCAAAATTCAGGCTCAAGAACGCGCAGCGGGCGATGCGAAGTTCTGGGGTTTCGTGTTTCAAGGGAAAGCTTATGAAGGCCTGACCTGCAACGCCTTGGAGTGGATCGGAAGCTACCAGGGAGGATCGCTCATCGATGCCCGCGGAAAAGTCTACACGAACACCTCAAACGTTTTGGTGGCGATGACCCAGGCGGCCTCATGGATCAAGAAAATCGCCCCTCCCGAGGTTTTAAAATACGCGGAGCGCGAATCTCACGAAGCCTTTCGATCGGGGCATGCGGCCTTTCTCAGGGCCTGGCCCTCGGCTTGGGCGGTCGTGAATGAGGGTGACAGCCCTGTGCAAGGGAAGATCGGCGTCGCGCTCATTCCCAAAGGCGGGGAGAAGGGTCTTCACGCCAGCGTGCTCGGCGGATGGTCGCTGGCCGTCTCCAAGCAGAGCAAAAACCCCGCACTCGCCGCGGATTTCCTTCAATTCCTCACCTCCCCCGAGCAGCAGAAAAAACGCGCGCTGCTCGCGGGGGCTGGCCCTACGATGCTCTCCCTGTATCAAGACCCTGAAATTTTAAAGTCAGCCCCCTATCACGAGATTCTGATCCCCATTCTCTCCCAAGCGGTGCTCAGGCCCTCCCGAATCACGCGTCAGTTCTATCCTGACGTCAGCCGGGAGCTTTGGCTGACGACTCACTCCATCCTTTCCGGAAAAACTTCGGCCATCCGCGCGATTTCGGACCTGCAAAACCGATTGGACGCACTTTCAAAGAACTGGAAGAACCCTTCCATCCCCGACTGACCATGGCCAAGCCGAAAGAAGAATCAGAAAGCTCACTCTCCGTCTCGGGAAACCAGGAGGATTCCGCTCGCCGCTTTGAAACGCTCTTTCATCAAGCGAGAGTCGCGATTGATCGGCTCAACCGCCTTTATCAAAATTATCTGAGCGGATTGGAGAAACTCCCTCCCCACGAGCAACGATCGCAGCTTGAGAAAACGATGGATCAGCTTCAAGCGATGCAACGCACGGGCGCCCAGCAGCAGTTTCGCTATAGCTCCCTTCGAAGCTCCTACCTCACTTACCGGGAGCGGTGGGAGCGAATGATGAAGAGCCTGGAGCAAGGCAAAGCGAAACGCCCGCCCAGTTAAGACTTCAAGAGCCGGAGCAATTCCTTCTCATCCAAAATTCGCACTTCCAAATCCTTGGCCTTTTCGAGCTTGCTCCCCGCTTCGGCCCCCGCGACCACGTAATCGGTTTTTTTCGAAACGCTCGAGGAGACCCGCCCGCCCTGCTCCTCAATGAGGCGAGTGGCGTCGGTCCGGGAAAGTTCAGGCAAGGTGCCCGTGAGGACGAAGGTCTTGCCGCTGAGTTTTCCGCCCGAAACCGCGGATTTCGGAGCCAAAACTTCCAAATAAATCAGCAGTGACTTCAAATCGGCTTGATTTTTCTTATTTTCAAAATAACTCCGGACGCTGCGCGCGACCTCGGGGCCGACTTCATGAACGCCCTGAAGTTGATCAAGATCCGCGTCCCTCAACGCCTCGATCGAACCCCAGTGTCGGGCAAGGAGCTTGGCGGTGCGCTCTCCCACATGCCGGATTCCCAAGCCGTAGATCAGCCGGTTGAGCTCCACGCGGCGGGCTTTTTGGATGGCGTCAATCAAGTTTTGGCTCGATTTTTCGGCGAATCCCTCCAACTCCAAAAAATCCTCCTTGGTCAAAGCGAAGAGATCCGCGCTGCGCTTCACTAGCCCCTCTTCGACCAAAAGCTCCACGATTTTATCCCCCATTCCTTCCAGATCCAGGGCGCCTTTGGAGACGAAATGCAGGATTCGCTCCCGGATCTGCGCCACGCATTCCTCGCTCACGCAGCGGGTAGCCGCCTCTCCCGGCTTTCGCTCAACTGTGGAGCCGCATACGGGGCACTGAGTGGGCAATTGAAACGGGATTTCCCGGCCGGTGCGCGATTCGGTGAGCACGCGCACGACCTCGGGAATCACATCCCCGGCTCTCTGAATCAAAACGCGATCCCCCACGCGGATGTCCTTGCGGTCGATCTCATCCTGATTGTGAAGCGTCGCCCGCCGGACCATCGCCCCTCCGATGCGCACCGGATCGACATGAGCGACGGGGGTGAGCGTCCCCGTCCTGCCGACTTGCACGGTGATTTCACGAATCACGGTCGTCTCTTGGCGGGGTGGGAATTTGAATGCGATCATCCCCCGCGGGCTTCGCGAAACGAAACCCGCCTGATCCAATTCAGCCAGGCGGTTGAGCTTTACGACGACCCCGTCGATCTCAAAAGGGAGGCGATCTCGTTCCGATTCGATCCGCTGATAAAACTCCAGGACGGGCTTCGTTCCCAAGCAGATCTGCGAAATTTTTCCGACCGAGCAACCCCACGCTTTGAGCGCCTCATGATACCCGCTCAGGGTTTTCACATTCTTGAAGCCGATGGATTCTCCGATCCCGTAGCAAAAAACCTCCAAGGGACGGGAAGCCGTGATTGCGGGATCCAGCTGTCGAAGCGAGCCTGCCGCCGCATTGCGGGGGTTTGCGAACGTCTTTTGATTCTTGGCCCGCTGCTGCTCATTGAGTTTCTCGAAAGCGCGGATTGGCAGAATCGCCTCGCCCCGAATTTCAATCCGCTCCGGGATCGGTTGTTTTTCGGAAGCCCTCAGCTTGAGCGGAACCGAGCGGATCGTCCGCACATTTTGAGTGATCTCTTCGCCCACTTCACCGTCCCCGCGGGTGGCGGCGTGAACCAAGAGCCCTTGCTCATAAGTGAGGTTGAGCGAAAGCCCATCGAATTTAAGCTCCACCCAATATTCCAGTTCATCCGAAGCGGCTCGATCCAGCAAACGATGCAGGCGCTCATCAAACTCGAGGAACTCCTCCTTCGTCAGGGCGTTCGCCAAGGAGAGCATTGGGACGCGATGCCTGATCTTCTCGAATTGATCGAGAGGCTGCCCCCCCACCCTTTGAGTCGGCGAGTCCGAGCGACGCAAGGCGGGATGCTCCCCTTCCAGCGCCTGAAGTTCGCGAAAGAGCGCGTCGTACTGGGCATCCGAGACTTCGGGATCATCCAGGACATAGTATCGGTGATCGTGATGCTGAATGAGCTCGGTCAATTCCGCGATGCGCTTCTTCGCCTGATTCGGGCTGAACCCCATTCAGAAGTAATACAAAATCGCGGGCGAGAAGGCGATGATCTTGTGATTGATGGAATTAGATCCGGCGAAATCCGAGCTGCTCGAGTAGAGGTCAAATCCGCCTCTCAACGTGATCTGCGGCGAAAGACGGTAATAAGCCCCGGTAAAGAAGGAAACCGTGGTCGCTCCCTGCGAAACTCCGGAAGCGTTCCCGGCCTCCGAAGCCCCGGTGAGCAATCCGAAGTCGACATTCAGAATCACGCCCCAATGATCCCGGATGGGCAAATCGCCGCCCACTCCCAAGTAGAGGCCCTTAAAGCCGATTGAAGCCGTGGACTCCGAAGCGGAGGCGGGCAAGCTGTACGACAGGGATTGGTAGCCGAGCTTCACCCACGCGCGCGGGCCAAAGACCGTATTATTGACCAAGTAGCTGTACCCGAAGCCGCCTTTGAAAGCGAACGCGCCGCCCGATGCGGAGGCTACTCCCGTCGGTTGTCCAGTCGTCGTATAATCCTGGCTATAGCTGTAAAATCCGTAGCCCATTTGAAGCTCGGTAAACCACTCGCTCGTCCACCAAATCTGGGATTCCGCCTTGGGGCCGATGAGCAACCCTCCCCCGCTCCTTCCGGCGGCGGCGTTGTTCAGCGAGCTGAACTGGCGGCTGAATCCCCCAATCCAGAGCCCTCCGGCCAACCAACCCACATGGGGCATGGGATCAGTTTCCACGGAGGGATCGTTTTCCGGCCCCTCTTCGGTTGAGCGTCTTACCGCGGGGGCCTGAAAAGACTGCGTGATTTTCTGAAAGCGGCTGACTTCGCGGCCCTGCTCTTCTTCAAGAATTTTGCAGAAAACGATGGATTCTTCGATCTCCTCGACTTCGAGCTTGGCGATCGGGGTGAGCTTCCATTCCACGACGGCATTCAGAAGCGGATGCTTCTTCACTTCATCGAGCGTCGCCACTTGAAGCAAATCCCCGGCGCGAACCCCGGATTGGCGCCCCAAATTCACGGTCACCGTGTCGCGATCCCGGCCCGTCACCTGAGCGATCCAAGGCACCTTGCGGAAAAGGCGATCCAAGGACTTCCTGGATTCCGCATTCAAGTCGGAAATCTTGGGGAGCTTGGGTTCACCTTGGCCGATCACCGGCTCCTCCAAAGTGAACGAATCCTGCGCGATCAAGGCGATCTCAGGAGCATGAAGCCACTCCAGCTGGAAGAGATACTGCCGGCCTTCTTTTTTGATCTTGGTACGGAGAAAAGTCTCCGTACGCGTGGAGCGCGCGATGGTTTTGAGGACCTGGGGGTCACCGACGAGCTGAGCGTAAGGGAGCTTGCTGCGCCTGAAGACTCGCTCCGCCTCCTCCAAGGATTGGACGATGAAGCGCGTCTGCCTCGAAAAATAATCCTGATAAGCGGAAGCGACGGATTCCGTGAAAATCCCATCGACATTGTCCGTGGAACGCAGCACCCCGATCGTGGAAAGCGCGTATTTGCGGTCTTGCTCTGCATTGGCGCGCGCCGCCCCCTCGAGCGCGAGGAGACAGGCCAGTCCCACTGCCGCTTCAACGATCCGAGCGTGTCGAATGGCTTTTCTCTTCGTAAAACGCGATGAGAGTTTTGAGTTCTGCGATTTCTTCATGGGCCTTTCGCAAATCCTTTTGCAGTTTTTTCACAGCCGCCTGAAGCTGCGCGGATTCACCCGGATCTTGAATGGGCACCGACATCAACGCCAGATTTTTAGTTTCCGCATTCTCCTCCCCTTCACGATCCAGGATGAGGTAACGCCCTTTTTCAACGCGATATTGAACTTTCTTCGCTTTGATGTAGCGCCTGAGCGTGGAGAGGCTCACGCCCCGTCGCATCGCATAATCCATGAGAGGCACCCATTTGAGGGCAGAAGAAGCCGCCTGAGACATAAATCAATTGTATTTCCATGGGGTTAAAATTCAAGTACTCTATTGCATGAATGGCTGCCGAAAGCAAAATTCGGATCGGTCCGAAGAAAAAGATCGCTTTCGTCTGCAGTGGAGGCGCCGCGAAAGCTGGAGCATTTCACTTAGGCGTCGCTTTGGCCTTGAAAGAACAGGGATTTCGCTTCGTAGGAGGGCTCACTCCCGAGCAAAATCGCCCAGCCAACCCCGGCCCCATGGATATCTCCGTGTACGTCGGATCCAGCGCGGGTTCGATCATCTCAAGCTACCTCGCGGCGGGGTTCTCGCTCGATAACATCTTCAATTCCTTCCTGGGGCGCGCTCCGAGCTCTCCCGAGGACCGCATCCCCAAAGTGCTCCCTCGACTCACCTATCAGAAAATGTTCAAGCTCCGGCCCCGCCTGGCGCGCGAGCAGATTCAGCAGTTTTCATTTTTCAAGCAGGCGTTCTCGAACCTCAAATCAGGGAACTTCGACGCTTTCATCCAGTTGAAGTGGATCAAGGCCTCGGGTTTTTTTTCCACGGCCGGCATTGAACAGTACCTGCGCGAGGAGGTGCTGCCCTCCAACCGCTTTCAGGATTACGCGGCGGATCTCTTCATCGTCGCCACCCAGCTCAATCATTCCCGCAAGGTCGTCTTCGGAAAATACGGCTACAATCCCCCCCCGCACGACATCACTTGCCGCTATGACAACGTGACCGGAATCTCGGATGCCTGCGCGGCCAGCACCGCGCTCCCCGTGATTTACGCGCCTTACCAGATCCGGAACGAGAACGGCCATTTGATCAATTACGTCGATGGCGAGATTCGCGACACCCTGTCCTCGCACGTCGCGGTCGACGCGGGCGCGGACCTGGTCATCGCGAGCTACACGCACCAGCCCTATCATTTCATGCGCGAGATCGGCTCCCTCACCGATCACGGCCTCCCCGCGATCATCGTGCAGTCGATCTATCTTCTCATCGAGCAGAAGATCAACAGCCAGATCCATAATCACAAGGCTCATCGCAAGGCGATTGAAGCGGTCTCGCGCTATTGCCAAAACGCCGGGATCCTCGAAAAGCACCGGAGCCGGATCTGCGAGATCCTCGAAGCGGAACTGCATCACAAGCTCGATGTGGATACCCTTTTCATCCATCCCGAGCCCTCCGATACCGCCATGTTTTTCGGGGAGCACTTCACGCTCTCCTCCCGGAAGCTCTCCCAGATCGTACAAAGCGGGTTTCGGGCGACGATCGAGACCCTCAAGAAATACGACTTCGCGGACCGCAAAGTGGAACCCGCCATAGGCGCCACTGCCGCGGGGGCGTAAATCTGATTCGCCCCTCCCTCTGCAATTGCAGGGGTCCTCGGGGTGTGTTAGCAACGGGGTTCGCCATTTGATTCCTGCGGAGAGATGTCCGAGTGGTTGAAGGAGCACGCCTCGAAAGCGTGTGAAGGTGAAAGCCTTCCGTGAGTTCGAATCTCACTCTCTCCGCCAATTTTGTATCTTCCCCTTAAAAAATACGTGATGTCGGGCACGGGCATCCATGCCCTTCTCATCCGACTCGCTCCGCTCGTCGAAGCCATCCTGGCGATGAGAAGCCCTCACACGTATTTTTTAAGGGGAAGATACAAAATTGGCGGACTTCTTAATGATAAAACGCGGAGCGTTTTGTACTGCTGAGTGAGATTCGAATGCCGGAGCAAGCCGGGAACCCGCTTGCAGGTGGCTTGCGAGGCCGGCCTGCAGCCGAGGCGCGAGAAGCGCCGAGAGCGGAAGGCGAATCTCTTGCTAAGAATTCAGCGACATTACCGCCGCAGCGGCGGTAGCTCTTGCAGACCCGGCCCACTCACCAACCCTACGGTTCATTTTCCAACCAAAACTCACGCTCGGGGGGAACTCCCTCCTTGAATTTTCCCGGGCGAAGACCTGGCAAAAACAGCTGATCTCCCGTTCTGCGAAGATGTAAACCAACGCACTGGTCACCCCGAATGCTATTCTTCAAAGTCACTCCCATGACCTCAATTCCTCGGATCGACTTTAAGTAAGTCTCGACCGGAACTTCAGTTCCGTCCTTTCTGCGAATGACCAGGTGCCGGGTCTTTCTCATTTCCACAAGGCCTACTCCGCCGCCGGCTACGACGGAATCGTCCAACTCGAGAGGAAGATAAATGAAAAGATCCCCTCCTTTCTTAAGGAGAGAGATCTCGGTTTTCAATACGGCGTGAAGGTCCGCGGAGTATGCCGCCGCCGAATAGAAATCGGTCACAACGTCAGCGGGCTCTACTGTAGTCAGATCAAGGCTTTCAATCGATGTTTTAGGGAGAAACCTAAATTTCTTGCCCATGCCTTCCTTGAACTTTGAATACCGAGTTGTCTCTTCAGGCTCTTCCGCCTGATCGATAGCGGTCATTTTAGGTTTTGCTCGACCTTTGAGGCGGCGATGAAGGAAAGCCGTCCTCATCGCCTCGACCTGGCCAGGCCCAATTTCAATCCAATGCCCTGTCTCCCCGAGAGCTCCAATGCGATTCAAGACTTCGGGCCCAAATCCTCTGATGTACGTCTTGAAGTCGCGGTTGTTTCGATAGCCAATCCTAAGCATTTCCGCGGTGCTGACCCAAGAGTCCCGAAAGCACTGAATCAGGGATCTGATTCCCCCATTTGAATCAGGGCTTAGGATCAATACTGCAATGCAGTAGACTAGAAGATTCAGTCTCCGGCGGAACAAAACCATGCCCCTCCTTATCGGAGGGATTAAAGACAATCATGACCGGCGATCGACTCGCCGCCGTTCTTTCAAACCTCAAACCAATCCAGGCAGAGGCAATAGAGCTCCTCAGACGGTGATTTTTGAATGAAGGAAGTGGATTCGGATATGAATTTCAAGATCTTTTCCCGCATGAGAAGAACGTCGCTTTTGGAAAGCGTCACTGCCGCGGTGTATGAAACGTCATTTTCATGCGGGTTTTCGTAGCGTGAAAACGCGCGGAGGCGCCAGTTTTGATGGTGCCTCGCGATGTGCGGGGAATCCGCCCCCAAGTGAATGTGGGTGGGACCCACCCTAAACCTTCCTTGATCATCCATGACCACCAGGGAATTTTTCAGCAAAAAATCTAGTGCCTCCCGCACCATTTTTCTGGGAATATTCAAACGGCTGGCGATGGCATCCAGTTCCACGAACTCCTCAATGGCGGTCAAACTCCAGATCGCAAGGTAGCGCCAATTCGAATAGAGGATGGATTTTGTTTCTTCGCTGAGCTCCGTGGCTTTGGGCACGCGGTGCAGGATTTTTTTTGAATCTTTTTGAAGCAGCTCCATCTCCTTAAAGAGGATTTCTTTGTAACGATGAGTCCCTGCCCGGGAATGATTGATGAGCACTAAGAGAAAACGGCGCTCCGCCTCGCTCATGCCCAGATAATCAGCCAGTAGTACTGCCTGTTCAGGAGTGAGTTCGCGAGAACCCTTAAAAACCTGAGTAATGATCGTGGGGTTAGTCTTTAAAGCCAGCGCGATTCGGCTGTATTGCCCTCGGCCCTGCTTAGGCAATGCCCGAATATGGTCATTTAACCAAGACTTATAATTTTGATAATCAAATATGCTCATCTTTAATCAATAAAAACATAAAGTTAAATTTTTATCAATTTTGATAAAATATATACTAACAAATTAGCAAAAAATACCTATTCCCGACTAATGATATAGACTATCAACGCTTCGAGCAAAATGCTCGAAGGAGAATTTATGAAAAGACTTCTACTGTTTCTTTGCCTGATTTTGATGAATTTCGCATGTGGCCAGGAGGCCCCGAACTCCACTTCCATGAAGAGCCCCGATGCAAAAACCGAGAGCGCCGGGACGATTGGCGGAGGGGGAGGAAACGCCTTCATCAGTACTCCGGAGCAAATTGCAAGCATGAGAATCTCAATCACATTGGATTTCATGAAAACTTTTGCGGACGCGCAATACTGGCAGATGCTGGATTCAACCAACGTGGATGACGAGGACTTGAAGAAGCTTTTTGATGCATTCAACGTGCGCACCAAACGCACTGACCCACCCAATTTCGACGGCATAGAAGACAAAGAGCTGAGGAAGTTTTTTGAAGCACTCTACGTCCATGGCAAACCCATCACCGAGCTGGAGGCCGATATTTGGAAAACGCAGCACGTCCCCCAAGAAGCCTGCTATGAAAATGGGCGCGAAACGGACGCGAGCACTCAATTCACGAAAGCCGCCGACATCTGCCTCAATGTGAACAGCCTTTCTCGCTATGCTCCGGAAGAAGCGAAGCTTGAAATCTTGACACTCCTTTTTCACGAATATGCTCACCACTTCGGGGCGACGGAAGAAGTCGCGAGAAAGTTTCAAGTTTACATGAAGCGCATCGTCTCGGACATCGTCGATGATCAACAAACCTCTCCGCACATCTGGTATAAGGAATTGCGGCCCAATGGCAGCATCGTGATCAAGGGAAAAGGCGGAACGCGCTACAGAGTCCTGTGCGATACTGTACAGAATCTTAGAAAAATACCGCCCAGCTCACGAATACTATCGAAAGACACTCTTTTGATCACGGCTGGCCATAAAGTCATTCTTCCTGGAGAAAAAGAATCAGTCGGCGTCCGCTGCAGGAACTTTCATCCCGTAGATTGCTCGATCCAGGGAGATTACGTTTTTATTGGCAGCCTCTCGGCATCTGGCGACATTGGCGCTCCCTATGAGTCCCTTAACCCCCAGAAAGAACTCAAAAAATGGCAGGCTGCGGGAGTCTGCAGATAATCCATCCATCAATGATGCCCCTTCGGCCCTTGGGGCCGGTGGGGCGCAGATGCGCGAAATCAATCTCACTCTCTTATAAAATCGAAGCCTTCACCCTCTTAACTCAACAACCTTTCTTGCTGGAGAGCGATGAGGTCAAACCCTCAAGCTTGTCGCTGAGAGTTTTCGGAATAGGGCGATTCCTGTTTTTGCCTCGATAAAAGAAGAGGAGGTCGGCTCCCCGGAGTAGATTACGAAGGAATCGGACGGGGATTGATTTAGGATCAAGTTTCGCTTCTCGAGCGAGGCTCGCCCAGATCTGAGGGGCCTCTTTAGACTGAAGAATTGTCCGGTAAAATGCGGCTGAATCCCCTGACCTGGCTTTAATGAGCACCTTTACGACAAGACTGGCTGCGCCCTCATGGACTGGGTTCGCCAACCCTGAATTTGGCTCAATAATCGCGATCAAGCGCGGCCTCGATTCAGGGTGAAGCGGCGGCGAAACGGTTTCTGTCAGCAAAGCTTCCTGCAATCGCTTTGCAAAGATGGGATAGTTGAGCTTAGCCGCAATTTCCGCAAGGTTGGCGAACTCCCCATCCAAGGCTTTCAGAAATGCCGGTTCGCTTTGCTCCGTATCGACGGAAAACATAGCGAGGCTCGGAGCAAGGAAGACCAATCGAGTGGATTCAAGAGAAAAAAAACGACAACCACCCATTTCATGCGTTACCCGATAGCTCAATATAGATTTCTATAATTCTCCTTTAACTATCGGCACTTTAACGAAATATTTAAACACTGGCTGGTTGAGACAAACCGCCTTTTGAGCGTGCTGAAACCACCTCGATTCCACTCTCAGGAGCGAATTTCTATTAACAAAATTAATTGAGTTTCCGTAAAATCCCCAACAATAACGCCGAGCAACAATTCTTCTTGATTTAATATTAATAATACTTAATAATATATTAATAAATTAACTATTGAGCACGGAGAGCTTTTATGATGAGTAAAAATGGCAGAAAAAACTGGATCTCGGCAGTGATTCTGGGAATGAGCGTGGCAGGTTGCCAAGAGCTCTCGCTCAGCCGTCTGGATAACGCGACGCTGGCCTCAAAAAATACCTCTCCCAATGGAACAGTCGTCGTCCCAGGAACCAACCCGAGCCCCAGCCCAAGCCCTTCCGCATCACCTTCCCCCTCTCCGTCGCCATCGCCTTCTCCAAGCCCCTCCACCACCTGCTTCACTGATGAGTTCCAACAACCAGCGGAACAGATCTCGCGCTCCGTGGACATCTTGTTCGTCGCCGACACTTCTGGCTCCATGTCCAATAAGCGCGTGAAAGTCGCCAATGCCCTCGGCGCCTTCGTGGGAGCGCTTCCTGCTGGAACCGACTACCGCATCGGCGTCGTGCTCGCTCACGGCAGCACCGACCCCGACGCCGGCCGGCTTTACACGAGCTCGCGATCAATCCCCCAAGTTCTGGATTCCTCGCTAATGAGCCAGTCGACCATTCAGAATAACTTGAAGCAAGTCATGCTCGCCGCTCCGGACTATCGCAGCGAAGAAGGCGAAATGGGCTCTTACGCCCTGATGAAAGCGTTGAGCGGCAGCCGGCTTGAAGAAAGCCGGGGCCTAGGCTTCTTCAGAAAAGACGCTGCGCTTGCCATCGTGACGATCTCGGACGAAAACGACATCTGCGCGGACTACCCCAATCCGATCCCAGCGGAATATCGCCTGAAGGACGATCTTTATCGCGACATGCCGGGGATGTCCGGCTCTGAAAAAGCGATCCGCAAACGCGATTGCGCGAGCGGAATCTCAAGCGATCAAATCATCAACGCGGTGAAAGCGGTTCAAGGCGATCGCCCCTACGTGATGGGCGCAGTGATCCACACGAACTTAAACTACTCGAACGTTCTCGCCTCAAACGACAGCTACGGCTGGGGCTATGGGCAGCTCGTGAGCGCGACCCACGGCGCGCTCGTGGACATCGATGACGCCGATTACTCCAAAGGCCTCGCTTCGCTCGGCGAACTGACCTCGACGAAGATCCAGCTGAATTCCGACTTCACGCTCACTCGCCGGCAGGTGGTCGCGAGCTCCATCAGCGTCACGGTCGACCGTAACGCCGCGCGATTCGACTACAACGCCGGGCAGAACGAAGTCCACCTCTTCGACCTCGGAAACCCCCGCTCCAGGATCGAAGTAAACTACTGCGTGAAGTAACTCGAACGCGATTTCCCCTTCTCCCTGCCGGGTCGGTCCTTCGCGATCGGCCCGGCACTCCCCTTGAAAACGGCAGGCATTAAAACTCGGCCTACTTGGCTTTCTCCAGGCTCCTGGCGTAAAGCATCGGGAATCCAGCATCCGGCACTACGATCAAAAATGGATTTTTTGATATTAAACGAACCTTAGATAGCTCGTTCTCTTCGGTTCGAACGGCGTAATTCGCCTCGCCCGACGCATCGAACGTGAAAGGCTCGGTTGAGTTGAACTCCTTGCTCAGGGAAATCGACTCCCCCTTCTTAAAAATCAAACCGCGCGATTTCTCGCCTTTGCCCTGGGTTACTGAGATCTCGGAATTTACCCTGTACGACTTCCAAGTCCCCACCTCCGGCACGCCAAGCGGAAGCGCCTTCGGCTGGACCGCAAGCCCGCTGAGTGGCAGCCAATCCATCGTCACGCTGCCGCTGCGAGACGCGTAAACCGCGCAACGATGACCATTCATCTCGGGGCCAAAAAGCTGCACCTCATCCCCTTCCACAACATAACGCTTGTGATCCACCATGCTGCAAGGCTTGGAGCAAGGTTTGAAGAAAAGCTTCTTGCCGCCGTTCTTCACCTGCGCCGCGTACAAATCATTGAAGACCAGGCCTTTGAGCTCGCAACTCTCTTTTGAGAATTTAACCATGGAGGAATCCAGCGTGAACTCCGCCGCAAACTGGTCCAATTGCTTCTTGCTCAGAGGATGCTTCTTGGCTTCTTCATCCCATTCAAAGGGGATCTTCTCCTGCCAAGCGGGGACGGTGCTGTAATAGCTTGCAATCTCCCCCTCACCGGATCCGTGGATCTGCGGGCCGTGAATCGAAATCCAGAACCGGTTGGGCACCGCAAATCCCAGATCAAACTGCAACACCGCGAAATGGGCCATGCTCATGTTGATGAAAAACACCTCTTCGCCGTTCAGGTGCTGCACGGTCTCGCCGTCTTGGGGGCCGCGAATCGAATAGAGGAGACCGAAATCCTCTGGCGTCAGGATCTTCTTGAAGGCGGCCTCAAGCCCCGGGATCGCATCGATCATCTCCACCGGGTCTCTGAAGGCGACACGCGTTTGCGCCATCGTGAGCGGCTTCGCGTGGCAAGGGAGTGTCAGTATAAAAACTCCCATCAAAAAAAAGAAAGATCTCATATTCATTCCTTCCTTAGAGCTAAGCCTTACGATCACTCCCTTTGAGAATAGCAACGATCAGGCCAGCCAGGGAAGTCAGAACGAACAGGATCGCCACTGACAGGCTCGGCGCAAAACTCATCAATCCGAACGCCGCGGCAGCGAGAGCCCCGGAACCCATTTGCAAAGTCCCTAAAAGCGCCGCCGCGCTTCCGATGTTCTTTTGAAAGGACTGGAGCGCCAATGCCGCCGCATTGGGATAAGTCAGCCCTACGCAGGAGATGAAGCAGAAGAAAATCAACACATGCGCGTAAAAGCCATAGGCCTCGAAGAAACACCCCACGACGAAGATCAAGGCGATGAAGGCCTGAAGCTTCAGCGCCGTTCTAAAGATCTTTTCGCCCGAGAAGCGCTTCATGAGCCAGATATTCAACTGCCCGCCTCCCACCATCCCAATGGAGAGAAAAGCGAAGACGAGTCCGAATGCTTTCTCGCTCAGCTGGAACTTCCCCAGAAAAATCGGGGGCGCGCCCGCCAAGTAGGTGAACAACCCCGCGAATGAGAACGCACCTGGGATCGCATGCGAAAAGAAGGTCCGATTCTTTAGGATTACGAGGAAATTCTTGAGGATGGAACCCACCTTGAGCGAGACGCTCGGGTCGGGCTGATGGCCCTCCGGCAGTAAAAAGATCACCATGAGCAAAAAGAGGGTCACGATGATCGCGAGCGCCAAGAACTCCGCTCTCCATCCGAAGGCCGCCGCGATCCAACCCCCGATCGTGGGCGCGAAAAGCGGGGAGACACTGAGAACCAGCATGAGCCTCGAGAACACCTTGGCGCTTTTTTCAGGGGGGAAAAAATCCCGCACCATGGCGGTCGAACCCACGGAGGCGGAGCACCCGCCCAAGGCCTGCAGGAATCGCGCAAAAACCAGAATCTCGATGGAATTCGCGAGCAGACAGCCGACAGAGGCGAGCACATAGAGCGTGAGCCCGAAATAGAGCGGCTTTTTACGGCCGAAGCGATCGAGCAAAGGCCCATAAAAAATCTGACCCAGCGCGAGCCCAATGAAGTAGCTTGCAAGCGTAAGAGAGACCCTCGAGGGAGTAGTTTTGAGCTGATCAGCGATCTTTTGAAAAGCGGGCAGGTAAAGATCAATCGAGAAGGGGCTGATCGTCGTCAAAAGGCCCAGCATCAAAACCAGGCCAGGAACGCGCTTTTTAAAAACCATAAGAGATGAACAGTAGCGTAAATTTCGGAGTAAGGATATTGAGCTCAACATCATGAGATATGACTTTTCAAAAACTTTGCACGTCGCTGGAATCGGTTTTCTCCTCGCTTGTGGAAGCGCGCTCGCCACCGAGAAAACCCCGCCTCCCGAAAGCTCAAACCCTCCCGCAGCTCACGCAGCCCCTGAAGCCGCCACGACAGCGCCCCAACTCACCTTAAAAGACCTCAGCTCCGAGGAAAGAGACCTCGTGGAGGACGGCAAAATCACGACGGGTCAGCACATCATCGGCGGGATTCTCTCGATTTACCCTGGCCTGGGAGTGGGGCATCTCGTTCAAAGCCGTTATAGCTCGAGTTATTCCACGCCCGGATGGATCTTCACGGTGGGAGAAGTGGCTTCAGCGACGCTTCTGATCGCAAGTTTGAGTTCTTGCATCAATGAGACGTTTTTGGACTTCGACCGAAATGGGCGCACCTGCTCAACAAACGCCGGAATCGTGATCGGGCTGGTCGCCTACATGGGCTTTCACATTTGGGAAGTCATCGACGCGTGGGTCGCCCCCGGAAACATCAATCGCCGGTATGACCGGCTGCAGGAGCGCTTGGGACAGAAAACAAGCTCAGGGCCCCGCTTTTTTCTCACCCCGATCACCGAAATGGCGACAGGAACGACGGCGCAAGGGGCGCGCGTTACGCCAGGCCTCGCCCTGGGTGTCCAGTTCCAGCTCTAAGACGGAGCATCCCTTGGCCTTGTGAATCGCGCATGCTAAACTAGGGTCATGCACCCCTGGCATGGCGTTGAAATTGGTTCGGATGCTCCTGAGCAAGTCACCGCAGTGATCGAAGTTCCGCTGGGTTCCAAGGTGAAGTACGAGCTAGATAAACCGAGCGGGCTCATTCGCGTCGATCGAGTCCTCTTCAGTTCGGTGCATTATCCGGCGAATTACGGGTTCATTCCCCAGACCTACTGCGAAGATCACGATCCCCTGGATATTTTAGTGCTCGGTCAGGAGCCCGTGACCCCTCTTTCCATCCTGCTTGCGCGACCCATCGGCGTCATGAAGATGCTCGACCAAGGCGAGGCGGACGATAAGATCATCGCGGTCCACTCGCATGACCCGGAATACTCTCATTACCGATCGATCCATGAACTCGCCCCGCATCGCCTGACCGAGGTCAAACGATTCTTCGAGGATTATAAGGTGCTCGAGAAAAAAGCGGTTCTTGTGGAGAGCTTTCTCGATGTGGATGAGGCTTTATTGGTGATTCAAAAAGCAATCGCGTTTTACTCTCAACATCGCAAGGAGCTAGTTCGGGCGATCACTCATAGCGGTGATACCGATCCTTCGGCAAAGCGCTGACCTCGCAATCCGGAACCGCCTTGAGCTCCCGCTCGAGCGCGGTGAGATCCAGCGCCGCTCCCGGGGGAACCACCCTGCTTAAGAGCCACTGATCGCCAACGCGGTAGTGCGTGGGATAAAGCGCGGCTTGCGATGGAGGAACGCACTCCTGCAGCTTCGACTCAGCGACGATGAGCCAAGCGGGGTTGAGCTTTTCGATCGACGCGGAAACTTGATCGCAGGGAACCCCTTGGAAATTCCTGGCCGTGTAAAAAATTACCTCCGCTGAATAATCCGCGTCACTTCCGTAAGGCTGACCCCCTTTCACCATCAACACGGTGTCGTGACAGGTTCCATAGCTCTGAATCAAAGCATTGAACCGCTTGAGGTGAGGGAAAGATTCGGGCGCCAGGCCGAGAGGTGAAGCGGCGAGCGCGGTACCGAAGATCAATGCCAAAAAAATCACTCCCCCTTGAATGGGAATCCGACAACGATCCAAGGTTTTCTGCCACGAACAGGCGATCAGCAGCGCCAAAAAAGGGTACATCGGCAAATAATAATGGGGGAATTTGAACCGCATCGACGAAACCCCCACGATCGCTACTAAGGCGCACGCCGCTACTGCGGCGACTGAGGGATCTCGCCATTTCTTTCGAAAACTTAAAAAACCCAGAGCTCCGACCAAAAAGGGGAGCCAAGGCCAGTAACGCTTGATCAGAATCTCGGCAAACAGAAAGAAAGAAACGCTCTGCCCCCCCCTGCCTCCGACCGCCGTTCCGAAAACTTGCCTCACCCAGTAATCTCGAACCAATTCCCAGCCCCCCAAAAATCCGGTGAGCGCCCAAAACAGCGCCCCAATGAAACTCGCTAAAAAGGCGGCCTTAAAGATTAAAGTGAGCTCATGCTTTCTCCGTATGGAAACGAGAAAAAGCGCTGGAAAAACCAAAAAGGCGAGCGGATTTTTGAACCAAACCGATAGGCCCGCGGCCATTCCCATGCCCAGCCAAGACCCCCGCCTCCATCCCAGCAGCGCGAGCAGCGTGAAGAAAACCAGCGCGGCATCTAAATGGAATCGCGCGCTGTAACCGATGAACTCGGGGGTCGTCGCTAAAATCACGGCCGCCACCCACCCCACGGCCGGGGAAAAAAACAGGCTCCCCAGCAAAGCCGTGAGCAGCACGCTCCCGACCGCGAAACAGGAGGGCAGAAATCGCGCTGACCAAGCCTCCACCCCCGCTTTTCTCATGAAATGCCCGACGACCCAAAACAAGGTCCAAGGATGATCGTTGAATCCCCTCTCGCTCCAATGACCGCCGTCTTGCGCCCTCCCCAGCGGGAGCTTGGGGAAAAAAGAGCCGCTTGCGGCGGAAGCATCGAGCGCCAACCGGGCATGAACCGCTGAATCCATGGCCTGGAGGCTAGTTTCGTAAGCCTTTCCCTGGAACACGATGCAGGCCAGAACGAGCAGCGCGATCCAGGTCAGGCGGTTCAGCGGCTGCTCAAAGCGTGTCTTCATTTCCATGGGAGGAATCAAAGTACACAATCTTGAGGCATTGGAAAACGCCCATTCAAAAAGACCCCGTCTCATCCCTTGCAGCCTGCCTCCTCCCTGAGATATAGGACTGGCATGTCGCAACCCATCCGCATCGCAATCAATGGTTTTGGCCGCATTGGCCGTAAAATCGCCCGCCTCGCCCTGGAGAATGAGCGCATTCAAATCGCCGCCATCAACGACCTTTCGAAGCCTGAGCAGATGGCGCATTTGCTTCAATATGATTCCGTTCATGGAAAACTTCGCCACCCCGTCACGCTCGAGACGGGAGCTGCTGGCACCGAGCTTCGCGTCGGCTCCCAGAAAATTCGCCTCTTCTCCGAAAAAAATCCCGCAGCCCTGCCGTGGAGCGATCTCGGTGTCACGTTCGCCCACGAATGCACCGGCGTCTTTACGGACCGGGAGCAGGCAGCCCTTCATCTCAAGGGCGGCGCGAAGAAAGTGATCATTTCAGCTCCCTCGAAAGACCCTGATGTCACTCTGTGCATGGGAGTGAACCAAGCCGCCTACCAGCCTGCCCAGCATCATGTCGTCTCCAACGCCTCTTGCACCACCAACTGTCTCGCGCCCTTGGTGAAAGTCCTCGATGACTCCTTCGGGGTCGCCCGGGGAACGATGCTCACCGTGCATAGCTACACCAATGATCAGCAGCTCCTGGATCTTTCGCACAAAGACCCTCGGAGAGCCCGAGCGGCGGCCCTTTCGCAGATTCCCACGACCACGGGCGCGGCCAAGGCGGTCGGGTTGGTGCTGCCGCACCTCAAAGGAAAACTCGATGGGCTCTCCATTCGCGTTCCCACCCCCAATGTCTCACTCGTTGACTTCACCGGCGAGTTAAAGAAAAAAACCACGGTCGAAGAAATCAATGCGGCCTATAAAACGGCGGCTGACGGCCCAATGAAAGGCATTCTGTCGTATAGCACCGCCCCCTTGGTTTCTACCGACTTCAACGGATCGCTCGAGAGCTCCACCATCGACGCCGCGCTGACGAGCGTTGTCGACGGGAACTTCGTCAAAGTCCTGAGCTGGTACGACAATGAATCCGGGTTTTCGGCTCGCATGATCGATCTGACCGTGTTCATGGCTCAAAAAGGCCTTTAATGCAGACTTCCATAAAATCCATCCGCGATTTCAAACTGGGCGGGCAACTCGTTTTTTTGCGGCTCGACCTCAATGTGCCGCTCAAACGGATCGGCGAGGAAATCTCCGTCGAGAATGACGCGCGCATTCAAGAAGCGCTCCCCACGATTCGGTACGCCCTGGAGAAAGGGGCACGCCTGATCATCGCCTCCCACTTGGGACGCCCTGACGGACAAGTCAAGGCGGAGTACTCGCTTGAACCCGTGGCGCTCAGACTCGCGACGCTTTTAGAGCAGGAAGTGACGCTCGCCGATCATTGCGTGGGCGAAGGCATCGAGCTGATGGCCCAAGGACTGAAGAATGGGCAGATTCTCCTGCTCGAGAATCTCCGTTTTCACGCGGGCGAAGAATCGAATGACCCGCTTTTCTCCCAGCAGCTGGCTCGCCTCGCTCAGATCTACATCACCGACGCTTTTGGGACCGCTCACCGCAAGCACGCGTCGACCTACGGCGTCCCGTCCATCATGCCCCTGAGAGGCATGGGTCTCCTCATCGAAAAAGAACTCAAATTCCTGGACCCTCTCCTGCACCAACCAAAACGGCCGTTCATGACGATTCTGGGGGGAGCGAAAGTTTCCGATAAGATCAAGACGATTCAATCCCTGCTGAAACGAGTGGACGGGCTGCTCATCGGAGGGGCGATGGCCCACGCCTTCGCGAGAGCTCAGGGCAAAACGCTGCCTCCGCAGGCCAAAGCTCCCTCAGCCATTGATGTGCAGGCCGCGAAAGAAATTCTCGCCGAAGCTTCCCGTCGCGACCTTCCCTTGATTCTTCCGGAAGACACGGTCGAAGGGTTTGATATCGGCGAAAAAACGGTCGCCCGCTTCAGCGAAGCTCTCAACAAAGCGCGGACTATTTTTTGGAACGGCCCCTTAGGCTGGTTCGAAAAGCCCGAGTATGCTCATGGAACTTTCGAGCTCGCCCGCGCGATCGCGAAACTCGATGCGATCAAAATCGTCGGCGGGGGCGATACGGTTTCAGCCATCCAAGAATCAGGCTGTGCGGATTCTTTCACCCACCTCTCCACGGGTGGCGGGGCGGTCTTGGAATTCCTCGAAGGAAATGGCTTGCCGGGGATTGAAATCCTCAAGACCGCCAATAAACCTCCCGTGGAATCCCTCGAAAATGAGTAAGCCACGCGGGTTGCTCATCGCGGGCAACTGGAAAATGAACCATAGCCTCAAGGAGGCCGCCGCTTTTTTCTCAGCCTTGCAAAAACATCCTTGGAAAAGATCCAGCAGCCGAAAAAACGAATATTGGATCATCCCCAGCTTCGTGGCTCTTTCTCATGCGCGAGAGCTCGCCCAGAGACTTCCTTTTACGCTTTTTATCGCGGCTCAAAACGCCCACGGGGCGACTCATGGGGCTTATACCGGTGAAATTTCCGGGGCATTGCTCCAGGACATTGGGATTCAGCGCTGCCTCCTCGGGCATTCGGAGCGCCGGCAATTTTTTGGTGAAACGGATGCGAGCGTCAGAGAACGCCTTCTCGGATTGATTGAGCAGAAGTTTGAGGTCTTGTTTTGCGTCGGCGAGACGCTCGCTGAGCGTAAAGCGAATCTCACAGAATCGGTCTTGCAGCGTCAATTGCGGGTGGCTCTAGCTGGAATTTCCGCCACCCCTCAGTCCCTTCGCATCGCTTACGAGCCGGTCTGGGCCATCGGCACCGGCATGACTGCGACCGTGGAGCAGGCTCAGGAAGCGCATCGCGTGATCCGAGCTGAGCTGAGCGCGCTTTTCGGTGAAAAGATCGCGCAGCAAACCCAAGTCGTGTACGGCGGCAGCGTCAATCCAGGCAACCTCGCTTCTCTCTTGGCCGCTGCCGATGTTGACGGAGCGCTGATCGGCGGCGCCAGCCTCATGGCGGATTCCTTCATTCAAATGATCGAGATCGCGGATAGACTGCTGAGTTAGCGGAGCTTTGACACTTCTAGTCCGACGCTCAAAAAGCCCGATAGCGAAGAAGCCGAGGAGGGTCGATCAAAACGTACAAAAAAGTACGTTGCGGGAGTGCCCGACGAGGATGATGAAGCTAGCGGGACTTTTTCAGCGTCGGAAATAAAAAAAGCGCAGGGTGGGGGTACCCTGCGCCTTGGCTCAAGAGGAGGTGCGAACCGCTTCTTGAGATATCTTTCGCGAAGAACCTGCTTTAGTAGCCTCGGTTCAATCGAATGGTGACCGCGTTGGAGGTTTGATCATGGCCTTCGCAGTCGTTCAAAGTGAGGGTCACGGGCAGATCCTGATTCAGCAGGCTCGCATTGGCGCTTGCGATGTAGCCGCTCAAGTTCACCGTTACTTTCTGGGCGTAGTTCACTTGAACCGCTCCGGAAGCCGCGCTCACTGGCGCGAGGGAGATCTGCTCGTAAAGGTCTTGGTGACTCACGACGGGAACTGAGGTTCCGGCGATCTTCACGACCGTAGAGCCATTGGACTGACAAGCGAGGACTTGCATGCCGTCTGATGAGACGAGGCGGCCCTGATATTTTCCTGTGGTAAAAAACGTCGCTTGAATCTGCTGATTCGGGTTCGCTTGAGTCAAGAGCTTGGTCTCCATGTAAGCGCCAGCCGGACTCAATTGAAACAAGTCTTGCTGAAGCATGTTCGCCCCAATCCACGCGTATCCTGCAGCAGCTCCCACGCCGTTTTTGTTGGCGGAGAAGATGCCGGGGCTACCGGATGAGAGGATGAATTCTCTCGCTTCCAAGTGATCAGCGAAAGTCGCTTTGATGAGCGCGCGTCCGACCACCAAGCTCGATGGAACCATGAAGTTGAGCTGGTTTTTGCTCCTGTAAAGGATGTCCACATCTTGTTCAAACAGGCTGAATGAACCTGGGATTGCCTGCGAAACGCGGATGGAAGTCACTTGGTCGAACTTGTCGCCGAACAAGGTGGCCGTATTGCCGGGTGAAACCGCTTCGCCGAACGAGGCCGCATTAGTCACCATCGTGACGTTCGGGGCCGCCACGACGGGGCACATATTGCAGTCGCAGCGCGTTTCCTGCGAAGCCGTGTTCAATCCTTCGTCCGTCCTGCTGAGTGAAGTGGCTTCCTTCCCGCAGCTGCTAACGCTCAAAATGGTTGCACCTAGGACTAACAAACTAGCGACGTTAAAACTTTTCATAAAGACCCTCCAGTCAAACTCACTTTTCTCTATTTATTATTTAAATAAGTACTGGAGCAACTTTGATACCACCCAGCAATGCGTTGAAATTCAACGGAAACTGCCGAGGTCGCAGGGACGGTAGGGTGTTTCAATCTTAGACAGCCATTTAAGGCTCAATCACGCGAATGTCTTGATGATTTGGAAATCATTCCATTGGATTGACGGACTCTCGAAGAATCCCCGTTCGCGTAGGTCATTTATGACATCTGATTTTCATGAAAAAATCTTGATACACTGCATTATAAACACTTTTTCATGGGGTACGTTTGTGAAAAAAAGTCATCCTTTAAAAGTCCTGAGCTGGGTCTCAATCTTGTTGTCCCTAAGCAGTTGCGACTCGGTCAGCCTCTTCTCCAGCAAAGCGGAACCAGCAAGCGCATCTGGCAGCACTCCCACAAAGACCGGCACCCCCACCAACGTTCCCGCCCCCACCGGCCCTGAAGTCGAGTACATCGGTTACACCCGACTCCCCTGCGAGAACTACAACGCTAGCCAAGCCCCCTTCGGCGGCGGTGACGGATCCTCAAGCTCCCCCTACCTGGTGGGAACCGTCGATCAATTCCTCGCCATCGGCAATGCGACGAAACCAGCCCACTATCGCCAGTGCGCGGATATCGACTTCAAGGGGAATCGCTCCAACCCGCGCTGCCAATTCGTCACGCATCTGCTCGCTGGCGCGGTCTATGACGGCAACTATTATAAGGACAGCGGCATCTACGCCGAAGCGAGCACCTGCGGCTACGGCGTGGGCGGGCTCTTCATTTTTCTCAGGGGAACGCTCAAGAACCTCCGCACCGAATACACTTACGCGGAATTCCTTCCCGGCCACCGCGACTCGCAGGGAATTCCTGATTACATGAACTTCGGCTCCGTGGCGTTCTCAGTGGATTCCACGGGCGTGGTCGAGCGCGTTTTCGCGCGTGGCCACTTTGAGGGGGACCTTCCTCAGCGCTTGCCCATCCATGGCTCCATTGCTTCAGTAGTTCGAACGGGCGGCATCGTGCGCGAATCAGCCGGAACCTTCACGGCAGTCTCCCAGCAAATTGACCCGAGCTTGGGTTATCGCGCCGGGACGCTCGGCGGATTGGTCGCCTCGACGGAAGCGAACGCGGTGCTTGAGAACGTCTATTCTTACGGCCTGCACTCCGAACCGATGTACTGGGGAAACGCGGGACTCGTGGGAGCCGCATCGCCTCTCACCAAGATCAGCAATGCGTATAGCTTCGCGATCCCGGATCAAAATCTGCCGCTCACCATGAAATATGAATACCAGCAGACTGCGTTTTGCGAGTTCACGGGAGTGAAGGATATCAAATTCACGAATTCCTACTATCACGCCTTTCAGTCCCCGGGCGTGGACACCTCAGCACAACCCCTGAGCTTGAAGCAGATGTCTTCTCAGTCGAGCTTTGAGGGGTTTGATTTCATCAAGCCCATCTGGTTCATGCCGCGCACCAATCCCTACTCACCCAACAACACGCTTTCACCGATCTTGGCTTGGCAATGCGGATTGGACGGGCACACTTGCTTCTGGATCAAGCCCGAGAATCACTAAAGAGGAAATCATGAAATTTTCCAAAAAGGCTCTCGCGAGCTTGATCCCGACGATGGCTTTGATCACCGGTTGCGAGACTACGACCTTCTTCTCGCAACCGCAGCCCAAGACCGGGCAAAGCTCGCCCACAGCTCAAGTGGAACCACCACCGCCGAACCCGACGCCTTCACCATCAGCTACTCCCTCTCCGTCACCCTCCCCGGAGTATCATTGCCTCAATACGGAGGTCGTCCCTCCAAGCGCGGAACCCAAACCGCTAAACTGCGACTGGCCGATCGAAGGCATCGACGGCGCTCTACCTGGACCCATGATCTGCAAAATTGAAGGGCGCTACCATGGGCAGCAAGTTTTCACGGTGAAAGTTCCTCAAGGGATCATCCAATACCTGGGAATGAACCCCTTTACCGCTTTCGATGGGCTTGCATCGCTTGATTCCCTGGGCGCCTCATTCACGAAAGCCTCCGTCATCCTCAGCTTCAGCCATGAGCTAGGTTCCACTGAAACGGATGCAAGCGGCAAGAGCTGGCGCCTCGCTACCTTGAAAATAAGCCCTGCCTTGTACCCCAATGGCGATTACTGCTTAAAAGAGATCAGGCTAACGCCCGACTGCTATTTCAGCCATTGCAGTTGCCCGCTCTTGGATACCGCGTTCGGGCAGCCGGTGCCCGTTTGCCATCCGGGGAGTTAAGAATGCGGGAGAGAGATCATGGCGGGGTGCATTGCCGACTTAAGTGAAACAACGGTTACTCCGAAGATTCATTATCAATTTCAGGGTTCTATATGAAGAATTTTTTTATTCAGCCTCATTTGCCCCGAATAAGCGCTAAATCGGCTTTTTTGGCTATTCTAAGCGTATTTATTTTTTTTGAAAGCAGCGGAGCCCGCGCAGCCCCCGCCAAAACCCAAAAGCCCATCATTTTGAGAATCTTTTATGCGACATGGTGCGGCCCCTGCCAGCAGATTGAACGAAGAATGAAGGAGCTGGGAGTCGAAAAGCAGCTCTTCGTCACGATCAATAAACAGCGCGTACCCCTCACGATAGAAAGGGTCAATGTTTCCGAATATGATGATTGGAAAAAGGCTGAAAAGCGTTTTGGCATCGATCTTCAGGGGGTCCCGGAAATCGGGCTTTTTCAAGGCGAGAGCGAGATTGGCTCAGTCCCCATCGAGCGGCTCTGGACCATGTTTGAAAAGAACACTCCGAGGGCGCATGGGCAATATCTTTTCAGCACTACCGAATTGCGCCACACGGTTGGTTTAGCCCTTTCAGAATCGCTTTCACTGCAAAAAGATAACAACCTGAAAAATGTCTCCTTAGACGGTGATGACGAGTTCAAGGAAAAAAATTTCACCACGGCGGGGGTTCTTTTCGCGGGCACGGGAAAAACCGCATATGAAAGCCCTCTTTTCGTCGGTGAGAGCTTCAATTACATGCAGACCACGCTGAAATCCGAGTTCGGGTTCCCCGAAGCCTCCATCGTCACTCTGTATGGGGGCAAGGACGCGGAGGAAGCCAATACTCTGAGCGCTCAAAAGCTTTTCATCGCCCCGTCAAAACCCGGGCAATCCGAGATTGACATCGGCCGCGAAGTCACGAGCTTCGATGAAAACCTGGATGCGATCGACGCGGGCGCGACGCGTGCGAGCCTCAGGAAATTTTATAAACTCTTGGAGGCTCAAAAGACTGAGAAAGCCTTGCTCGTCCTGAGCGGTCATGGCAGCAAAAAAGGCATCCAACTTTCCGGGGAGACGCAAGTCTTTACGCCCAAAGAGCTCAAGTTTTTGTCTTCTCAAGTGAAAAGCCAAATCGTCCTCATCAGCGGGACTTGTTTCGGCGGGGGATTCGCGGACTCAACGGCCTGCGGCTTTTTTGCGGCGAGGCCGGACAAACAAGCGACGGGATGCTATACTGAGCAAAGCGATCCGACCGACTATTCACGGACTTTTTTCAGCGCGCTCCAGGAAAAAAATCTCAAAAAAAGCGACTTCAATCACGATGGAAAAATCAGCTTTGAGGAGGCGCATTGGTTTGCCGTCCTCAATGGGGAAAAAAGGGATGTGCCCTATACTTCCGTGGATCACCTGGCTGAGAGCTTTTTCAAAAAAAACCCCGACTCCATTCCTGAAAAATTGGTGAGCAGCGAGATTCTGGGGATGGCGGAAAAATACGGGTCTGAAGGCGAAAAAACCATTATTCGCCAGCTCATGCGCCGCAATCGCATCAAGGAGCAGTACTATCTTTCTGAAAAGAAGATCCCTTTTACGATCAGCGATAAAGACGCTGCATACTCCGGAGAAATCACGATCAATCCATCGGATGCACAAGAGAAGAACCAAGGCGCTCTGAAGGACGACTTTTCATTCGATGACGAGTCATTGATCGAGCTCAATAAAAAGACGCAGAGCTTGCTCAAAAAGCAGTCCCTGACCGCCAATCAAACCCTCAAACCCACTTTGAAGTTCGATCCTTACGGCGACGAGAATAAACTGGAAATCCTCGCGCAAGTTTTCGAGTCAAAAACCAACCCCTCCACGGGAGCCACTCAACTCGAATCCACGGGAAAAACCATCCCTTTAGGGCTGAATTTTTCCATCGACCCATCGGAATATGACTTCAAAAGACTGCATTCCCCGTCCGAGAACGCCGGAAAGATCGCGCAACTCGCCAAACGCCTTCTTTACAAGAAGTACCTCTCCAATTTAAATGACAAAAAAAACGATGAGCTCGTTAAATTCAATCAAGTGACCGCTTGCGAGCAGCAGATTGCCCAGGAATTCCTGGGTACGGCTCAACTTCCTTCCAAAAAGCTGGGTTTAAGCCCCTCCAATCAAGGGGCTGGCGAAAGGATCTCCGATCGCAGAATCAAACAGCCTTACCAAAAGAGCCCCTTCACTTCCACGCGCGAAGAGTCTCATGCGGGCTCCGCTACGGAATGAGCTAGCGCGGCTTTGGGGTTGATTCTGAAGGAACTGCGGGTTGAGCCGCGGGAGCAGCCGCACCGCCTCCCGTCGAAGGAGCGACAGGTGCCGCGATCGGCGCCGTGTTCATCGGCGTTTGATCCGCTTTCTCCATCACGCTCCGAGTGGACTGGCTTCCCGCCTTCGTGAGCGCAAGCGACGTGATCATGAAAACCGCGGCGGCGCCGCCGGTCAGCTTCGTGAAGAAGTTGGCGCCCCCTGAGCTCCCAAAGATCGTCTGGCTCGAACCGCTCAGCGACGCGCTGACCTCGGCGCCCTTGCCGGATTGCAGCAGCACCACCAATACGATGAGCACGCACGCGAGGATATGAACGAGCGTAATGAAGAACGCCATTATTTATTCTCCTTGGCCTTGGTCTCCTGATGCTTCTTGATCATTTCTTCCTGAACGTTGCGGGGCACGGCGGAATACTTCAGGAATTCCATCGTGAATTCGCCTTTGCCCTGCGTCGCGGAACGCAGATCCGTCGAGTAGCCGAACATCTCAGTGAGCGGCACTTCCGCCTCGATGACCGCGTAGCCTTCGTTGGTCTGGCTATTGGCGATCATGCCGCGGCGCTGGTTGATCTGGCCCATGACGGAGCCTTGGAATTCCTCGGGCGCTGAAGTCTCGAGCTTCATGATCGGCTCAAGCACCACAGCGCCGGCTTTTTCGTAAGCTTCGCGGAAGCCCATGATCGCGGCCGTCTTGAACGCCTGCTCAGAGGAGTCGACGTCATGGTACGCACCGTCGGTGAGCACCACGCGGATGCCCACGATCGGGAAGCCGATGAGCTTTCCTTCGCGGACCGCTTCCTGGAAGCCCTTGTCGCAAGCCGGGATGAACTCACGCGGGATCTTACCCCCGACGATGTCATCGACGAATTCGTACTTGAGCTCCGCGTCAGCAGGCAGCGGCTCGATGTAGCCGATCACGCGACCGAATTGACCCTGACCACCGGTTTGCTTCTTATGCGTGTAGTTGTACTCGCCCCTTTTCGTGATCGTCTCGCGAAAAGCTACTTGAGGCTTGCCGACGACCACTTCGCACCCGTACTCGCGCTTGATGCGCTCGCAATAAATCTCAAGATGGAGCTCTCCCATGCCGCTGATGATGGTCTGAGCGGATTCCTCGTCCCGGTGGACGCGGAAGGTGGGGTCTTCCTTCGTGAATTTATTGAGCGCCTTGGAGAAGTTGTTCTGGCTGTTCTTGTCCTTGGGCGCGATCGCGAGCGAGATCACGGGGCTCGGGACGTACATCGAGGTCATCGTGTACTTGACCTTGCCGTCGGTGAACGTATCCCCCGAGGCGCAATCCACCCCGAACATGGCGACGATGTCGCCAGCCTGGGCTTCTTCGATATCCGTCATCTCATCCGCGTGCATCTGCACGAGGCGGGGGACTTTGACCTTCTTGTCGTTATTGCTGTTGAAGATCACATCGCCCTTGCGCATGCTGCCCTGGTAAACGCGCATGTAGGTCAGCTGACCATAGCGGCCTTCGTCCAATTTGAACGCGAGCGCGACGAACGGGAGCGAAGGATCGTTCTGGAGAACGACCTTGGCTTCGGCGTTGTTTTGGTCGAGCGCGATGTTCTCCGCTTCAGTCGGCATGGGGAGGTAATAGGTGACCGCATCGAGCAAAAGCTGCACGCCTTTGTTCTTGTAAGCGGAGCCCGTCATGACGGGGGTGAAGTTCAATGAGAGCGTCGCCTTGCGGATCGCCGCGCGCAGCTCTTCCACCGTGACGTCCTTGCCTTCGAGGTACTTTTCTCCCACGACTTCGTCGAACTCGCCGACGGCCGCGATCAGCTCCTCACGGTACTTCTTGCACTCGCCTGCGATGTCGTCAGGGATCGCTTCTTCGCGGATCTTCTCGCCGTTGTCGCCGTCGAAGTAGAAGGCTTTCATCGTGACGAGGTCGACCATTCCCTTGAATTGATCTTCGGCGCCGATCGGATAAGTGATCAGGTGCGCGTTGTGGTTGAGCTTCTCTCGCAGCATCTTGACGCCGCGGAACGGATTGGCGCCCGCGCGGTCCATCTTGTTGATAAAGCAGATGCGGGGCACTTTGTAGCGCTTCATCTGGCGATCGACGGTGATCGACTGCGATTGCACGCCGGCCACCGAGCACAGCACGAGCACTGCGCCGTCCAGCACGCGTAGCGAGCGCTCCACCTCGATGGTGAAGTCCACGTGCCCGGGCGTGTCGATCAGGTTGATGTTGAAGCCTTTCCACTCGCAATAGGTCGCGGCGGATTGAATGGTGATACCCTTCTCGCGCTCGAGGTCCATGAAATCCATGGTGGCGCCGACTCCGGACTTGCCTTTGACTTCCTCGATCTTGTGAATTCTTTTCGTATAGAAAAGGATGCGTTCAGACAACGTGGTCTTACCCGAGTCGATGTGGGCGGAAATCCCGATGTTTCTGATTTTATGGACATCAACGCGCGTAGACATAGTAAGAACCTCTCTCCTTTTGAAAGGGGTACGGATAACAAAAAATGACGGTTTCAATCAAGTGATTTTTCTTGAAAATCGATCGCCAACCCCTCTATCCTAGCGCTCCACCCATGGCAAAGCCCTTATTTTGGATTGATTTGGAAATGACCGGCCTGGATGACGCGAGTGATCGCATCTTGGAAGTCGCGGTGATTCTCACGGATGTGAATTTCAACGCCCTCGAAACCTTCCATCGAGTGGTCTTCCAGCCCCCCGAGGTCTTGGCTTCCATGAACGATTGGTGCAAAAAAACCCATGGCGATAGCGGGCTTACGGCCGCGGTTTCGATGGGCACGCCCCTTCCCCAGGTCGAGAAAGAGCTTTTGGAGCTGGTCAGCCGTTATTACGGCCCGAATGACCGCATTGTTCTCGTGGGCAACTCGGTGGGCAACGATCGCCGCTTCATTGACCGCTATCTGACTGAATTCACCAAGCGACTGCATTACCGGCTGATCGATGTCAGCTCCTTTAAAGAGATCTTTCGGGAGAAATACGGGCTCCAGTTTCAAAAGAAGAACGCCCATCGCGCGACCGACGACATCCGCGAGTCGATCCGCGAATTGAGCTTTTATCTCTCCCATGTCACACTCGCTCCCTATGAGAAGCCGACCTGATTTTGAGACCATCTACTTAAAACTCGCCCAAATTCTCGCTGAGCGCTCCACCTGCGCGCGGCTTCAAGTAGGAACCGTCATCACGAGCACGGACTTTAGGAAGGTGCTCGCGGTGGGTTACAACGGGAACGCCTCGGGCCTTAAAAACACCTGCGATCGCGAGGAGCCCGGCAACTGCGGGTGCCTGCACTCGGAAGAAAACGCGGTGATCAATTGCGACTCCCCCCGCTCCATCGAAAAATACGTCTTCGTCACCCATCTGCCTTGCGTGGCTTGCGCCAAACGACTGATCAATCTGGGCAACGTCAAAGCCGTTTATTACGCCCAGGAATACCGAATCAAAGACTCCCTCGAACTCTTACGCCAAGTGGGCATTCACGCTGAACAACTTCCCTTACCCGCTGCTGGAGCCGCTTCATGACCCTGAAAAAAACGCATCGGATCAACGCCGCCCTTCTCGCTGCTTGGCTTTTGGGGGCAGGCTGCTCTTCTTCCCCCGCGAAAAAACCCGAGGCTTCGCCCGGCTCTCAAAGCGCTTCTGCGGCTGTCCCTTTTCCCTCCCCCCAAAGCAGCCCCCTCACTCGTGAGCAAGCCTGGAATCGGAGCCGCCAAATCTCAGGCGTTTCCTACAATCTCTGGTTTGGGCTTGATTCCCAGGACTCAGTCTTTGAAGGACGGATCGTCGTGCGGTTTGAACTCAAGTCGAGGGCCAAGGATCACGGCTCGCGCCTCTTCCTCGATTTCTCGGGCGGAAAAATCTCGCGGCTCTCGATCAACGGCAAGATCCAAGAGGATCTCGCCGGGGACGATCAGCGATACGACGGCAGCAAGATTTATCTGAAGTTGAGCGAGCTCAGCGTCGGCAGCAACCGGATCGAAATCGCCTACACCCATCCTTATAGCCAAGACGGGCACGGGCTTCACCGCTTCAAAGACCCGGTGGATGGGCGAGTTTATTTCTACACTGATCTTGAGCCCGACGACGCGAGGCGCGTGTTCCCCTGCTTTGATCAGCCGGATCTCAAGGCTTCCTTCGAAGTCACGGTCGAAACTCCCGAAGGCTGGCAGGTGGTCTCCAACACTTTGGAGCGCGAAGTCTCCCGCGTGGATGGGCGTTTGAGCTGGGCATTCCCCCCCTCACCGGTGCTGAGCACTTACGTCTTCGCGATGCACGCGGGTCAATATGCTTTGTGGAAAACGACCGCGCAGGGAATTCCCATGCGCCTTTTCGCGAGAAAATCCATCGCCCAATACATCAACCCCGAGGATTGGTTCCAAGTCGCCAGAAAAGGCTTGGAATTCTACGGGACGGAGTTCGGCTTCCCCTACCCCTACGCCAAGTACGACCAGATCATCGTCCCCGAGTTCAATGCAGGCGCGATGGAGAACGCCGCCGCGGTGACTTTCTCGGAAACCTTCGTGGATCGCTCCAAGCCCACGCGAGAGCAAGTGCGCCATCGGGCCGAGGTCATCCTCCATGAGATGGCCCATATGTGGTTTGGGGACCTGGTCACGATGCGATGGTGGAACGGGCTTTGGCTGAACGAGAGCTTCGCGACGTTCCTGGCGGCGATCGCCTCCAAAAATGCGCTGGAGCAACCCGGCGCGTGGGAGGATTTTTTCGTGGGCTCGAAGCGCTGGGCCTACTGGGAAGACCAGCTCACGACCACGCACCCGATCGAAGTCCCCGTATCCGACACGGATCAGGCATTCGCGAATTTCGACGGCATCACCTACGGCAAGGGCGCCTCAGTGCTCAAGCAGCTGCGCGCCTATCTGGGAGAGGATGACTTCAGGGAGGGGTTGCAGCGGTACTTTCAGAAGTACGCGTTCCGCAACACGAGTTTGCAAGACTTCATGAGAGTGCTCGGCGAAGCTTCCGGGAAAAATCTCGCGGCTTGGCAGAAGCAATGGCTCCTGAGCACCGGCGTCAACACGGTGCGCGCTCAATGGGCGTGCACCGTGGATGAGCGTTCCCGCCGCTCCAAGATCTCCCAATTCACGCTGCTTCAATCCGAAGGCGAGCTGAGGCAGCATCAGACCGAAATCGCGCTCTATCAATGGCTCGACGCCCGCAAAACCAAGCTCAAGCTCAGCGCGAACTTCAAAACAGAGTACGCGGGCCCGGAAACCCAAGTGACCGAGGCGATCGGCAAGCCTTGCCCGGATTTCGTGTTCCCCAACCACGACGACCAAGATTACGTGAAAATTCAGCTCGATCCCCAGAGCTTGAGCGCGCTCACTCAGCCTTCGCGCGAAGGAGCGGGCCCGGCCTCGGGACCCGCAGCCTTCTCAGACCCCCTGATGCGCCTCATGACCTGGCACCTGCTCAAGGAGCGCGTCACCGATGGGATGGGGAGGGCTTCCGAGCTTTTGGAGCTCGCGACCCGGCTCATTGGGCCCGAGACGGATTCGGTGATGCTCGGCCAAATCCTCAAAGACGTTCACTCGCCGCTTGCGGTTAAAGATTCTTTATTTAAAGCGCTCGACCCCTCCCTCCGCGAAGCGGCGTGGAGCGCTTGGGAGCAAGCCTTGCGCAAAAAGCTTCAAGCCTCCCCGGTGGGATCGGATCTGCAGCTGGTCGCTTACCTCGGCTGGGCATCGGCCGCGCGCTCCCCGAGCGGAGTGGAGGAACTGGCCGCGATTTATCAGGGCAAAAAACGCATCTCAGGCGTGGTTTTTGATCAGGAGCGGCGCTGGGAGCTGCTGCATTCGCTCAGCCGCGCCGGTCACCCACAGGCGCTCGCCTGGGTCGCCGAAGAGCTGAAGAAAGACGCCACCGAGATGGGGCAAACCTCTGCGGCATCGGCCGAGGCCGCTTTTCCCTCAATTGAGAATAAACGGCGCTGGATGAACGCGTTTCGCCTGTTCGCGACGGAAGGCACGGGAGTACTCTCCAAGCTCAAAAGCGGGATGAGGTCTTATCAGCTCATCGGCCAAGAAGAGCTCACCGCGCAGACGGCCGACCTTTTCTACGAGACCCTTGAACTGATCGCACGAAGGAGCGGCACGGACGTCGTGGAGTTCGCCTCAAGATTCACCCAGTGGGTGGCCCCAGCGCTCTGCGAGCAGGCTTCTTTGAATCGACTGAGTCAATATGCGGGCAAAAACCCGGCTCTTCCCCCAAAAGCCCTCAAAAATCTCAAGATTCAGAAGCAAGAGGTGGAGCGATGCATCCGGGCGCGGGGATTGGGACGGTCTTAGGCGCACTCTAGCCTTCCTTGAAGCAGGGCTCAATTCCTGCTCACCCTCCGATTGACAACCCTGTCACGACCGGGTAGCCCCAGAGCGCAAGGAGTCTGTCATGAAAATGTTCGCTCGCAGCCAATCGCTTCATTTTATCGTTGCCGGCGCAATTGGGTTTTTCTCAGCGCCTGCTTTTGCAGGGACCTGTAAGATTGAGCTGTTTGACACCCATGACCGGCTCCAACCCCAGCACAGTCAGGCCCGGGCTGACCGTTCTCCAAAAATACAATCCACAACCCCAATTAAAACGAAAACATTCGACGAATGCCGCGAGCACGTAAAGGCCCGTCTCGGGGAAAACTGGGAATTTCCCACGGCCACTGGTTTTTCCATTGAGGGTTATCCGAAGTCTTTTCCCGTCACTCTCATCGCTTATCGATACTCAGACGTTAAAGAGCAAATCAATGGCCGCATCGATGCTCGATCACTGAATCCTGTCGAGAGTTGCTCCATCGAGGAGTTCAGCAGCAGTCCTCGGATCAGCGGCCCTCAATCCAAGTCAAAGCCATTGTCAGTCGGCTTCAGGGATTTCGCTTTCCGCGCCAAGGACTTCGCTGATTGCAATGTTCACGCAAGGGAGCAGTTGGGAAGGACGTGGTCATTTCCCGCCGTCCGCAACTCCAAATTAAATAGAGAATACAAAGACCTTGCAGTTAAATCCATTAAATATAAATATAAAAAAGATGGGGAAACGATGAAAGGCATCATCGACAAATAGGCCGTCACCCGTTCTTGGGCGGTCGATCATCGCGTGCAGTTGCCTCAATTTAAAAAGGGTGCAATAAAGCGCTCCTATGCGTCATTTTAGATCGATTCCGCTCGTTCTCGCTCTTTTCGCCTCATCGATTCTTTTTTCCTGCGCGACGCCGCAGAAAAGCACATCCGCTCCACAGTCGGGAGCGCCTCAAGCGACTGGTGCCACGACTCCCTCCACGGTCCCAAAGTACGCACCGACGACGATCCCGCTGAGCCGGGATCATCGCTATTTTCGCGCGCATGCGGCCGCTGACTTCTGGGCGCTAGCGCCCTACTATGTCCCCCAAGAGGAACATGCCTGCCAGGCCGCCAGCTATTCGATGATCATCAATGCCTGGAGATCACGCGGCGAACTGAAAAGCGACCAGGAGCTCGCTCAACAGCGCGCCCTAGTTGAAACTTCGAATGAGCAGGATTGGAAGGATGCCACCGTAACCGGCAATTGCTTAAGCTTGGATCGAGCTTCTCAAGTTTTGCAGGCGGTGCTACGCTCCAACGGTTTCCCCAAAGCGAGCGTCGAAGCCACGCACGCGGATGACGAGAACGCCGCCACTTTGCGAAAACTTCTTCGCGCGCTCGCCTCGAACGAGCGATCTTCAGATGATTTTATTTTGGCCAACTTCGCGCAAGGAGTGCTCACCGGCGATCCCGAGGCCATCGCGACCGGCCACGTTTCATTGATCGGAGCTTATGATGCGATCCGCAAGCGCGTGCTCATCATGGACGTGGATCGCAAATGGTACGAGCCTTACTGGGTCGCGGTCAAAACGCTTTTGGCCGGTATGCACACGCTGGATCAGGGTACGAATCAGTACCGCGGCTTCATGACGATCCGAATTGCGGAGTAACCGCACGCCCGACCAAGAAAATTGAATCACTCGCCCATGGATAATAAAGCAACTGTCTATTTTCTAGGCAGCTGCTCTTGGGCTCTTTCAAAAAACATCAAATAGATTCAGGTCGATGACGCTATTTTTTTTGGCTTAAAAATTGAACTACCCCTTAAAGAGAAGATATAAATTTCTCATTGGCGCAAGAGGGTTTTTATGACGATTTTTCCTTCAAATATCAAAAAAATCATCCCCATTTTATCTTTATCGATGGTGATTGGTTCGTTTTCTGAACTGAGAGCGCAGACAGACGCCCTCCCCTGTAATTTAGATTCTTCTGTGCTTCCCCTGCTGACTTTGATCGGAGAACGGCATGAATCCACCGGCAGATCGGAAGACGATCTCATGGCTCAATACAAGCGTAGAAAGACGCTCATCGAAGAGGCTTTGCAAGGCCGCCAATTCATAGGATTTGAATATTACTTCGCCAACAACCCCAGTGACCAAAAAAGACTTTGGCAAGACATCAACAACCTGCCAGCGGAGGCTCGGCCAAAAATTTCCTCCTCCTCCTCTTTCAATGTCAATCAATTGCCCGTTTTTGGGATTGAAGATGAATTTGCGGCGGGCATAGGCGTTGCGCCTGATCTGTATGCCACTCTCCACCAAAAATTAAATACTAGGAATTTGAGTGCGGTCCAAGAACTCACGCTCGCATCAATCAGTCTTTGGCTCAGGGATCGCTACCTTCATGAAGCATGGGAGAATGTAAAAGCCTCTAATCCCTATTTGAACCCGGAAGTGGTTCAGCTTTTTGATCGATTCGTAGCTTTAAGCCGAACTTCAGAAAATTTTGATGAAACACGGGAAAAATATCAATTTGAAATTACACGAATTGGCTTTGCCCCTTTCATGAACGCTTTTCGCAAGACCCTTGAAGAAAGGCTGGGACTCGCAGAAACTAATTATAAGAGATTGAAGCAAGTGCCCGATCTGACTCCTGCAAAAAACCTGCTTAAAGATCCCACCAATCCCGCTGTGGAAGGCGAGTTCATCAATAAAATTTCAATCACTTACCGGGATTTATTTTTCGTAAAAAACACCGCCCAGCTTTATTGCAGAGCGATTCAAGCGCATCGGGGTCTCACCTTGATCGTGGGCGCCCTCCATTTGCCGGGAATCGAAAAAGCGCTCTTACGAATGTCAAACGATAGAATTCCCATTCAAAAAATAGATGAAACACAACCCTCTGACAAGAATACCCGCCTAAGAAGAGTGCGCACAGATTCAAACGGAGTTGCACCCATTAATGCTGCGCCCGCAAGCGCACCGTCTCAACAAGAAGGCGGCTCAACGCTCCGCTCATCCGCGCGTCCATCCTCCGTCAATAAAATCGAAGCAAAAGCGACCGGAGGGGATTCTGAGCTCTATCTTTACTGGGAGCAGGAATTCATCAAGTCCGATCTTTACCTAAAGATCGCCCAAGAAATTTTGGAATTCAAAAATGAAATTAAGTCTGAATACTTAAAAAATCCGGATTATTTCAACAAATTGATGCCGGGCTTCGACCCGGATCAGATCTATGTGCAAGTCGTCCAAGTGCAATCCAAATCCTACAACCACTTTAAACGCGAAAATAATATTATCGAAGATGTTGATCCAGGCCTGCATATTACGCTCGCAGTCCCAAAAATAGCGGCCATCAAGCATGTGAAAGATAGTTACGGCTCCAACGAATACGTCCCTCTTCCCTCGCACGAGTTGGTTCAGAGAGCTCATGAAAAAATAAAACGATCCTTGGGCGCATTGAGCTACCCAGTGCAAGTTTGGTCAACTAAGATGCATCGTCAACTCAGTGACCCTAAATCTCTCTTTAATATTGAGGATGAGTCATTTACAGCTCTCGTCTCATTTGAGCTCATGCCGGATATCCACGCATACAGGAAGTTTCTAAGCGAAAAAAAACGGCCCCAATAGCGAGCCTTTCTCGACCCTAATCCCATAATTCAAGCATAACCGGGCAGTGGTCCGAGCCTTTAATTTCGGTCCGATGTTGCATGTTCTGCAGCCGATCGACTGATTCTGGGTTCACCACGAAATAATCGAGCCGCCATCCGATGTTCTTGTCCCTCACGCCGGGGCGATAGCTCCACCAGGTGTAATGGCCGGGCTGACCGTTGAATTTACGGAACGCATCGACGTATCCATCCTGGGTGAATTGATCCATCCACGCGCGCTCGCTGGGCAGATAGCCCGCGTTGTTCTCGTTGGCCTTGGGATTGCGCAAATCGATCGCACGATGGGCGATGTTGAAGTCCCCGCAGAGCACGACGTGTTTGCCCTTCTCCCGCAATTCCTTGCAGCGGCGGTGCATGAGTTCGCAGAAGCGAAGCTTGTAATCGAGCCGCGCGTGATCGCGCTGGCTATTGGGAAAATACGCGTTGATGAGGATGAAGTCCTTAAACTCGAGCTCAATCACCCTCCCCTCGCAGTCGATGGAGGGATCGCCGAGACCCTTGCGGACGCTCAAAGGTTCTTTTTTCGAGAAAGTGGCCACACCGCTGTAGCCGGGTTTTTCGGCGCTATTCCAAAAGCAGTGGTATCCGGGCGGTTGACGGAGATCGAACTCAAGCTGCTCAGGAAAAGCTTTCACTTCCTGAAGGCAGAAGAAATCCGAGTTTTCTTTTCTCAGCCAATCGAGCGCGCCCTGGCGCGCAGCCGCCCGGATGCCGTTGACATTCCAGCTGATTAACTTCACATTCCGAAAGCGAGGCCGGCGAGGACCTGGAGGTCACGCCATTTGTCCGTGACAGCGGGGTTTTTATTGACATCCTTGAGCCCCAAAAGATAGCGGCCATCGAGAATGAATCGCGTCATCGGCCCCACGGGGAAATAAAGCGCGACGCTGCCCACGAGCCCATAATCGCTTTTCGCATAGCCGGAGTTGGCGTAAGTCATCGTCGTCGAGGTGGTCGTTCCACCGCCTGTGGGGGTCGCCTCCACGCCGATATCCCCCATGGCCATGGCATAATAGCCGCCAGCTCCGATGGAGAGCATGTTCATGAAATTCAAGCGCGCGATCACCGGGAATTGTAGGGAGTTGAACTTGTTGACCACTGTCCCGTTCGTCGCGTCGTATTGGAACTTGCGCTGCATGTAGAGAGCGCCGAAATCAATCTCAAACATCGGATGGAGCATCACCCCGACGTAGGCGCCTCCCCCAAAGCCGAGTTTCGCTTTGTACTTCGTGGAGGTATTCTCCGAAAATTTGGAGAGGCCCACTCCGCCCAATACTCCCAGCGACGCCGCTTGCGCGCTTCCGCCGATCCCGATCAATCCTAACAAAACGATAATTTTATTTAGTCTCATGTTCGGTTATCTCCTTGTCATTGCGGGCCACGCTCTACGCGCCGCCATGGGTTTGGTTTTTGAAAGCCAAGCGTTTTTATCTTAGCTGAAATGGAGATGGAGATGAAGATTTTTCGCTGGGTGGTCATGGCATTGACGGCGTTCGTGATTTCCACTTCGGCGCAGGCGGCGCCTCGACCCAAACTGATCGTCACCCTCGTCATCGATCAATTTCGGCCGGATTACATTTCCCGCTTCGAGAAAAAACTTTTGCCGGCGCTCCAAAAAAATGGCGAAGCCGGGGGGCTGCTTTACCTCACCACCCAAGGTGCGTATTTTCCGCAAGGCCAATACGACTTGCTTCAGTGCATGACCGGGCCGGGGCATGCGACCATTCTGACGGGCGCTTACCCCTACCAGCACGGGATCCCGCTCAACGATTGGTTTGATCGCAAGGCTTCCAAGAGAGTTTATTGCGTGGAGGATCCGAGCGCGTTGCTGGTGGGTCTCGAAAAAACTCCCGCGATGGGCGCTTCTCCCCGCAATCTCCGCGTCACCACGTTGGGAGACGAGCTGAAGAACGCTTATCCTCAGACACGCGTCGTTTCGATCGCGCTCAAGGACCGATCGGCGATCCTCATGGGGGGGCATCGCGCGGATCTCGCGCTTTGGTTCGATAGCGGGAGCCTGCGCTGGATCACGAGCCGATTTTACATCTCACAAGGCGGCCTACCCGGATGGGTTGCGGCACTAAACGCTTCACTCGCTCCCCGCTTGGGCAAACCAGCGGAATGGAAAACTCCGCAGTTCACGCACGCCTCGACTTGGGGAAAATACGAAGCGCTCGCGAGCCCAGCGGGGCTTGAGCTCACGGCGGACGCGGCGATCCGGGCACTCGAAGAGCTGAAGCTCGGTCAACGCGCGAACAGCGACGCGCCCGACCTGCTCTCGGTGAGCTTCTCCTCGCATGATTACGTCGGGCATCAGTACGGGCCTTATAGTCCTGAAATCGAAGAGATGACGATCCAAGATGACCGAGCCACTTCAAAGCTCATCAATGCGGTTCGAAAGAAAATCCCTGGCGGCCTCAAGGACGTCTGGTTCGTCTTCACGAGCGACCATGGCATTCCGCCAATCCCGGAGGAGCTGGCGAAGAATCGAGTGCCGTCGGGCCGATTGCTTGAGCAGGAGATCGCGTCCGCGATCGACCAGCGTTTGAACCGAGAGTTCGGAAAAGCGCCCTCGGGAAAATGGGTTTCATTTTACACGGATTATAATTTTTACTTCGATCCCCGGGCAATGCAGGAGCATGCGCGCGAGCGTGAAACGATCGAGCGCGCCGCCAAAGAAGTCGCTTCGGCTTTTGAAGGCGTGTCCCATGCATTCACGCGATCGGATTATCAAAAGCGACTGCTTCCGCCTGCGATGTTCGAGCGCAAGATCCTCAAGACCTATCTCGATGATCGGAGCGGGAACCTGATCTTGATCACGCGCCCTGCGATCCAGCCCGGTGGCCCCCCTTCGACGACGCACTTCACCGCCTACAGTTACGATAGCACCGTGCCCATCGCGTTCGTGGGCGCGCCGTTCAAGAAGAGCGCTTCGCCGAGAACGGAGAAAGCAGAAGTCGTCGACATCGCCCCCACGCTCTCATTCGTGCTGGGGCTTGTGCCTCCGAGCGGATCTGAGGGGCGGGTACTTGGGGAGGCGCTGCGGGGAGAGTGAGGGGCTGCCACTGGGCGTCGCGGGCAAAGCGACTTCTGAGGGTAGATACAAAGTCGGTGTATAAAAAGATGTTTTTTTGCGATTGCGCGTTTTGCGCAGTTACTTCATTAATTTTATACCAAGGCAGTGAACCATATGGAGCTACGGAATTATAATAAGCTGAGCGCATTTTTAAGCCCAATGTCGCTCCAACTTCCATGATTTCAATTCTTGAATCAGGGGGGGCCTGAGGTAAACGCCACTTGATCATTCCAAAACAAGAAACTCGCGCTTTCGCCCCCAAGGTATCGTAAAAATCTTGAAATTCCCGCATCATGTTCACAAGCGCATACCCATTGCCAACCTGATCGACTATGAGAATCTGACGCCCTTGAAGCTGCTCAACAGAGGGGAGATTCATGGACAAGTAGCTGTGGAACTGCCTGAGAACTTCTGGGGTTCGCTTTTCTGCATAAGAATACATATAGGTCATCTTGCTCAGCGGGAATTTTCGATGAGGAACCTCAAGGGCCTCCACGGCGGCCATGATCGAGATGGGGCTTCTCCCAATGCCCACGTAAAAAAAATTCTCAGGTGGATACTTCCTTAAAATTGTCGTAATAACTTCTTTGATATCCCGATATTCGTTCGGCCAGAATGTATACGCATTCGCAGGCTTTTGAGAAAAGATCAAAAGTGCACATAGAATCCAGACCCACTTCTTAAGACGCAAGAAACTTCTCCAATTGAATAATTTCAACGCTCATACTTTAATATAAAAAATAAAACTAGCGAATAATTACGGGCAAAATTAGCTGAAGCCCTTAGCGACGAAAGGACTCCGTCCCACTGCCGGCAAACACTCTGTCCCCCGCCCGAATCGGGCTCGCGATCTTCGCCTCCAAGCGGATCTCCACCGTCTCGGCCCGCGATTGATAAACGCCCCCGAACCGCGGCTCATAAACGAGCACTTCCCGGGCATAGGGGTTCGCTGTTTTTTCCTCGTCCTCAAAGGCGAGGTTCAGCTGCTCTTGCAAATCTATTTTTAAAGCCTGGATGCAGGCCGCGCTTCCCGCGGTCCACTCGCTCGAATTCGTGCGACGATTCCAGCATGTGCCGTTTGATGGAGTTGAATTCCCCCGGTCAGCGAACTGTCGATTGTCTTCGGCCTTGCTCGTGATCGTCGTAGTCACTGAAAACGATTTCTCGAATGCTCCGCTCCAGTCCCAATTCGAATGCTCCACTCGCCAAGAACCGGATTGCCCATAAATCGCCGCGCGCTTGACGCACTCTTCGAGCAAGAGACGAGTCGCGGTCTCTTCATTGGATCTGATCTCCCAACAATCGCTTTGAAAAACCGAAGCTCGATAAATCAAGGGAGATGGCTTCTTCCAAATCTTGCACGAATCCGCTTGAGTTACTTTCCCAAGGGCAAAGATCAAAAAGATAAAAATCCAATTTTTTCTCATCATGACCCACACCTGCCGAAGGATTAAATACATTAACTAACTATTTATGTCAACTAATGAAAAAACTGAATCTCCCTTGACTGCCGCCCCCCAAACGGCTTAAAAATTAAGAACTTCCATGGAAAGCCTCACCTATCTCAAAAGCCAAAACGCAGACTATATTGACGCGCTGTTCGAAAGGTATTCCAAAGACCCTGATTCGGTCGATGCTTCGTGGCGCTACTTCTTTGATGGATTGGGGCTTGGAGCGGAGCTCTCGCCCGAAGGGAGCACAACTGCCCCTCAGGCGCAGCCTCCCAGCGATCTGGGCGCCGAGTACAACGTCGCTGAGCTCATCACCGCTTACCGCGAGCTCGGTCACCTGCTCGCCAACATCGATCCGCTCAATCCTCCGCCCGCCTCTCACGCGCTGCTCGACCTCCCGCGCTTCAAGCTCACCCCCGCTGACCTCGAAAAGACCTTCGCCGCGGGCAAGCTCATCGGCATGGGACCTTCGAAGCTCAAAGACATCCTCGTCCAGCTCAAAGAGATCTACTGCTCCACGGTCGGCGTCGAATACGCACACCTCCCCAACCCCGAGGAGCGCGCCTGGCTTCAAGCCAAGATGGAACCCTCGCGCAACCGCCCCGGCCTCGATCAGCCCACGCGCGAACATATTCTCAAACGGCTGACCGACAGCGAATCCTTCGAACGATTCCTGCACACGCGCTACGTCGCGCAAAAACGCTTCTCGATCGAAGGCGCCGAAGCGCTCATCCCTTCGCTTGATTGCGCGATCGAAGTCGGCGCGGAGCTCGGCGCGTGCGAGTTCGTCATGGGCATGGCCCATCGCGGACGCCTCAACGTGCTGACTAATACTTTTGGAAAAAAGCCGGAATATATTTTTACCGAATTCGAAGGTACTTACAAAACCAACACCGAGATCAGCGAAGGCGACGTCAAGTATCACATGGGCTACTCGGCCGATGTGACGACTCGACTTGGCAAAAAAGTGCACCTCTCGCTCGCCAATAATCCGAGCCATTTGGAATTCGTGAACCCCGTGGTCGAAGGGATCGTGCGCGCCAAGCAGACCCGCCTGCCCGTGCTCAAAGACGCTTCGATCGAACGGCGGCGCAAGAGCGTGATCCCGATCCTCATGCACGGGGACGCGGCGTTCGCGGGCCAAGGCGTGTGCTACGAGACGCTCAACCTCGCTCAGCTCGAGGGCTACGGCGTCGGCGGCACGCTCCACATCGTCATCAACAACCAAGTGGGATTCACCACGTCCCCGCATGACGCGCGCTCCACGACTTACTCCACCGATCTCGCGATGATGCTCGAGTGCCCGATCTTCCACGTCAACGGCGATGACCCCGAGATGCTCTGGGCGATCACGCGGCTCTGCATCGAGTATCGCCAGAAGTTCGGCAAGGACGCGTTCATCGACCTCGTCTGCTACCGGCGGCATGGGCACAACGAAGGTGATGAGCCTTCGTTCACCCAGCCGCTCATGTACAAAAAGATCAAGGCTCACCCCACCCCGCGCGAAGTTTATGCAGCGCGGTTTGGCGACGCCGCGCTCGCGCAAAAATTCCTGGATGAGCGCAACGCCACGCTGACTCAGGCGCAAGTGCAAGCGAAAGAGCAGGCGCCGCACCCCGAGGTTTCGGTTTTTGAAGGCGCGTGGAAGGGCTTCAAGCGCCCGGTCGAGGCGGATCACTTCGCGGCGGCTCCCACCCAGGTCCCGGCCGCGAAGCTTCGCGAGATCGCGGAGAAGATCAACGCCATTCCCAAAGACTTCAACCTGCATTCAAAACTCGCGCGCTTCTTCGAGGCTCGACTCAAAGCTGTGCACGAGGGGCAGGGAATCGACTGGGGCAACGGCGAGGCGCTCGCGTTCGCAACCCTCGTCCAAGAAGGCTATCCCGTGCGACTCTCGGGCCAAGACGTCCAGCGTGGAACGTTCACGCACCGGCATTCGGTGCTCAATGACTTTGAAACGGGCAAGGCTTATTCACCCCTCAATCTTTTAGCCAATGGGCAAGCAACTTATGAAGCTTACAACAGCCACCTCTCGGAGACCGGCGTGCTGGGCTTTGAATACGGCTACACGCTTGCCGACCCTAAAACGCTCGTGATGTGGGAGGCGCAGTTCGGCGACTTCGTGAACGGCGCTCAGGTCATCATCGATCAGTTCATCTCTTCGTCCGAGTCCAAGTGGCAGCGCATGAGCGGGCTCGTGATGCTGCTGCCCCATGCGTTTGAAGGTCAGGGCCCCGAGCATTCGAGCGCCAGGCTCGAGCGGTTTCTTCAGCTCTGCGGGCGGTGGAACCTCATCGTCTGCAACTTCACGACGCCCGCGCAGTATTTTCACGCGCTCCGCAGGCAGCTCAAACGCGACTTCCGCAAACCCCTCATCGTCATGACGCCCAAGAGCTTGCTCCGCCATCCCCAGGCGGTTTCGACGATCCAAGAGTTCAGTGATGCGCCTTTTCAGGAGGTGCTCGATGATGCGGCGATGGCCGCGGCTGCCGCCGCGAAAGCGATCAAACGCGTCGTGCTCTGCAGCGGCAAAGTTTATTACGATCTGCTTGCGGAACGGCAAGCGAAACCCGAGCTCGCGAAATCCGTGGCCCTCATCCGCGTGGAGCAATTGTACCCCTGGCCCGAGGCCAAACTCGCTCAGATTCTCGAGCGCTATTCCTCAGCGAGCTCCATCGTTTGGGCGCAGGAAGAGCCCCGCAATATGGGCGCTTGGAGCTATGTCTTCAATCTCTGGAGCGGGGGTTTGGGGAATTTCGCTAAAAAAGCGGGTGGACGCCCCATCCACTACGTCGGGCGCGAAGTCGGCGCGGCGCCTGCCGTGGGTTCGCACAAAGTTCACGAAAAAGAACAACGCGCTCTGATCGAGAAAGCGTTTGAAGGAGCCTCATCATGAAACATTCCGTGGTCGCACCGAGCGTCGGAGAATCCATCACTGAAGTCAGCATCCTGAAATGGTCCAAGCAAAGCGGCCAGGCGGTCAAAACGGGGGATCTGCTGCTCGAGATCGAATCGGACAAAGCCACCGTCGAAATCGTCGCGGAGTCGAGCGGCGTTCTCACGATCCTCAAAGGCCCGGGCGAGCGGATCCCAATCGGCGAAGTGATCGGCACGATCGATGACGCCGGCAAAGCGACCGTCGCAGCCGACGCCCCTGCGGCAGCGCCTCAATCGCCGAAAGCCGCCCCTGCTCCTGCCGCCTCGGCGAGCGCTGCGCCCCTCAGCCCCGCTGTGCGAAAACTCGCCGCTGAGACCGGTGCGGACACCTCTGCCCCAGGCACCGGCAAAGGCGGACGCCTCACCAAAGGCGATCTGCTGCAGCCGCAAGCCACCGCGCGACCCGCCTCTACTCCTGCTCCAAGCGCAGCTCCGACCGCTGCTCCACGGACGCTCAAGCCCGGTGAGCGCCGCGTTCCCATGACCACGCTCCGCGCGCGCATCGCGGAGCGCCTCGTTCAAGCGCAGCACACGGCCGCCATCCTCACGACGTTCAACGAAGTGGATCTGAGCGCGGTGATGCAGCTTCGCAATCAGCACAAAGATTCCTTCAAAGCCAAGCACGGCGTGCCGCTCAGTTACATGTCATTCTTCACGCGCGCATCGCTCGCGGCGCTCAAAGCGATCCCCGAAGTCAACGCTTCGATCGATGGGCGCGACGTGATCTACCGTGACTTCTACGATATCGGCATCGCGGTGGGCTCGGAGCGCGGGCTCGTCGTGCCCGTGATCCGCGGAGCGGATCGCATGAGCGTGCCGGATCTGGAGAAGAAGCTCGCGGAACTCGCTGTCAAAGCGCGCGACGGGAAGCTCTCCATCGATGAGCTCACGGGCGGGACGTTCACGATCTCAAACGGCGGCGTGTACGGATCGCTGCTCTCCACTCCCATCTTGAATCCTCCGCAGAGCGGAATCTTGGGCATGCACAAAATTCAGGAGCGACCGATCGCGGTGAACGGCAAGGTCGAGATCCGCCCGATGATGTATCTGGCGCTCTCGTATGACCACCGACTCATCGATGGAAAAGGCGCGGTCACCTTCCTCATCGCGATCAAAGAAGCGCTCGAAACGCCTTCGAAGCTGGGAATGGAGCTCTAAGATGGCCGATTCATTTGATCTGGTCGTCATCGGAGGTGGTCCGGCCGGCTACGTCGCGGCGATCCGCGCGGCTCAGCTCGGAATGAAAACCGCCTGCGTCGAAATGCGAAAGGCCCTGGGAGGCACCTGCCTCAACGTGGGCTGCATTCCCTCCAAAGCGCTTCTCGAATCGAGTGAGCACTACGTCACCGCGAAAACCAAATTCGAAAAGCACGGCATCATCGCCTCCGACATCAAACTCGACCTGGCCGCTCTGCTCAAGCGCAAGGACGGGATCGTGAAGCAATTCACGGGCGGGATCGCGGGACTCTTCAAGAAAAATAAAGTCGAATCCGTCATCGGCCGCGGAAAAATCGTGCCTGGCTCAGGCGGCGCGCATCAAGTTCAAGTGACTTCCGACTCAGGCGAGACGCGCACGCTTTCGGCGAAGCGCATCCTGATCGCCACGGGCAGCGAGCCCACCGCGCTCCCCTTCTTGCCGTTTGACGGCAAGCGCATCCTGAGCTCCACGGAGGCTCTCGACATTCCCGAAGTTCCCAAGCACTTGGTCGTCATCGGCGGCGGCGTGATCGGGCTTGAGCTCGGCTCCGTGTGGAAGCGACTGGGCGCCAAAGTGACGGTCGTGGAATTCCAAGATCGCCTGCTCGCCTCCGTCGACCATCAAGTCGGCGCGGAGCTGCACAAGAGCTTAGTCAAGCAAGGACTGGAGTTTCGCCTGGCGACCAAATGCCTGGGCGCCACTCTCAAAGAGGGAAATCCCTGGGTCGTGGTTCAACTCGAGGATCGCGCCACCCAAGCCAAATCCCAGCTCGAGTGCGACAAGGTGCTCGTCTCCACGGGGCGCAAACCCTACACGCAGGGCTTGGGCCTTCAGGGCACCGCGATCCAAATGGATCCCCAGGGCCGAATTCAAGTTGACGCTCATTTTCAGACCACGATCGAAGGCATTTACGCCGTGGGCGACGTCATCGCGGGCCCCATGCTCGCGCACAAGGCGGAAGAAGAAGGCATCGCGGCCGTTGAAATCATGGCGGGCCAAGCGGGGCACGTGAATTATTCCGCCATCCCCAACATCATCTATACCTGGCCCGAGCTCGCCTCGGTCGGTGCGACCGAAGAGGAGCTCAAAGCGCAGAACATCCCGTATCGCGCAGGCACTTTCCCTTTTCTCGCTAACGGCCGCGCCAAGACCATGGAAGAGACCGAAGGATTGGTCAAAATCCTGGCCCATGCGCAGACCGATCAAGTGCTCGGCGTCCACATCGTTGGCGCTCGCGCGAGCGACATGATTCCCGAGGCGGTTTCAGTGATGGAATTCGGCGGCAGCGCCGAGGACATCGCTCGCACCTGCCACGCGCATCCGACGCTCTCGGAGATCGTGAAAGAAGCTGCGCTCGCCGTGGATCGCCGCGCGATCCACATCTAGTCGAGCCAGAAAAATTCCAATGAACTGCTGTCGTCCTGACTTGGGACCCTAAAAACTGGCCCTCCATGGCCATTCCCAAGCAGTTCATTGGAATTTTTCTGGCTCTTGATTAAAAATAATAAGGGAATTCGCCTCATGTCTCGCTCGCCTCGCTTCGAAACAGGTTTTGGGATAGGCTCTTAAAATGCCAGCGACGTGCGTCGTCTCCAATCCCTATAGCGGAGACCGAATCCAGGAAATCCCCTGGACCACACCCGCGCAGGCGGCGCAGGCCGTTCAAAAAGCCTCAGCGGCTTTTCAACGCTGGAAGCACGCGCCTTCTTCCCGAAGATCCCAACTGCTGCTCGAAGCCGCTGACTCGCTTGAAGGTCGGCACGAGGAATTCGCGGAACTCATCCAGCGCGAGGCCGGCAAACCCATCGCGCTCGCTCGAATCGAAGTTCAACGCGCCATCGGCGTGCTTCGCTGGAGCGCGGCCGAGGCGCTTCGCTTTGGCGGCGAGGTGCTTCGCCTCGATACGACAGGCACGAACCTCGCGCCCGGAGCCGTGGTCGAAGGGCGCCTGGGAATGGGCCTAAGCGTGCGGTTCCCGCGCGGGCCGGTGCTCGGGATCACTCCGTTCAATTTTCCACTGAATCTTACGGTCCATAAAGTCGCGCCCGCCTTGGCGTGCGGATCGAGCATCGTGATCAAGCCCTCGCCGTTTGCACCTCTGAGTGCGTTCAGGTTCGCAGAGCTTTTCGCCGCTGAGCCCGATTTGGTCCAAGTGACTCTGCCAGATGACGCGCTCACGGCGAAACTCACGCAGGACCCCACTTTTCGATTCGTCTCGTTTACGGGCTCACCCGCCGTCGGCTGGGCCATCCGAAGGCAAGCTCCCGAAAAGCCCATGACGCTTGAGCTCGGGGGTAACGCCTGGTGCATCGTCCTGGGCGATCATTGCGCATCAGACGAAGCAACACTCGCTACGATCGCTAAAAAAATCTGCGCGGGCGGCTATAGTTACGCGGGACAATCCTGCATCTCGGTTCAAAACGTCGCCGTCGCGCGACCGCTTTTTGAGCGGATGCGCGCGCATCTTGAGCGCGAGACGCGGGAATTCGCCTACGGAGATCCGAGCCTAGTCCAAGCGCTTTGCGGGCCGGTGATTCACGAAGGAGCGGCCAAACGCGTGCGAGCGCTTTTGCAAGAAGCCCCCCGGGACGGGTTTACGGCGATCTCTTCTGAAAAGCGGCTGGGCGCTGAAGCGCTCACCCTGATTCCTCCGGCTCTTCTCACGGGGGCCCAGCATACGCCCTCAAGCGCGCTCAAAACGGCCTGCGTCGGCCAAGAAGCCTTTGCGCCGCTCATCACGCTCATCCCGTTTGATCAGACGAGCGATCTCATTCAATCCATCAACCGCTCAAACTACGGGCTTCAGGCCGGGATTTTCACTCGAGACTTCGGCGAAATTGCACGTCTCTACCGCGAGCTCGAAGTCGGCGGCCTCGTGGTGAATGACATTCCCACCACCCGCTACGACCATCAGCCCTACGGCGGCGTCAAAGACAGCGGCCTGGGGCGCGAGGGTCCCCGCTACGCCATGGAAGAGATGACCGAGACGAAGTTCTTAGCGCTCTAGCATTAAGGGGCTGGAGCAGCATTAGGAGCCACAGCGCATTGAGCAGGATCATCGATCCTGTACTTGAAATCCTTCTTCGATTTGGGCGCAAGAAGATCGCTCAAGGCGGTAGTCTCCTGGATTTTTGCGAGCGCTGCTTGCATCACATGCCACCCTGAGGTGTCTTCTAGGATTCGACCGCTGGGCGCGGATCCAGGAAGAAACTGAATTTCCCTGTAAATTCTCTCAATGCGATCATGAGTGATCGATTGCGACACCCTCAAATTTTCAACCTTCATGGGATGGTCAGAATATCTTCCACTGAGGGCTTCTAGAATTTCTCGAGAATCATAGCCCGCCTTCCACAGATACTGAGTGGCAAGCTGGTTCGCTTCAGATTCGGTTTTTCTAAAAAACGTCCGAAGAGCCAGGTCATAGGCCAGGCTCGCTGGATGAGAGGCGAGATCCGAGATCACGCTGACTTTAATGAAAGTGAACCAATGCGTAAAACCGCCACTCGCAATGAGGGCCGCGATCTCCGCTGAATTGATCGCGATTTTTTTGATGAGAAACTGCTTATAAGTTCTCCAATGATGGCGAGCGGCGATGTGAGCGAGCTCATATGCAGCCACACCAGCTAGTTCGGCTTCGTTATGCAGTGAAGTGAGGAGGCCCCGATTGAGGTAGAGGTAACCCCCAGGTAAAGAAAAGGCGTTGACCGAATCTGAGTTGATGATCTTGATTCGAGGCTCAACCTTGAGGTCAGAGCTGTCCGCTACTTTCTGGACCACCTTCTTGACGTAACCCTCAACGGCAGGGTCTTGGATGAATGCGCTTTCACCTAGACTTTTCTCGATTGCCGCTGAAAGCGAATATCCCCAGTTTTGATCCGAAAGCTCATTTCCTCCCGTGATTTTTCGGCTTCCAATTCTCTGAAAATTCCCGAACTTCCTGCGTTCAGGCTCCCCGGAATTGATTTCTTCTTGGATCTTCTTTTGACGGGAGGGCCAATGCTTCAAGATTTCGACTTTTGCGATTTGGCTCTCAGCCGCGGCTTCTTTCAAATACTTATCCCGCTGCAGGTCCGCAAGGACCACCTGATCATCATGGATCGAACAGAGCAATGCGCGCTTTTCCTCGGCAAAGCTGGACTGATCCGCCAAGGATGGCGCTTTCTCAGTCCGCTTCAAAAAGGCGTCGTACGCTTTCTTGTCGCTCTTATGCTTATTTTTGAAGAATCCAATATGCGCGTCATCATTCTTGGACGCTTCCTTTTTGTTCCTCTCCAAGCTTTCTTTAAGGCGGTCCAAGACCGTCTCCGAAATGCGGGTCTGCGAGGCTCTTTGGAAAGTTTCGTAGAAAGACGGATTCAGGAGCATCCTCTCGAGCTCCGGATCGACTTCAGATCCATGGGAAACCCATGCTGGCGAGAGGATGAAGAGGGAGAGCAGTGATAAAAACGGGGTCTTGAAGCCAAGCATTTATTAAACTCCTAGTATTAAAAATATTTTGAATGCTTATGTCATAGCTTCAAAAAGCTGACAAGGCCGTTTTTCGCCTTCGCAAGCGCTCGGCAGCGCGGATTTTAGGGAAAGATCCGGCCGAACCCCCGCTGTCTGCTGTGTTTTGGCTTTTCGGCGAGCTACCCTTCAGGATCGTCACTAAAATGCCGTAACCCGATGTCCTGTAAATGGGGGCTTTCTCTCCCTGTGTCATTTCTATCCTCCTTGAAATAGGGAGAAATTCCCCCTACACTAGTTAAGTATAACTGGGGTGCGACATGTCGAATGAGAACGCAGATATTCCCGAGGGCTCCGACGAGGTCTTTCAGGAGATTTTCAATGACGACGTCGAAAAGGCCAACCTCGTCCGAGCCGATGACTTCTCCTCACTCCAGCTTCATTTCTCCATTCGGAATAACACGACGCAGACGGAAGTCCGCTCCGCGGCTGAAATCGAATTCGTGCAGCTCGACGACCGCAAGCTTTGGCTCGCGATCCCCGAAAAATCCTGCGCCTCCGGGCACCACCTGATTCTGAAGATTCGCCTGCAAGGGGCTCAAAGCAAGATCGCGTCGTTCGTCGCGACTTGCGTCGTCGAGGGCGTGGTCAGCCATCGCTCGGGCCAGGATTTGATCGTAGTCACCCTCATTCAGTACGAAAAGCAGGAGTGGCAGGAATTTTGTAGGATTTTCATTTCGCGGCAGACTGAGATCATGCAGTTTCTGGCCGCGGCACGAGGTTTCGCATGAACGCCAAGACCGTTGAAAAAGACCTTTTCAAGAATTACATCGGCAATCGAAAGATCCTGGTCGCCGATTCCAGCGCGGTGGCCCGCTCCACCGTGGCCCATGTGCTGGGCACCCTGGGAATACGCACCACTCAGATCGTCCTCTGCGCGAATTACGCGCTCGCCCTCGAGGAGATCGACCGGAGCAAACCCAAGATGATCGTCTGCGACTACGATCTCGGGAGGCAATGCGGCCTGGATCTGCTCCAGCGGCAGCGCGAATCCAACCCCGACGCCAAAGAGAATCTCTTCGTGCTAATCACGAGCAATACTTCACAAACCGCCGTGGCCAAAGCCGCTGAAGAGGACGTCGACACTTACGTCATCAAGCCGTTTTCTCCCGAAACCCTGAGGACCTCAATTCTCAGGGCGACCGTCCTCAAAGTCGACCCCCCGGATTACATCAAAGCGATTGAGACGGGAAAGCAGCATCTCTCCGGAGGCAACGTGCAGGAGGCCATCGTCGCCTTTGAACGAGCCAAGGCTCTGGATGACAATCCTTCGCTCGCCTATTTTTACATCGGCCAAGCCAAAAAATTGGATCAGGCGCTCGATGACGCCCAACAAAGCTACCTCAAGGGGCTCCAATACAGCAAAATCCACTACAAATGCCTGATTGGGCTTTATGAAGTGCTCTATGAGCGAAAACATTACCAGGACGCCTATAAAGTCCTGCAAAGGCTGGCGCATTACTTTCCCGCGAACCCCCAAAGGCTCTCGTCAGTCATGAAGCTCGCGGTCGTCACCCATAACTATGACGACATCGAAAAGTACTACGACCTTTATACCCACATCGAAGATCGCAACGAGGAGATGACCAAAGTCGTCTGCGCCGCCCTCGTGGTGTGCGGCCGCTATCACTTGAAGCAAGGCCGGTTGGAGCAGTCGCTTGAGATTTTCCAGAAAGCCGCGACCGCGGGAATGGGTCGAACTAAAATCCTGCGCGAGATCATCCTCACGCTGGTCGAGGCCGGGCAGATCAGGCCGGCAGACGACTTCTTGAGGAGATTTCCCCCTGAAACTCAAAGCTCGGGTGATTATTTCGCGATGGATTTACTCCTCATGGAGCACCTCAAGATGGGTTCCCTCGTCATTGAGCGTGGGCGTGACCTCCTGGCGCAGGGATTTCATGACCCGGTGATTTACCAGGTGATGATTCGACGCTCGCGCGAAGCGGGGCTAAAACACGCGGTTGATGACTTGGTGCGTGAAATCGGCCAAAGATGGCCCGAAGCCCCCATCCCCTGAACTCAGAGAGTTTCTAACCCCCCGTTTTATTTATTTAATAAAACAAGTTGATTATTCCATAAATGTTAAATATATTTAATATTGATTGTTTTATTTAAAGAATAAGGGGTAATTTTGTGAACCATCCTGATCCGCAAGAGCCAAAGAAACCATTTCCTTGGAGAAACGCGCTCTCTTGGCTGATTCCCTCTTTAGGGATTCTCGTGGTCCTGGGACTCTACTTTTCAGGCCCTAAAAAGAAAACGACCGCTCCCGAGCAAGCTCAAACGGAAGAAAGCCAGACAGGCCACGAAGCCTCTTCTCCTTCTGATACCGCAACTCAGCCTCTCCACTCCGAAAAGACCGCAGGCGTCTCGCCCGCAAAGAGCCAACCTGTGACTGGCGCCCACAATTCAGCGCAAACCCCTGAAAAGAAGCAGAATTGGTTCCTTTCTTTTTTCTCGAGCAAAAAATCTGAAACCGAAAGCACGGCGGAATCTATCCCCACCCCGAACGACTCAAGCAGCTCTCAAAAATCCGAGAGCAAGCCCGGAACGAAGAGCGAAGCTGAAGTCGCCTCGTCCGGAGGCGCAACCACGGCTGAACCCCCGAATTGCTTCACGGTGAGCTATCGACACAAGCCCATGGCCGCGCATTCGGACGATGAAAGCTGCAGCCGCCACAAAAACGAAATCCACCTGAAGCACTCCGCTTACAACACCGCCTCGCTTTGCGTTCGCGTCGACGATAAGCCAGTCCCCTTCGCGACGTTGAAAGATCATCCGGACACGGTGGTCATCGGCCCTCAAGCCGGCCCCCATTCCTTGATCACCGCCCGCTATTGCCTGGGAAAATCCTTCTGTAAGGATGGCTGTAAAGTCCCGAAAGACGAATTCATGGATGCCATCGGCGGTCTCGCTGAAGATTCCCCCAAAAAAGCGAATCTCGGCGTTTGGGATCCCAAAAGCCCCAGTGAAAAAAACAAGGACATCATGAATCAACTCGACCCACAGCTGAAGCAAGAGCTCGCTGAAACCGACGCTGGGCGCTCAGGATCCGTCTATCTCTTTAAAGACTGGGTTCAAGAAAACGAATGGGCTGCCGCGTCATGTGAAGGACTTAAATCTCCGGGCGCACTGCAGACCGCGTCTACTCAAGCAGCGCGTCAACCCGGCTCGACGCAGTAATTACGCGGACCCTGGGGAATTTCCTTTAATCCCCGCCGCATTCAACCGAAACGTAGTTTACCTGAGGGGGTAAATGCCATGGGAAGTTTCTTTGATTTCTTAAGAACGAGTTTTTTTCACGTCGCTCCGATTCTGATCGCAGGCGCATTCGCCGGCGCGATCATCGCTGAACGGGCGAAGGCGCTCTTTAAAACATATCCGATCCAGGACATGGACGGATTTTTTGAAAAAGTCCGCGACTTGGTGCTGAAAGGCAAAGTGGGAGAAGCGGTTTCGCTCTGCGAGCGCTATCCCGGAAAGCCAGTCGCCCAAATCGTGAAGCAGGGATTGCTCAGAGCTCACCAGCCTGAAGCCTTGATCGAGCATGGGCTCGAGATCGCGACCAACGACGCGACCCAAGCGATCCAAAGGCGCACCGGGTTTTTGGCGACGATCGCCAACGTGGCCACCTTGCTGGGTTTGTTTGGAACCATCGCCGGTCTGATTCATTCGTTCGAAGCGGTGGGTCATGCGGATCCCCAGCAAAAATCAGCGATGCTCGCTGCCGGGATCTCGCAAGCCATGAACGCGACGATGCTGGGCTTAGGCGTCGCGATTCCATGCATGGTGGCATTCAGCTTCCTCATGAACCGCACCAACCGATTGATCAGCGAGATCGACAACTCCGCCGTGAAATCGATCGACATCCTCAAGCAGCGCTACTACGCCGCTGAATCCGGTGAAACGAACTTGAGCTCGGATGAAGCGGCTCACTCCAACGGCCAAGGCAAAACGGCGGCGCTTCGGAGAGCGGTATGAGCGCGGGCGTCTCCTCAGGAGGCGGCCGAGGGCGCGGCGACGAGAGCCAGGATTTCGAGCTCAACCTCGCCTCGATCATCGACTGCTTCACGGTGCTCATCACCTTCATGCTCGCTTCGGCGTCCTTCATCTCCATCAACTTGATGGACGCGGGCGTGGCCGCCGCGGGCGCGACCTCGACGAACTCCGCGCCGCCTGAAGTCATGCTGACGCTCGAGATCGGCAAAGCGAACGCGATGACGCTCAAGCTCAGCGGCAAAGCGAACCGCTCCATCCCGATCCCCGCTCGCGAAGGGCAGCAAGATTTGAAGGCCCTGACCGAGCAGCTCGCCGCCGCGAAGAAGCAATGGCCCTCCACCAACGCGATGACTCTCTCCGCTGAGGACAACATTCCTTACAACGAAGTCATCAAGGCCATGGAAACCTCCCGCGAAACCATCCCAGTCGTTCTCTTAGGGGGGTTCTGAGGCCATGAAGAAAAAGAAGTTCTCTAGACGCCGTCTGCAGAGCCAGGACATGAACCTCCAGATCACGTCGATGGCCGATATTTTCATCATCGTCCTCGTGTTCTTGCTGAAGAGCTACAGCAGCGGCGCGATGACCTTGACCCCGAGCGCGGGCCTTCAACTCCCCACCGCACGGGGCGCCGACTCGCCAGTCGAGGCGCTCAAGGTGGAAGTCACGCAAAACTCCGTCCAAATCGAGGGCAAACCCGCCTGCCCCCTGAAAGACTTTAGATTCGACCCCAAGGACATCCGCGCCGACGGGAGCTCAAACGCATTGAGCCAGGCCTTGGAACGCGAAAGAAAACGCCAACTCCTCATCGCGAAATCCAATCCCGACGTGAAAGTCGACGCGAGGATCATCGTGCTCTCGGATTCGCGGGCTCCTTACGTGACGGTGAAATCCGTGCTCGCTTCGTCAGCCCTTCAAGGCTACACCGACTTCAAGCTCGCGGTCGCCAAAGGGGAATAGAATGGCTTTCGGGGGAAACCAATCGCCAGCTCATCGCAAGCTTGATCTCGCGATCGCGCGCGGGGTGATGGTCTTCTTGTCCGAAGTCGCTCTGGTCATAACGCCTTGCACCGCCCACGCCGAAACAGCCCCGACTCCCGTGGCGAAAGTCGCCGCGGCGAGCGCTCAAAAAGAAACCAACGAGCGGGAAGTGGATCAAGCCGCTCTCTCCGCCCAAGAGCAATCGATCTCAAAATTGAACGGGCTCCTCAAAAAATACCGGCAGCACGCGCAACAGGCCCCCATCCTGCTCTCCAAACTGGGCGAGCTCCAGCAACAGAGGGCGTCCATCCTTTTTCGCGTGGCCCACGGAACCGCTCACCGCAAACAGAAGCCCCTGGATCTCAGCAAATACAATCAAGCCCTGAAGCAATCCATCGGCACCCTCGACGAATTGATCGGGAGATTCCCCCGGTTCGCGGAAATCTCCCGCTCCTACTTCATGCGCGGCAAAGCCTACGAGGAAATCAAGAACAAGGCGCTCGCGACGCAGGATTACCTGCACTTGGTCCGCAACTACCCGCAGGCCGACGAGACCGCATCCGCCTACATGGCGCTCGCTGAGTTCGAAATCGACGCGGGAAACCACGGCAAGGCGATCACTTACTTGAACGAAGTGGAAAAAAGGCCCGAGAGCCAGCACTTCCCCTTCGCGCTCTACAAACTCGCCTGGGCCCACTACAACCTCAAAAGCATCCCCACCTGCCTGAGATACGCCGAGAAACACATCGCCTTTTACAATCTCCGGGAGAAGAACGCGGCCCAGAACCCTGAGCTTAAATTCGCCGCAAACTCGGACGCCGCCCTGAAAGAGGCCACTCTCCAAGACATCGCCGTGTTCTTTTTCGAGGGCTTCGAGGAAAAACTCCCCCAGTACGCGCTGGATCAGGCGCTTCCCTATTTCAAGAAAATCGAGCAAGGACCGGGCTTGGGCAAGATGCTGGTTCGCTTCTCGAAACTGCTCCGCGCCAACGGGCACGAAACCGACCTGGCCGAATGGAAGAGCACCGTCCTCGCGAGCGAATCCTCCCGTCCCGAAACCCTGGACGTCGTGCTGACCGTTTACGAGAACCAGTTCAACAAGCGAAGATTCCCCCAGCTCATCCAATCCGCGCATGACATCGTCGCCCTTTATCAACAGCATCCCAAGTACGAATCCTTCTCCAAAGCCCAGAAGCTCCTTTTGGACGCGGCCGACGCCCTTCAAAATCAGATCGTGAAGAACAAGGAGCACCAAGAAGCCAAGAAGATGAGCGCGACGCTCGCTGCGATCTACGACTCCTTCGCAAAAATCGTGAGCGACAAGGATCCCCGCATTCCCAAAGTCCATTACAACCTCGCCGAGACGCTCTTCACCATCCAGGACTACACTGGGGCCACCGAGAACTACCGCTGGATCGTGGAGCGCACGCCCTATTCGAGCTGGAGAAAAAAGGAAACCGCCCCCGGCAGCGCGCTTGACGTGAGCCTCAAGGCCATCGCTTCTCGCTATGAAGTGCTCAGGCAGAAGGGGCTCATCCCCAAGGACCTCAAGGCGCTTCGCTTCGCCGACAATGAAGACTCGGATCTGGAGCCCATGCTCGCGGAATGGGATCGGTGGATCGACAAGCACCTCTCCTACACCCCTCAAGGCGTGGATCACTTCCTGTTTGAGGCCAACCGCGCGCTCTACGCGCAGAAGCACATCCTCGCTTCGCTCAAGCGGATGAGGAGCTTCGCCAGCTCCTACCCGAGTTCGCAGCATGCCGTCGCTGCCGCGAGCCTTGTGATCGACACCGCGATCAAGAGCGAGGACTGGGAAAAAACCCATGACGACGCTCGGAAGTTCCTCAAGATCAAAGAGTGGAAGGACACCGAGTTCTCGAAGCATCTTTTTAGGATCGCGGCTGACGCCTCTTACAAGCAGATTGAAACCCTGCATCGAGCGAAAGAGTACAAAAAAGCTTTGGCCTCCGTGGATGACTTCCTCGAGGACTACAAGGCGAGCCCCCGCCTCGCTGACACGCTGACCCTGGCGGGAAACGCGGCCCTCGCCCTTCAAGACAAGAAGCGCGCGAACACCTATTTCACGAAACTCATCAATGAGGTCCCTGACTCAGAGAACCTGGGAGCAGCTCTGCTCTCCAGAGCCTCTCTCGAAGAGGAGCGCTATGAACTCGGCTCCGCCGCGCAGGATTATCGTACCTATCTCTCGATCCCGCCCAAGCGCCTCAAAATCGAGGAAGGGCAAGCCAATCTCCTCCGCAAGAAAACCCTCATGCTCACCTGGCTCGCCGGGGATGAGCGCGAGCTCAAAGCCGCGCTTCAGAACCCCATTCTTTGCACGGAATCACTCCGCTCCGATTGCGAGCGCTTTTCGATCCTCTCGGCGATCGCGGCCGTGACCTCAAACGTGGGCGAACTGGATGAGGAAACGACTTCCAAGGCGTTCTCAAGGGCGCGCAAGGAAGACGGCGAATCCCGCCTCCTCTGGGCGACGCTCGCGCTGGCGGGCTCCAAGCGCCTGGCCTTCAGGGATCGGCTGCTCGCGACCCGATTCGTGGCCGGCAACTGGGATGACGCGGATCCCCTCGTTAAATTTTTCTTGATGCCGAAAATCTCGGCTTGGCTCCCCAAGGCGTTCCAACTCAACCGCATCGCGATGCCTGAAGTGGGCCCGCTCCGTGCTAACGAAAAATACATCACGCATCGCGTGGACGTGATCAAGGAATTCGAGAATGCCGCGACCAAAGTCGTAAAACTGCCCTGGTCGCGCATCCGCGCGAGCGTGCTGAACGAAGTCGCTGGCGTTTATCTCGACTTCGCCCGAGGCTTGGCGGGTCTGCCCGCGCCCAAAGATTTGAGCTCAAGCGATCTCGCCTCTTACGAAGAGACCGTGAGGAAGCTCACGCTGCCTTTCGAGGAAAAAGGGCAGGATATGCGCCTCAAATCCTTTGAGATCGCATCGAAATTCTCGATCGAAGACGATGTTTTCAATTCCATCGCCGAACCGTTTTTCACCGAAAATCCCTCTCAAGCCAAGGCCCTGAAGCCCGCCCAAGCGCCCGCTCAGCCCCCCGCGATTGACCTCGCTCTTTTGACGACCCTGGATCCAGCGGGGCCATGGAAAGCCTTTTCAAAAGGAAAATATCAAGACGACTCCGAGGACGCCACGATCCGGCTTGAAAGCCTCTGGGCCAAAGCGCTTTCGAGCCGCAACGCGCAGCTCATGGCTTACCTCATCCAGGAGGGGCAGCAGAAAAAACTCCTCCCCACCGGTGTTCTTGAAAGCGTGAGGGCCGTTGCCCTCGCCACGGCGGGCGCGCGCGGGGAAGCGCTCAGCGAATTGGATCAAGTGAGGAAGCAAGCGGAGCCCTCCGCCCAAGTCGCCGCCCTCATCGTGCTCATCCAGTATTCCCACAAGAACTACGCGAAAGCTCAGACCGAGAAATACCTCTCTGAAGTGCCTCATGAGAACCTGAGCCGCGATCAGGCCTCCGTGGTCGCGAGCGCCTCGGCCTATGCGCTCCCCCAACAGCCTGCGACCGCAGCCAAGGCTCCGACCGAGACCCAACGCAAGCCTGCCGCGACGACGAAGGCGAAGAAATAAGCCTGCGATTCATCATGAAGTTGCATTGCTCTAGTTTTGGCAATTCTCTGCCTTTTAAAATGTTCCCAGTTGAGGTAACGAGAACGCATGCGGAACACGGCAATTTTTACTTTTTTATGCATGATTTCATCGATGCCCGTCCTTGCTGAAATGAGTTCTCCTAATAGCAATTGGAACATCCGCTTTAAGTACGAAGCCTATTTGACTCGATTTCTAAACGAGCCGGGGTCAGGCGCGGCCAAAGAGCCTTTTGTATCTTATGACTTTAAACTCCCTGATTCAGGAACAAGCGCTTCCCAAAAACTGACTTTTGCGATCGGCACTCCAAGAGATGTTTTTGATCCTTTTCAAAAAGCCTCCGCGAACAATAAAAGCTGCATTAGCGCTCAGAGAAACGCGCTGTTTGGGCTGGCGGTTCATGCGGATGGCAATGCCGAGCACTATTTCTCCAAACAGACTCTGCAAAACCAAATCTTTCAGCTCGTGATGAAGGCTTATTTTCTTTCTTCAGTCAAAACACTTGAAACCTCTAAATATGTCTTATTAGAACTGCAAAAAAAAAATGGAAGCACTTATCAAACTTTGGGTTTTTTGTGGACGCATGCCGAGCGAGGTGCTTGCCAAGTCCCTGCTACGGCCGATCTTGACGAAGTATTGGATAGGAGCTCACACTCTGATGACTGAGTTCTCCCTCCTAGCACGTGTTTTTGCGCTTTAACGGCTTTTAAAGCGTATCAAGTTGAGCTACTAGCACTCCTGCATGCATTCTTTTTTAAAAGTTCAGCTCATTTTGGCGTTTTTTTTCGGATTTGAAACCATACCGCGCGCGCTTGCGGAATCAGCGCTCGTTGGGCCATGCCTTACTTTTAAATACGAAGCTTACTTGACGGATCGATTGGAAGACCCGCAAATTCAGAAAAAAAAATTCCTCTTTGCCCAATACTCTTTTCAGTACCCTTATCCAGGAGCAAACGCTCAAGTTCAATTTTCCCCGGGCACGAGAAATGAAACCGTCAAAGCATTTGGAACTGATGCGATTGAAAAACCCGGCTTTATTTTTGGAAGCTCCCGACAGACTCCCTGCGTTCTCACTCAACGGAAAAAATTCGATGAGTTCTTAATTTCTGCCAGGGAAACCCCAAGTTATGAAAAAACGCATGAGTGCTATACTGTCTTGATGAGGACCTATTTTCTTGCGAGTGACAAGACACTAGACACTTCCAAGTACGTCTATCTTGAGCTCAAGAGCAACTCTTCTGGGAAGGTGCTCTCGTTTGCATGGCCTTCGCCTGGCTCCTGCAATGCCCCCGGCGAATCCGATGCGGAAGAGCTTTTTCAGCCGCTATACCGATAAAGCAAACCTTTGGCAATTTCATGACTTTGAAACTGAGTTAAATCGAGTTAATAGCTAAATAAGGGCAAGGACTTGATATGAATAGAATCAAGATCGCTGTTTTACTGCTATTTTCAGGATTGTTTCCGAATATGGAAGCTCTGGCCTCCAAGTTGCGCCTATGCATCGACTACGAGTATCAGCTTTTTTTGGATGATAATTTAACCTCGCCCTTCATGTCTTATCGCTTCAAGATCAAGGACCTTGACGAGCGTAAAGGGAGCGATATCTATCAAGAGATCTCTTTTAGATCCGATGTATCCGAAGAAACCCAGAAGGACTTCATGCCGAAGGCGGTTCATGGGACATGCTCTAGAAATCAGCGGTATTCACTCGATGTGTACGCTCGAAGATTCGGTGGTCTTGCCATCAGCGGCTTAAAAAATGAAACAGACTGGACCTGCTATCGACTGAGCCTTAAATCAGTGCTCAAGAACAATAATCAATACAATGCCTTTTCCAGCCTGACACTTTCTCTTTCAGCAAGAAGCAGAACCTCCCCAAGTGCCCCGTATACTGAGATCAGTAGCAAAAGGATTTTCCCAAAAGATTGCGCACCCAAGTATGATGACGACATTGAGTCGTTTCTTAACTTAATTTCCGACTAATTTTTTAATCATTCCCTTTCACCCTCAAAAACCCCTTCCGCTTCTTCTCGGGGAATCGCTCAATCGCGTAGCGCAGCATCGTGCGCGGCATGCGCGGACCGTGCTTGCTCAAAAACTTCTCCAGCGCCGCTTCGTCGCGCTTTCCCGCCTCGCGCAGCATCCAGCCGCAGGCCTTATGCATCAAGTCCTCGAGATCCTCAAGCAGCAGCTCCGAAAGCTCGAAGATCAGCCCCAGCCGGCCGGCGCGGATCTCATGCCAAGAGGCGACGACCGCGACCCTGCGATCCCAGAGACGCTTGGACCGGGCGAGCTTTAGGAGCGGCTTTTTGTCCCGCCCTTCCAAGTGAGCGCCCACGATGACATGCGCTGAAGCGTCGACCAGATCCCAGTTATTGATCCACTCCAAGTGATTTAAATAGAAACGATAGAGCCGCTCTTTTTCGCGCTCATCCCCGCGCCTGTACTGATCGCCCGCGATGATGAGCGCGAGCAGGCGATCCTCGTGAATGGGGGATCGGATCAGGCGCGATAGCTCGGGCGCACTGAGGGCTTTAAAACGTTTGGCGACGGACCTCACTTGCGGAACAGTGACTCCAATGAAGCGATCGCCTTCGCCGTATTCACCCCGACCCGTCTTGAAAAATCTCTGGCTCGACCGCGCGCGCGCGAGGCTGGAGAGCTTACGGAGCTCCCGCTTGGCGGCCTCCGCGGTGAGACGCGCCTCAGGCTTCATGACTTCGCCTCCTGCAGCGCCTGAACGAACTCGCCGAGCTTCACGGAATCCAACGCCCCTTCCGTCCTCACGCCGGTGCAAAGATCGACGCCGAATGGCTCCACCTCTGAGACTGCTTGCGCGATGTTCCCCGCCCTGAGCCCGCCCGCCAAAAAAACCGGCTTCTTGGAGTTTTGCACGATTTTTCGGCTCCACGCCCAAGGGTGCGTTTGCCCGGTCCCTCCGAGCACTTTGACCGAAAGCTTGGGATTGCCGGAATCCAAAAGCAACGCATCGACCAAGGGCTCGAGCGCCTCCGCTTCCTGGATCGCGGATTCCTGGGCCATGTGAATGACGCCTAAAAGCTGAGTCCCTGGCAGCGCTCGACGAAGCTCGCCCCACTGCCGCGCGCTCAAGTAGTCACAAACCTGAATCGCGTGCGGCTTGCACTGCCGGTGCTGCGCCACGATCTTTGCCACCTCAAGATGGCTCGTCAAAAGAACCGAAGTCACGCCCGGAGGCACATGCGGGATCAGCTCCGCGATCTCCTCATCGGTGATCGCTCCAGGCCCCGAGGGCATCTGGGAGACAAAACCCAGAAGCGAAGCGCCGACGCTGACAGCGCGCTCGACCTCATCCCGCGATCGGATGCAGCAAATTTTAAATCGAGTCAATTCCACCTCCTCAGCGAGGGCGAACGGAGCCCGGGTACTGAACCCGCTGATTGGATTTCACGAAAAAAGAGACCACGAGGCTCGGGTGCTTTTTGACGAAAAGCGACAAGCATCTTCTCAGCAAATCCATGGGATAGGCGCTGAAATATTCGGCGTTCCGATCCTCATTCTCCCAAGTAATCCGATATTGGCCCGGGATGACTTCCGCTTTCATCTTGTATGTGACGTAGATTCGATTCTGCGGGTCAGCGAGCTTGCAGCGGAACTCATCCGAGACCTCCGTACCACCTACAAACGTTGCGGTGGGATCAATCGAATGCACGGGGACTGCGCAAAAAGCAGGGCGACTAGCCTCGTAGGGCGGGACTATTTTTTGACAGTCATCCTCATTGAAGAAAATTTCTTTCGTATGAAAAAGCGCCTCATAAGAAGCGATATTTTTGACTTGAGCGTCTGGATTTTGGCTCGCATGAGCGCTGAGATTCAACCCTAAAATCATCCACAAGATCACCATTTCGCACTCCTTTTCCTGGTAAGAAGGCAGCTATGCCGCGGAATGCCATGAAGTGTCAATGGTTTTTTCTATTAAAATCAATGAGTTAAAAAAAGTGATTCCAATTGCATAATTTGTTTGTCAATCTTCTTTTTGTTAAATAAAATTAACTTAATTAGGGGTAAGTCTTATTATGTGGACGTTGCGTACGCTGACTCGGGGATTTGCATTTTCTATCGTGCTGGTTTGGATGCTGTGGGCATTTGCCTGGGCCGGCGATTCCCCAAAACATTCACGCGTGATCGATTTCGAGGATGAAGTCGTCGAGGGAATGAACAAACGCCCTTTGGACTCCTTGAACCAAATTTCAGAACGCGACCGCAATCGCAATAAACCCCACCTTTATCGAAAGCGCGCGAGCTTCAACTCCGAAACCACCGAAACCCTTCGCACTCTGAGGTACGCCCCATGATGACTCTTCGCTCCAGCACTCCCTTGGTGGTCACCACTTCCGTCCGAGGAGCCTCGCAAACCCAGGTTTGGAACCCGCAGCGCCCGCTCGCGCTCGGCTTCCCCTTGAAGTGGGTGCTCGAAAAAACACAGACCGGCGTCCGCATTCGCTCGCTGGATCAACCTCAGCTCACGCTTCAAAATGGCGGTTTCCAAGAGCTGAGCTTTGACGAAATTCAAAGCGGGGCTTCCGTCGAATTGCCAAGCTTTGATTCGAAGAAAAAATCCCCTTACTCCATTCGGATTCGTCCCGCGGCCCTTTTGGATCCCGTGTTTCAATCCGCGCCCGCCGGCGATCAGCTCACCGCTTACACTTGCGTCGGCAACTGGGTGCTCTCTTCGGCGGTCATCGGCTCCCGCTATGTCGGCCGCTTCCAAAAGAAGGCGATTTTTTCGATTCGAAAAAACGGGGCCAACTACACCCTGCACTCGGAAACGCCCGAACTCCAGTCTTCGGGAGTCGAGAATTTAAAGAACCAAGCCCAAGGATCCACTCTCACGGCCGACGAACTCTCCCATCTTACGCTGCGGCTCGGGAGCCAAGTCTGGCGATTCGGCCTCTCGCAATCCAAGGGACTGACCTTCTCAACCGCGGCGCGCGCTGGTTCTCAGCGATTCCTAAGCCAAAGCGCCCAGCTCGAAGCGATCAGCTTCAAAAAAGCGCTTCTTTGGGCGGGCGGCGCCTTTGGCTTGATCCTCCTGCTCGCGTGGATTTGGCCTAAACCCACGCCCGAAGAAAAACAGGAGCTCATCCCCACTCAGTTCGCGAGCCTCGTCATGAAGGGGCAAAAATCAGCCGCTCCCGCCGCTTCAAGCGAAGCCCCGGCCTCGAGCCCCGCTGAGAACAAGGAGCTTCCAAAAAAAGTTCAGGACTCCAAAGTCGTCCAGGCTTTTCGCGCGAAGGCGCTCAACAACGCGGTGAGCGGATTGCTCAAAGGCGGCATGACCAAGCTTCTGCTCGCCCAATCGGATTTCGCATCCGGGCGTGACGCCAAGAACGACACCATGAAGATCTTTGGATCCAAGTCCTCGGCGCTTTCGGCCGAAGGGCCATCCGGCGCGACCGGCGACAAGAACGTGCAGGTCTCCTCGCTGGAAGGCGGCGGAAAATCCGGGGCCAAGGGTGGCTACAGCCAGGGCCAGCACGCGGGCGTGCAGGGCCAAGGGAAATCCTTCGTCTCCACCGACTGGGCCGATGGATCCGTTCAGGAAGGTCTCACCAAGGATGAAGTCGGCGAAGTCATTCACCGTCACTTGAGCGAAGTTCGCTACTGTTACGAGGCTTCGATGATTCGCCAGCCTGACGTCGAAGGGAAACTCATCGTCAACTTCACGATCGCGGGCCAAGGAAACGTCAAAACAGCCGATATCAAAACTTCCACGCTCCCTGACCCCCGCTTGGATGACTGCATCCTCAGGCGGCTCGTCACGTGGAAGTTCCCAAAAACCAAGGGGGGCGTCGATGTCGCCGTCACTTATCCCTTCGTCTTCAAAACGTTGGGGAGATGACATCCATGAACGCTCATCGATTGAACTGGATCCTCGCCTTCGCGCTGTCCTCGGGTCTCGCTTATGGGGCCCCTCAAAAGGCGGCTGAACCCGGCAAGCCCGCGGCGGCAACTCCCGTCCGCAAGCCCACTTTCGCGGCGGTGAGCTATGGCCACCGAGCTTGCCAACCCGGCGAACGCTGGGCCTACGGGCCAGCGGTTCCGCAGGACGTGGCTGAGGCATTCGAGGAATCGCTCGGGCAGGATCTCTCGGCCGTGCAGGGATTTTCAGAGGGGCTGGCCACTCGGCGCTTCGCCAAAAGCGCTGAACTCCGCACGCTCGGGGAGTACTGGATCTCGCGATCCCTCTACGACGTGAAGCTGCTCCACATCGCGATGAACGGCTTCAACGCGATCGTTGCGCGCGCGCCGACACGTGAGACCGCGGGAATTCAAACCTCGGCGCTCAACTGCATGCTGCAGATCCATTCGCGCTACCCCGCCATCGCCTTTCCCGATGCGGTCGCCCCTCATTTCAAGAGCTACCTCGAGCTCACTCAAAACCCCCTGCGCAAAGGCGTGGTGCTCGAGGCGATCAGCGCGCATCTCCGAGGGCTCGTCTCGAGGGATTCCATTCCCTGGAACGAAGTCGAAAGAACTGCGGATCTCCTCCAAGGCTCCGGGGCGCATGAGGCGTTTGCGCGCGGCATCATCGCCGCCCGAAAAAAAGACCATTCCACCGCGATTCATCAATTCACGAAATTTTTCAACGCGACGAACTTGCCGGACGGGCTGAAGCGATTCGTCGATTCCGCACACATCCTCATGGCGCGCTCCTCATTCGCCAAAAAACAGTATGACAAAGCCTCGAACCACCTGAAGCTGGTCAAAAAGAGCTCCAATGATCTCGGGGAATCCCTCTCCGAACTCGCCTGGGCCTTCTTGATGGATGAGCGCTACCCCGAAGCGATCGGAACCGCGGTCAATCTTCAAGGCGGAGGCATGAGCCGCACTTTCACTCCCGAAGCCCCCATGGTCATGGCCATGGCGCTCAATGAGCTTTGTCAGTACCCGGAGTCGGTGCGGACGGTGAACCTTTTCCGCAAGCAGTACGAAACTTCATGGAGATGGCTCAACCACTGGAAACAGGGAAAAAATCAAGAATCCTCACCAGCTGCCGATAATGCTGCTGAATCCATGAGTCTTTACCAACTGGCCGTCGCGCACGTCAAAAAGCAGAAAAAGGTCCCCGAGCGAATCGGGGGAGAATGGGTGCGCTCGCCGCTCTTCATCTCGAGCCAGGACGAGATCAATCTCCTGATCGATGAAAAGCAGGGCTGTGACCAGCTCGGGCACCGCGGGGCCAACGAGCAAAACCTCATGTATGACCGGATCCTCAAATTCGCCGGTGACCTCAAGATCAAGATCGCCTCATTCCGCAAGCAATCCAAGGAGCGACAGGAACTCCCCAAGAGCCTTCGCAATGACTTGGTGAAGCTCAAGCGGCAGATCATTCGATTCGAACGCATGAGGCAGGCGGCCCCAGTGTGGCAGGTCATCCTGGACAACTATCGGAACCAAGCCCCCCAAATCCAGACCAAGAACCTGGCCAAGATCGAGCAGGACCTCAAGCAGCGGAGCCTGCGAATGCTCGCTCAGATCGAGGAAGTGGCCGAGAACATCCAGCTGATCGAAGTGGAGATCTACAACGGGGCCAGCCAGGACATCATCTGGCAGAACGCCCACCCCGACTACAAGAAGATCGCGAGCCAGTTCAAGGAGGAGAACCGCGCTCCCGCGTCCCTCGTCTGGAACTGGGGCAAACTGCCCGCGAACATCGAGGACGGCGGCGAGATGTGGGAGGACGAACTCGGTTCGTTTAAAGCCAACTTGTTCAATAATTGCTCGAGCAAAGACAAATATTTGGCGCTCAAACGCGAGCAGATCATGCAAGCCATGGAGAAAGTAAAATGAACGCTTCTTATTATTTAGGCAAACAAGGCCGCGTTTTCGGCCCTTTCACCGATGAAGAATTCCGTCAGATGAAACTCTCGGGCGAAGTCCTCAGCTACAGCTGGTACTGGGTGGACGGCCCCAAAGCCCAGTGGCAACCCATCGACGCTCAGCCGCCCTCCCCCGCTGAAGCTCAAAAAATCTCTGAGGAAAAAAAGCGCGCCCGGCTCTCCGTCGTGGGCAAAAACTCCTCCGTTGGGACCGGCTCTTCAGTCGGCATTGACGCCATCTGCCACGACTCCCATGACGTCATCAGCGGCAAGCTCCGCAACATCAGCGAGTTCGGTTGCATGCTGATCAGCCCGGATTCGGAGAGCCCGAGCTTCGGGCGAAAAGCGAAGGTCGTGCTCAACCTCGTCGACCCCAAGTCGGGTCAATCGTTCAGCCTGCCCGCTCAGCTTCGCGGCGTCAGCCGCGAAGAGGGAAAATGGGTCTATCAGCTCCAGTGGCAAAGCCTGCCGGAAATCCTCTCCGAGAGGAACGCCGCCTGAGCACCACGGTGAAGAAGCTCTGCTGGATCCTGCTCTTCGCGAAGCTCGCCGCGTCAATCGCGCTCGTGGGGTAGCCTCTATCGCGCCGGAGGCTGGATTACTAAAGGTGACTTTATCCGCAACTGGTAGGTCTGAATGATTCTTTTTTGAATGAGAACGCCTTGCACTGACGGTGCGGTTGCCGACTCAGGAGAAAACTCAGTGAGTATGTGCACTTCAAACTGCGTCTCGGAAATTTTATAGAATTTACGGCTTTGTTTCGAGGAACCGCGGGAAGATCGGGGCACTTGCGAAACAATCATCATCATCACCGACTTTTCTGGCTCTGCGCCCTGCTTTGAAAGTTCTTGCCCGGAGAAACGAATGAACCGGCCTGTTCTTGAGAATCCTTGCTGAAGCGAGAACCTCTCTGGGGCGTATCCATTCAAATCAAATGATACTTTTCCTTGCCAACTCTTGCAGATCACAGACTGATTCACTTTTTTTGAAATGGAATTTTTAACCGTGACGGAGCTTGCGATACGAGTCTCTGTCCTGAGGATGATTTTTTTACCATCGGAATCCAAAAAAACTCCATCGATCGAAACCTTCCGCAAGTCGTAGAATCCTGCTTCAGTGGTGCTTAAAAGTGAACGCCCCTCGATCTCTCTCCCTTTGGATGGGATCACCTGACCACGCCATTCGCAGCTTTCCGCAGGTGTTTCAACTGAAGTGTCCGGAATATTTGCACTGGGTTCGATGGAAACGACGTGAGTCACGGGCGAAGCCACTTCAGGAGAAGCAGGATCGCCCCCTTTTTTCGGAGCATTAACCGCCGTGCTGCTCGAAGATGATGGCGTGCCGCTACCGCCCCCTTCTTTGCCGCAGGATACGGCCGCCAGGGTCAGGATCGAAGAAATTATAAATCTACTTTTAATATTAAATAAAATCACGAGCGCTATTTAACACGAGCAGGCCTTTGGCTTATCAATAAACTCGGGCTTTGCATTTTCTTTGAAATCAAGAAAGACGAAATGAGACCCTGATGAATCTCTATTTCCCCGCATCCGGCGTCGAAAACGCCTCGCTGAGCGCGAACAGATCCACCGGGTTCACGCGTTCATGATTCAGCATCGCTTGCCAATGCAAGTGAGGACCGGTGACCCGCCCCGTTCCCCCGCTGAGAGCGATCTCCTGCCCCAAGCGCACTGGATCGCCGACCTTCACCTTGAACTCGCTCAAATGCGCGTAGAGGGTCACGAGCCCGTAGCCGTGATCGATGGCGACCGTGTTGCCCGTGTAAAAAAGATCTTTCGTGAGCACTACTCGTCCAGCCGCCGGGGCGATCACCGGAATCGGCGTCTGCGCGCGCAAATCCAGCCCCGAATGGAAGCTCTTGAATTTGAGCTTTTTCGCGCCTTTGGCCCTCAGCAGCCTTTTTTTCCCGAACGTGCTGGTGACCCACTTCTTCGACCCTTGTTCCATGCGATCAAGCTCATCCAAGATATCTTTTGAGCTCCATGACTGCGGAACATTCGCGCTTCGCTTGAATCGCGGGATCTCTATCGGCGGGAAAAAAAGCCCGTCCCAAAGCCGTTCGGCCGTGACTCGCGCGTAAATTTCACTCAGCTCCTTGGCCTCGCGCGCGACGCGAGCCAAATCTTCCGTGCTCAACGCCTTAATCCGGCTTTTGGGGAGATCTTTGAGCACCTCAAAGCCGTAGGGACCCTCAGTGATCCGAAGCTGCTGAATGAGCTCCTTCTTCCACTGGCCCGCGCGGCATTCGATTTGAATTCGTTTTTCGGGGTTCTTCTTGAAATCAGCCTCCTCGGCGAGCAAGTAAGGCACCGGCACGAGCGCTCCGAAGCGCAAGCCGCTCTCATTCGTTTTTTGGAGGGGGAAAAAGAGGAAGTCCTTCCCGTTGAAACTTCCTGAAATCTGAGCCTCCTGCGCGTTCGCGATCTCTCCCGTGATCCAGGCCTGCACGCCCACGATGGATCCATTGTACGCGCTCAGCCGGGAAAGTTCCGCGCGGCAATCCAACGGGCTCTCCGTAAAAACGGCGGGGTGCGTGGATTTGCGCGCCGTTTCGCACGCGGCGACGAACGCCAAGCAGAGGACAGCCGCCCCGAGCGCCCGGGTGCCCCGACGCAGCCGAATGAATCCCTTAAATCGCTTGAACTTGCTTCTTTCCATCGTGAAAAGTGATCTCCAGCCGTTGACCCACGCTCACTTGGTGGGCTGAGCGAATGAGCGCGCCTTCCTCGCCGGGCGTGCGAACCATCGAGTAGCCGCGCTCCAAAACCCTGAGAGGCGAAAGCGCGTCCAACTCCCCGGAGAACTTCCCCAGCGCGCCCTTCATGCGATCCAGTCGGGCGCGAAGCGCCCTTTCCAACCGCGCGCTGAGCTCGTCGCAACGCTGCATCCGCTCGCGGAGCCGATCGCGCGGGCTGACGAGTCGCGCGGCGACTTGATTGAAGAAAGCGCGCTTCACCTGCAGGGCGCGGACCTGGGACGCGACGAGGCGCTGACGCGCTTCGACCGCGATGGACCTCGCCTCCATCCAATGATGGCTCACGATCTCCGCGGCGGCTGACGGCGTGGGCGCGCGCAGGTCCGCCACGAAATCCGCGATCGTGAAGTCAATCTCGTGCCCCACCGCGGAGATCACCGGCAGCGGGCATGCCGCGATCGCGCGTGCGAGCCGCTCGTCGTTGAAGGCCCAAAGATCCTCGATGCTGCCCCCGCCGCGCGCGAGAACAATGACCTCGCCATACGCACCGCCAGCTGCGTGCTCGAGTCCACGCAAAATCTGCGCGGGGGCTTCGTCGCCCTGAACCATCGCTGGAATCACGGTGACGCGAATTTGAGGCGCGCGCCTCCGCAAGATATTCAGCATGTCCTGGATCGCTGCGCCTGAAGGTGACGTGATCACGGCGACGCGGCTCGGGAATCTCGGGAGCGCCTGCTTTCGGGAGGGATCGAAGAGGCCCTCTTGGGCGAGCTTCGCCTTCAATTGCTCGAATGCCAATTGAAGCGCTCCAGCTCCCATCGGCTCAATCTGCTCGACCGTGATCTGATAAGTGCCCCGGGGGACGTAAACCGTGACCTTGCCCCGGCACAAAACTTGGAGACCGTCCTTCATCTCGAAGCGATTTTTTTGGAAAGAGCGCGATCCCCAGCCAAAAACAGCCGCTGAAATCGATGCGCCCGAATCTTTCAGCGAGAAGTAAAGATGGCCCGCGGCGGAGGGGCGCAGGTTGCTCACTTCGCCCTGAACCCAAACCTGGGTGAAACCCGGTTCAAGCACACCCTTGATGCGCTGAGTGAGCTCTGTAATGGTCCACGCGCGCGGCGCTGAAGCTTCAGCCGCAGCGGCACCGCTCTTGGGAGGCGTTGAAAAAAGCGGTAGATCCCCCCAATCCCCCGAAGAGGTGGGCTTCATGGGGAATCGTCGGTTTTCTTGGCGCTAGCGGCCTTCGGGCCTTCGACGGCCGCTTTAGCGGCGTCGCCTGAAATCGCGAGCCCCTTGAAGATTTCGTAGGACTTCAGATAATTGAGCGCTTCGCGCACCTGAAAATCCTCTTTCGGGTTGAACTTCATGGGAGCCATCTCGTCTTCCTCATCCTTGGATTTGGAATCCGCCTTATCGCTCCCCTTTTTGGAATCATCCTTCTTCTTGCTCGAGTCTTTGCCGCTCTTGATGATGTTCTCGATCTCTTCCTTCTTGTAATCCTTGTTCGAGGAGCTGGAGGAGGAGTCTTCATCCGTATTCGCCATATGGCCCTTCAGATCTTTTTCGCGGAAGACTTCCTGCTTCTTGCGGGCTTCGGCCAGGACCTTGGCGTCAAAATCATCAAGCAGCACGTCGGGAACGACGCCCTTCTCCTGGATGCTGCGGCCGCTCGGCGTGTAATAACGCGCGATCGTGAGCTTCAGCCCCAAATCCTGACCGAGCTCGATCACCGTCTGCACCGAACCTTTGCCGAAAGTGGGCTGCCCCATGATGATGGCGCGGTGATGGTCCTGCAGCGCTCCCGCCACGATCTCAGCTGCTGAGGCGGTGCTGGAGTTGACGAGGATCGCGACTGGGAAATCCTTCCGGGCGCTCCCCTTGCGGGCGTATTTCACTTCTTTTTGATCGCGGTTGCGCCCGATCGTCGAGACGACCACGCCCTCGTCAATGAAGAGCGAGGAAACGTCGACCGCCTGCTCCAACAGACCGCCCGGGTTCATGCGCATGTCGAAGACCAATCCGCGCAGCTTCTGCTTGGGCTCGAGCTTCGCGATGGCTTTCTTCACGTCCGCCGCGGCGCTTTCGTTGAAATTGGTGAGTCGCACGTATCCGTAGCGAGGTTCCAATTCCTCCATCTTCACGGATTGAATCTTGATGATGTCGCGGACGATTTTCACTTCTTTGATTTTTTCAAAGCCCTCGCGGTAGATCGAGAGCGTCACGGGCGTCCCTTTCTTTCCGCGCATCTTAGCCACCGCTTCGACCAGGCTGAGGCCCTTCGTGCTGTCGCTATCGATCTTCACGATGCGGTCGCTGGGTTTGAGGCCCGCTTTCCAGGCCGGCGTGTCCTCGATCGGCGAGATCACCGTGAGGATGCCGTTCTTCATGCCGATCTCGATGCCTAGTCCGCCGAACTTGCCGCTGGTATCGACTTTCATGTCGCGAAAGACGTCGGGAGGCAAAAAGTTGGAATGAGGATCCAAGGTCTCCAACATGCCTTTGATCGCCCCATGGATGAGATCCTTGTTTTTGACCTCATCCACGTAATTGGCTTCCACGAAGTGGAGCACTTTTTGAAAGAGCTCGAGATTTTGGTAACGGTCTTGCTGTGCCGGCACGGCTGCCGTACTGGTCGGCGCCCCCAATGCGGAAACAACCATCAAGGAACGCGTGATTTTTTGCCCCGCGAATATTCCTGAGAAGGAAACGCCGATCACCAAACCCGCCAACACCGTTTTTTTGAGCATTTGAACCATAAGTCTCAAGGCTAAACTAATTGAACAGCCACTGCAATGGGTTCACTGCTACGTTTCGCTGACGAATTTCAAAATAAAGAGGATTACCCGAGTCATCCGTTTTACCGATCGCATCCTTCTCAAGAAGGGGATCCCCGGTCTTTCGATTCAACTCGCCCAAATGCGCGTAAAGCGAATAAAAATGATTGCCATGATCGACGATCACGACTTTTCCGTAATCGGCGAGCGAACCTGAATAAGCGACTCGACCCGGCGCGACAGCCCGGACCGGAGAAAGCTTGGGCCCCTCGATATCCACGCCTTTTTTAAAAACGTAGAGCTGGGACTTCGGGTCGAAAGCCCTCCCAAACCCCGTGAGAATTTTGCCATTTTGCAGCGGAGGGGAAAGCTTTCCGCGCGAGCGATTGAAATCGCCCCACATCATCGACTTGGAGGCTTGGCGCTCCGCCTCATTGAGTTGTTGAAGCTCCATCCGTGAATTGAATTGCGCCAAAAGTTTTTCGATCTCGGACTCCGCCGACTTGAGCCGGCGGTAGCTTTGGAGTTGCTCCAGGCGTTCTTGCCTCCGTTGATGGACCATTTCGGATTGAATTTTTCGATTCAACTCCAGAATGCCCTCTTGCTCTTGAAGATCCTGGGCCAAGTACGCGAGGTGATTTTTTTCTTCGACGATGCGGGCTTCCAACTGATCCGCGTCTTGAAGATCCACTTTCAACGCCTCAATCTCGGTCAGCCCTCGATTCGCCAACCTCGAAAGCACCTGACGTCGCGGGACATTCAACTTCTCATGCTCAGGGTAACGAGGCGCATCTCGAGCGGCTCGCTCCAAAAGACCCAATGAGCGCCGGACGGATTGCTGGGTGCCCTTCACCTTAGTGCTAAGATCGGATCGTCGGCGCTCCAGCTCTTGAATCGTCTTTTCCAATTCCGAAAGGCGCACTTTGCCGAGTTGACGCTCTTTTTTTTGGAGCTGAATCAAGGCTTTCGCTTTGCGCGCGCTCTCCTGGCCTTTTTGCTGATCCTTGCCGTTCTCGACCAGAGTCTGCTCAAGGCCAAGGATTTTTTCCCGGATCGCGTGCAATTGATCGCTCAAAGCCGCATGGGCGGATGAGGAGACCGTGAGCGCGAAAACGCCATGAATGGCCCATCTCCCGAAGCCCGCCATTAGCGCGCCCCAAGACGTTGGCCTAATCGATTTCCGCCCGCCATCAGCCCGGCGAATATGCCGAGCAGGCTGCCCGCCGAAAAAAGAGCGAGCGCAGCGATTCGGGATGAAAAGGAATGTCGGGCCAGGTCGCTTAAAAAGGGGGAGAGCCCTTGAACGGCATGGGCCATCCAAGCGGAGCCCAGGCTCCAAGCCAGGGCCGCCATCACCCCCCCCAGGCACCCCGCCAGCCAGCAAGAAATCAAATTGGGCAGAAGCAAGGTCGCTTCCCCCGCCCCCCAAAACTTCAGAAGCCCCAATGCCTCGGAGTGATCCTTTTGATGCGAGCGCGCGAGCTGAAAAAAACCTAAAAACAGGACGCCAACGACCCCTAAGAGCATCGCTCTCACGAACCACTTGAGCGCTGTGAACGCCCCGATGACTTGTTGATACCGATTCTTGGCGGTTTCGACGGACTCCACTCCGCTCAGCGCCTTGAATTTTTCCGTGGCCCCTAAGGGGAATTGCCCCGATACCGAGACGTACTCCGGCACGATGGAGTGCATCTCGGAACCGAGTTCCTCGAGTTCACGCGCGAGATCGGGGTGAGCGTCGCGGAGCCGCTCGACGAATCGCTTCGCATCGACGCGCTCGAGATCGACGCTCTTGGATTGCGCCCCGAGGCTGATTTTAATTTGATCCTCGATCTGCTGGGGTTTCGCCCCGGGCTCCAGGTACAGCGTAACGACCTGATCATTCTTCAGCCGGTGCAAGACGGATTTCAACCCGGAATGGACCCAAAAAAGAGTCGCCGCGAAGATCAGCAGAAATCCAATGGCGAGAACCGCGAATCCCTGACTGAGCGGCGCCGATCTCCACGGCCGAAGAGCGAGCCTCAATAAGTACATAAGACCTCTTCCATCCGCAGTCGGCCTTCCTTGAGGACGGCGCAGCGCTTTCTCACCCTTCGCACGATTTCACGATCGTGCGTCGCCACGATTACCGTGCTTCCCGCGGCGTTCGCCTTCAGAAAAAGATCCATCAGGAGCCACGTGTAGTCCCGATCCTGCGCGCCAGTCGGTTCATCGGCGATGATCAACTCCGGTGAGCGCGCGAGCGCGCGAGCGACGGCCACTCGTTGCGCCTCTCCCCCGGAAAGCTTTCGGGCCGGCTGGCTCGCCATTCGCGCAAGCCCCAGCTGCTCCAGCAACTCGTTGATCCGAAGGCGGGAGGCCTGAGAAAGGGAGCGCTTGCCTGCTAATGAAATCGAAAGCGCGACATTATCCCAAACGCTGAGATCGGGAATCAAGCGCACGTCTTGCGGCACGTATCCCAGCGAACGCCGGATCGATTGGAGGGCGCTGGCCGGGGCTTGATCGAGGGGGTAACCGAAAAGCGACACCTGTCCCGCGGTCGGCGATTCTTCGGTGGCGATCAAACGCAAAAGGGAGGACTTTCCCGCACCGGATCCACCCACGACGTAGATGAATTCGCCTTTTTTGAGATCCATCGCGATGTGATCCAGGACGCGCGGCTGATTCAGATAGGATTTGGAAACTTCCGAGAGTGAGACCATTTGACCCGACCCCTTATTCATTAAGATAGCATGGCGAGTCGCATTCATGGCAAGATCTCTCTCAAAAGGCCTCATGAAAACCGCCGGAAAATCCGTCAAAAAATCATCGGCTCTCCTGCTTTGGTCAAAGCCGCTCCTTTTTTTGGGCGCCTACGCGCTTTGGCTCGCTTTTTTCAACATGATCGGGCTCACACTCGTCACATTCGTGCTCAATCTCGAAAAACCGGTCTCATTCGAGGAAATCAACGACTTCATGAACGCGAACGCGATCCCGCTCCTGGGGTTCGCCTCGTGCTCCTTCCTGCTCCTCTTTCGCAGCCTCATCACTCCGCGGCGACTGGGCGGGCTCGCTCCCTTTACTGCGAGCGGCCTGCGAAGGCGCCTTCTGCCGGGCGTCGCGCAAGGCGTTTTGGTCGCACTCGGGCTCGCCGCGACGCTCTTGATCACGCAGCAGTATCAATATTTGGGATTCTTCCTGCAGTCCGATGAGATCGGCTGGGCGGCGGCGAAAATCCTGTTTCACGCGCTCATGATCGCTCTCTGGGTCTGCTCGGAAGAATTCTTGTTCCGGGAATGGCTGTATCGGCGCCTCGTGATCTCGCAAAGTTTTTGGAAGAGACTGGGCGTCTGCTTCATGCTCAGCCTGATCTTCATGCTCTTCAAGTCCTGGCAATTGGACCTCGAATGGGCGTTCATGACCCACGCTTCGCTTCTGCTGCTTTCACTCAGTTTTTACCTCCATCGAGGATTGAACAAGGATTTCGGCTGGAATGCGGGTTACGCTACCGGTCTTTTTGTCGCGATTCAGGCGATCTTCAGCATGCCCTTGCTTCACCATGGCTTTCAGGGATTGATCGCTCTTCAGCCCAAGGAAGGAGCATTGAGCAGCTTCTTGATTTCCGGCGGCGACGCGGGACCTCTCGCAGGTTTCGCTTTTCAACTCGTGCTGCTTTTGGATATCATTCGTTGCCTACTGAAAACCAAGCAAAGGACGCCTTCGCCATGAACACCGCTCAAACCCATCTCAACACCGGAGTCTTCGGCCTCATCTCCGACTCGGGGCCCGTCGCCTTAGTCGTCCTTTTCCTGCTCTTCATGGCCTCCATCTTCTGCTGGGCCATCATCATCACCAAATGGAAGCTTTTAAAAAGCGCGATGCGGCAGGATGCGCGCTTTCTCGATACCTTCTGGCAAGGGAAAAACATGGATGAGATTCTGGCGAAAGCCGATCAGTTCCCAGGCTCCCCGATCATGAGCGTTTTCAAGTCCGGCGTCCGAGAGCTCAAAAAACTGACGACGGGCGGCGAACTCCCTCATGGAAGCTCCCAAGCCAACGAAGGGGTCGTGGGAAACATTCAACGCGCCCTCGTCAAAGCCTCGCAAAGCGAGATCGCGCGCCTGGAGAGCAGCGTGGGATGGCTGGCGACCACCGCGAGCGCCGCGCCTTTCGTCGGCCTTTTCGGGACGGTCTGGGGAATCATGAACGCCTTTCAAAACATCGGAGCGACGGGCGCCGCGAATCTCGCCGTCGTCGCCCCGGGAATCTCGGAAGCGCTCATCACCACGGCTACCGGGATTGCCGCCGCGATTCCGGCGGTGATCGCCTACAATCATTTCGGCAACCAAATCCGGCGCCTCGCCGTTGAGATGGAAGGATTCTCGCAGGACTTCCTCAACATCGTGCAGCGGAGCGCCCTGGCGAATCGACGGGGCTCGAGCTGAAATGGCATTCTCTTCCCAGGGATCAGGAGCCTCCGGGGGCAGCTTCCGCCCCACGATGACGACGCTGGCGGAAATCAACGTCACGCCGCTCGTCGACGTGATGCTCGTGCTGTTGATCGTTTTCATGATTTCGGCTCCCCTGATGCAGCAAGGCGTGCAGGTCGATCTCCCCAAGGCGAACGCGGGCACTCTCAGTGACCCGCCCGACCAACTCGTCTTGGTGGTGCAACGCAATCGGCAAGTCAGCATTCAGGGACATGCGATCCCCTCAGGGCAATTGCTTCAAAAACTCCAGGCCATCGCGGCCGCGAAACCCGGCATCGAAGTCTTTCTGCAGGCCGATCAAAGCGTCCCCTATGGTGTGGTCGCCCAAGTCATGGCGGAGGTCAAACGCGCGAAAATTCAACGGGTCGGCTTAGTCACCCAGCCCGCAGACGCCCGCCTCAATCTGTAAACTGATCCGATGACGGGCTTGCGCTCCCCCGAAGAACGGCTTTCTGCAGGCCTCCGCTGGTCCTTGATCATTCACGGGGCGCTGCTCATGACCGCCTTCATGAAAACGGTCGTATTCCCGGGAAAACCCGTCACCTTGCTCCCCACGCTGCGGGTCGACATCGTTGCGCTGCCGGACGTCCTCAAAAAAGATTTGAAGCTTCCTTCATCCATCCTCAATCCCGCGCCGCCGAGCCCGCCGCCCCAGAAAAAATCGACTAGCGCCCCGGAAGAAAAAGCGGCTCCCGATGAGATGGTCCTCAAGCCCTCCAAGGTCAAAGAGGCTTCGAAGCAGCGCGAGAAAAAACTCAAAAGCGCGCTCAATCGGATCAAAGCGCTCGAAAAAATCGCCTCCGAAAACGAACCCCCCAAAGAGAAAGCCGCACCGCTCATCAAGGGCAACAAGATTTCAAAGGGCACAAGCCTCTCGGCTGATGCCCTCGAAGCCGCAACAGCGAGTTACTACGATACGGTTCGGGATCGGATGCAAGAAAAATGGGAGCTGCCGATCTGGCTCTCTCGGCAACAGAACCTATCCGCTAAAGTGATGATCTTCATCGATAGTAGAGGAAAGATACGCTCTTTTCATTTTGTAAAAAATTCCGGCAATGCGCAATTCGATGATGAGGTGAAACGTACGTTGCAACAGAGCCAACCCTACCCTCCACCCCCGCCTGGCGAAATCGCATCCAAACTGTTGACCGATGGCATTTTGGTGGGGTTTCCCCTATAGTATTCAGGCATGAGAGCAACTCAATGGTTAGTCATGGCGGGGATTTTCGGCGTGATCTTGGGCGTCAGCGAATCAGGCTGGGGCGCGGATCAAGTTTACATCCCGATCGGGAGCGCGAAGACGAAAAAAACCGTCGTCGCCTTTCCTGATCTCAAAGCCAGAAACGGGGCAAACGCCCAGGCGAAAGCCATTCATGAGACGGTCACCAATGACCTCACCTTCATGGACCTCTTCCGATTCCTTCAGCCCGCGGCGTTCGTTGAGAACTCGTCCAAATCAGGGATTACGTTCGGGAGCTTCAAGATGCCGGACTGGAGCGGCATCGGAACCGAGTTCCTCATCAAAGCCGAGGCCTCGCTCGACCAGGGCAACTTGGTGCTCGAAGGCTACCTTTATGACGTCTCCGGAAATAAACAGATCGTAGGTAAAAAATTTGTCGCCCAGTCCACCGACGCGAAAACGCTCGCCCACACTTTCGCCAATCAAATCGTCGAGGCGCTGACCGGGCAGCCCGGGATCTTCCTGACGAAGATCGCGATGTCCTGCAATCACACGGGCAAAAAAGAAATCTATGTGATGAACATCGACGGCACGGAGCCCAAGCAGATCACGAGCCATCGCTCGATCGCGTTCTCCCCGGCCTGGAGCCCGGATGGCACGAAGATCGCGTACTCGCTCTACACCAAGCACAAGGGCAACATCAAAAACATCGACCTTTACGAATTCAATTTCGCTTCCAGCACCGTGCGCATGCTATCCAACCGCAAAGGGATCAATAGCGGCGCTTCTTACTCGCCGGATGGGAAGAAAATCGCGCTCACGATGAGCTTTCTCGGCAATCCCGAGATCTTCAGCCTGGATCCTTCCAATGGAACCGTCACGCGCATCAATAAATCGATGGGCGTCGACGTGGACCCGATATGGAGCCCGGACGGGAAGAAGATCGCCTTCACTTCCTCACGCGCGGGTTCCCCGATGATTTACTCGATGAACGCGGATGGGAGCGGCCCGCAACGCCTGACGTTCGCCGGGCGTTACAACGCCACGCCGAGCTGGTCCCCCAAAGGCAATAAGATCGCGTTCGCGGGCTGGCTCGATCAGCACTTCGATATTTTCACGATGAACTCCGACGGGTCGCACATCGAGCGCCTCACGCAAAACCAAGGAGCCAACGAAAATCCCTTCATGAGCCCGGACGGCAACTTCATCGTTTTCAGCTCCAAACGATCCGGGACCGAAAACGTGTACGTGATGAACATCGACGGAACCTTCGTCAAGCGCCTGACCTTCGGTCTCGGCGAATGCGTCGAACCCAAATGGTCCAACCCCCCTTCAACCCAACCCAGGAGCTGACCCCATGAGCACCATGAACACATCGATCCCCGGCGAGCGCATCGTCATCGTCAACGGAACCCGCACCCCCTTCGTCCGAGCGAGAACGGTATTCAAGAAAATGCCGCCCTCCATGCTGGGAGGCGTCGTGCTCCGCGAGACGGTCGCCCGCAGCGACATCGACCCCTCGCTCATCGACGAAGTTTACTTTGGCATTGTGAGCCCCCCCGCCGAAGGCACCAACGTTTCGCGCGAAGCCCTCTTTGACTCGGGGTTGCCGCCGACAATCCCCTGCACCACGGTGAACCGCTACTGCGCCTCCGCTGCTGAGGCGGTCGCGGGCATCGCCGCCAAGATCGGATCCGGCCAGATCGACATCGGCATCGCGGGTGGCGTCGAATCCATCAGCTCCATCCGCGCGCTTTTCAGCCAGGAGGCGACCGACTACTTCCAGGATTTCGCGCGCGCCAAGTCACCTGCGCAAAAGCTCGCTCACCTCGCGCAATTCAAGCCCGGTCTCCTCGCGCCGCACGCGCCTGGGATCAAAGAACCCACGACCGGCCTCACCATGGGGCAGTCCGCGGATCTGATGGCCCGTCAATTTGAGATCGCGCGCGAAGAACAGGATCGCTACGCGCTGGAGAGCCATCAAAAGGCTCACCGCGCCTGGGAGAACGGCTTCTACAAATCTCACGTCGCCATCGTCGCCACCCCCGACGGCAAAGCGATCGACCGCGACACTGACGTGAGAGCGGATTCGACACTCGAGAAACTCGCGACGCTCAAGCCCGCCTTCTATAAGGATGGGACGATCACTCCCGGCAACGCGAGCCCGCTTACGGATGGAGCCTCAGCGGTCCTCATGATGCGCGAGAGCAAAGCCAAGGAGCTCGGCCTCAAACCCATCGGCGTGCTCAGGAGTTACGCCGCGGTCGGCGTCGACATTCAGAAAGAGCCCTTGCTCATCGGCCCCGCGTTCGCCATTCCACGCGCGCTCAAGATGGCGGGCGTGAAGTGGGAAGACCTGGACCTTCTCGAAATTCACGAGGCGTTCGCGGCCCAGGTGCTCTCCACGATCCGCGCCATCGAATCCCCTTCGTGGGCCAAAGAGAAGCTGGGCCTGGATCGCGCGATCGGAACCGTCGATCCCTCGCGGCTCAACATCAATGGAGGCAGCATCCCGCTCGGCCATCCCTTCGGGGCGACCGGCGGCCGCATGGTGCTTCAACTCCTGCATGGGCTTCGCGAGAAGAAGAAAAACCTAGGGCTCATCTCGATCTGCGCGGCGGGAGGCCTAGGCTCCGTGCTGGTGCTTGAGGCGATCTGAGGCGCTCGCGAAAAAAATGTGGCGCGGGAACGGCACGGGCCCTAGCTCGCAACGCGGCTTAGCCGCGCACGCATACGCCTTCCAGCACCCCCGAACTTTTTATCGCTCGCTTAAAATTACGAGTTAATTGCAAGTAGCGAGTGTTTTACCGCTATACAGGACACAATATTTTCCACGAGACAACCATATCCATGCTCGCTGACTGTCTGATCTTCCTGCGATTTGGCTAGACTTGGTATTTTTTTTTGCCCAAAGAATCAGCATCCATTTCTCCAGGCAAGATGGAGTTTCTTTATAAGCCTCCATATTATGGCACATCAGCTTTTTGCATTCGACATCGGCGGCTCTTCTGTACCTTGAGACATCAACCTGGGTTCTCCGCTCTTGCGCTGGCGCTTCGAATTCTGCATCGTGATCCGGAGTTTCCTGTTCAGAACAAAGCCCCGCCGCAGGGGCCAACAGAAAAAGAGCGATCAACGCCATTTTCGAAAAAAATTCCTGAGCCTTCACTCTTTTCCCCAATCTATTTTTATATACTTAACTCATTTAAGTAGAATGGGACTTCACATATAAACAGAACCGATTTTTGTCAAATTCAAGCAACTGGGGCCGGAAACTAAAAAGCCGCGTAGCGGGGGCTTTGAGCCCACGCCACGCGGCCATCAATCATTCCTTCGATCGAATGCGCTATTTCTTCTGCGTCAGTCTTTCCGTGAAGATTCTTTTCTGACCGTCCGCTGGGTTCTCCTCCGTGGAGTTATAGACCGTCACGTACAAGATTTTCTCCTCCGTGGAGTCGATCAACGTGAAGATCCAATGGGCGTTTTTCAGGGCCTGGTCGCAGTCTTTAGGCTCGGGTTTGTCGCAATGATACTGATAGGCGACCGTCGTGACGCTGGCTGAATCAAATTCAGTCTTCTTTTTCTCTTTCTTAAGATCGCTGTCGATGTTGTCTTGCATCCACTGAGGGAAAGTCGCGACTAACTTCGTGGTCACGTCATCCCAGGTATAGGTCTCCTTGCTTAAAGACCATTTCTCCTCGCCCCCTCCTACCGTGCTCGTACCTGATAATGAGGGCAGGTCTTTCGATTTCTCCAACTTAATGAGCGCCGGAGTGCCGACTAAGTCCGTTGTAAGACTTTTATTCGCCTTGAGAGCGTCGGGGATCTTGTTGCCGGTCACCGTTCCCGTCCACTCACCGGCAAGCAAATCCACCACCGATTTCGTCTGCGCAAAGCTCGAACTGCCCGCAAGCATCGCGGTTACAACTAAACTCCAAAGACTTCTTTTCAACATCATGATCAGGCCTTTCTTGAGTTAATGGGGTAAAATGCTCCGAAAGGAAGCATCTCAGCCCTTATTGTGGATGCCTTCTTCTTCGTCAAGCTGTTTTCTCAGCCGATAGACCATCAGAATTTATGGCGCCAATCCGCACCGCTTCTTTTTTTCAATAAGAACCTTGACTTGACTGTGTAAAAAATATACTGTGCAGTCCGATGAGCGTGGGAACCAACGAGAGCAGCCCTCTCAAGCATCAGACGCAGCTGAAGCTACTCAATGCGATCTCCAACCAACTCCAACGCCTCGTTGAATCCGAAAACTTTTACCAAGAAGTCATCAACATCATTCAAAGTCACCTCCACCCCGACGGCATCCACATTTGGAGCCGCGATCCGAATGGCACCATCATTCTCCGCGCTCAAACTAGCCGCGAAAAAAGCTTCCTCTCCCTGGGACATTGCCTCCGGGAGTCCGAAGGCATCGTCGGTTACACCGCCCGCACCAAAAAAAGCGTGCTCGCGAATGATGTGTCGCAAGATCCCCATTACACCAACCTTTCCCTCCCCATGGGGACTCAGTCCGAGCTTTCAGTGCCCATCCTGGATGGCGAAACGGTCGTCGCCGTCATCAACATCGAGAGCAACCGAAAAAATTCCTTCGACCACGATGACGTCATCGCGATTGAGGCCATCGCCTCTCAGATCGCGGTCGCCATGATGAACCAATCCCTTTTCAGCCAAGTCAAGACGTTCAACGGCGATCTCAAGCGGCTCGTCGAAGAAAAAACCCAGGAGCTTCGCAAAGCCCATGAGCAGATCCTGGGCCAGCAAAAGCTGCTCCAAAAGGAAAACAAAGCGCTCCGCTCCCTCATCCATCAAGACAGCAAAACCCTCGAGATGGTGGGCTCAAGCCCCGCGCTTCAAGGCATCCTCGCCATGGTCGATAAGATCGCGCCGACCCGTGCCACCGTCCTCATTCAAGGCGAAAGCGGAACGGGCAAGGAGCTGATCGCGAGGAGACTCCACTTCAAGAGCGATCGCGCCAACTCCTCTTATGTCGCCGTCAATTGCGGCGCGCTTCAAGAGACGCTCCTTGAATCCGAGCTCTTCGGCCACGAAAAAGGGTCCTTCACCGGGGCGGTCGCCCAAAAAATCGGCCTTTGCGAGACCGCGGACGGAGGCACGCTTTTTTTGGATGAGATCGGCGAAATGTCGATTGGGATCCAAGCCAAGCTTTTGAGATTCCTTCAGGAAGGCGAGTTTTACCGAATCGGGGCCAAAAACCCGATCCGCGTCGATGTGCGATTGATCAGCGCGACCAACCGAAACCTCGAAAAAGAAGTCAAAGAAGGCCGCTTTCGCGAGGACCTCTTCTACCGCCTGAACACGATCACGCTTCGAATGCCCCCCCTCCGCGAACGGCGCGACGACATTCCCGAGCTCGTGGATTTTTTCTTCAAGAGCTCGCGCTTCGGCGGGCCCGCTTTGCAGGCCAAGCGCATTCATCCGAGCGTGATCGAGGCGTTTCGGGGATATGAATGGCCCGGAAATATCCGCGAGCTCCAAAATACGATTGAGCGCCTCAAGATCCTTTCGGAAGGGCCGGAAATCACCTTGGAGGATTTGCCCCGGGACATGATGGGATCCTCTCCCGCGGAAATCCCGAATCCCCTGGATCCCCCGGCTTCCCTTTCACTTGAACTTCTCGAAAAAAACCATATTTTAAGGACCCTGGCTCATCATCATGGGAATAAAACAAAAACCGCGCAAAGCCTGGGAATTACGATCAAGACTTTGTACAACAAACTCTACCGGTACGGAGTGATTCAGCCAGAACCGAGTGCCGAAACCCAGGCCCATTGAAACGAGCCGACGAAGCAGATAAGGAGTATGTCTCATGTCCACGAAAACCAAGAAAGCGATTCCCGCGTCGAAAAACAAGAAAGCGGCCGCCTCCGCCCCCGCAAAAAAAGCGGTCGCAGCTCCCTTGAAAAAAACGGCCTCCGCCAAAGCCGCTCCTCTTCACGCGAAAGCGGCGAATTCCGTGAAGGCCACCGTGAACTCCGGCAAAGCCAAGGACATTGAGATCGCGGCAGCTCCCGCAATCGACCTCGAGGAAACCGAAGAGCAGGAGGAAGCGGCGGCGGCGGCTTCAGCCCAGTCCAGCGGAAGCGCAGCGGCGCTCGCGGCGGTGACGGGCAGTTCCACCGAAATGTCGGCCTCTTTCAAGAACTTCAGGCATCACCCTGACATGGAAAACTTCTATCGATTCATCTTTGACAACGACCTTCGCCACGAAGCTCTTGCCATCATCGATGACATCATGAAAGAAAAGCAGCTCAAAAAACAGCTCAAGGTCGCCAAACTAGGCTCCCATTAGGATTCGATGAAAAAAACGTACCTTCTCACGCCCGGCCCGACCCCGATCCCCGGCGAGATCCTGGCGGGTTTCGCGAAGCCGATCATCCATCATCGCACTCCCCCATTCAAGGCGCTGATGAAGGACGTCCGCTCCCAGTTGCAGCGGCTGTTTCAAACGAAGCAGGACGTGCTGCTTCTCGCATCGACGGGCACGGGGGCCATGGAAGCGGCTCTCATCAACCTGTTTCAGCCGGGTGACGCCGTGATCACGGTCAATGGCGGCAAGTTCGGCGAGCGTTGGACCCATCTCGCGAACGCGTATGGGTTGAAACCCCTGGAGATTCGACTGACTCCGGGGCAAGCCGTCACCGTGGAGCAGGTTCGAGAAGCGCTTCAATCCAGCCCCGGCGCAAAGGCGATCCTTTTTCAAGCCTCAGAAACCTCGACCGGAGTTCGCATGCCCACCGAGGCGCTTTGCAAGCTCGCCCGTGAAAAAAACATCCTCTCGGTCTGTGACGCCATCACCGCGTGCGGGGTTTTTGACCTGCCCATGGACGCCTGGGGAATTGACGTTTTGATCACTGGCTCCCAAAAGGCGCTCATGCTGCCTCCTGGGCTGGCGATGCTCGCGCTCAGCGACCGAGCCTGGGCCGCGTGCGAGAAGGCCTCCCTTCCCCGGTTTTACTTTGATTTACGCTTGGAAAAAAAGGCGCAGGCGCAGGATCAAACCGCTTGGACGCCCGCCATTTCGCTCATCCAAGGATTGAACGAAAGCCTCAAGATGATCCTGGACGAGGGGTTGCCGCGCGTGTTTGAACGCCATGAGCGGCTGGCCCAAGCCACGCGCGCCGCCGTGAAGGCGCTGGGCCTTGAGATCCTCGCGAAAGATTCCCCTTCCACCGCGGTCACCGCGGTCCTCGCCCCGGCTCAAGGGCCGGATGGAAAAAAAATCGTGAGCCACCTCCGCGATCGCCACGGCGTTTTCATCGCGGCGGGGCAGGATGAATTGGAAAGCAAGATTTTTCGTCTCTCGCATTTCGGCTATTGCGGTCCTTTTGACGTCACGACCGCGATCAGCGCTCTCGAGCTGACGCTTCATGAATTAGGTTACCCAGTCCGCTTCGGGGCGGGCGTGGGAGCGGCTCTGGAGGTTTTATGCCGAACGTGATCATCGTGGGCGCCCAATGGGGCGATGAAGGCAAGGGCAAGGTCGTCGATCTCTATAGCGCGAAGGCGAGCCTGATCGTGCGCTTTCAGGGCGGCAATAACGCGGGCCATACGCTCGTCGTGGGCGGGAAAAAAACCGTGCTGCATCTCATCCCGAGCGGCATCCTCCACCCCGGAAAAACCTGCCTCATCGCGAGCGGCGTCGTGTTCGACCCCGGCGTCTTTTTCGGCGAAGTCAAAGCGCTTGAGGAAGCCGGGGCGCTTGGAGCCCCGGCGCATCAGAGGATTCGCGTGAGCGAGCGGGCGCACGTGATCCTGCCCTTTCACCGATTGCTGGATCAATTGCGCGAAGAGCATGGGGCCAGGACAGGAAGCCAAATCGGAACGACCGCCCGGGGGATCGGCCCCGCCTATGAGGACAAGGTGGCGCGCCGAGGCGTTCAAGTCATCGACCTCACCCGCCCCGACAGCCTGCGCGCGAAACTGAAAGTCACGCTCGAGGAAAAAAACGTCCTGCTTGAGCATCACTTCAAGAAACCCCCCATCTCCTTGGATGAGATCCTGGATCAGGCCCTCGCCTTCGGCGAACGCCTGAAGCCTTTCATCGCCGATGCCCGCCAGATGGTCGTCGAGGCGCAATCGGCGAATCAGCCCATCCTCTTTGAAGGAGCGCAGGGCACCCTGCTCGATATCGAACACGGCACCTATCCCTACGTCACTTCCTCCAGCACGATCGCCGGAGGCGCCCTGACGGGAGTGGGCTTTGGACCTTCCCGATCCGCTCAAGTCATCGGCATCACCAAGGCTTACGCCACCCGAGTGGGCGCTGGACCCTTCCCCACCGAAATGCTGGGGGACTCCGAGGCTCTCGCTGAAAGCATTCGCAAGACTGGCCAAGAATTCGGGGCGACCACCGGCCGCCCCCGGCGCGTGGGATGGCTGGATCTCGTGCTTCTGCGCTATGCGGCTGAACTCAATGGCCTCACCGCGCTTGCGCTCATGAAATCCGACGTGCTCGCAGGCCTTCCCGAGATCCGAGTCTGCACCTCTTACCGTTTGGATGGGCGCACGCTTTCCTGCCCACCTGCTCATTTGAGCGACTTGGAGCGGGTGGAACCCGTGTACGAAACACTCCCGGGCTGGGGCGTCCTGGGGGCAGCTACGGCCCTTTCAGGCCTGCCTCAAACGTTTCAGGCCTATGTTCAACGAATTGAAAAAGCCCTGGGGATTCCGGTCATCCTGATCAGCACGGGCCCTGGGCGAGAAGAGACGCTGGAACTTTCCAAGCCCTTCGAAACCACCTTGAACTCCTAACGGACGTCTGGTAGCTTCGCTAGCGTTCAAAAGGTGTGAGCCATTAGCTCAGTCGGTAGAGCACATCACTTTTAATGATGGGGTCGATGGTTCGAATCCATCATGGCTCACCATTAGTATCCGCAAGCAAGCTTGCGGCGCATTCGCTAGCGCTTCGCGCGGGGACTTTTCGCATGAAATGGACCGCCCTTGTATTTTTAGTCGGAACTTTTTCCTGGGGCGTCACTTCGTATGGAGCAGAATGCTCGGGAAGTGAAACCGATTCCGCTCGATGCATCGGCAAAGGCAGTATATTTACCGTTGGGAATAAATCCATCGAGGCAAAACCCTATACGGGTCAAATTCGATTCCGAAATGGGCACGCCTTTCAGGGAGGCGCTAAATTTTCAGTGTGCTCTCTCAATACGACCTATCTCAAAGCCCTCTCAGGCACCCCCATCTTTTTAATGGAGGGGAAAGCGCTTACGGTAACCGACGTCATCCCAGGCTCATTCCCTCTTCCCACCGTTATTTATGAGTTTGATGACCCGGAAATTTCCTCCCTGGAATGCGTTGAGACGTTGACTTGGGACGGATTGCTCGTCAAGGACGTCACTCAGCGTGTTTCACCTGGGCTGATTCTTCAGATCAGAAACCCATAAAACCGTCTCCTATTTTAATAAAGATACGCGGTCATTTTTACGGTTAAAATGACCGCATGATAGACATAATTTGCCTATGCTAATTTCATCCGAAGACATCGCGCTCATCGGTCTTTTGATCTTCCTCGAGGGAATCCTCTCGATCGACAACGCGCTCGTGCTCGCCATGATGGCCAAGCACTTGCCGCCCAAGCTGCAAAAGCGCGCGCTCACCTATGGGCTGGTCGGCGCGGTGGTGTTTCGCTTCATCTGCATCGGGATCGCGACCCAGCTCATGGCGTGGCGATGGGTCAAGTTCGTGGGCGGCGGCTATTTGATCTTCATCGCGGCCAAGCACTTCCTCGCCAATAAGCACGACGATCCTTCGAAAGAAAAACGCCAGCCCCCGGGTTTCTGGAAAACCGTGCTCTTCATCGAGCTCATGGACATCGCGTTCGCCGTGGATTCGATTTTGGCGGCGGTCGCATTGACCCAGAAAGTCTGGATCGTCTTCACGGGAGGGGTCCTGGGCGTCATCTTGATGCGGTTCGCGGCCACCGCGTTCATCCGCATCCTCAATCGCTTCCCGGGCTTCGAGACGACCGCCTACCTGCTCGTCTTCGTGATCGGCGTCAAAGTGATCCTCGAGGGGCTGGAGATCCATGGCCTGAACTTCCATTCGGCCTCCAGCCCCGCATTCTGGTGCTTTTGGGGAACCATGGCCGCATGCATCGCGCTGGGATTCAGGAAGAAAAAACCGAATCATTCCATGAAATAAAGGTCCCCACGCCCTTAAGTTTCACTCCGAGGTCGCCGATCCGCTTCTGAGATGAGTGCACCTACCAAATTTCCACGTCCCGGCTCGACGCATCAATTTACGCAGCCTCCGCTGAAGCTCAAGGCGGGGGAACTCCTTTTCTCCGAGGGCGAAACTTCGCGGGCGATGTACCTGCTCAAATCCGGGGCGCTCCGGCTATTCAAGAAAAAGGGCGAATCCTTCATCGAGCTCGACACGGTGCGCTCCGGCCAAATCCTGGGGGAGCTTGCTTTCCTCGACGGAAACGCCCGCTCCGCTTCGGCCGAAGCGCTCATGGACTGCGAGCTCATCGAGGTCTCAGGCCCGCTTTTTCAACAAGCATTAGATAAATCTCCTGAATGGCTCAAGATCCTCCTCAAAACCATCGTGGCGCGGTTGAGGGCAGCGAGCAACCGCATCCGGCAGCTCGAGACCGCGAGCACGTCCTACAGCTATTCCGAACGTGACGGGAAGCGGCTGGCGAAATACGCGTTCCTTTCCCCCCCGGACGTCCTGAAGCTTTCCTCGGCGCTGCTCCTCGTTTGCTCGAGAACCGCGGCTCTTTCGCCCTCGGAACCTCACACCCGCGAGATCCGCCTCGGATTGCTCCAGCGTTACGGCCATCAGATCATGGGGCTTCCGGTCGCGAAGATCACGGCGTTCCTGGACCTGCTCGAAAACTGCAAGCTCGTCGAAATCGCCGGTGAGCCGGGCCAGACCAAGTACTGGTTCAAGGATACCCAGCTCCTGGAGGACTTCATCACCTACTTCAATGAGGAAAACCTCATCGAACCCGAAAAACGGCACGACCTCACTCCGCGGGGATTCGCGATGATGACGCTCATCAAAAAGCACCTCGATCGCTTCCCCAAAGATGAGGCGACGGGGACCGTGACGGTCAATTTCAGCGAGATCCGCAAGATTGAACTCGAAGCGCAGGGCGGACTGGAGAACGGCGCGCGGGAGCCATTCCGCAAGGAAGACCCCGTTGAATTGATCCGACTGGGTTATCTCTCCGGTTTTCAGGTGAAATCGGCGAATGAGATCCTCACCACTCTGGATCTCGCGACCTTCCTCAGGCATTGCGAATTCCAGAAGATCGTTCAAGCCGTGGAAGAGATGAACGAGAAGAAGTCGGGCGCCAAGAAGGCGGCCTAAATCAAATCCGGCCTGAGCTTCCCCACTTCATCCACGAGCTTGCGCACCTCCTGCGCCTTGCTCTTTTGCGCGACCATGATCGCCTCGCCCGCGCGCACGACGATCAGGTCCTTCACGCCGAGGAGCGCGACGCAATGGCCCGGGGCATCGATCACGTTGCCCGCAGCGTCCACTGCCACGCACTGGCCCGCCACCACGGTGTTTGAATTCGGCGCGCCCTCCAGCGCGGTCCAACTCCCCAAATCATCCCACCCGCAATCGAGCGGCACGGTCTGAACGGAGCTCGATTTTTCCAGAATCCCGTAATCCACGGAGATTGAGGGCCACTGAGGGTACACTTCATCGATGAATCCCGGCGCCGTGGGCAAGCAGCGCGCTTTTTCCCAAATCTCCTTCATCTGCGGCAGATGGCGATCAAACGCTTCGAGGATGACCTGAGCCTTCCACGCGAACATGCCCCCGTTCCAGAGGTATTTTCCCGAGGTGAGGAATTCAGCCGCGCGCTCTGTCGTGGGTTTTTCCACGAAGGCTTCGACTTTCACCGGCGCGACGGTTTCATTCACGGGCTGTGCGAGCCGGAGGTAGCCGTAGCCCGTTTCCGGACGCGTGGGTTTCACACCCAGGGTCACCAGCGAATCTGAGGAGCGCGCGCATTCGATGGCGCTCAGGATGGCCTCGTGAAATCGCGGGACGCTCGCGATCGAGTGATCCGAGGGCATCACGAGCATCACTTCCTGGGGATTGCGCTCCGCGATCAAGCGAGCCGCCCAATAAATGCAGGGAGCCGTATTGCGCCCCATGGGCTCTTCCAAAATCTGCGCATCCGGAGCCTGCTGGCGCGCCACCGGCCCCAGCACCCGCGTCGTCACGATGAACTGGCGATGCGACGGGATCATGCCCTCAAAGCGCTGCAGCGTGGATTGAAGCAGAGTGGGCGCGCCCTGAGCGAAACTGAGAAACTGCTTGGGGACGCGCGAGGTGCTGCGCGGCCAGAAGCGCGTTCCGCTTCCGCCCGCCATCACCACTAAGGTCACATTCGGGACTTCAGCTGGTTTTTGGGGTGCGGCCATAATTGTCCTCGAGTCGTACCACATCCTCGAGCTGAGGGGTGGATACTTCGAAGACATCGCAATCCTCGACCGCAATCATGCGATGCTTGCGGTGCGGCAGGATGTGGTGGGCGTCGCCGGGCTCCATGTTCACTTCACGAAGCTCCCCGGCGTCATCCTCGATGAGCAACGTCATGCGGCCGGAAACGACGTAAATCGTCTCTTCCTTGCGCTGATGATACTGGAGCGAGAGCCGATGACCCTTGGAGATGTGAAGCACTTTGCCGACGTAATCCTTGGTCTTCGCCCAGATGAGCTCATAACCCCAAGGCTTCTCGACTTTTTGAATGGCTTGTTTTGACATCGGCTACTCCGTAGTTTCGGATAGCTTGGAAACGACGAAAGATTCAATGATTTTTTCTGTAATCAGCTGCGCTCCCGCATGCTCCGCTTCGGATTGACTCGTGTAGCCCCCCAGGAAAACCCGGTAGCGCTTCCCTAAACCTTTGACTTGGACTTCTTTCAGGAAAGGCTTGCGCCCCCCTTCTTCCAGAACATGAATGCGGCTTTGTGCTTGATCCAAGTCAGGATAGGAACCCACTTGCAAAGCATAAGCCGCAGCGCCCGGGGCGGGTGCGCTTTTGACGGGAGCTTCGGCATGAGAATGCGCAGGAGCTTTCGCCTCGGTTTCAGTTAGGGTCGTAGCGCCGGCGTTTTTGGATTTCGCCTCTCGGGGGAGTTCCATGGGAACCGACTTTTCAAGCCGAATCCCCGTGCGAGTCACTTCCTCATGCAAAGATTGCTTGAGGCTGTCGTCCGCCACTTCATCCGCGTGCTTGGACATTTCACGGATCTCTTGGTGCTCCGGCGGCACTTCCGCCTCCGCTTCAATCCCGTGCGCAGGGGCAGCCGTTCCCGGCGTAGTTGCTGAAGTCATTTGAAGCTGAGTGGAGCGCTTTCCGAGGTGAACGCCCAAGGTGAAAGCGAAGGCCGCGACCATGACCCCCAAAAGAACGAGGATCAGGATTTCTTTGCGGTCATAAATGAAATAGCGCGGGGTTTGATTTTCCATGGATCCTCATTAAATGATATCGACCTCGCCGCACTCTGTCAACGGAAGGCGTAAGGCGCAATCCAAATCCGGGATCACGACCCACGATCTCCTTAAGAGTTTCCTTTCAGCGCCTTTTGCCGGGATTCCTGGCTCATTTCTTCCTATGCGCTTCCCCATGAAACCGATCACCGATCAATCAGGCCAAGGTCTCACCGAATATCTCATTCTCTTGATCCTCGTTGGCGTGAGCGCCATCGTCGCCGCAAACCAGCTGGGAGGCGTGATCAAGCGCAAGCTTGAGCTCGCAAAGCGCCACGTCGAAAAAGACATCGTGATTCGAGGAACGGGCGGATCCCCTTTTTCTCAAGATGAGTGAACCCCGCCCAGCGAACGCGGGGCAGGCGTGGGTGGAGGTTTTGGCAAGCGCCGGAATCCTCAGCCTCTCCCTCCTTGGGCTTGCTTTTCTTGGCGTCCAGCATTGGAAGCAATGGCAATGCTCCTATCAAGTTTTCGAGTCCACTCATGCCCAGCTGGTGGGAAGACCTCATTCCGTTGAATTTCGGTCGATGCCGGTGATTCATCATCGAAGGACGGAGCGAGGGATCCAAGGATCTGCGCAATGCGGAAAGAGCTTTCTATCGCTAGAGCTGAGAGATCTGGAATCTCAACCTTAAACCAACCCGCAGGAATTCTCATGATCCCCTTGATCTTGCTGATCTTGCTCCTCAGCTTTGGCGGCTTCGCCTTGATCTCCGTCCAAAGAGCGTGGAGGAACCAAACCGAACTTCAATTGGGGTTGGATCGTTGCGTTCGCGAGAAGGCACTTTCACTCAAAGCCCTCTTGGAGCAGTTCCGCGCATCCAACCGAAAGATCAATCAGCTCCGGCAGGCGATTCGCATCGCCAATCAGGCAGCGCCAGTATCAGGAGTCGGCTCCGCGGCAAGCGCCGCCTCCCGGATCGCCCTACAGTCCCTGCTCAGGATCACTCAACTCAATCAGGATCGCCAGAGGATGCAGTGGGAAGTTTCCCGCTCACAGCTGATTTTGGGAGGGAGCTGCGAAAAAATCCACTCCTTGAAAATAAAAATTCCCCGGCTCGGCCTAAAAAGGGATCTTCCCGATGAGATCGGCCCCCAGCCATTGGAGTGGGAGCAAGGGGAAACACCCCGCTATTTCATTCAATTCAGGAAGCCTCCCCGAGCCAGCGCGGCGGTGGTTTCCGCCAGAGGAGAACTCTTCGATGAAGAAATGCTCAAAGAGCGATCGCTTGAAGTGGATTGGCGCGCCGACTGGACAGCGCCCATCGGGGCAGGTTCTCGCTGAATGCTGCCTTTACGTCACTTTGCTCTTCGTTCTCGGATTGGGATTCAGCGCTCTTTTTCGAAAGGAGTATCAAGCTTATCGGCGTCTCTTCATCAGTCCTGGCGCAAGCTCCCTGATCGGCGCCGAAAAATCTCAGTCGTTTTTCTCAAACTTTTTTTAGCGCTTCTCCTCGCTCAGATGAGCTTCAAGGCGCTCGGTCAATCCCAGCTCGAAGGATGGCTCAAAAAAAATCCGCCCTCCCATCGGCTCTGGAATCATGCGCTGAATGCATCGGGATATTCCCTGGTCACTGGGGAAAATCGAATTCACTGGATCACTCAGCGACTCGATTCCGTCGAATCTTCTCAGGGAGCATGGATCTCAGAACCCTGGGGTTGGGTTGCCATCGATGAAGGGCAGTCTCTCAGACTTTATCAAAGACCCGGTGCTGGCTCTTCATTTCCACTGCAGTGGAGCGGCTTGGGGGCGAGCTGGGGAGCGCTGGAGCGGCTCATTCAAATTCTGGAAAAACAGGACCAGCCTCACCTTGTCCTTCAAAAAAAGGGGGGCGATCCCCGAGATCCGCTCGAACTCCGCTATTGACACGGGGGAGCCGTCCTGAATACGAAGAGCCTATCCCAAAACCTAGTTCCGGCTGCGACGAACGATCCATGGGCTGCGACTTTGTCATCAAAGCTCGAAAAATCATCAAAATACAGTGAGTATTCCTCCGATTTTTCGAGCTTCGCTTCCTCGTCTCGCCTTATGCCTCGTTCGCCTCGCTTCGGAATAGGTTTTGGGA
>CAZLYB010000007.1:0-119015 GCA_964563795.1 uncultured Bacteriovoracaceae bacterium | reverse complement strand
ACGCAGCACAGCGTGAAGGAATTACGCGAGATCGGGATTCAGCCCGATATTTTGATTTGCCGCTCGGACCGAAAGCTCCCGCGCGACGTGAAGGAAAAAATCGGTCTTTTCTGCAATCTTTCCGCGGAGCAGGTGTTCAGCGCGATTGACGCGGATTCCATCTATGAAGTCCCGCTCCTGTTTCACGAAGAGGGCTTGGATGAGCGCATCGCCGAGCGTTTGGGAATCTGGGGCAAGCGCCCGGATCTTTCAAAGTGGAAGGGGATGCTCGAAAAAATCCTCCGACCTCAAGGCAAAGTGACGATCGGGATCGTGGGCAAGTACACCGATTGGCGCGATAGCTACAAATCGCTTTCTGAGGCGCTCGTTCACGGCGGGGTCGCAAACGACGTCCGGGTCGAGATGCTCTATGTGGATTCAGAAGAGATCGAGCGCGGCGGCAATTTGGAATTGCTCAGGTCCGTGGATGGGATCCTCGTTCCGGGGGGGTTCGGGGAGCGCGGGATCGAAGGGAAAATAAAAGCCATCGAGATCGCGAGAAAAGAGAACATCCCGTTCTTTGGAATTTGCCTCGGGATGCAGCTTGCGGTGATCGAGTTTTTGAGGAACGTCTGCGGTGTGACGCAAGCGAGTTCCGCTGAGTTCGAAGCCAAGGGCAAAGTCGAGAATTGCATCGATCTTTTGGATTCGCAGAGAAACGTCACGGATAAGGGCGGAACGATGCGGCTCGGCGCTTACAGCTGCGAGCTGCTTCAAAAGCGCGAGGACGGCAAACCCTCGCTCGCTTATCAGTCCTATCAGAAACCCGCGATCTCGGAGCGCCACCGGCACCGTTTTGAAGTCGTGAACGGATATCGCAAGAAAATGGCCGAAAAAGGCTTGATCGTGACGGGGCGCCACTTGGACACGCGGCAGGCGGGCTCTGATTTGGTGGAGATCGTGGAAGTCGAGAAGCATCCGTGGTTCTTGGGCTGCCAGTTTCACCCGGAGTTCAAGAGCAATCCGCTCAATCCACATCCGTTATTTACCTCGTTCATCGCGGCTGCGACGGAGTTCGGCGGCGCGCAGCGCTCTTTGAAGGGGATTCGCTGATGGCGATGACCTTAATCGCAGGTCCTTGCGTCATCGAGGAGGAGGGGCTCACGCTTGAGATCGCCCAGGAGCTCAAGCGCCAGCTCAAGGACCTTCCCGTGGAATTCTATTTCAAGGCGTCTTTCGATAAGGCCAATCGTACTTCGATCCAAGGCTTCCGCGGCCCGGGGATGGAGAAGGGGCTCGCGATCCTCTCCCGCATTCGTGAGAAGGTCGGCGTCCCGGTGCTCACAGATTTTCATGAGCCCGCGCAAGCGGAGGCGGTCGCGGAGCGCGTGGATTTTTTGCAAGTGCCCGCTTTTTTATGCCGCCAGACGGAGATGATCCTCGCCGGATCGCTCGCAGCGCTCAAACACGGGCGACGGCTCAATGTGAAGAAGGGGCAGTTCCTCGCTCCTTGGGACGCCAAAAACATCGTCGAAAAAATCCGCGAATGCGAAGCGGCAAGCCCGGCAAAATCCAAGTATAAAGACTGGTTCTGCCTCACCGAACGCGGCGTGAGCTTTGGCTATAATACGCTCGTTGTCGATATGGTTTCGTTTCAATGCATGCAGGCGTTCGGGGTGCCGGTGATTTACGACGCTACCCATTCGATTCAAACGCCGGGCGGCGGTCAGGGCGGCAAGAGCACGGGCGGCAAGCGCGAGTATCTGGAGACGCTCGCTCGAGCCGCGATGGCCGCCGGCGCCAGCGGGCTTTTCATGGAATGTCACCCCCGCCCGAATGAAGCTAAGAGCGATGGGCCGAACGCTTTTTATCTCGAGCACGTGGGAGCGTTCGTCAGGCAGCTGCTCGCCATTCGCGAGCTCGTTCAACCGATGCCCAAGCTTTTGCCAGAAGCGCAATCCAGCCAAAGGGAGCACCGATGATTCCTCTCGAAAAACTCAAAAAGATCAAACTCCTCATCCTCGACGTCGACGGGGTCATGACCGATGGACGGATCATCTGGCTGGAGACCCAAGGCTGGACGCGCCAGTTCAACGTGAAGGACGGCTACGGTCTCAAGCTCCTCATGAAATCAGGCATTCAAGTCGCAGTCATCAGCGGTGGCGACTCCAAAGACGTGCGTGTGCGTATGGAATTCCTCAAAATCCCCCATGTGTTTTTGGGCGATGAGAACAAGATCGTGGCGCTTGAGAAGATCACGGAGGCGACGGGGCTTTCGCATGATCAGATGGCGTTCATGGGCGATGACCTCTATGACATGCCCGTCATGAAGAAGGTGGGCTTTTGCGCGACGGTCCCGCACGCGGTCGGGCCCGTATTGAAATGCGCGGATTACGTCACGCAGTCCGAAGGCGGCGCAGGCGCCGTTCGCGAAGTCGTGGACGCGATTCTCGAAGCGCAGGGGCTCGGGCCTTTCGCGAAGGCATGATGGGTCAGCGCGCGTGACCCAGTTCTGGAATCGCGCCACCCAATCTCTCGAAGAAGAAAACGTCTACGGCGGCGGAGCGATCGGATTGCTCTATGGCACGAGGCTCGGACGCACGCTTATGGCGTGCGTGGCGAGCCTCAAGTTCCCGAGCCGCCTGATGGGTTGGTATTATTCTTCACGCTTGAGCGCGCGGGCGGTGGAGCCGTTCATCCGGCGCTTTGAGATTCCGCGCGAGGAATTCGAGCCGGGGCCTTTCGCGAGCTTCAACGCTTTTTTCATCCGAAAGTTTCGCGATGGCGCGCGCCCTTTTGCGCAGGAGCGCGCAGTCTTGCCCGCGTTTGCAGAGGCCCGTTATCTAGGCTGGGCAGCTGCGGAAGACAGTCAGCGTTATCCCGTCAAGGGAGCGCGCATTTCTCTGAGTGAGCTTTTGGGTTCGGCGCAGGAGGCGCGGCCTTTTGAGGGCGGCCCCGTGTTGATCGCGCGGTTGTGTCCCACGGATTATCACCGGTTCCATTATCCCGACGCGGGCCGCACGATTCGAAGCTGGCGGTTGCCCGGCGAACTGCACTCGGTGAATCCCGTGGCGCTTGAGGCTTTCCCTGAGGTTTTTTTTAAAAATGAGAGGCAGATCAGCATTCTCGAAACTGAGAACTTTGGGTTGCTTGCCTACGTGGAAGTGGGAGCGTTCGGGGTGGGGAGAATTGTTCAAACCCACCCCGAGGGGCAACCCTTCACTCGCGGGCAGGAGAAGGGGTATTTTCTCTTCGGGGCCTCGACCGTGATCGTGGTGGGGCAGGCGGGGAAGTGGGCGCCGGCGGGGGATGTCTTGGAGCAAACCGGCTCGAGGCACGAGGTCTGGGTGAGGCTTGGGGATGGGGTGGGTCGATCAAAATAAAGTTGATTATTTTAATTTTATTTATTAAATAAAGTCCTGAATTAATTACTAATTAAAAGGCTTTAAAATGATCAAAAAAATACTGCCTACGCTGCTAATCGCCCTGACCCCTTTTTATGCATTCTGCGAGGATCAGCAATGGCAAGGTGAGACCTTTCGATGCCAGCTCACGGCTAGGGATTTAAATGAGCCAATTCAGTTTTACATTCAAGAGTTGATCACGTTTCCCGCATCTCAATATCCGGTCGCTGTCTTGCGCGCTGAATATCAAACCTTACTTTTTGATCAGGGGATGGTGCAACAAAAAGAGATCATTTCTCTTGGCGATAAAAAGTATTCCATCCTGAGCTTCACGGAAAAATGCGAAAAAGATTGCGAATTTTATCAGGAAAATCCTTCTTTCAGAAAAGTCGCTTTCAACGTTAAGACGCCAAATTACGGAGCAACCGTTTTTATTACGGCGATCACCAGGTGGATCAGAAACAGCTGGGAAAATCGGGCGGTTTCAGTCTATTGCTCAAAGCTCCCGGCTCCGCTTTTGACGCCGATTGAGTTCAACCTGAGCCATGGGATTCCCCTGAAAGCATCTCTATAAAATAAAGTATAGAGCCTAGGTTTCACATGCAAAGCGCGAGAGTCATTCCAAGAGGGCCGTGCTTCTTTTAAGTTCATTATATGTCTGATTTTTAAGTATTATTTTGAATGGCTTCAGAGCTTTTCAGGCTCGTGTTAGGCTGGAGAAGAAGGATCGGTCTTCCCTTATGAAGCTCCCCATCTATTTCGATTACCATGCCACGACGCCTGTGGACCACGAAGTCGCGCAAGCGATGCTGCCGTACTTCACCGAAGTGTTCGGCAACGCTTCGAGCCGACATCATGAATTTGGCTGGAGGGCCGAAGCCGCGGTTGAGAAGGCGCGCGAGCGAATCGCACGCTTCATCGGGGCCACTCCGCACGAGATCATCTTCACGAGCGGGGCCACTGAGAGCAACAATCTCGCGCTTTCTGGGCTCGCGCAAAATCACCCTGGCGCTCACTTCATCACGACCGCAGCCGAGCACCTCTCGATCTTGGAGCCCCTTGAAAAACTCAAGCAGCAGGGGTGCGAAGTCACGGTCCTGCCCGTGGATTCGACCGGGCGCGTGAGCGCGCAGCAAGTCGCGGACGCGATTCGCCCGAACACCAAACTCGTGTCGGTGATCTACGGCAACAACGAGATCGGCTCGCTCAATCCCATCGCTGAGATCGGGAAGGTCTGCCGCGAACGGGGCGTGCTTTTTCACACGGACGCGGTGCAGGTGCTGGGCAAACTGCCGATCCAGGTGGATGAGCTCAACGCCGATCTGCTCACGCTCAATGCGCACAAAATCTATGGCCCCAAGGGCATTGGTGCGCTTTACGCGCGCCGCAAGAAACCCCGGGTGAGCTTGGAGCCCCAGCAGCTGGGGGGCGGGCATGAGCGGGGGATTCGCTCCGGCACGCTCAATGTGCCTGGCGTCGTGGGATTTGGCAAAGCGGTGGAACTCGCGCAAAAGCTGATGCCTACGGAGATTCCGCGCATCGAGCGATTGCGCGATCATCTCTGGCAGGGGCTGCAAGTGGGCTTGGATGAGCTCTCGCTCAATGGTCATTTAAGCGAGCGGCTGCCTAATCTCCTCAACATTGTGTTTACCTATGTCGAAGGCGAGTCGCTCATGATTGCGCTCAAGGAATTCGCGGTTTCAAGCGGTTCCGCTTGCTCCACCGAACAAAAGCTTCCCTCGCATGTGCTTCAAGCCATTGGGCTCAGTGATGAGCAAAGCCGCTCCAGCATCCGCATCGGGGTCGGGCGTTTTACGACTGAAGAAGAAATCGACTTTGCAATCAAGAGAATCACCGAGAGCGTTCGAGAGCTTAGGCGCCTTTCGCCGCTTTATCCCGGGTCAGAGCATTTTTCGGGTGAAAAAGGCAATCACTCCGACGTCTTAGAGGAGTGTTCGACTTAAGTAAAAGCCCGGAGAGGCCCGCCCAGAAGCGCTGGAGCCTGCCTGACTTTTTTAGGCTTTTATGCTAGACTGAATCAATATGATTCAGATCTCCGATAAAGCCGTTCTTGAAATCAAACGCCTCAAGGCCAATGATCCCGCTCACGTGCAAGCCATGCTGCGAGTGCAAGTGGTCGGCGGCGGCTGCTCCGGCATGAGCTATAAGCTCGGTTTTGAGAGCGAACCCGCCAAAGACGCCGACAAGATCTTCGAAAAAGACGGCATCCAAGTCATCGTGGATTCGAAGTCGCTTCTGTTCCTCAACGGAACGGAGCTCGATTTCTCTGACGGGCTGAACGGAACGGGCTTCACGTTCAATAATCCCAACGCCAAGCGGACGTGCGGCTGCGGTTCGAGCTTCTCGGCCTGATCAGTTCGACGCTTTTTTCCAATAAAGCGCAGCGCTCTCGAGGTTGAGCTCACCCAGCGCCTTAAACCGAGCGTCGTGACCAACGTAGGGAATCCAGTTCGTGTACTTCCAGGGTTTCTGGATGATCCAGGGCTGTTGGATGGCTCCAGCGTTGATTGCGAGCTTTGGGCCTCGCTTGATCACGCCTTGGAGCAGCGGGAGCCGGTACTGGTCGTCGGGAACTCCATTCGCAGCGCCTTTGGCGATGGACTCCAGAGAAGGGGCGTATTTTTCAAAGAGCTCCGTCATCTCTTTCGCTTTTTTATACGCCTTGATGTCTTGAAGCGCCTTCAAAGACGCCCGCGCCGTATCCTGAAATTTCTGATAATTCGTCACGAGCAGCACAGCGTTCTCGGGGGTCACGGGGCTTTTTTCGTCCTGGGAAGAATAGCGGACCGCGCCAGACTCGATCAGCTGATTGATGAAAAGCCAGCGTCCGAGCTCATGGGTTTCGTTGAAGCTCTGCTGCTTGGAGAGGCGCAGGAAAAGATCGGCCACATAAAAATCATACAGCGCGTTTCGAACTTGAAGCGCTTCTTCTGCGTTGGCGTAGACACCCGCTTCAACGAGATTTTTATGATCCGCGAAGGCGAGCGCCGCGAGATCGGCGCGTTGCTCTTCGAGCGAGCTTCCCAATCCTCCCAAGCTAGGCCCCTTGGTATTCAGGACGAGGCCCGAGCCGTGCCCGATGATTTCATGGAGCAGCACGAGCGTATAGACCGCTTGATCACGGTGAGCCAGGATCCCGGCTACCCGGCTTGCGGGCGCGAACTCCTGGTAGGCTTCGAGCCGAAGCTTTTGGACGGAAGGATCTTTTCCTTCGCCAGGCAGCGGAGCGCGAATGATGTTCTTGAACCCAACGCTGTTTCGAAGGTTTTCATCATTGGGCAGATTGTAGCCGCTCGAACGCCCGGAAGTGATTTCCTGAAAGTAAGTCGCTACGAGGGCTGGCGCCTTGCGGTTGGGGTCGAAGGTTTTCTTCTGCTGCGGCTCATAAGGCATCTGACTTTCGAAATCTTGGGCGAATGAAGCGAGTTTGCTTGAAACCGCAGTCGTCTTGGGATTCAGGATCTGCACGTAGGACTCCCACGAACCGATGACGTCGCCGTGATCTTGATAGGTTTCGACGTAGCCCATCATGAAATCCACGGTGGAGTCGGTTCCATCCAAAACCCATTCGATGTTGAATTTCTCAAACTCATCGAGGGCGCCAGTTTTAAGGTATTGAATGAGGTGATTGATCTGCCTGAACTGGTGATCCGTCTGGGCATACGGGAGGGCGCGAGCTAGCTCGCCAATCACTTGGGTGAGAGCGTGAACCACGACCGGGTCAGCGGTTTTGCTGTTGGCGGATTGGATTTGGCAATAGAGCTGGCCCTTTTCATCCCGAGCGACCCGGCAGTTGAGCGCCGTCGCGAGACCCGATTTCTTAAACTCAGCTTGGGTGATCCCTTTTTCGTAAAGATTTCCCCCCGAGATCTCGAGAAATTTGCCTTCGTGATCATCGGGTCGCTGAATGACTTCGTAGGTAGGATCGGTGAGGAGCCAGGTGATTTCGTTGACCGCCGAGTCGCTGAGCTTGGGTTGATGGGTCTGGATGAGCGTCCTCGCCTGCTCAGGGGTCACTGTCTTGAGCACGTATTTTCGGAAGGAAACGGCGTAAGGGCCGCAAAGGTCCTCGAATTTGGCGCCATAACCCAGGAATTCCTGAAAGCCTTCTTCGCCGAGCAAGGCTTTGGTGCGGGCCTGGTTTTTGCGGTTTCCCAGCGCGCCTTCGATGACCGCTTTGAGTGCCAGGCCGTGGCGATGATTTTGGTAGCAAACGAGGGTGCGACCGTATTCAGAAGCCTTGATGAGGTGGGTGGCGAGTTTTTGCTGCTTTTTGGTGAGGCCGTCCCAGATTTCGCCCAGGGGCGCGGAACTCGCGACGCGGATGCTCTTCGGGATGGGGAGAGCGTTGAATTCTTCGGCGGCTTTAGAGAGAGGGGCGGCGGAAGAGGCTAAAGCCAGGGCAAGAAGCGTCAGTGTGATTTTCCCGGAAGCAGCTTGAAGGTTCATGAATTCGTTTCCTTTTTGAGCCTCATAACGGAAGAGGGGAGTTCCGTCAAATTTTCCGTGGGATTACCGAGTTCTTGATGATTTTTTAATACATTTAAAGTGTAAAAAATTAATGCTTCTGGATATAAGCCTCGCTTGAAGAGGAGATTCTATTTATGAAAAAACAATGGATTTTAGGTTCGCTTTTCGCGGTCAGCGCAGTGGCTTTGGCCTCAGGGGATCAAGTGCGCCAGGAGCTCGAAGGTTCTGGCAAAGTGATCGCGGTTCGCCGTACTTTCCAAGTGAGCACGACCGCATGCGTGAATAACATGAAGGAAATCCGCAATGGGTTTTCTTGCGAAGTGCGCCTGCTCGAAAAAAATCCGCTCGGGGAGGAGATGGTGAGTCGTCTGCCTGATACTAACCCCAGCGCGGCTCCAGCGGACCCAAATACAGGGGTGACCTCAAGGCTTTGGATTCAAAGCACGGGTTACCAGATCGAGATATTCGGTGGAGCTACTCATGATGTTCGCTTAGCGGCCCTTCAGGAGCTCGCTGCAAAAAACACTGAAGTCAGCGCGATCGTGTTCATGACCGCTCCTGAGAAGAAGAGTTTGATAAAGCGCCTTAAGTTCTGGTCTGACTCAAAAGCTGCTAATTAAGGATTTAATATATGAAAAAACATTTAATTTTGTGCGGTCTTTTCACAATAAGCGCAATTGCAATGGCCTCAGGTGAGCTGAGGAGCGAAGAAAAACTGGGCTCAGTGATCGCCATTAAACGTACGTTTCAAGTAAATGCGGGAGATTGCGATAAAGTAAAGATCGAGAGTGAGTCTCATGTATCTTGCGGCGTCAAAGTGATGAAAGAAAAAGCAGTCGGTGATATAGCAACGGATACCTTTCCGAAGGCGGATTACAGTCCAGCTGTCGATGAAAACGGTGTTTCGGCTGCTCTGATCGTTACAGATATAGGTTATAATATTTTTGCAAGCGGTGGTTCAAGCAAGGATTCTAAGGTGAACCGGCAGAATCGCGAAGCAGCAATCCAAAGGCTTATCAGGGAAAATCGCGAAGTGAGCGTGATCGTTCACGTTATAAATTAAGAGCAGCTTTAGTTCTTATAAAGTCTCTCTTCATGAAAGCCGGATCCGCACGTTCTGCGGGCCCGGCTTTTTTATTTCCAGGATGGCGCAGCCCGCAAAGCGGGCGCTGGACAAAGTTCCCCTAAGCACAGTAGAAGAGTCATCTATTATGCCTAAGGTGACCTTCTTGCCCGTCAATCAAACTTGCGAGGCCCAGATCGGGGAGAGCATCCTCGATGTGGCCATTCAACACGATATTCCCCTGCAGCACGCCTGCGGCGGCTTTTGTGCTTGCACGACCTGCCATGTGCACGTCGAAGCGCATGCCGAGCATCTTTCAGCGATGGAAGAGCATGAGCAGGAACGAATCGCCGCTGTTGATCGACTGGCGGCGAATTCCCGCTTGGGTTGCCAAGCCAAAGTCCAGGGCGACGTCACCGTCACCATCATGAACATCGACGAAGGTTACTGATGAAATTCTACTTCAAGCTCCTCTTAGCCGCTTTTTTGATCAGCTCCGCAGTCACCCTTGCGAATGCGGCCCCGCCCGCGGCGAATCCCGCCGGAAAAACATTCACGCTCCGCCTGTCAGGAGAACCCGAGACCCTGGATTGGAATCGCGCTCATACGATGGTGGAGACCTACGTGCTCATGAATTTGATGGAAGGGCTCCTGACTTTCGATGCGAAGCTCAAACCTGTCCCCGCATTGGCCGAGCGGTTCACGCAGAGCAGCGACCAGCTCACTTACACTTTTTACCTCAAGCGGGACGTGAAGTGGTCGGACGGAGCGCCGCTCAAAGCGCAGGACTTCGTTTACAGCTGGAAGCGACTTTTGACGCCTTCCACCGCGGCTTCTTATGCTTACTTCCTCTATGACGTCGAAGGGGCGCAGGAATTCAACCAGGGCAAGCTCACCGATTTCAGCAAGGTGGGCATTCGCGCGCTCGATGATCGCACTTTTCAAGTGAAGCTCGTTCACCCCGTGGCTCACTGGCTTTCGATCCCGACATTTTGGGTGACGTTCCCTCTGCGCGAGGACGTCGTGCAGAAGCACGGCGCCGGCTGGGCTTATCCAGGTAAAATGGTGACCGTGGGGCCTTACCTCCTCAGCTCTTATGACGTCGATTCCAAGATCGTGATGAAGGCGAACCCCCTTTACTACGGCAAGCGGGGGAACATCAGCGAAGTCGTGGGGCTCATCGTGAAGGACGACACCACGGCGATGACGCTCTATGAGTCGGGCAAGCTCGATTTCATGAACGACCTTTCGACGCATGACCTGAGAAGGCTTGCGGGCCGCAAGGATCTTAAGGCGTTTCCTTATCTCAAAACGGGTTACATGGGTTTCGTGATCGAAAAGTTCCCGCTCACCCACGCCAAGGTGAGGCGTGCGATCTCGATGGCCATCGATCGCTCCAAGATCGGCGAGATCCTTCACGGCAACCAGAAGAAGGCCAGCTCCTTCGTGCCGCCCGGGATCGTGGGGCATTTTCCGAAGCTGGGGCTTCCCTATGACCCGATCAAGGCCAAGGCGGAGCTCCGCAACTCGGGCGTCGATCTCAGCAAACCCCTCCAGATTGAGCTCACGCTCCCGAACTGGGACAAGGTGCTCACGCTCGGTCAGTATATTCAAAGTGAGTTGAAAAAAAATCTGGGCATCGAGGTCATCCTCCAACCCTTCGAGCACAAGACGTTCCGAGCGCAGCTCAGCGTGAAGGCGTTCCCGATGTTCCTGCTCAGCTGGAGCGCGGATTACCCGGATCCCGACAACTTCGTGTCGCTCTTCATCAGCCAGTCGGGGAACAACATGACGGGCTGGAAGGGCACGCCCGCGAACGCGAAATACGACGCGCTGATCTTCGAGGGTCGTAAGACGCAGGACTCCAAAAAACGCGAGAAGCTCTACTCAGAAGCCCAGAAGCTGCTCATTGAGGACGAAGCCGTGGTCATGCCGCTCTATTACGAGCCGAACATGGCTTTGGTGCGCGAGAAGGTGAAGGGGCTTGAGCTGAATCCAATGAACTACCTGCTCTTGAGGAACGTCAATGTCGGATCTTAAGTCCTTCGTGGGCTTGCGCTCAGGAACCTATACTCGCGACATTACGGAGACGCAGATTCAAAAATTCCGCAGGACGCTGAGCGCCGAGCCCCTGCCTTTCGCCCCGCCCACCTTCATCACGTGCTGCCGGCAGGGGGAATTCGATCTTTTCGAGAAGATGGGGTTCAATCTCTCCAAAGTTTTGCACACGGATCAGGAGTTCGAGTACGAGCCGGGACCCGATGCCGCCGTTCTTCCGGGGGACACGCTCGTTTTTGAGAGCGTTGTCGAAAAGGCGCTCGAGAAGAAAAGCGGCTCCGGGCTCTTGCGTTTTTTCGGCTTTGAAACGCGGATCCAAGTCAAGCGCCTGGAGCGAGTGTTCCCCGTCGCGAAGAGCTGGACCACCGTGATCATGAGGATGGAGACGCTTCCATGAGTCTTTTGAGCGCAGGGGAGTCGATTGATTGGATCCCGTTTCCACCCATTACCCTGGAGCAGCTCAGGGATTACGCGGAGTCCTCGGGCGATTACAACCCGATCCATCTTGAGGAATCAGAGGCCAAGAAGGCCGGTCTTCCCGGCATCATTGCGCACGGAATGCTGACCGCGGGGCTTCTCGCGGAGCGCGCCGAGCGGTTCCTGAGGCAGCGGGAGATGCTGGGGCGGTGCCGCCTTCAGCGCTCCAAGTTCCGCTTCAAGTCGATGACGTTGCCCGGGGATCAGATTTCAATCGGGGGGCAGGTGAAGCAGGCCGATGAGCGGGAGTTCACGCTTGAGCTCCAAGCCAAAAATCAACGCGGGGAAGTGACGACGGTTTCCGTTTTCACTTATGGCGCATGAGCCGATCACTTTGGGGAGCGCTGCTTTCTCTCGCGGTTTTTTGCGGTTGCGCGACTCAGCCGCCGCTGAGGACCGCTGGCGAATCCGTGCTGCTGGTGCTCGCGCATCCGGACGACGAGAGCATGATGGGGGGGACGCTCGGACGGCTCAAAGAGGCCGGGTTTTCGATCGACGCTCTTTACGTGACGGCGGGCGAGGGCGGAAAAACCAACTTGATCACCGGTGACCCCTCTGACTTGCGGCGGCTCAGGCCCCAGGAGCTGAAGGAAGCCGCTCAGAGAATTGGGATCCGGGATTTTCGGATTCTAGGCGAGCCCGATGAGCCGCTTCGCGAGAACGGAAAACCCACCAAGGACGCCCGTCGATTCCTGGCCGCCCGCATCTGGAATCAATCCCGCATCGAGGATGAGATCGAGAAGCAGATCGCCAAAACTCAGCCTGAGATCATCCTCACGCTCTTGCCGGAAAATACGGCCATTCACGCGCATCATCAAGCGGTCGGTCGCATGGTGAAGGCGCTCGCCGAACGGGGTCGGCTCGGGTCGTCCGTCCAGGAAATTTGGGCGGTGACCGAGTCCCATTGGTATCCGCAAGTTTCATTCAAAGTGGGGGAGTTTGGTTCCTTGGAAGTGGATCCGGCGCGCCTCGAGCTCAAGCGCAAATCAGCCGCGCTGAAGATGAGCTATGCGGAGTTTCAGGCTCATGCGGCAGCTGCGCACGTCAGTCAGCAATCCGGGCATCAGGGCATTCCTCTCGAGGAGAGCGAAGAGTTTTTCTCGATTTGGAAATCCACCGGGGGAAAGTCAGTTTTTAAAGCGCTTCTTGAGTAGGAAGCGCTCCTCGGTTTCAGTTTCGATCCACTCGGCTGCGACGCGGATAGCTATAGCAATTCTTTGCCCCAAGAGCCGTCCCCTTCAGAATGTTATTGGAAAGATCTTTTAAGCGAAATCTATAAGCGTCCCCGTCAACCGTTTCAGGGGAAGCTTGCAAGGGCGAAAATCCTTGAGGAGAGGGAATCGATTTCTCTTTGAGCTAGGTTTTCAGCGCACTGCCCGAGGGTGTTCGCGGTTTCAAACCCAAGCGCCATTTTAGATTTTAAGCCGGCTGCTGCGCCAAGAACAGCGAAGATCATGAGGAATTTTACTAGCTTCATTTTTGGGCCCCCGATAAACTGAGACTGATCACCATCAACCTCGATTGATGGTCAAGTTAGATACCTCAAGAGACGGGAAAATTCAATTTTTTAAATTGAAGTGTAATTTGCCGTACCTAGGCCCTGGGCATTAAGCCACTTTCTCGCTCCCGCCCCCTGAGGGTTCCGCGGGTGGCTCCTTGCCGTAGTTCTCGTCGATCACTTCAAAGTAGCCGCAGTCTTTCTTATGGCATTTGTGCAGGAGGCCTGCGCGCTTGGTGATCTTCTCGGTGAGCAGCGGGAACTTGCATTGGGGGCAGGGCTTTTCGATCGGTTTGTCCCAGAGAGCGAAATTGCAGTCGGGCCAGCGGTTGCAGCTATAGAAGACGCGCCGGTAACGGGACTGCTTCTGCGCGATCTCGCCGATCTGGCAGATGGGGCAGGCGATCCCGAGCGTCACGGCCTCGGTGTACTTGCAGTTGGGGTAATCGCTGCACGCGAAGAACTTTCCGAATTTCCCGTTCTTGACGACCAGGAGATTGCCGCACTTCTTGCATTTCTTGTCGGTGAATTCCTTGGGAACGACGATGATCTTGCCCTGGTCGTCTTTCTTGAAATCCTGGGTGTTTTTGCACTCCGGGTAGTTGGAGCAGGCCAGGAATGAACCCATCTTCCCCCATTTGATGACCATGGTGTGATTGCACTTCTCGCACTTGATATCCGTCGGCACCTCCTGGCGCTTGACGTTCTTCATGTGCTTTTTCGCGGATTCCAGCGTTTTTTCGAACGGCTTCCAGAACTGGCTCAGGATCTTGACCCAGTCCTTCTTGCCTTCCTCGATTTCATCGAGTTGATCTTCCATTTCCGCGGTGAATTCGGTGTTCAAAATGTCGGGAAAGGAAGTGGTCAAAAGATCGGTGACGACCGTGCCCAGTTCGCTCGGATAGTAGCGCGCCTCCCGCTTCTCGACATACTCGCGATCTTGCAGGTTGGACAGGATGGTGGCGTAAGTCGAGGGGCGGCCGATTCCTTTTTCTTCCAGGTCGCGAATCAGCGAAGCGTCAGTGTATCGGGGAGGGGGCTGCGTGAAGTGCTGGTCCGGGTCCATTCCCAGGTTCTTGAGGGAGTCCCCCTCCTTGAGTTCAGGAAGCTGCAGGACGTCCTCATCTTCGCTGAGTTCACCGTCCTCGACGCCTTCGGTATAAACTTTGGTGAAACCGGCGAAACGGATGACGGATCCCGTGAGCCGAAAGGTCCACGCATCGGGGGATCCGGTCGCGGCGATGTCGATCGTCGTCTGATCGTAAACGGCGGGAGTCATCTGCGATGCGATGAATCGGTTCCAGATCAGTTGGTAGAGCCGAAAGGCGTCGCGTTCCAAATGAGATTGGACCTTCTCAGGGGGGTACTCCAGCGAGGCGGGCCGGATCGCTTCGTGGGCGTCCTGCGCGTTTTTTTTGGTTTTGTAGAAATTGGGCTCGCTGGGGAGGTAGTCCTTGCCATAGCGCTCCCCGATGAATTCTCGCGCGGATTGAAGCGCGCCCGGCTCAATGCGGACCGAGTCGGTTCTCATGTAGGTGATGAGACCGTGAGTCCCTTCGTCGCCGAGATCCACCCCTTCATAAAGTTGCTGGGCCAGGGTCATCGTTTTTTTCGCGCTGAACCCGAGCTTGCGGGCGGCTTCCTGCTGAAGGCGGCTCGTGATGAAAGGGGCTGTGGGCCGGCGGGAGCGTTCTTTTTGCTCGACGGAGCTGACGGACCAGGAGGCTTTCTCCATGGCCTTGAGCAGCTGGTCGACCGACGCTCGATTGGGGAGCTCGGGATCTTTGCCCCCGACCTTGAAAAGCTTGGCGGTGAATTCGTCATCCTTGCCTGCGCCCGTCGGGATGAAACGCCCCGCGATCGTCCAATATTCCACGGGCTTGAATGCCTTGATCTCCGCTTCGCGCTCGACGACGAGCCGAAGCGCGACTGACTGCACGCGGCCCGCGGAGATCCCTCGCCTGACTTTGTCCCAAAGCAGAGGGCTGATTTGATAGCCCACGAGCCGATCCAGGATTCGCCGCGCTTGCTGCGCATGAAATTTATCGGCGTCGAGTTTCTGGGGATTTTTAATCGCCTCTTGGATCGAGGATTTGGTGATGGCGTTGAAAAGGACGCGATGAATTTTTTTCCCTTTGGCTTTGAGTTCTTCCTGGATGTGCCAAGCAATGGCCTCGCCTTCGCGATCCGGGTCAGTCGCGAGGTAAAGATCTGGAACGAGCTTGGAGGCTTTCTTGAGTTCCTCAATCACTTTGGTTTTTGAAGGGATTAATTGATAATCGGGCTTGAACCCTTTTTTGATATCGACGCCGAGTTTGCTTTTAGGAAGGTCCTTGATGTGTCCGACACTCGCCTTCACGATGTATTCGCGACCCAGGTACTTTTGGATGGTTTTCGCTTTGGAGGGTGACTCCACGATGACGAGCGCTTTTTTAGCCATTGCTTTACTTTAGTCGCTTTACCGCTGCTTTTTCAAGGGTTTCAAGTGAGGAAGGTAAGAATTGTCCCTTAAGTTCATGGACATAGCCTTGATTGATGAGCCTCTTGAGAAGGGTGAAAACCTGGTGCTGCGGCCATTTCTCATGGCTTGCCCAATCGAGGAGCTCACTCAAAACCGCGCCTCCCGTTTGAGAGCAAAGCCTTTGTATCTCGCGGTAAAGAAGGAGATCCGCTTCCTCAAAGAGCCCTGGAAATGCTTTTTGAGTTGAAGAAGAGGTCGCGAATTCCATCCACACGCAGCCCAAGCTTTGAATTCCCCAAAAGGCGTTCAAATTTTGCTGGTCTAAAAGTTTTTGGTTGCCTCCAAACGCGGGATCTCCCGGATAGCAGGGGGTGACCAAGCAAGTCTTTTCAAGTTCGATCGCCCAATGCGCCGTGTTGATGGCACCGGATCGATCAGCGGCTTCAACGACCCAAGTGGCTTTGCTCCAAGCGGCAATCAAGCGATTGCGTTTGAGAAAGTGAAAGGGGCGGGGCTCTGTGCCCGGTGGAAATTCACTGACGAGCAAACCGCCTGCCGACAGGAGTTCCTGCCTGAGGGAAGAGTGCTGACGGGGATAGTTTTGATCCAAGCCCGCCGCTAAAATCGCGATGGTGGGGAGCTGAGCTTTCAATGCAGAGGAGTGCGCAGCGGCATCGATACCGCGGGCAAATCCAGAGAGAATGATGAGTGAGGAGCCTTTGAGTCCAGAGAGGGTTTGATGCGTCATGAGGAGGGATCGATTTTGGGGGCTGCGCGTCCCTACGACCGCAAATCCTTGTTCAGGAAGGCGCTCGAGCAGCTCGAAAGCGTCTTTCGTCCCTTGAATGTAGAGACTCTCAGGAGGACTGGGAACTCGCCAGAGCGCTTCTGGGAGTTCACGTGAAGCAGGATGAAAGGCGCGGGTGAAGATCTTCCGTGAGCGGGATGGGGCAGATTGCATGAATCCGGCTTAACCAAGATCCATGCCACGGTCTTGTTTGCCGCGGGCGTGATCGCTATCAGAGATGGCCACAGGCATGATCCCTTTGGGATCATTGCGTTTTGATCATGAGATATTTATTTTTATTGGAGCACTCATCGCGAAGTTCAGCGGCGGCCCAGGCGAATTCGTCTTCCCACTGCTCCTTGCCTTCATCGTCGATGGATGAAGCGCCCCATTTCCAGACCATGCTGTCCTTGAATTTATCCTGGTCCTTGATTTTTCCGACGATGTCCTTGTAATCGGGATGGGCGTTGCGCCAAATCATGTCTTCGCCGGCTCCGTTGAAGATTTCGACTTCGACGAATTGAGTGTTCTGCGCGACTCGGACGATCCGTTGGATCATGCGGTTGTTGCGACGGGCGAGATCCTCATTAATCTTGGAAATCAGCGCCTGACTCGAGGCGGGGATCCGTTTCTGGAGATCGGCGAGCAGGTTGCGCCAGAGCTGGGACCCGATCCTGCGATTGCGCAAAGTCGTCAAGTCGCGGCGCAATTCGTCCATGCCGACTTCCCATTCCGTGGCGGAGGAGCCGCTCACGCGTTTGGTCCTGGATTTGCCTCGGTAGCCCGCCGCTTGCTGGCTCAGCTCGCGCGCTTTTTTACGGATGCTGACGATTAGCTCTTCCTGTTTGGACTCGCTGTCCTTGAGGAAGCCCCGGATGAGTTTTGAGAGTCCGCTCTGCGTATCGAGCAGCAAGTTGATCTCTTCCTGGCTCGCGATGAAGATCGGGGAGCGAAGCCATTCATTGGCGATCATGCGCGGCGGGTTGAATTTGTTTTGCTCGGGGTCTTGCAGGAAGTTGACGGCGAGCTTGTAGAGGCTCCCGGAATCCTGGTTGCGTTTAGTGTACCAGTCGTAGAGCCATTGATAGGTCCGGCCGTAGCGTTTTCGGAAGATTTGAACGGTTTGGATCGCGAGTGGGAATTGGCAAAGCTCGTTGAGCGCAATGGAAGCGATCATCGGAGCTTCGGGCGAAAAGGTTTTCCCGAGGATGGAGCGGACCAGGTCAACGGATGTCCCGATCGCTTCGCGATGCCTATTCTCGAGCAGATAGGCCCATGAAAGCTCGGTGAGCGCTTGAGTGAGGTGGTTGGAGCTTTTGGGGACTTTACGATAGGCGTCCGCCGCGCGATCGTATTGTTTCAGCAAGTAGTGAGAGCGCGCCATGACCAGATACGCGAGGTCGAGCTGGGGCTCCAGGGCGTGCGGGAGGGGTTGATCATCCACGAATGCCTTGAGGTCCCTGACCGCGTCCTGGTATTTTTCGATGCGTTCGTTGTACAGACCGCGCCCCAATCGCTCAAAAGCTCCGCTTCCTTTCCAGATGTTCAACAGTCGCGGAAAAAGAACGGTCAACTGGGCTTCCGCCGCTTTGGATCGAGCGGCCTGGCTCATCCAAGTTTTTAGGACGTTGATGCCGGCTTCAGCGATAATTTTTTTCTTGCCCGCGGGGACCAGCTGAGTCGGGAAAATCAGGAGATTTTGGATGGCCTGAGCCGAAAGCCCGAGAGAAGGGTGATTGCGATGAAGGATATTGAGGCACTCCATCGCCGCGAGCTGAATTCCGATGATCTTGGGATGGGAGGGTTTGGAAACGATCGCGTTGAATCCTCGGTGAGCCAGGGGAACCAGTTTCGCGTTCAGGAGCGAGCGGGAGACCCAGTATTCCCCCAGGGTCGCGAGTTCGAGCGCGTGGTTAGAGTACATGAAGTGAATCGCGCCCTGGAAGCCATTGTAAATCGCGGAGGGATCGGTGAGCATTTTCCCGAATTCATTTTGGGCTTCTTCGGGCACTGAGGCGCTGTAGGTCCAGCCTTCGCTGCCGTCGCAGGCATTTTCAGCGGATGAGATTTCGCCGATCACGCGCTTCGGCGCAGGCGCATCTTTCGCCCACGAAACCGAGGGAAGCAGGCATAAGAGAAGGCAGGTGTTTTTGAGTGCGCCTTTCACGTTAGCTTCCTCCTAGCGTCTTGAAGATGAAGGGGTAGGAGACATCCACGTTGACGCCGCCCTTGGGGTGCGGAAACTGCCAAGTGACGAGCCTGCGGACCACGCAGTCGCTGAGTTTCGGATCGGGCACGCTGGCTTGCTTCACCGACGCGGTCTTCACGCGCCCTTGCCCATTGATGACGAAGCCCACGAAGACTTTGCCTTCAAGATTGGGGAAGCGGAGGAGCGAAGCTTCGTAACAGTATCGGATTTCGCTCATGTGCTTATAGATGACGTTGGCCACTTCTTCCTTGGTCAAGCCTTCTTCGACGGCAGCTTGGCCGAGATCGAAGCTGACGGTGGATCCGCCCTTGCCCACGATTTGCGCGTAATCACCGCTGCCATATCCCACGGTTCGGCCCTTGCCTCCGCCATGCGTGCCCATCCCGCTTCCGCCCAGTCCTGAGACTTGGGTGCCACGGCGATTGACTTCGACGTTGAGGCTGGTCGGGGCGAGGCCTGATCCCGGCGTGTCTAAACTATCTTTTCCGGATCCTGCGCCCGCGTTGAGGACGTTTGATTGCTCAAGGAGCTTGCTCATCCCGCCTTTGACCAATCCACCCACGCTATTCTGCAGGTCGCGGAGTTGAGCCGCTCGCATCGCTGTTCCGCGGCTGATCGTGAGCTTTGGGCTGGAAGCGGCCTTAGCTGGCGTCGGCTGCGGCGCCGCCTTGGGTTTTGGGGGCGCTTTTGCGGCAGGGGCTGCAGGAGCCGGCGCCGCAGGCTTGTTCTCCTGTTTTTTATGTTGAGCTTTGGGTGGTTCTGGAGCTTTTTTAGGTTGCGGTTTTTTGGGCTCAGGAGCTTTTTTCTGAGGGGCTGGTTCCTCTTTTTTTACTTCCTGCTTGGTTTCCTGTCCTTCCATTTTCCCCGCATCCGCGGTTTCGGTTTTCCCGTCTCTCTGAACGGCATCAGGCGCGGGAGAGGGGGCGCGAGGGGCAGCCCGTGGTTTTTTCAGGATGATTCTCGCCAATTGAGGGGGAAGGAGTTCTTCCTCGGGCTTCTCCTCGGGTTTCGGGAGGAATTGAATCAGCACGGAGAACAAGACGAAGGCCGAGAAAACCGCTGAGAGCACAGTGCGGAACCAGATTGCTTCACGGTCTTTTTCCTTGTCGCGGAAAGGAATGCCGGCTGGCTGCGGAACACGCACAAAATGCCAGGAGCAGGGGCCCTGCGTGATCACCGTCTGAGCGAGCTCTTCGGGCGTGAAAAATTGCGTGGAGGACTCCCCGAGCGCGTTTATCTTGCCGTCGCGCGTGATGTCCAATGCTTCGGAGAGGGCTTTCAGGCGGTACTGCCCTCGTTTGCGCTGTATTTTGAAGACTCGCTCGCCCTCAGCGCGCCCGACGTAATGGGATTCGACCTTCTCGGTGCTGATGACCGCGTTTCCGACACAGGCGAAGGCTTGCAGCTGGGTTTTCCCGCCGTGAGTTTTAAGGGAGCTTTTTTCCTTCAGAAAATCTTCGGCCTTGATGGGCTGAATGGGCTGAACGCCGAGGAGAAGAGGGCTGTTTTCGCCGGGGCGGTTGAGTTTTGCGACGTGCCCGGAGGCCAGCATTTCTTGGGAGAGGGTGACGGAGCTTCCCGAGATGACTTGCTCAGATTTTCCCACCAAGCTTCGGATTCGGACACCCTGGGAGGTTTTTTCAAGAATCCATTGAAAGGGGTGACCCAAGGGGAGGGGCGAGGAAGCGTTCCAAATTCTCTTGTAGGAACGCCCGTTCTTACTCGTGGTTACCAAAAAGCGTTCAGGTTTCATGGCACAAGCTCCAATTCACGGTGAAGTTCGGAGAGGGATTCCTTGATGTAAGCTTCCTTGTTGTAAAGGTGTCCGCCGGAAGCGCGATCCTGCTCGCCGATCTGGCTGAGCGAATCTCTAGGGCGCTGACCGAGCCCTTCGATGAGGCCGTCATCGAACTGGATGTTTTTTTTGCGGAAGGTGGGCGCGGCGTCTTGGCCTCCTTGAGCGGGGGCGGGCGCCGCCTTCTTCGACTTGGGTTTCGTCTCCGCCGAGCTCGAGATGCTCAGCAAAAAAGCGAGGATCAAGGGGACGAAAATCATTCTATGAAAGGAAGTCATTTCTTCTTCTCCTCTGGAGCCGATTTTTGGTACAAAATCTTTCTCCATTCCGAGTTTGAAGTCGCGGAACTCGAGAAGATCGCGTCTTGCAGTCGATGCGAGACTTCCTGGCTGAGTTCGACCCCATTCCAGTGGGCTGCGGCGGCGAAAAACAAGGCGTCGCTCGGATTTTTGTAGATGGGTTCAAGGGCGTTTGAGCCGATGTCAGCCAACTGGCTGACGGCGGATTTCGTCTTCTCCTTGGAAAGTGACGTGAAATAGCGCCCCAGCAGAGTGATCAGGATTTTGGATTGAGCCTCTTTCGCGTCAAAGTATTTCAGAGATTCCTGGAGCTCAGCGAGGCCTTCGGATTGAGCTCCGGAGGAGATCAGAGAAAAGCCCTTCGCGACCGCGCGGATGCCCGGCTCAACTTGCTTTTCGCTTTGAGCGGACTCCTGGATGAAAAAAGCCATTTGCGGGACTTTTCGCTCGTAGATCGCCTGTGCCCATTTGGATTGCAGTGGCTTGTTGTTCCTTCCATCCCATCCGCCGTCTGGATTCAGCTGCAGCAGGATCTTTGAGTTCAAAGGCGGAGCGGAGGGTGGAAGCGTCTCTGGCTTGAGGGTTTTCGCGAGATTTGGATTTTCCTGGAAGAGCGGGAGGGCGATTCGATGGAATAGATCTTCCTCGACGGCTTGATCAGCGGCGATCTCATAGGCTTTGGAGCGGATCTCCTGTCCTTTTTCCTCGAAGGGGAGCCAAAGACCTTGAAGCGCTTGCTTGAGAATCTCAGCTTCCTTGGGGTCGATTCCCCCGGGAACGCGGACTTTCTTGAGGTCGTGAGCCAAGTCAAGATAGAGGCCTGAGGCTTCATTGAGCGCCGAGGCTTTGAGTTTCGCCCAAGGCAGCTTGACGAGTTGAGTGGAGACGCTTTCAACGGCCTGAATCGATTCAATCCTCATTTTCACGGCGCGATTGAGGCCGTCGAGAGGGAAGTTTTTATTCAAAGAAACTTGCATGCGCGCGCGCTGCAGTGACCTCGGAACGGACTCATTCAGCTTGCTGAGTAAGATCAGCTTGAAAAGGGGTTCCTGTTGCTCAAGATCGGAGGCAACCAGCTTGAGAGTGGTGAGCAAATCCTGGAAGCTGATCCCCGCTGGATTTTCGAGCGCAATCGCCGTCCAGAAAAGCCGGGTTTTCTGGCCTGCTCTGCGAGATCGCTTGAAGGCTTGAAACCCAATTTCCTCGGTTTTCCGGTGAGCGTCCAGCAACTGGGAGACGGCGGAATATTTTTCGCAGTCCTCCTCGATTCCGAGGCAAACCTGCCGGTTGCTCAGCACAGTCTGCAGGAACTGGGTTTGGTCGGCGAGCAGGGCGAGAAGAAGGGTTTTTTTGCGGATTTCCCGCTTCTTGTTCTCGTCGATCTTTGAGCGTGACGCGGGGACTTCGAGGAGCTTGATGTAGATTTTAGCGGCGCCGGCGAAATCGTATTTTTGCTCATGGTCCCCGACTTGGGCGGCCAGCGCCACTGGCAGAAACTCCGAGTTCGGGTCCTTTTCTATGATTCGATTATAAAAAGAAAGGGCGAGCGGTTTTTGATCGGTCTGAGCGGCTGAGCTACCCGCAATCCCGAGAGCCTCTGAGAAGTGTTTTCCCGAGGGGTATTGCTTCATGTACTGCTCAGCGAGCTGGATGGACTGCGAGAAGTCTTTCTTGTTGTAGGCTTCCTCAACTCCCTTGAAGTAGGCGTCAGAGGCGATGTTGGCCAACTGCTTGCTGAAGACGTCTTTTTCCCAAGCCTTGATCTGCATGAATTGCTGCGCGAGGGAGTGGGTTTTTTTCCAGTCCTGGCTGGCGATGTAGGTGTCGATCACCAAGCTTGCCGATGGAATGGCGTATTTTGAGGTGGGATGGGCAATCGCATACTTCGCTAGGCGATCCAGGGCGTAGCTTTGGTTGCCGTACTCATAAATAGTGCGGTTCGCCTCGAATTCGAAGGCTTCCAATGAGGTTTCCTTGCGATCCGGGTAGGAGTCCAGCCACTTGATCCAGTCGGCGACCTTGGGATCCAGCTCCTTGCTCGAGTCGCCCGTGAGCGCGTGGGCCTTCAGATTCTGTGGGATGAGCTTCGCCGCCCTCAGAGATTCATAGCTGCTTGAAATGGATTTGAGATGAGCTTGCTTCTTCAAGTCCCCATCCTTCTTGCCTGCGGCGGAGTAGACGGCGCGCCATTGCTCGGTCGCGCGGTCGAATTCCTTGATCTTGAAGTAGAACTCCCCGAGCCGAAATTTGACTTTCAGGATGTTGGGGTTGTTGCTGTCGACGAGCTGTAAATATGAGCTGTAAAGGGTGGTGAGGATGGAGATGATGCTCGCTTCGGCCTGGTAATCTTTTTTCTCGATCGCCTGGTGGATCTTCTCAGCGGTTTCAAGCGTCATGCGCGCCAATTGAGTGAATGCCGGATCTTTCCTGGCGCCCGGATTGACGCGCAAAACTGCGGCAAGATCCTGGGGCAATTTTGAGATCAGCTGGAGGCGTTGGCGGTTCACGAGATCTTCGTAAGTGGCGAGGATGACTTTGAGAGTTTCTGGATTCTCGGGGGCGCGGGTCACCATGAGGTCCTTCCATCTGAGGAGGTCCTGCTCTTGGCCTTTCCCGCGCAGCGTCGTCGCGAAGATGGCCGCCATCTTCCCGAAATAAGGGGGCTCCGCGATGTTCTTGAAGTAGTCGAAGGCGCCATCGACGGTGTAGCCGGAAACCCTGCGCTCAATACCGCCTACATAATAGTTGGCGCAGGCGTTGAGGGCGCGCTCGTACTCCCCGGATTCAAGGCTCTTATGGGTCTCATTGTCCTCCGCCTGGCGGATTTTCCGCTTCGCGTAGACGACGAGATTTTCGGTGTATTTCAGGGCTTGGGAGATGTCCCCCAGGCTGAAGTAGGCCCATGCGAGATTCTCAAGCACGATCGGATAGTAGCTGTCGCTGGGTTTGGCCTGGGTCCGCTTGAGGCTTTCAATTGCTACAGTGTAGTTTTTTGCTTCCAGGGCGAGGTCCGCGATCGCCATGTGGGAGCGCGTCGCTTCCTCGGTTTTTGGGTATTTCTTAATGAATTCGTTGAATTCCTGAACGGCCCGCTTCGTGTCGCCGATATCGCGGTAACCCTTCGCGCGGAGAAAGTACGCGCGGCCCAGTTTTTCGAAGCGGGGATATCTTTTGGAGTTCGAGATGAGCTGGTTCAAGGTGCCGATCGACTGGAGGACCATGGTGTTATAGGCGGAAAGGTCGACTGCTTTGCGTTTTTTCGTAGCATCCCCGTGAGCGGTACGAAAAAGCATGCTCGCGGTTTTCTGCTGAAGTTCGGCCAGTTTCACCAGGAGCATGGGCTCCTGGGGAGTGCCCTTGAATTTGCGGGTCAGCTCCTGCATCTTGCGGATGGCGACCTTTTGAGATGAGATCGCCGCGGCGTCGACCGCGCGATCCTCGAATTCCTGCATGAGCGGATTTTCGCCGCGACCGTAAGGGGCTGCGGACGTTTGAGTCGCCGCCAACCAGTCGCTCAGCATCAAGATGAGAATCAATGGCGCCGCTCGTTTCACCGACTTAATCCTCCCTGACGATGACGAGCTTGAAATCCGTGTACCCCTGCACCGCTGCCGAGGCGAGGACCGTTTTGATCGCTGAATAAGGGGCTCTTTGATCCGCAAGGATCATGATTTTTGGGTCAAGCTTCACGTCGGTGTTACTCTTGGCGATGATCAGTTGCCTTTTGCGTTCGCGCGAGAGGGCATCCTCGATCGTCCTCGAGGTCCCGTTGCTTTGGATGTCGCGTCGCTCGAATTGGAATTGATTGAGCTTAGTGATCGCCTTGCCCTCGAGCTGAACCGCGTTCTCCGAGACTTCCAGTTTGATGCTTTCAACGGGAGGGTCGCCCGCTTTAGCCTGGGGAAGGTGAACTCCGGCACTCGGCGTGATCGTCACCATCCCAGTCGAAAAGCTCTTCAAGAGGAAGACGAGCAGAATCGTGAAGATGTCCGCCATGGAAGTGATCTGAAGATCCATTTGATCTTTCATCGGTTTTTTCTTGAGAAATCGATGCTGCATCATGGGCTTAGAATCCTCCCAACAGGACGGCGGGAAAAATATCGCGAGTGACTTCCAGGGTCTTGACGATGTCCCGGTACTCGACGGGCAGGTCCGCATTGAGCGTGACTGCGGCGCCGTTGGCTTGCCAGCGGCCGTTCAGCGCAGTGAGCTCGCCCGCGAGCTGCGTGAAGTTCCAGTTCCCCTGGCCATCCGGCGAGAAAACGCGGTTCGCGGTCTCCCTTCCCGATACCAAGAGATGAATGCGATGGTCCTGCTTGAGGTCGATCGTCACGTTGATCGCGGGGGGTTTCGGGGTTTCAGTCGCAGGGCCTGAAGCTGAGATCCCCGCATCCAAGATCGCCACGCTCAGGAACGACGCTGAGATCAACAAGAACGTGATCAACACGGTCAAGCAGTCGATGATGGGAGCGAGGTTGAGCTCGAACTCAATCTCTTTCTCGGTCGCTTTGGTGAGCGTGCTCGCTAAGGATGCGCTGGAGCTCATGGCTTCCTCATTTCCTTGAATCGCCGTCGACGCGGTAGAAGCGTTGGCGGAGAAGGTCAAGCGTCTTGATGGCCGCGTGATCGATTTCGGCTCCGAGCCGGTTGGTGCGGTTCATCAGAAAGCTGAATGCCAGCATGCAGGGAATCGCGATTCCCAGACCGATCATGGTGGCGTTCATCGCGACCGAAATACCTTCGGCGAGCAGCCCCGCTTTTTGCTGAGCATCGGCGTGACCCACCGCTTCGAAGGATTGAATCAGACCGGCGATCGTCCCGAACAACCCGATCAAGGTCGCCACGTTGGCGATCGTTGAGAGGAATGAAGTGCGTTTCTGAATTTTCTGAGTCGCTTCGCCGACTGCTAGAGCCAAACCGTCCTGAATGGTTTCTTCGGGTTGGTTCGCGCGGATCAAGCCTTCCTTGACGATCTCGACGATCGGCTTCGAAGCGTATGAATTGCACAGAGCGACCGCATCCGAGATGCGGTCTTCCATCACCAATTCGCGGAGGCGCTCGAAGAACTTCTTCTTGCCCTGCATCGGATAGGTCCAAAAAAGGGCTTTCGTTCTTTCGATGATGATCGCTACGCCCAAAATCCCCACGAGAAGATTGGGTGCGACGTGAAAAAAATGCAGTCTTAAAAACTCGGCTATGCTTGCCATGATCTACCTCTCCCTGTCAAAATGAGCCAGGTTCCTCCCAGCAGGATTTCTTTTCCCTGCGTGATACCCACTCATCCCACTTGTAAAGCTGTTGAGCGAGACTCTGTCCCACCAGAGCGCTCACATTCAGCTCAGTTAAAGTCGTTTGGTTCTGCGTCTCTTCTCGGATTAAACTGGGATCAGATTTAACTTCATTGAAGAGAGTTCCCATGAAGCGGTCTTGTTGAAGCTTGCAGGAGCCCGGACAACGCGCCCCCCCGAAGCAATAATGCACGATGACATCGGAGAGGGGGTCGCGCGTCGATTCGATGGAGAGGATGTCCTTCCTCGTTTTTGAAATCTGGAAAGGCACCGGGATGCCGTTCACTTTCGCGCAGAGCGACGAGCGATTGAAATGATCATGGGGCAGTTTGAAGTAAATGCGGTGGAACGCGGTGCTTCCGGATCGGTCGATCGTGCCTGATTTAGGGCGGTATTGCACGGAGTAGCACGAGGGTTCCGCTTTGGCTTTCGTGGTAGATGCTGGAGCTCGCGAAGCTTTGCGAGGTCGCTTTCGCGCCGCGTGAGCATCGAGGGGCGAAGCTGCGAAACTGATCGCCAGCGCGCAGGAGAGAGCCGTCAACTTGACCCAGTGTTGGAACGATCTGCGGTTCATATGCCACAGACAACGGAATAAAATGAAAAATCATTGAGGAAATAATTCAGAGCGTTTGCGTCAGGCGGTGCGAAGAACGAGACCGCCCGCTGCACCAAATTTGATTCAGCGCGTGAATGTTAGCGGTGTTTTCCAATGCTTCTAAAAAGCTTCTACACTCAAGAATCGAGCGAGGCGGTGGTTTCAAATGTTTCCCTGAGCGGGTTGGGCTGGCCATGGATGGTTCCCGCGACATGGGGAGCATTTGAAACCACCGCCTCATTTATTTTCTTCAATTGTATAGGATTTTCTTGGGTGACTACTTCAAAAGCGGACACGCGTCCCAGCGCAACTCGTAGAACCAAACGCCGTCTTGACGCGTGAGCTTCGTGATTTTCGCGCGGACGTTGACGGAGCGGTCGGTCGATTCATCGAGGAGATTGACCCAGACCGAGCTCATCGCGGTGAATGCGGGAGACGAGCTTTCGGAGTGCGAAGCCAGGATCCCGCCGGTTTGCGAGGGGTGGATGAGCTTTCCTGAAACTGTTTTTTTGGAGTTGTGGCAAACGGCCTGGAACTCAATGTGGGAGTGCACGGCTTCGAGTTTATTGCGGGGTTTGAAATTCGCTTTGGGCCGGGAAGGCGGCGGGGAAAGTTTCGAAGCGGAAGGTTCGGCGGGCGGCGGGGGGCCTTGGGTAGGCTCGATGGGAGCCCAGTCCGGTGATGAGCCGTCCCATGAATACTCATATTCGTAATATTCGCCGGAAGCCCTCATCTCCTCGACTTGGTCGGCGGTGTAGGGCCCGAATTTTTCGCCCGCTCTGCTGAGCCACACGGATTTTCCAGGAGCCGGGGGGGATTTTCGTTGGGAGCGGACCGACATAATATTTTATATACCCTCTTTAAATAGTTTGAAGTCTTCCCGCGAAAAACGCAAATTCGAATTTCATCTTTGCAAGCGCCCGAACTTTGCTATCATTGAATGCATGAACAAAAGGGATCAACGGTTTGTGCTAGGGGTTTTGAGCGTCATTTTTTTGATGGGGGGTGCGATGCAGCCCTCCGCATCGGCTGCGGATCGCAGGACAGCCGCCCCGACGGTCGGCGGCGGGGACCCTGAGCGATTGAACGTCGAGGGCATCAAACAGAAATACTGGGCGCAGGGGGACGACACTCAAATGAGCGTCGTTCAAAACCGGACTTACTCCAAGGCGGGAAAGATCGCCTTGGGAGTGAACATCGGAAATTTCAACGTCGATCCTTTCCTCAACGTGAAAAGCGTTGGCGGCTTCGTGGGCTTCCACTTCAATGAGTATTTGGGCGTCAACCTGATCGGCGCGAAATATTTCAGCTCTTTCTCCAGCGCGTATGACGCCTTCGTGGTCGCAGCGAGCGTCGGAAGCAATTACAACAAGCCACAGCACTTCCTGGGGGCGGAAGCGGAGTGGAGCCTCCTTTACGGTAAACTCAGCTTACTGGGAAAAATGATCCTTTATTTCGATCTCCATTTCCTCGGAGGGGCGGGGTTCACCAAGACTGAGAACGGAACTTACCTCACGCCTTGGTTGGGAGTGGGGCAGCAAGTTTACATCAATCAAACGACGGCTCTTCGATTCGATTATCGCCTGATGTACTACCGCGAGACGATTCTTCAGAGAAACCGCGATGTGATCAACAACAAGAATCCCGGGGATTTCATCAAGACTCGGGGCGCCTACTCGGACTCGATTCAGGTCGGCATCCAGTTCCTACTCGGAGTTTAAGGGTAGATCGGCCGCTTGGCCGGGGAACTCGTGAGGGCTTCCCCCGAGAACGAGCGAGTAGAGGAGCGCCCAAAAAGCCCATTGCAGCAAAGTTGAACCTAAAAAGGGGGGCGGGTCGGGCTTCTGCCTCATCCTGATACCGAAGCTCCCGCGGCGCTTCCCAGAAGTTCGCCTGAACTGAGGTACAGGGCCCATGCAAAAAGCGCGAGCGCTCCCGGCGCTACGCAGAGAAAAAGCGGTTTTAAGGAGCGAGTCCCCAGAAGCTGAAGTTCCCGCTCAATGCAGGCTTTGATTCTCGCTCTCATGGCCTCGAGCGCGACTTCGATCCGCTCACGCGAAGGCGTGCCTTCAAGAATGCAAGTTTGCACGGTTTTTCTCAGGGATTGTCCGGCGTCCAAGATCACCCATGAAGCGCTCTCCAGCTGAGAGCCGTGTTGAGGTTTTTTTTCATCCCAAAGAGAATGGCCCCAAGCCTCGGCCATGAGAGGATCGAAGAATTCGAGGAACCCGCTCGTTTTAGCCCAAGCGAGGTCAGGTGGAATGCCGCCTCGAATCCAGGCCAGCAATCTTTCGCCAGCGCAGGAGGAGAGAAGGAGCCAAGGGCGTTGCGTGACGGGGAGGCCGCCCCAGCGGGCAGCTTCAGCGATTCGGAGCATCCAAATCGCGCCCAGGGCATTCCAGCCCCACGCTGCTATGCACCCCAGAAACCAGGCTCTGGCATTTTCTTGAAGCCCCGGCAGCAACTCATAGAGAGAAAAACCCAAAAGCGGGATGAGCGTGGCGCTGATTCCCGCTTGCGCGAGGGATTGCGAGGATCTCGCTTGCGCATCGGCGAGCGAAGCTTCCTGGTTTTGCGCCAAGTGACGGAGTCGTTGAAGAGTGGGGAGCAAACTTGCGCCCTGAGACCTCAATTCAAGCAACGAATCAGCGCAGAGCGTTCCCCAGGGAGGCCCAAGATCGCGGAGTGACTCCCATGCTGAGGCAGGGGGAATGGCGCCCAGCATGAGTTGCTCCTCGATATCGAGAAGCAGTCGGATGGCCTCCCTGAGTTTCGCGCGCTCCTTGGGAATTTGATTCCAAAATGCCTTGCCGGGAATGAGGGGCAGCAAAGATTGAAGGCAGGAACCGAAACAAAGATAAGCCAATGCGCCTAAAATCCAAGGAGTGCCCATATGAGCGTGGCTCTTGCAATTTAATGGGCTTCTAGGACAACGCTGTCAAAAAGCGAATCCGCTTCAAGGAAAGACTTAGGATCCGGTTTTAAAATAATGGGACATCGGGACTTCGCCGCCCACAGTCAGCTCAGGAATGCGAAGTGTGGGTTGCGCGTCGGTAACCGGGGCGCCTTGCCCGTCTTTGCCGCACGTTCCCGTGGAAAATCCCAGGTCATTGCCCACTCGATCGACGATGGAAAGCGCCTTGGGACCGTTTCCCACGAGCGTGGCCCCGCGAATCGGTTCCCCCAAAGCGCCGTTGCGAATCAAATAGCCTTCGGTGACCGCGAAGACGAAGTCTCCGGTGACGGTGTTGACTTGCCCTCCACCCATCGCTTTCACATAAACTCCGTAGGTGGTATTTTTTAAAATAGAGGCGGGATCGTCTTTTCCAGGGGCAATGTAGGTATTAGTCATGCGAACGATCGGCGAATGACGAAAGGATTCCCTGCGCCCGTTGCCGGTGGCCATGAGGTCAAATTTCATCGCGGAAAGCCGGTCGACTAAATAGCCCTTTAAGACTCCGTTTTCAATTAACACGGTGCGCTTTGAAGGCGTTCCTTCATCATCAAATGCGAAGCTCCCCCGTTTTTCCGGCATGGTTCCATCATCTAAAACGGTGATGAGGGGGGAGGCGACCTGTTGGTTGATGCGGTTTTGGTACACCGATAATCCATTGCACGCCAGATCGGCTTCGAGACCGTGCCCCACGGCTTCATGAATCATCGTGCCGCCCGCCTCAGCCGCGATGACCACGGGCATCGTGCCCGCGGGGGCGGGTTGAGCATCCAGCAGAACAGAGACGCGTCGCGCGGCTTCTTCTCCCAGGGATTCCGGCGTCACCTGATCAAAGAACTCCAAGCCCACGTAACCCCCGTCGGATTCATAGGCGGTTTCGACTCGTCCATCCTTCTCAGCGACGACTTGAACGAAGCTCTGCAGGTAAGTTTTTTCATCCGAAGCGATTAACCCGTCTGAGTTCACCACCAAGATGCGCCTGAGCGAATCGAGGACCATGGCTGAAATTTGCTTTGCCTGGGGGAGTTTCGCGCGCGCCGCCGCCTCGGCTCGCTGGGCGAACGAAATTTTCAATGAGAGATCGGCTTTTCTAGGCGAGCGCTGAATCCGATAACGGCTAATCTCAGGCATCGGCTGCTGTGAAAAGCGAAAGTCCATGGGGCCGCGCTGATTTTTGGGGCTGGCGCCAGAAACCGCGGATGAAAGCGCTTCAGCGAGCCCTTGAAGCGATCCTTGAGTGAGCTGGGTCGTGTAGCCATAAACGGATTTTCCTTGATGAAGGATGCGGAGTCCCACGCCCTGATCCGTTCCCTCCAAAATACGGTCGACACGCCCGCCTTCGTACAGGATTCGAGTGGAGGCGCTGTCTTCGAAGAAAAGTTCAGAGAGATCGCCCCCATTGCGGAGCGCCGTTTTTAAGACGGGCTCGAGATCGAGCTCCGGGATTCCGAATTTTTTAAGCTCGACTTTGAGATCAACCTTCGGGGCGGGGTGCATGCTCATAGATCAGGTCTCCTAACCGCTGTAGAAGCTCCCTCACTTCGCTCTCAAAATCCGGGGGAATATTGAGCTCCAGATCCCGGTGCGGATCCCCGGTGGAATGAGGGAGCGTGGAATAGCTTGTTATACCCTCATAAGATTCTAAAATGAAATAGACGAAAGCGGAGTCTTCTTTTTTGACGCGGATGATTTTTTTCAGGCTTTTCATATGTGGTGTGGAATCACTCATCGGCGCATCTTCATGTCAGCGAGTTGACGCTCTCGAGGAGCTTGCCCTCCAAGGAATATCCACTTATTCTTTATAAATAAAGTGGAAAAAATCAGATGAAAATCTTGAGCCCGCAACTTCGGAAAATCCTCCTCAATGCTACGATCGTCGCGTCTTTGATCGCGGTTTTTTCTTGCGCATCCACCCGTAGGAGCCGCCCCGCGGATCCCGGACTTGAGGAATCATCCAAGGAAAAGCAGCCTGAATGGAGGACGAGGCTGGACATCGTCGAGCAGCGTCTGGCCACCCTCGAGAACGGCATGAGTCATTTGAACGAGAAAATGGATGCCAGCCGGGTGAGCCTGGATTTTTTGCTTGGCCAAAAAAAAGCGCCTGAATCCGCTCTGAACGCGGTTCAGCCCCACCCGAGCCAGGGCGCAGGCAGGGAAGTCACGACTCCTTTCGCCCAAAGCGATCCGCAGATCGGATACGACGAGGATGCCGCGGTGAAGAGCTACCGAAAGGCCATGATTTTGCATCAGTCCGGGCAGCACTCCGAGGCCATCCTTTCGTTCACTTCATTTTTGGAGAAGTACCCCGATCACCCATTCGCGGGCTCAGCCCAATTTTACACAGCTGAAGCTTATCACTTGCAAAATGATGAGCGGATGGCGGTCAAGGAGTATCAAAAAGTGCTGGATCACTATCCTGAGTCCACGCACATCACGGAAACATTGGCCGGACTTTCGAGCTCCCAGGAAAAGATCAAGGATTTGCGCGGATCCAAGAAAACGCGCGACTTGCTCGCTACGCTTTTCCCTCATTCGCCTTCCGCGAACGAGCCTTTGTCGATGCGCGAGTTTCCGAGCCAGGAGAAATCAGCGGAAGACCCCACCCCGACAGCGCCAATCCGCGAGAACCCGTCGACGCTGGACTCCGCGCCCACCCCTGGGGTTCCCGCGGGTGAAAGATCCGAATTCGAATGAACCCCCCAACCGGCAAGAGGATCATTCAGCTCTGCGGAACCATCATTTTGGTGGTAGGCGCCATTCCCATCGCGTCCTATGCGATTCCCAGGAAAATTTCGGAACGGGAGGCCTTCGAAATCTCAAAGCGTTTGAAACCCATCCCCGATGCGGAGTGGTCCAGGATCGCCGGACCCCGGGTTTCTGAAAAATACGAAGTGATTTCCGGCGATACCCTCTATGACATCTCACGGCATCTCTTCGGGGATTCCGGCTACTGGCCCAAGATCTGGGCGTTGAACAACGACGGCATCACCAACCCGCATTTCATTCTCCCGAAGAACAGCATCGCTTTCATGCCAGGCTCCGGATCTTCGCTCCCTTATATTTCGCTCACCGTCTCTGACCAGGGCCAGCCTTTTTCGGCGAGCGATGCTTCTTCCGGGATTTCTTCGCAGATCGGTGGCCGGCGCCGCTCCGAGGATTGGAAAAATTTTCCGAAGCAAGCCTGGGAGCAGTACCAGGCGTTTTTGCCGCCTGAAGTGGATCCGCTCGGATTTGATAAGAACAGTAAAATCGTCTTCAGCCAGCCTAAGGGCTTCGAATTGCCCGCCATCGCCTCGACCCAAAAGCTAGCCCCGTTGGGCCGCATTGATCATGCAAGCAGCGAGGGCAGCTACATCAGCCTTGAGCAAACCGTTTACATCCGTGCATTCGAAAACCTGAACGTGGGGCAGGTGTACGCGATCACACGCGAGCCCTATCCCCTGAAGTCCTCCTCGTCCCAGCGCGAGGGTTTTTCATACATGGTTTTGGGCAAGGTGAAGATCACCGGGGTCGTCGATCAGCAGTTCATCGGGACGATCATCTCCGTTCATGAGGAGATCAAGCGCGGGGATTTTCTCATGACGCTGCCTCCGAGAGTGCAGGAGATGAATCCGATCCCGGGCCCCAGCCCCATCACGGCGACACTACTGGTTGACCGAAATTTTTCAACTTTTTCCACCGCCCAGCATAAATTGGTTTTCGTGGATCGGGGCAGCGATGACGGGGTGCAGCCCGGGATGATCTTTAGAGTTTATGAGCATGAAGATCCCAGCACCAGCGCTAGAATCCTGGACGCGAACATCATCGTCGACGGGGATGCGATGGTGGTCCAGGTGAGCGAGCACTTTTCGATCGCGATGGTCATTCGCAGCGACATCGTACTGCGTGAAGAAATGCAGATGACTCTGTTGACGGATGTCTCGGAGCTGAAAGCGAAGGTTCGGCGCGGACTGAAGGGGATTGGAGTCACCACGCCGGATGACCCTCTGGAAAAACTGGATGAATACGGGAACGATGAGCCCACCGAAAAGGAGAAAAAGGAGCTCGAGCAGCTCAAGCAGCATCAGGAGGAATCTTCGGAGGAGCAGCAGCCGATCGAGGATACGGGCGAGACTCCTGCGCCTACGCCCCAAGAAATGCAGGACTCCGGCGACTTGCCTCCGGAAACGGCGCCTATGGAGTCTGCTCCAGGGGAACCTCCGCCCACCACGGTCGTCCCGCCCACGACGGTGGTTCCGCCCTCTTCGGGCGAGGAAGGAGCTTTCGATTCAGCTCCGTCAAAGTCTCGTTCGAAAAAATCCGCTGGGCCGCAGACCGATGAGCTGGACGATCTTCCACCACCACCTCCGCCTTCCGAAGTGATGAAGCAGTAGCAATTGCAGAGCAGCCAAGGTGATTAATCGCTTTTGATGAAGCCCGCCAAAAGCGGGTCCAGCTGCGAGGATTTTTTCTTCTGGAGGGAAGATTTTGAGATTTGAAAAACGGCTTCCAAAACCGCGATGAAGTTTTCTGGCAGCAATAGAACGGCTTTCAACCCCTCAATCCCCTCGGATTTCAGACGCGCGAGGATTCTTTTTTCAACTTGAGACGTCGCGTCTTTCCGTGATGGGTTCAAAAAGCCCACCTTCAAAAGTTTGCGCTGACCGAAGAGTCCCAGCTCCATCGTGGCCATCAGAGGAAGGGCTCCCCATTCCAGGATTTCATCCACGCTCAATAAGTCCGGGAAGGGGGCGACATAGAGTTCGGGCTCCACATGGGAATAATCCATCTTGAAGTGGGGGCCGAAGATCTCCTGGAGCGTTTCATGGGTCAGGATTTTCAGGCTCGTTGCGGCTTCCCCGAAACGAATCCCGGTTCGATGACTGAACTCGAGAATCTCCGTCAGCTGTTCCGGCGTGATGAGGCCCTTCTCCAAGAAAAAATCCCCGATGCGTTTCATCATGGGATCAGTATGCCAAATGGCTTGGATCTTGCCTATGAGAATGCACCTTGAAGCGCTTCATTCTTTTTTTTCAACTGTGCATTTTTCTCGGGCCCTCAATCGCATTCGCTGAGGTGATTGAAGGTCCCCCTGTCTTTTTGCAGCCGGGGGAACAGAGAATTCTCATTTATCCGCGCCTCTTGCGTTACTCGCTCAGTCAAGAAGGGGTGCGGGTCAGGCGGGTTCGCAAGGAGTTTCCAGTCTCCCAGCGGGGAAAATTTCATGAAATGCTCATTTTAAAAGCGGTGAAGGTGGGGGCTTCGGAACTGCAGGTTTGGAAAGAAGAAGGAATCGTCGAAAGTCGAAAAATTTTGATTCGAAAAACCTCTTCACCGGGGGTGATCTCTTCCGTCGTTCAGGCGGCTGAAAAACTTAAAGAGGTTGAAGTTTATTGGGTGGGCGCGTCCATCACCCTTCGAGGCGAAGTTCTTTCCGTTGCGGAGGCCGCACGCATTGAGGCCCTGCTGCGGCAATTCTCCACTCTCGTGAGCGACCAAACCACGCTCTCGGAGTCTCTCTTCATTCAAGCGGAGAGGATGCTTCGCGATTGGCTGAAGAAAACGCATTATGATTCCCGACTTCGGGTTGAGGAGTTGGGAGGGGAGCTCTGGATTCGAGGGGCGTTGAGTTCGCTCGCGGAGCAAAAGGCGGTCGAAAAAAAAGCACGATCCATTTTTCCGCTCATTCAGTTTGAAGTGGATTCAATGCCGGATCGTGCAAACACCGTTCACTTCAAAGTCATGCTCCTGGAGTTGAAGAAGAGCGGGTTTAGGGAGTTTGGAATCGCTTGGCCCGCCGGACAGGAAAACGCCTTCCAAGTGAGTTCCCTGGGCGTTCGAGACGGCCTGCAGCTTCAGTTGGCGCTTCGCGCTTTGGAAGGGAGGGGATCGGCTCGCATGCTCTCTCAACCCGAGCTCGTCGTCAGGGTTCCCGGTGAAGCTGAGTTTTTCGCGGGCGGGGAACTCCCGCTCGTGCGCAGGACTCAGTATTCATCCGAGGTGGGCTGGAAAAAGCACGGGCTGACGCTCAAGTTAAAGGTGACCCACTCGGCGGGGGATTTGGTTCGACTCGAAGTGTTTACAGAAGTGAGCCACCTGGACCTTAAAATTCAATCAGAAGGAATTCCGGGAATCCAAGCCAGCAGGATGAAAACTCAGGTTGATGCCCGCTATGGCAAGCCTCTTTTCTTGTCGGGGCTTTTGCAGCAAGGCTGGCGTGAGCAGATTCAAGGACTCCCGCTCCTCAAAGATATTCCCATTCTTGGGAAGCTTTTCGGATCGGAGGATTATTTGCATGAAAAGTCGGAGCTGGTCGCGATTTTGATCCCCAGCAGTTTACCGCCGGATCCCGCTTCCCAGAGGTTTAAAGGCATTTTATCCGAAGCCGAAAGCCCCCGAGCGGAAGAAAGTCCTAGCGATGGAATCGCGCTGGACCCCACGATTCCATGGATGGAGCGATAATGAGCGAGTCGCATTGGTTGGATGAGTCGATGAGCTTGCCGGGGTTGACGGATCTTTGCCTTCAAGGGTTTAAAAAAGCTTTTTGCGATTTTGGAGACGGATGGGTGCCCCTCCATGAGCAGCGGCAGCTTTGGGAGTCTGAGGAGCAACTCAAAGCCTGGCTTTTAGACCAGCTCTCCCGAGCGGGAAAATCCTGGGATGCGAAGTTTCCCTTCGTCGATGCCACTTTGCGGAATGGATTCCGGCTGCACGCCGTTTTTCCTCCGCTTTCTGACTCCGGGATTTTGGTTTCGCTTCGCAAGCTCCCGGGATGGCAGCCCTCTTCGGTCTCGCGAAAGAGCGAATCAGAGAGGAGATGGGGAATATCCCCTTTCTGGGAGCAGCTCAACCGCATCGTGGCCCAAGGTGAGACGCTCATCATTTCAGGGGCTACGGGGAGCGGCAAGACGACGTTGTTGGGAGATTTGCTTGAAAAAATTCCAGCGCAAGAAAGAGTCATCGCGCTTGAGGATACGGCGGAGATTCAGCCTTCTCATGATCACTTCATCCGAATGGTGAGCCGCCCCTCCAATGCGGATGGCTTTGGTGAGGTGAGCTTGAGAGCACTGCTCAAGCAGAGCCTGCGAATGCGGCCGGATCGTATTCTTTTGGGGGAGTGTCGTGGCGCCGAGGTCTTAGAGCTGCTTCAAGCGCTCAATACCGGGCACCGAGGGACGTTGGCCACCCTTCATGCGAATTCACCGAGGGATGCGCTGCGCAGGCTGGAATTGCTTTGCCTGCTATCAGGAGGGGCTCATCTCAGCTCTTCGATGATCCGTGAGCTTTTGAGCGTGGGGGTTCAATGGATCGTTCAGGTGGGGCGTCAGAATGGGAGACGTCAAATTCTTGAGCTGTGCCGAGTAGAGGGCCGGGAAGGAGATACAATTTTAATGAGACCCTGGGGTTCAGCGAAAGAGCCCGAGAAACGCTTTCATGGTCTTGCCTCGATCGAGGGGAGCCAGTTAGACTCAAGGGGTGTCTCATCGTGATCAGGAACCCGAACTTCTTCAGGGCAGGAACCCCCTTTCGCAAATCCCGATTCACCCTCCTGAAAAAGGGGGCCTGACCCCCCCTCCAAGACAGGGGATCGAGGACTCTCATGCGCAACGTCTTTCCCGTTACCGTTGGTTGCTGCGTTCGTTCTCGGTTTTGAACTTTGGTCTGGGGGGGCTGGTCTTCTTTTTTAGTTCTGAGCTGATTTACGCTTTGAATTGGTTTCCCGCGGTGTTTCAATTTGGAGACCCCATCACGGTTTCGGCGGGCCGGCTTTGGAGCATTCCGGTGACCGCTTTACTGCTCGCCTACGGGTTGTTGTCCTGGATGGGGGCCCAATACCCCTCCATGAGAAGCTATGTCTGGATTCAGGTGCTTTTGCGGCTCTTTTGCGCCGGGGCATTCCTCAGTTCATTCAACGCGGAGCACGCCTATTGGATTTATCTGCTCGCGGCGGGTCTTGACCTCGCCGCCGCGCTTTTACTCTGCATCGCGACCCTCCGAATTCAGCGGGATTGAAGAAGTCCCTGCATTCGATCCCATAGCCCATTGACAATTAGCAGCAAATCGAGCTACTTCTTTCAAACTTCAAGTTTTAATCTAAGGAGAGAGTCATGCCTTCAAGGATGTCCAAAACCAAAAATGCTCGCAAAGTGAGAAAAGCGCGTAAAGGGAAAGCGCGCAAGCGCCGCGAGCAAAACAAAGGGACTACGCCGAAGTTTCCGATTCACCTGGATCACTGAAAACTCGGAAGATCCAAGTTCCTATGCAGAGAAACTACCTATTCACCTCTGAATCCGTAACAGAGGGGCACCCCGATAAGATCGCGGATCAAGTTTCAGACGCTATTTTGGATGCGATCCTCAGCCAGGATCCCCGGGCCCGTGTGGCCTGTGAAACCCTCGTCACAACAGGGTTAGTTCTGGTGGCGGGAGAAGTGACGACGACGGCGCGCGTAGATTACGCGAACGTCGCTCGTGAGACGATCCAGAAAATCGGCTATGACTCATCGGACAAAGGGTTTGACTCAAAAACCTGCGGCGTTATGGTCACGCTCGATCGCCAGTCACCGGATATCGCTCAGGGAGTCACCGCTGGTCAGGGTCTGTACAATCAAAAGGAACAGGGTGCGGGTGATCAAGGGATCATGTTCGGTTACGCGATTCGCGAATCTGAGCAGTTGATGCCTCTCACCATCGATTTATCGCATAAATTGGCGCTCCGGCTTTCACAAGTGAGAAAACAAGGCGTGCTGCCTTGGCTCAGACCTGATGGAAAGACGCAGGTCACCGTTGAATACGAAGACGGCCAGCCGAAGCGAATTGACGCCATCGTAGTCAGTACGCAACATGCCGAGTCGGTGACCCACGATCAAATTCGTGAGGCAGTCATTGAGGAAGTGATTAAGAAATCCGTCCCATCGCAATGGATGGACCAGAAGACGCAGTTTTACATCAATCCCACCGGTCGTTTTGTCACTGGCGGCCCCATGGGGGATTGCGGCCTGACGGGCCGAAAGATCATTGTGGATACGTATGGTGGGCATGGAGCTCACGGAGGGGGTGCTTTCTCCGGGAAGGATCCCTCAAAAGTGGATCGCTCGGCCTGCTATATGGCCCGATACATCGCCAAAAACCTGGTCGCGGCAAACCTCATGGATCGATGCTTGGTGCAACTCGCTTACGCGATTGGGATGGCGCAACCCGTGAGCGTGATGATCAATGCCTATGGGACAGAGAAGATTGACCTCAAAAAAATCGAGGGAGCGGTCAAGGAAGTGTTTCATTTGACGCCGGGCGGGATCATCGAGTCCTTGAATCTCTTGCGTCCGATTTACTCAAAAACCGCCGCTTACGGGCATTTTGGACGTATCGAACCTGAATTCACTTGGGAAAAGACAGATCAGGTTTCCGCTTTAAAGTCTTTAAGGTAAAGTTTGTGGAATGCAGCTCGCATTCCTGATCGCGCGATTTTTCCCTTTTTGGGCCGTTCCCCTTGCTCTCATTTTCTTGGAACTCGCTTACTACTTCAAACGTAAGAAGGGGCGTTATTTCATGGCCTTATGCCTAGGGGCGGCGGGCGTCCTGCTCGGGCTGAGCATCGCCTGGGGGATTGCCCGCGGGGACCTTCATTCTGACCGCTGGGTCCGCTTTTTCTTAAATATAACTCATTGAATCTACCGGATTTCCGGAATTATTTTGACAGCCCGGCAAAACTTGCTTACTTTTTTAGAGTGGGTTCGGGATTTTTCGAATCCATGGATACTCAAGGATGGGTAATTTAAGGAGGAGCATTGATGCTCACGATTCGTTCCACGTTGGTGGGTGAAAGCCCTGCTATTCAAAAAATCTACAATACCATTGAGAAAGTCTCCCAGACCGACAGCACGGTCCTGATCATGGGGGAAAGCGGAACCGGGAAGGAGCTGGTCGCACGGGCGATCCATGAGAATTCATCCCGTTCCGCGCAGCCGCTCATCACGATCAACTGCGGCGCGATCCCCTCGGAGTTGCTCGAAGCCGAGCTTTTCGGCCATGTCAAAGGAGCCTTTACGGGAGCGGTTCAAAACCGCCAAGGTCGCTTTGAGATGGCTCATGGGGGCACGCTATTCTTGGATGAAGTGGGCGAGCTTCCCCTGCATCTTCAAGTGAAATTGCTCCGGGTGCTTCAGACGCAGCAGTTTGAGCCGGTGGGCTCCTCCAAGACGATGGACGTGAACGTTCGCATCATCGCGGCGACCAATCGGGACCTGGATGAAGCGGTAAAAAATCGCGAATTTCGGGAAGACCTCTATTATCGCCTCAATGTCATCCCCATGAAAATCCCCGCATTGCGCGAGCGGAAGCCCGATATCGAGCTTTTGCTGGGGCATTTCATCGCGCGATTCAACAAGATGACCGGCCATTCCGTGGAGATGCCAGCCGGGAAGTCCATGGACGCCTTGATCGCCTATGAATGGCCCGGCAACGTCAGAGAGCTAGAAAATCTGGTGGAACGAATCGTCATCCTCAAAGGCACGGGAACGATTGATCTTGAGGATCTGCCGGGTCGGGTCTTCAGGAGCTATGCCGAAGGGCAGCCCGGGGCATCAGGGGCGTTCTCCGAGTGGGATTTTCCGCGCATGGCCCTGCCTGAGAGCGGCTTGGATCTCAAAGCGATCGTCAGCGCCTTTGAGAACCATTTGGTGGATCAGGCCCTTTCAAAAACGAGCGGCAATAAGAACCGGGCCAGTGAACTGCTCAAGATGAATCGAACCACCTTGGTGGAGAAGCTTCGCAAGCGTGGGATGATCATCTCAATCGATAAAAAGCAGAAAACAGGCGAAGAGACGGGTTCAGAAACGGATTCAAGCGGGACCTCGGGCGCTCAAGGCGCGATGAGCTGAAATCTGCTTTGAACTGGCTTTAAATAAGAAACCCCGGGAGATCTCTCTCCCGGGGTTTTTTTTACCCCACCCTGATCAGGCTGAGCCTCTCAAGGAGTGACTTGGAGGTAGTCCTTCTCCTGGAGCAAGGGAAGGATCGGCGTCACGCTGAACACCGGGTCGAACTCGAATTTGAATTCACCCAGGGCGAACAACCCGATCTCGGAGATGACCACACCCTTGACGTTCCCCGTGTAGCGGCTCTCGATGTGGGGCGCGTTGAGCAGGAGGCGCTCGAAGCTGACGTTGCGGTTTTGGTTCTCAATGGGGTAGTTGATCTGATTGTTGTCAGAAGCGAGGACCCCGTTCGGAGCCGCGGCGTCCCACATCTTGGGAGTCGCGCCAGGGAGGTTGATCGTCGCGGAGTCTTCATGAATCGCCGCGAGCTTCTGCGAGATCGACCCGGGTTCACGGGTGAAGTACCCGTTGCGCGTCCAGAAGGTCAGGACGCGGAAGGCCAGGGTGTCATTGGGCTCGATCTCACCCGCGAAGGACGCGGTCTTGTGGTACATATAGATGGGCTGCGGGACTTTGCCCAAGCCCAGCATGATGGCCCTTGAGCTTGAGATCTGTAAATTCCGGTTCGGGCTGCTGCCCAAGTAATTGATCGTTCCTTGGATAAATACGCTCCTCGTCGCGTAGATTCGGCAACCGCTGTCCGTCGTGCGGATGCTGAGCTTGTCTAGGAACAGGGGGGCATTCACGATGAGATCCCCTTCGCAGACGAGCTCTGAGTTTGCGGCATTTCGCACGTACCCATTGTAATCGCCGTAGACCAGCCCAGACAGTTCGGGAGAACTTGCCGAGTGCTTGATGTACTTCCAGGCTCCTGTCGCGACTTGTGAGCCGGTTTTTTGGATAGCGGCGTTTTGAAGGGTCTGTACGCTCGGAGCGCCGATGTAAACTGAGCTTTGCTCGATGATCGTGGGCTTGATCGCATACCCATTGAATGCCGCGGTCAAGTAGCCGGCCAAAGTCTGCGGGATCTGGGAAACCGGGATCGCCGAAGTCCTGGGCACATAAACTGCGCCGGGAACATTCGAGCTGCTTGAATTGAGGATCGTGGCGCTCCCGAACGAAGTGCCGCCGTGGTCGCCGTAGATCGAGCCATTGAGCGCTCCGGGAATTCCCGTGGGAGGATTGCCGGCACTATCCACGCCGAAGAAGTAGTTCGTACCGTTGCCGTCGCCCCCGTAACCGAAGTCCGTGATGACGTTGGAATGGATGTTCGCATGGCAAGTAATGCAACCCATGCCGCGCATGGCGAGCGCGGGGCGCATCGAAGCGACGGTTCCACCGACGTTGATTGAAAGCGTCGCGGCCGCCGATGAAGCTCCCTGAGGATCAGTCACGGTGTATTGAAATGAAGCGCTCCCCCTGAAGCCTGCCGTCGGAGTGAAGCGAAACTGCCGCGTCGTCGCATTGAGCACGGTGATGGCCCCGGAAGCGTTCGTGGGATTGGCGATGGTCACCCTCAGAGAAGCCAAAGCGTCATCGACGTCGGCGATTTCGTTATTCGATCCGATCGTGAAATCGAGCGCAGTGTTGACTAGCGCGGCGAGAGTGATGTTGCTCGCGGTGGGGGCGTCGTTGACGGGGTTGATCCGGATGGAAGCGCTGATCACTTGGCTTGCGCTTCCGGTAGTCGATGAATAATAGCTGGCTCTGAATGTGAATGTATCGGTGCCGTTGTAATTCAACGATGGGGAATAAACAAAGGAGCCGTTTTGAGTGAGCGAGAGGGTTCCGTGCTGGGGTGCGGTGACTTGTTGATAAGAGAGGTTGCTGACTGATGAAGCGCCTGAATAGGTAACGTTGGAGCTCAGCGTGGTATCTTCATTGGTTTGAAAGCTGTTGGGCTGGCCCGGGATGGGGCCGGGAGGAGGGTTGTCGATCGTGCTGTTGTTCGAGGAGCTGGCAGTAGGGCTGGTGTAGAAAGAAGTGGGTTCGCACGCGCTCAATGCGGCCGCCCCGATGAAAAGCACGCCCCAGTACCCTGAGTTTTTTTTCAACATAGTCGTTTTCCCTCATTGTCAAGACAATGCAAAAAAGGAACCACTCATAACGGGGTTCGGAACCATTGGGAAAAGACTGTCAAGACACAGTCAAGGCTTAAACAGTGATTAAATACTAATCATATCGAAGAGTTAAGTAATTTTAATGATCTTGCGCCGGAGGCGCTGGATTACTTTTGGGCAGGCGTCGACTCAGCTGATTTCTTGATCGTCTGCCGTACAAGATTGCGCATGATCCGATTGCGATTCGCCCCGCCCAACAGGGCCTTGAGATCGTCATAAAGCGCGGGATCGTTGATGAGCGCCCCTACTGTCCCAGATCCTTGATTGATCTTTTCCATGATTTGATTGAGGTTCTTGATGGCATTCCTGAGATCCTTTTCATCCAAGCCCTTTTGGAGCTTATCGGAAGCGGAGGCGAAATTTTTTGCGGCGTGGGAAATTCCCTGGAAGAAAGTTTCGCTCCGGTTGCCGGCTTCGAAGTTCTTGAGGATCTGATCGAGGCTTCCCATCACGCTGGTGAGCCGGACCATGAGCTGATCGCCCTTGCTCAGGAATTGGCTTAAATCCTTGGATTGGTGGGGAGGGATCTCCGATTCAGCCGGCAAAGCGGGTTGTTCAGCGGTACCCATGCTCAGGGAAACGTACTTGTCGCCGAGGATGCCTTGAGTGGCGATTTCAGCGTAAGTGTCCTGGCGGATCCATTCCGCATTTTTTCCCGCAACAGCGATCACGACGCGAATGGCCCGTTTGCTCGGATTGAAATCAATCACTTTGACCGTACCGACGTTCACCCCGCCGAGAACGACTTTGGCCCCGGGAATGAGGCCGTCGACCGCGCTGAAGTAAACCGTGTAATTTTTCTGGGAACGGAAGAAATTCTCCGTTCCGCCCAAGATCAGGATCGCGAGCATGATGAGCCCCGTGCCGATGGACACGAAGAGGCCGACTTTGATTTCCATTTCCAATGCTTTATTCATGCTTGCTCATGCCCCTCGATGAAAGATCTCACCAGCGGATCCCTTGACGCCTGGATGCTTTGCACGGAGTCCTCGATGTGAATTTTGCCATTGTATAAAATCGCGATGCGGTCGGCAATTTCAAATGCGCTGGGAATGTCGTGAGTGACGAAAATACCGGTCATCCCGCGCTCCTTGAGCTTGCGGACGTTCGCCAGGAGGCGCTTTGTATTCACGGGATCCAGCCCGGCCGTGGGCTCGTCAAAAAGAATGATCTCCGGCTCCAGGATGATCGCTCGGGCAAGTCCCGCGCGTTTTTGCATGCCCCCCGACAACTCTCCGGGGAGGAGGGCGTTTGACCCCTTCATGTCAATCAGCTCCAGCATCGCGTCGACCTTCCCGCGGATCTCGGCGTCGCTCAGGTTCGTGTGCTCCAGCAGGGGGTAAGCCAAATTCTCTGCGACGCTCAGGGAGTCAAAGAGCGCGCCGTTCTGAAAAACATAGGCGATCTGCTTGCGGATCGGGATGAGTTCCTCCTCGGTGAGGCGGGTGATGTCCTGACCCTTGAAGAGAATCTGTCCCTGGTCCGGTTTTTCAAGGCCGATGATCGACCTCAAGATGACGCTTTTTCCGGAACCCGATCCGCCGAACAGGCCCAAGAGCTCGCCCTCGCGCAGTTTGAGGTTCACGCCGCGATGAACCGTCTTGGGTCCGAAGGATTTTTGAATCCCACGCAGCTCTAAAGCGATTTCTGATGGGGGAAGAGTCATAGTTTTTCGCGGTCTCCGGGGCTCCTCAGCATCTTAATACTGCGGGTAGACGGTGAGGATAAAAAATTTCGTGAGAAAAAAGTCGCTAATCATGATGAAGATGCTCGAGGTCACCACGACCCAGGTCGTCGTATTGCCGACTCCCTGGGTTCCTCCCTCGGTATGCAGGCCCTTCCAACAGGCGGTCACCGAGATGAAAAACGCGAAGACGAACGTTTTCGCCATGCCCGTGAGCAGGTCATACATTCGCAAAGTCTCGATCGATTTGACGAAGAAGTACTCGGTGCCGATTCCCAGCTCCTTGTAGCAGACGATCATCGCCCCAAAAAGACCGATGTAATCCGCGAAGAGGGTCAAAATCGGGAGAGCGATGAGGCTCGCGATCATCCGGGGGATGACGATTTTTTTGATAGGGCTCGTCCCCAAAGCCCGGATCGCGTCGATTTGCTGGGAAACTTTCATGGAGGCGACTTCAGAGGCGATTCCCGAGCCAATCCTGCCCGCGACCAGCAAGCTCGTGAACACGGGGCCCATCTCCCGCAGAATGGCGAGCGCCACGATCCTGGGGACGTAGAGCTTGCCCCCGAATTTCGCCAACCCATAGCCGAATTGAAGCGCCATCACGGATCCCGTGGCGAGCGCGGTGATGGCCACCAGCAGGAAAGACTGCGTCCCAATGGAGTAGAGCTGCTGGAGGACGAGCTTCGGGTAGTAGGGCCGGGTGAAGAGCTCGCGGGAGATTTGAACGCAAAGCATTCCGAATCCACCCGCAAAACGGATGGAGCCCAAGATCTTGGATCCGACTCTCCTGAGAAACCGATTCATTTGAGGCGAAGCGCGGCGATGAACCGGGAAAAAGTGGCGTCCGTCTCTTGGAAACGGTCTGGGCGAGCGATGTGCATCAGGTCATAGGTGCAGGATTTTTTGCGAAACACGATGGTTTTGAGGCGCGTGGGCTCCCCATGGAGGCTGCCCTGCAGGGTGGTTTCGAGCGCCGGCTCGCCTTGGAGCTCGATTTGCCTTTCTTCGCGGTCCCGGATGTCGGTGATGCCCAGAAAGAGCAGATTGCTGACGCTCTTGAGGGAGGGTTCCGCACCCTGGCTGGGGCGGCACGCGCTGTTGACCGAGATGATGGCCGCTGTTTTTTTGGATTGGAAAGCCACATCCGAGAGGGTGGAAGGCGCATCCGGCGATTCTTCGGCTGAAGGTTCCGAGGGTTGAAGCTTGATCCAATCTGAGCCGCCTTGGGTCAAATCAAGGTAAGCGTAATTTTCGGATTTCTCATCGACGGGGCGGATGTTCCCTACGAGAACCCCGCAACTGGAGGTCAAGGAGGCCAGGAGCAAAACCAGGGGGAAAAGAGATTTCATTCCCCCAGTCTAAACCGTCAAATGCTCGGCGTAAACTGTCGCGTTTCCTGACGAAGGGTCAAAAATTCCTCGTCGCGGATTTCCGGCCGGAGAAGATTTCCCAGGAAAAAAGCGGCTCGGCAAACTGAGTGCCTCTGGCATCGGGATTGCTTAACCTCTACAAGCGCCAGTCATGAAGACAGGCGCTTTTTTTAAGAAGCAGGATGCTTGATGCTGTTTTTACTCTTATGGATCGGCCTGGTCCAGGCGGGACCCCAGGATGGGGCAATTGCCTTGCAACCGTTCCACGAACATAGCCGATTGAGCTTTCAGATTGACCGCGGGGTCAAGGCTCAGCTGCAATCCCATTCCGCCGGTTTTGATCTCTTTTTCCCTGATTTGACCCTTTCGGATTTAGGCGCCCCCTTGGGCGAAGAAAGCGCCTGGAAAACCCAGTTTTCAGGGCTACGTGATCCACGGCTCCAAGGAGTCGAGCTCAGTGAGAACGAGAAGGGGGTTTTGGTCAAGGGGCGATGGAAGTTTCCTTCAGGCGCCCTGGAGCTCGCTCATCCCGTCATGGAGCATTTTGAGTATCGGGATGATAAAACTTCCCGGTACGTCCTCGATTTTTGGGTAAAGCAGGGACCAACCCTCGCGCAGGCCCGTCGGGAGCAGGGGCAAGCGCAGCTGCGGGTTCGACGCGAAGAAGCCCGGAAAAAAGCGCAGCGCCTGATTCAGCGTCAAGTGGCTTCGGTTGAGGCGAAGAAGCGAGCCGAGGATCTCACGGCGTTTTGCGGGGATCCTCTCCAGGAAAAGAGCGATGTTTTCCTCAAATTAAATCCCGTTCATGAAAAGATCGATTTCTCGAAATGGTTGCCGTCCCGGGTTCCGGATCGGGACTACCCGTATTACGAGCCTAAAAGCGCCTCGGAAGACGCTCAATACATTCGCCTCGCGATCAACCTGCATCAAGAAGGGCGCACGGCGCTGGTGCTCAAGGTGGTGGATTTCTTCGAGCAGGATTTTCCTCGCTCCAGTTATCGCCCGGAAATGTCTTTTCTCAAGGCGAATGCGTACTGGAAGCTAGGATTCAAAACAGAAGCGGAACGGCTGTTGGATTCCCTGGTGGCGGAGCACGGGCAGTTGCCGGTCGGTCTTCACTCGGCGGTTTTCATGGCGGGCAAAGCGCTTGAGCAGGGAAACCATCTCGCGGCGTTGGACCGGTTGCTGTGGTTGACCGAGCATTATGGGAAGCATCGATTGGCTTGGGTCTTTCATCTCGGCGCGGCGGAGTCCCTTTACGCATTGAACGATGCAGCGCGAGCCGCCAAGGAATATCAATGGGTGATGGAGAACGCCCCGGAGGCGAGCTTTCAAGCTGAGGCGGCTTCGCGGCTGGGGGACTTGTATTTCGCGAGGTTTCAGTACGCTCAGGCTTTGGCCGCTTATTCGCAGGCGGCTCGGTATTTCAAAGGGGAAGCTGCGAATTTTCCGGCATTGCTGATCAACCGCGCAGAGGCGGTTTATCAGTTAGATGACGAGGAGCGGGCCGGAAAAGAATTCCTGAACTTCATTGAACGCCACCCCAATCACCCGGCGGGCTGGAGAGCGACTTACCGCTTGAGCGAGATCGCCGGGCGCAAGGCGGGTAAAGCTCAGCAAGAAGAGTCCCGCGCTAAACTCCTGGAAACAGTGAATCGCTATCCCTTCAGCCCAGGGGCGATCCTGGCCAGGATGCGTTTGATTCCATGCGGGGATCATGGCGGATTCGATGCGGCGTCCTCGGAGCGCTTTTTTGAGAGTGAAGCCAAGAAGTTCACCAGCGATGAAGTCGCCATGAGCCGTTATCCTGATTACTATGGGCTATACCGGCTTCGTTCGCTCTTGACTCTCGATGCCTCCCCCCGTGGGATGGAGGCGGCTTCACAGCTCGTCGGCTCCATCAAGTCGGATGCGATCAAGCAATTGGCGGCTCGTCAAATCGGTTTGCTCCTCAGAAAGCAGATCCTCGGAGAGCTCAGGAAGGGCGAATTCTACTCGGCGCTCTCGCTTCATGAAAAATATTCTCCCACTCTGCTGCCCTCGAGCCTCGCTCTTCACATCGATCCCGACTTCCTGCTGAAGCTCTCCTTGGCCGCCTCGAATCTCTCCTTGGGCCGTTACGCCGCTCAGTTGGAAGGGGAATACCAGCGCTGGAACGCTTTAAGGGAGGCTCAGGACCGGGTTCCCGCGAACGCCGACGCGCAGGACTTTTACGCGAGCTGGGAGAAGGCGGAGGAGCTTCAAGCGCGTGCCCAGGCGCTTTGGGCGAGCAAAGGCATGGAAGCGGAGAAGGAGATCACGGACCTCTTGGGGAGGATCGGCGATGAGTCCCCCCTTTCTTTCGAAAAAGAGGTGCTCTTAGCCAAAATGGGCGAAAAGAAAAGCGACTTTCAGCAGGCGTTGAAGCACGCTTTGCAGGCCCAGGTTTTGATGGGGGGATCGCGAAAGCAGAGTTCGCGATTTTTGGCGTGGATCGCGTCCCTTCAGGAGAGAGCGGGGGATTTGAATTCCTCCTTGATCGGATACCAAAAGCTGGAGGAGCTGATTCAAGACCAAAAGGCGGAACCGGCTCGCGACGTGGGGAGTTTCAGCGGAGGAGATTTGCCGGCGCTCCCCTCGCTCCATGAAACGATCCTCAGCCAAGGACGGATCCACGAAGCTCAAAATCAATGGAAAGAGGCGGCTGCCGACTATCTGCGGGCCATCACTGCGATTCCCGCTGACGCCAAGGATGCGACGCAAAGAAATGGGCTGTTGTACCGGCATGCGAGGGCGTTGATGAAAACCTCGAGCCCGAAAGACAGCCAGAAAGCGGCTCAGGTTCTCGAGGAGCTGGCGTCGCAGAAAAATAAAGATTTTTGGACGAAACTCGCCAGCGAGACGCTGGCAACTGGGAAAAATGCCAAGGAGGGCAAACCATGAATTCCATTCTGACAAATGACGGCAGGATGCTGGAGTTGATTCAGCTCGCGAAAACGGTCGCTACGAGCAAAGCGACCGTGCTCATCCAGGGCGAGAGCGGCACCGGCAAGGAGCGCATGGCTGAACTCATCCATGAAAGCAGCAGCCGGGGGGCAAAACCATTCGTGGCCATCAATTGCGCTGCGATTCCCGAGAATTTGCTGGAATCGGAGCTTTTTGGGTACGAGCGCGGGGCGTTCACCGGCGCGATCAACGGCAAAGCCGGGAAATTTGAATTCGCGAACGGGGGAACCCTCCTGCTGGATGAGATTTCGGAGATGGACATCCGCCTGCAGGCCAAGCTCCTGCGCGTCATTCAAGAGGGCGAAGTAGACCGCATTGGGGGGAGAAAGCCCATTCCAGTGGACGTGAGGATCATCGCCACCACGAATCGAAGCCTGAGTGAATGCGTGAAGCAAGGGACGTTTCGCGAGGATCTTTTCTATCGACTGAACGTCGTTCACCTCGCCATACCCCCTTTGAGGGATCGCCCCGGGGACGTGGGTCTTCTCGCGGAGCACTTCGCCGGACTCTACGCGGAAAAGAATTCCAAGCCGGCGCGCGCTTTCTCGAAAGAGGCCTCGGATGAACTGCAGGCGCACCGCTGGTCCGGCAACGTCCGGGAGCTTGAGAACGTCATCGAGCGGGCGGTGATCACTTCAGCGGGAAGCTGCATCGAAGCGGCTGATCTGAGGATCGAGCGCGCCGAGGCGCCGGCGGGCGAGCCAGTGACGTTCTGGGTTCCGGGGAGGACGCTGGACGACATCGAGCGCAACATCATCTTGGACGCTTTGAAGCATCACAGCGGGAACCGCACCCACACCGCTCGCGCACTGGGGATATCGATCCGGACGCTCCGGAACAAACTGGCCGATTACAGGAAGATGGGAATTTTTGCCTAGAGTGGGAATGGGGGCGGGAAAAAAATCCCTATTTTATTTATTAGTTAAATAAAAATATGATGGAAGATGGGGACACAGAGGTATTTCATGGCGAATGACGGTTTTGACTCGACGATCGGGGCTCTCAATACATCGTTGAACGTGAGGCTGCTGAACCAGAACGTGGTCAGCTCCAACATCGCGAACGCGGATACGCCCGGCTACAAGTCGAAGGCGGTGGAGTTCGAGGGTGCCCTCCGCGACGCTTTGGGGGTGGGGGGGCGCTTGACCCCGGCGGATACGCATGCGGGACACATCACTCCGCGGGAGACCGATCCCGTGCAAGCCGAAGTGTATGATGATCCGAACGGCGTCGAGTCGCTTGACGGCAATACCGTCGACCGGGCCGCTGAGATGGCCAAGCTCGCTGAAAACCAGCTTCTCTATGACGCCTCGGCCGAGATGCTCAAGAAAAAACTGGGGATGCTGAAGTACGCCATCTCCGAAGGTGGGGGGAACCGCTAATGGATTTTTTCTCTTCAATGCGCGTGAGCGCGAGCGGGCTTGACGCGCAAACCAAGCGCATGAACACGATCTCGAGCAACATCGCCAACGCGGAGACAACGCGCACGGCGGAAGGGGGACCATATCGCAGGAAGGATCCCTTGATGGCCGCGCAGACGGATCGTGAGCATTTCGCCGAAGTCCTGCAAAGCGAGATGGATGAGAGCGTGCAAGGAGTGCAGGTCCAGGAAATCATCGAGGATCCCAAACCCCCGCGCATGGTTTACAGCCCCAATCATGCCGACGCCAATTCCGAAGGCTACGTCGCGATGCCGAACGTGAATCCCGTGGAGGAAATGGCGAATATGATCTCCGCCCAGCGCTCCTATGAGGCGAACGTGACCGCGATGAACGCGGCGAAATCCATGGCGCAAAAAGCACTGGAGATCGGTAGATGAGCACCCTGGGCCTGGAAAAGCTTTCGTCTGCGATTCCCCTGGACGGCGCGAAGACGAGCGTCGACCGGGTCTCGATCGGCAGTGACGGCCCGCTCGAGCCAGGCTCGGCGGGCGCGAAGACATTCTCGGAGCTTTTGAAAAATTCGATGGAAACCGTGAACGTCCATCAGACTCAGGCTGACCAGGCGATCAAGGAGCTGGTCGCAGGCAGGAGCAAGAATATTCACGAAACCATGCTGATCATCGAGCGCGCCGACGCTTCCTTGAAATTGATGATGCAAGTTCGCAACAAGGTCCTCGATGCTTATCGTGAAATCATGAGGATGCAGGTCTAGTGAAAGGCGGAATGCTTTGTGAATGAGTATTTTAAGAAGATAGCCAAGCAGATCGGCGATTTTTACAAACAGCTTTCGCCGATCAAAAAGATGGCCATGTTCGCCACAGCGGCTGCGATCCTAGTGGGATGTTCCGCCTTGTTTTTCTGGGCCGGGCACCAGGCTTACACGCCCCTGATGAGTAATCTAGGCGCCGAGGACGCGGCCAACATCATCCGAATTCTCCGGGAAAAGCACATTCCCTTCAAGGTCGACCCCTCAGGCAAGAATGTTTCCATACCCGCGGAAAGCATTTACGAATTGCGCCTGGAGCTCGCGACGATGGGATTGCCCCAGTCGGGGGCGGTCGGCTATGAGCTTTTCGACAAGCAATCCCTGGGCACGACGAGTTTCGTTCAGAAGATCAATCAGAAACGCGCTCTCGAAGGCGAACTGATGAGGACAGTGGCGACGATCAAGGGGGTCAGGCGATCCCGCGTCCACTTGGCGATTCCCCAGAAAAGCGCGTTCGTCGAAGATCAGAAAAAACCCTCCGCGTCCGTCGTGGTGGATCTGGATCCCGGGACGCAGCTCGCTGAGAAGCAGGTTTACGGCATTGGAAACCTCGTCGCCCGCGCCGTAGAGGGTTTGGAAGTCCAAGACGTCGTCATCATGGATTCAAACGGAAAAGTGCTTTCCAAGAATTCCGGAGATCCCCTTTCTTCAGCGACTGCGACGCAGCTCGAATATCAGCAGAAAGTCGAGCAAGACCTCGAAAAACGAGTGGAGTCCATCCTCTCCCGCGTCGTCGGCGAGGGCCGAGTCGCCGCGAAAGTGACCGCTGAGCTGGATTTCTCGCAAGTCAACGAGACTCAAACCCTCTTCGACGCCGATGGCTTGGCGGTTCGGTCCGTAGAGAAGAGAAATGACACGATGGCGGGCACTCGCCCAGGCCCTTATGGAGTCGCGGGAGCGGCCTCCAACACGCCGGGGCAGCCTCCTGCCGCCAACAATGAAACCAAGTACGACACGGCGAAATCCAACGAGGTCACGAACTACGAGATCCCGCAGACCGTACGTCGAGTGACGAAGGCGGCTGGGGCCATCAAGAAAATTTCGGTCGCGGTCGTTGTGGACGGCAAGCTGACGAAAACCGCGGACAAAGACGGCAAGATGCTGAGCAAGGTGGATCCTTGGGCCCCTGAGAAGCTGAAGGAGTTCGAGGACATCGTGGCCAGCAGCCTGGGAATTGACAAAAAGCGCGGCGACGTCCTCGACGTCAAGAACATGGAGTTCTCAAGGGAGGACTTCGAGGAAGCTCAGCGCCTGATTTCGGATCAGGAGCGGAGAAGCTACATTCAGAACGTGATCGTTTACGCGGTGATCGGGCTGATCATCTTCCTATTCTTCATGTTCGTGGTGCGGCCCTTCATCAAGTGGGTCACTGAGAACACCATCGACAGCGTGGATACTTTCCTGCCTCAGACGATCGAGGAGCTGGAGCGAATGCAGAAGAATTCAGCGGTGGCTGAATTGGAGAATTCGATTCCTGATTTGCCGGATGGTTTGGACCCGGAAAAAGTCGAAGGCGAGATGATTCGGGACAAGGTCGTCCGGTTGATCGACTCGAACCCGCATAAAGCTGCGCTCATCCTGAAGGATTGGCTGCACGTGGATCCTTCGAAGAAGAAGGATGCTGAGGTTGGAAGCAAGAATAAAACTGCTTAAAGGAGCATCGGATCGATGGCCTACGAAAACTTCCAAGAGATGACCGGCCTGGAGCGATCAGCACTACTGTTGAACGTGCTCGGAAATCACGTCACCGCCCAGGTCTTCAAAAAGATGAAGGACAATGACGTGAAAAGGCTCGTAAGCGCCATGGCTCACGTCAACAAAGTCCCGATCCCGATCGTCAAAGAAGTGCTCGAGGCTTTCTACGCCGAGATTTCAGAGGAGCAGACCATCATCTTCGGCCACGCTCAGGGAAGGGATTTCGTCCTGGCGACCTTAGGCGAAGAGCGAGCCAAGACGGTCCTCGGTCAACTCTCGGTTGTTGAGGGTAGTCGGACCCTAGAAGCTCTCGAGCTCGTGGATTCCAGGACGCTCGCGAATTTCCTGGTCAACGAGCACCCGCAAACCGTGGCCCTCGTGCTCGCGCACCTGGATGCGAGTCGCAAGTGCGAAGTGCTCAAGCGACTCCCCGAGGGGATTCAAACCGAAGTCGTTCTCAGGATCTCGAGCCTAGATTTCATTTCTCCGGCCCTCATCGCCCAAGTGGACGAAGTGCTCAAGCAGGAATTGGCGACTTTGGGTTCGATCGACACCCAGCAGCTGGGGGGAGTGCCGCCGATCGCCGAGATGCTCAACGTCATGGACAAGACCAGCGAGCAAAACATCATGGCTCGGGTCGAGGAAAAGGATCCTCAACTGGCCGAGGAGATCCGGAAGCTCATGTTCGTGTTCGAGGACATCGCCTTCATCGACGACCGCGGGATGCAGCAGCTGCTCAAGGAGGTTCCCAACGACAAACTGGTGGTGGCCCTCAAGACTGCGCCGGAGGAGATCAAGGAGAAAATCTTCAGAAACATCTCCAAGCGCGCGGCCGACCTTTTGCGCGAGGACCTCGAAGCGATGGGCCCGGTGCGCCTCTCGGACGTCGAAGCGGGCCAGCAGGAAATTGTCAATATCGCCAAGCGGCTTGAAGCGGAAGGCAAGATCATCATCAGCAGAGGCGGCGAGGCTGACGCCCTCGTTTGAGTATGGACCAAGAAAACCCGAACTTTTCGAAGCCAGCGATCGAGGGAACCGAAGTCAAGCCGCCTGAGAGCTCGGTCAAGAACTACGAGTTTCGGGAGATCAGAAATCTGAAGGCCGAGCAATACCTGCAAGTGAAGACGCGCCTGGGGTCTTTGGCCGCCACGGACCCGGATAAGTCCTCGCTCACGATCAAGGACCAGCGGTTCACTTTGAGCCCCATCGTGAGGAATCTGCTTTCCATTGAAGAAGAGGAAAGAGCCAGGATCGACGAGAAAATCCAGGCGCGCCTTCAAGAAATCGCCGAGGAAGCCAAGAAGGCCGGTCAGCAGATGGGCTTCGAGGAAGGGTTCGCCAAAGGCCGAGCCGAAGCGGCTGAAAAATTTCAATCCGAAGCTTCAAGCAAGATGGAAAGCCTCGAAAAATTGGTTTCCGAGATGGAAGACATCAAAAAGCGAATTTACGCCGATTACGAGAGGTTCTTCATCGAGATGATCTTCAAAATTTCAAAACGAGTTTTATTGAAAGACCTCTCGACGGATCGGGAATACCTTTCGAGGCTCTGCGCGGAAATCCTGACTCATCTCGAGATTCGGGAAAATATCCGAATCCGAATCCACCCCGACGAGCTCGATTCAATCAGCGTGCTCAAAAAAGAATTGGAATCCAAATTCAAGGACCTCAAAAACTTCTCGATTGAGCCAAGCTCGCAAGTCGCTTCGGGCGGGTGCATTCTTGAAACGGACTGGAACACCATCGACGCTCGGATTGAAACGCAGCTTGAATCCATTCATTCCGCCCTCATGAAAGCGGCCGAAGAGGCGAAACCGCCGGCTAAGCCCGTATCCGGAGATCCCGCTTGATTTCTGGCATTGATCCCAAACGATATATTGACCTGCTGGAGCAAGGGAGTTTCTATAAAAATTCCGGGAAGATCATTCGATCCCAAGGGTTGATCTTTGAGGCTTACTTGCCAGGAGCTTCTCTAGGAAGCGTTTGCGGAATCCAGGTCTCGCCCCAATCACCGGCGGTAGAAGCTGAAGTAATCGGCTTTCGCGATAAGCGTGTTTTGCTCATGCCGTTTGAAGATGTGCATGGGGTGAATAACGAAACTCAAGTCTTCCTCAAAAGGAATTTGGCCTCCATTCAAGTTTCGCAAGCTTTTCTTGGGCGCGTCATCGATGGGAGCGGTAAACCGCTGGATGGAAAAGGCCCCATCGCGAATGAGGGTCATTTTCCTCAAGAGCGCTCGCTTTATGGAAGCCCGGCCCATCCCCTGGAGCGGGAGATGGTGAGCGAATCGCTGTGCCTGGGGGTGAGGGCGATCGACGGGCTTTTGAGCGTCGGCAAAGGCCAACGCGTCGGGATTATGGCGGGATCCGGTGTGGGAAAATCGGTTTTGCTCGGCATGATGGCGAGGAACACTCGGGCTGATATCAACGTCATCGCGTTGATCGGCGAGCGAGGCCGCGAAGTGAGGGAGTTCATCGAGCGAGATTTGGGAGAAGAGGCGCTGAAGCGATCGGTGGTGATCGTCTCGACCTCGGATAAATCCCCGCTCCTCAGGATGAGAGGCGCTTTTTTGGCCACGGCGGTCGCCGAGTATTTCAGGGATCGGGGCTCCGATGTACTGCTCCTCATGGACTCCGTCACGCGCTTCTGCATGGCGCAGAGGGAGATCGGGCTCTCGCTGGGCGAGCCGCCGGCCTCGAAGGGCTATACTCCGAGCGTTTTCGCTTCCCTGCCGAAACTGATGGAACGGGCTGGGATGGCGCCTTCAAAAGGCAGCATCACGGGCTTTTACTCCGTCCTCGTGGAGGGCGATGACCTCGATGACCCGATCGCGGACGCCGCCCGCTCGATTTTGGACGGCCATATCGTCTTGTCGAGAAAGATCGCCCAGTCCAATCGATTCCCCGCGATCGACGTGCTGCAAAGCACCAGTAGAGTCATGCGGGCGGTCGTGAACGCGGAACACTTGAGGCACGCGGGAAAACTACAGCAGTGGATCGCGTCCTACGCGCAGGCCGAGGATCTGATCCAGATCGGGGCGTACGTCAAAGGCAGCAACCCCCGCGTGGACCAGGCGATCATCGCCCGCGACAAGATCGATTTGTTTCTGAGGCAGTCCATACTCGAGAAATCCTCCTGGGAGGATACGCTTGCGGGGATGGCTTCGATTTGCCGGCATGCAGAAAATTCCTGAGCAGCTGGGAAAAACATTCAGTCTTACAAAGTTATTTAAATTAAATGAAAATAAAAAAGAGATGTCGAGAAAGCGTTTTTTATTCAGACTCGAGACTGTTTTGAAGCTGAGAAAAGCCCGGGAAACCCGCGCCCTGGCTGAACTTGCTGATGCGCGGAGGGCCGTCTCCGTCGCGATCGAGGCGAAAAACATGCTTCAGTCCAGCTTGAACGAGGCGACGTCCGCGAGATCCGGAAAAATCTTGGAAGGTTTGACCGGCGCCGAGCTCGCGACCTACGGGCTTTTTGACTCGGGCATGAAGCAGCGCCTGATTCAAATCGATCAGGCCATTTTGAGGGCGAATCGCAATTGCCAGAAAAAAGTGGAGTTGTACCTGGTCGCCCACAAGAAAACCCGCGCGCTGGAGATCCTCAAAGAGAGGGATTTCTCGGAATACAAAAAAGCGAAGCAGCAGAAGGAATTCAGGGATCTCGATGATCTCAGCGTGATGAGGGCGCGTTTCCGCTCGGAGGACGCCGCATGAAGAAGCTTCTTTTCGCGTTCATCGCGGTCATCATGATCGCCGCGTCTGAATCGCATCAGGAGTCAGCGGCTAATTCCGAGGCCAAAGACGCTCCAGCCGAGCACGTCTCCGCGGCAGCAGTTCCCAAGGCGCCCGCCCCGGCGGCTCAATGCCTGACGGATCCCTCCGTGCTCGAGGATCTCAAGGGGCAGCGCGAAGCGCTCGAGGCGAAGCAAAAGGAAATCGCCGCGCTTGAACAAGAGTTAAAGCAGCGCGAAAAAATCGTTGAAGAGAAACTCAAGGCTTTGGAGGCGACGCGCCAAGACATCGAAAAAGTGGATGAGGCTCGAAAAAAAGAGGACGATCTTCGAGTGGCCAAGATCGTCGAGACTTTGGAGACGATGAGCCCCAAGGCGAGCTCGCTGGTGCTCGCACAAGTGGATGAGAGTTTGGCTTCCGCGGTCATGGCGAAAATAGCGACTCCGAAGCTCGCCAAAATCCTCAATGGCATGGATCCCAAGCGGGCATCGCGCCTTTCTGAGCTTTATTCCGGAAAAAAGTCGGATGCAGCGGCCCTGAAGAAAGTCGAGTTGAGTTTGCGAGAGCCGGCAAGCTCGGAAGGGGGGAAGCGTGATTCTAAGCCGAAGCCCTGAGTTCAACTCCGCTTCCGTCAGCAAGCGGGCCGCTGAGCCTGAATCGCCGATTGACTTGCTCTCAAGCATTCTCGGTGGAAAAGCGGAGAAGCCCAGCGATCCAGCGCTCGATGCTTTCGGGATGGCCTACCTAGCCGCTCTTCAACAGCAACCTCAGGTTCAACCCCAAGAAGCGCCTCTTTCCGATCAGCTCCCCATCTTAGAGTTCAATCCGATTGAGCAGCCGCAACCGCAGGCGCAGCTACAGCAGCCGTTGATGCAGAAGGAAGCTCTGTCGGATCCAATGGCTTCCGCTCTGGATCAAAAGAATGCCGTGCGGATGGATTTGATTCCCCCTCAAGAAATGAATTTTCAAAAGACCGAATCAAGGCCCACGCCTCAATCCAAAAATGAGTCGTTTTTGGGGGATCTCGCTGAAGTCATTCAAGCGCCCCTGGAGGCTCAAGTCGCGAAGCCCATCGCGCAGCCGATTTCGGGGCATGAGTTTTTGCAGATGCGCCGAGAAGTGGAAGGTAAAAAGCAATCCCTCGGGTTGATGCCCGCAAAGGATCCGCAAGCCGCGCAAAGCCTGGTGAGCGGATCGGCTATCCTGCTGCAGCCGGTGGAAGAAAGGGCTTCTGTCGTGAATCGAGCCGCGGGTCAGAAAGCGCGCCCGGTAGGCAACCCGCTTTCTTCAGCGAGCTTTGAGCCCCAGCTGAATGTCGTTCACCAAAATAATTTTTCTCCCGCCCCGTCTCCCGTCTCTTTTCATTCTTTGGAATCTCCCGTAAGTTTGCCTCAAAAAGAATTCTCGGGGGAATCCGCATTCACGAAGGAACAAGGGGCGGAGCGACCGATGTCGCTTTCAATCGGATCCCACTCCGGTCCGACAGGAGCTGCTCTCGAGTTTTTACCAAGAAACTCAGCCGCGCCTTCGTTGGAAATCGCTCCCCAGGCCGCGCCTCATGCGGGCGGAGCCCCTGCATGGCCGGAGCATGAAGTGATGCAGGTGAGTCAAAATTTAAAATCGCTCGCCCAGCAGGGCGAGGGTGAAGTGAGGATCCGATTGCGCCCCGAGCATTTGGGCGAATTGCACATTCGCCTCAGCGCGAAAAACGGCGCGATTGACCTCAAAATTCAAGCGAGCTCCGAGAGCGCCAGGAAAGTCTTAGAGAAGAACCTCCCTTCTTTGGAGAAGAGCCTGCTTGAACATCAACTTAAACTTGAAAAAGTGGAAGTCGCGACCGCTTCAAGCCTGAATTTCATCCCCGGCGGCGACTCTTCTCCTCGGGATCCATCTTTCAATCCTCAGTGGAATTCCTCCGATTCAGGGTCTGCTCTTACAGGGGGTTTCCAGCGGGGCTCTGATTCTCAGGAAAGATCTTCGCAGCCTTTCAATGAGGGTTCTCCTCGCGGAGCGCCCGCTCCTCTCGCCCGCGCTTGGCCCGGTAACAACGCGAGCCGCACGGTGAGCGCGTCAGGAAGGCTGGATCTATGGGCGTGAGCGCGGTGGCCCCTTCCCAGGATGTGACGACGTCGGTGAAAGTGAGCGGCGAAGGAGCCGCGGCTAATACAGCTCCTTCAACGGACCCTCAGTTCGGCACGATTCTCAAGCAGATGCAGGCGCGATACGGTGAGAGGGCAGAAAAGCCGCGTGAGATCAAAAAAACGCTCGATAAAGACGACTTCTTGAAGATCATGATCACTCAGATGAAGCATCAGGATCCGACGAATCCCTTCAAGGCGGAGCAGATGGCCGCTGAAATGGCTCAATTCACGACGGTTGAGCAGATGCACAACATGAATCAAAATCTCGCCAAGCTCACGCAGCAGAACCAGCCGCTCGAGCGCATGGCCATGACCCACCTGATCGGGAAATGGGTGACCGTGGATCGAGACCGATTCACCCACAACGAAGGTTCTCGCGAAGTCGTGCCCATGGATCTGCCGAAGGACGCGGCTCAGGTTCATATTCAGATCATCAATGAACTGGGAGAGCCGGTTTACGAAAAGGATTTGGGGCCTCAGAAAGCGGGTCAGTCCAGCGTGGATTGGGACGGTTACAAGGGCAATACTCCGCTGCCCGCGAAATCGGGAAGTTACGCCCTGAAAATAGACGCCAAAGACGGGCAGGGGCAGCCCATCGCCATTCAGCCTCAAGCGAAAGCGCAAGTTCTGGGAGTGAGCTATGAAGGGACTGAGCCTGTCCTGCTCATCGGCGACATGAAAAACCCCGGCAAGATCTCCATGAAAAACGTCATTCGCGTCGAGGACGGGAACATCGCGAAGTCCGCGGTGCCTGCGCCTGCCGCCCGCGCTTCCGCGGAAGCGCCCAATCAACCGAATCTTTTCGCGTTTCAAAAAGGCGTCGGCTCAAAGCCGATCGAGTCGCATCCCATTCCCCAGGAGGCGCTCCAAGCCATTCAAAAATTCCAACAAGAGCAGCAAGGGGACGCTCAAGATCAACAAAAAGGCTTCCCCAACGGATTGAAAGGAGGTGATTGAAGTGAGTAGTGGTCCCATTTTTTACCCCAATGTGACTTCATTGCCGGGCGTCGGTTCGGCGACCGCGCCAGCGGCTGAGCAGCCGAGAAAGCCGGGCTCCGGAGAGAGCGAATTCGACCAGGTCCTTTCGCAAGTCCGAAGCCCGCTGAAGTTCTCGGCTCACGCTTCGCAGAGGATTCGAGACCGGAAGATTGAGCTCGACCCGGCGACGCTGATGAAGGTGAATCAGGCCGTCGATCAAGCTGAAGCGAAAGGAGTGGAGGACACGTTGATTTTGACTTCGGATGCCGCGCTGATCGTGAGCGTTAAGAACAGGACGATCGTCACGGCAATGGATCGAGGATCGCTCACGGGCAACGTTTTCACGAATATCGACGGAGCAGTGATCGTTTAGAAGTGTTTGCAACTCAGGCCGGACCCATGATGGGAGGCCTGCCAACCCCGAATGACTGAAGGGTTGGAACTCATCAAAAAAGACGCAAGGAGGCGTCACCATTATGGGAATTCTATCATCCATGTACACCGGGATCACCGGTTTGCAGGGGCAAGGCGAAGCCCTTTCGATTTACGGCGATAACATCTCAAACGCGAATACGGTCGGCTTCAAAGTGAGCCGCCCTGAATTCCAGGACGTGATCGCAAAATCGCTCAAAGGCCTCTTGGGGGGCAATCAAATCGGGAGAGGCGTGCGCTTGGCGGCGGTGAACCCGATCTTTTCGCAGGGATCGATCGTGCAAACGGAATCGGCGACGGATTTGGCCATCACCGGGGACGGTTTTTTCACGCTTCAAGGCCCCGACGGCCAAAGCTTCTCGAGAAACGGCGCTTTCCATTTCGATAAGGATGGAAAGCTCATCAACGCGGACAACTACCACGTCATGGGTTTCCTCGCGGATGATCAAGGGAAAATCACGTCCAAGATGGGGGATATCTCAGTGGATCGCACCGTGATCGACGCGAAGAAGAGTTCCAAGGTGGACCTCTTCATGAACTTGGATTCAAAGGCGGAGAAGACGCTCGTGTTTGATCCTCTGAAACCTGAGCAAACATCGCACTTCGCGACCGGCGTGACCGTTTATGACTCCGCCGGAACGGCGCACGTGGTGAGCGTTTACTTCAATAAGACGGAGGATGGTCTCTGGCAGTGGAGGGCGATGGCCAAAGGGGAGGAAGTCACGGGAGGAAAACCCGGGGAGCTCATGGAGCAAGCTTCGGGAACCTTGCAGTTTGACACTGATGGAAAGCTCAAGAAGCAAACCACGGACAAATCGAGCTTCCAGTTCAACAAGGGCGCTCTTCCGGATCAAAAAATTGATTTCTCCTTCGGCAAAGACATGGAAAGCGGCGGAAGCGGTCTTCAAGTCACCCAGTACGGGTCGACTTCGGAGGCGTACAAGACCCTGCAAGACGGTTACACCACGGGAACATTGTCGGGCCTGAGCTTCAATGACGGCGGGATTTTGACGGCGATTTACTCCAATGGCCAGAACATCAACCTCGCCCAAATGGCGCTCGCGAAGTTCGAAAACCCCGAGGGCCTGTTCAAGATGGGTCAAAACCGGTTCCGCGAGAGCCGTTTATCCGGCCAGGCCACGATCGGCGGCCCGGCCACGGGGGGGCGCGGTAGCATCTCCTCGAAGACCATTGAGTCCTCGACGACGGATATCGCCAATGAATTCATCAATCTGATGACCGCGCAAAGGAATTTCCAAGCCAATGCCAAGGTGATCAGCACTGCAGATGAAATGATGAGCGAAGTCCTGAACTTGAAGAGGAACTAACCTGAGTTGAGCCGGGGCGGCGCCACGTCACTCGTTTGACGAGGCCCGCTCCGGTTTTTTCATTTTATTAGATTTAAAAAATCAAACTTGATCCCCGGCGCTCCGCATAGCAAAATAGAAAGTGGAGTCCGATCGCGGGGGAACAAGGGTCATGTCAGCTCAATCGAATCAAGCAGCAGAAGCAGGGGCATCCGGATCCACGGCGGCGGCGCCGTCGGGAGAAGGAGGCGGCGGAAGCAAGCTCGTCCTGATTCTCACGGCGGTCAATACGCTGGTCACCGTCGGCATCATCGCCATTCTCATGATCTCTTTTCAAAAAGACCGCAAGAAACCCCAAGTGAGCGACATCGTCGCGGCGCCCGGGGGCGAAGGGCATGGAGCGCCAGCCGCTGCGGAACATGGCGCTGCGCCCGCGGCGGGCGAGCATGGCGCTCCGGCGGAAGGCGGAGCCGCGAAACCCGCCCACAAGAACGGGGAGTTCGGAAAAATGGTTTCGCTCGAGCAATTCACCGTGAATCTCTCCACTCCCGGCAGCGTAAGCCCCAAATTCATCCGCGTGAACGTCTCACTGGAAGTTCCCGGTGATGAGGCGGAGAACGAAGTGAATTTGAAGATGCCCCAGGTTCGCAACGTCATCATCGATCTTTTCAACAGCAAGCGGCCCTCCGATTTATCGGTCGTTGAGGGCCGGGACCGTATCAAAGAGGAAATTCGCGGCGCGATCAATGGTTTCATGACGAACGGAAAAGTGAAGGGAGTTTTCTTTACGAATTTCGCTTTTAGCAGCTGAGGCAGGATGCCCCAGCCGTGAAAAGGAGCTAGGAAGGCTACGAGATGAATCAGGCACTTACACAATCTGAAGTCGATGCGCTTCTCAGCGCGGTCGCCGAGGGCTCCGTAGAAGTCGGCGCGGGCGCGCAGGGTGGGGCCGCGGGCGCTCAGGACGCCACGGTCACCAACTATGATCTCACCAACCAGGACCGCGTCATCCGCGGCAGGATGCCGACGCTCGACATCATTTACGAGCGTTTCATCCGGCTGTACCGGATGTCCCTGTCGAACTCCCTGCGTAAGATCGCCACGATCAGCATCATCTCGACCGACTTGCTGAAGTTCGGCGAATTCGTCAACACGCTGCCCATCCCAAGCTGCATGTGCATCATGCGCTTTGAGAGCCTCCGCGGGCCGGCGCTGCTCGTTTTCGAGTCAAAGCTCGCTTACGCGCTGGTCGATAGTTTTTTCGGCGGAACGGATCGGCCGTTCACGAAGATTGAAGGCAAGGAGTTCACGAGGATTGAGCTCTCCATCATGCACAAAGTGATGGATTACGCGATTCGCGACCTTGAGGAGGCTTGGGCGCCCGTTCACAAGACGGATATCTCCTTTCTCAGGACGGAAGTGAATCCCCAGTTCGTCGGAGTGGTTCCACCCTCTGAAGTGATCATCTCAACGACCTTTGAGGTGGAACTCGAGAATGCGAGCGGGACGATCGCGCTGGTGATTCCTTACTCCACGATCGAGCCCATCAAAAACAAGCTCAATGCGTCGTTTCAAACCGAGACGGACCGCCCCGGCAATGAGTGGACGAGCAAGATGCAGGATCACCTCAAGACCGCTGAAGTCGATGTTCTGGTGAATTTGGGGGTTTCGAACATCACGGTGGGGGATTTGGTGAATTTAAATGTGGGGGATGTATTGCCGCTCACGCAGGATTCGGACGGGGAGCTCGATCTTCTGATCGAGGGCGTCCCAAAATTCAAATGTCTGTTCGGGGTGTCGCGCGGGAATCGCGCGGTTCAGGTCACCAGAACAGTGGATCATGGATGATTCCCAGGGAAGGGGAGAGTAAAAAATGAGTGAACAAACGGCAGCGAAAATAGGTGAGGCGGATCCAGCAAAACCAGCCGGGTCAGGTCCGCAGGCAGTTCCTCCGCCACAAGGAGCGAGCTTGCCCAAGGCGCACCCCATTCAATCCTTGGATTTCATCTTGGACATTCCTTTGAAGGTCACCGTCGAGCTGGGGCGCTCCAGGATGGCGATTCGGGATATCCTGCAACTCGCTCAGGGCTCCGTCGTGGAGCTTTCGAAGTTCGCGGGGGAGCCGCTCGAAGTTCTGATCAATGACAAGCTGATCGCGCGCGGCGAGGTCGTCGTGGTGAATGAGAAGTTCGGCATTCGGTTGACCGATATCATCTCGCCGGTTGAGCGCATCGAGCAGCTGAAGTGAGCTTTATGCGTGAATGCTCGATTCGCTTTAAAGTCGTTTCAATCGCTGGTCTGCTGCTGACGCTCGGCCAAGCCTCTTCCGCTCAGGCCTCCGCGAGATTGAAGCAAATCGTCAGTGGTTCAAACTCCCAGGTTGAGTTGATTTTCGACGCTCCCGTCAAAAAAAATCAGCTTAAGACCGAGTATTTCAACGACATCATCCAAGTCAGCATCTCGGAGGCTGCCGTGTACCCCCCCAAAATCCTGTCGACTCGGGGTGAGGGGATCATCAAAGTTTTCGCCTATCAATATTCCCCCAAGCTGATCCGCTGCCGACTCACGGTCAGGGGCAAGGCCGAGGACTACAAGGACCGCCTCCAAGCTCAGGTTCAGGCGGGCGGAAAAGTGATCGCCCTGCGCCTTGAAGCGGCCAAGCCCGCGTCTGAGGAAAGTGAGAGCTCCGCGGCATCGTCTCCCGCTTACCAGGAGATTAAGTCCGCGGAGGGCGATCGCGCTCCCGCCGTCGCCAACGATGAGAAGAAGCTTTTGGAAAAAGTCCTGAGCCGATCGGAGGACAAGCAAAGCGAGGCTGAGGCGCCCGCTGAACGCAAGCCGTCAGCGGCTTCGGGATCGAATCCGCTCGGGGCTGCGCAGATCCTGTCCGTATTGGCGAAGCTGGGGCTCGTGCTCGCACTCTGCCTGGGTTTCATTTTCGCGCTGAATCGCCTCAAGTCCTCAGATCGCGCCCTGCCCAAGTTCATGAAGAATATGCTGAAGGCGGGAAAGATGGGGTTCAAGCCGCGCGAAAAAATGATCGAAATGATGGCGACCTATCACCTCGGGCCGAAAAAAAGCATCGCCGTGGTCCGAGTCGCTGATCGCACCCTGGTATTGGGAATCTCAAGCGAGACGATCAGCCTCATCACGCAGATCGCCGCGGACGAGGGGTTTGATCCCGCTCTTGAGGAGGACGCGCCGGCCGGTAAGGCGAAGGCCGCGTCCGGAGCTTCGTCTTCGGATGAGCCGACCATGGGTTTCCCGGAAAAGTTCTCGGATCAGTTTGATCGAGTCAAGCTTCAAGAGAACCTGCGCGAGAAGATCCGAAGCAAACTCGAGGGGCTGAAGCCGTTATGAAGTTGAAATCGTCTCTCCCGTATTTCGCTTTCGCCGCTCTTTCCTTGGGAGCGTGCGCGTCGGCTTGGGCCGAGGCCAAAGCGGGGGGGTATGTTCCCGGGACATCAGGGCTGGCGCTTCCATCCTTGAGCTTGTCCTTCGCCGGGAATCAAAAACCATCGGACGTCGTTTCCGTCCTTCGAATCGTGATGATGCTCACGGTGCTCTCTTTGGCGCCCGCCATCCTGATCATGATGACTTCATTCACTCGGATCGTGGTTGTCTTGAGCTTCGTGCGCCAAGCGCTCGGTACGCAGCAGATGCCGCCCAATCAGCTCATCGTCGGGTTGGCGCTTTTTCTTTCGTTTTTTGTGATGGCGCCGACCTGGAAAGCCGTCAGCGCGAATGCCGTGGAGCCTTACCTCAATGAGAAAATCGATCAAAAACTCGCGATTGAGCGCGCCGAAACTCCATTGCGGGAGTTCATGTTCCAGCAAACCCGTGAGAAGGATCTGGAGCTTTTTCTCGGATTATCAAAAGAGAAAAAACCCAAAAACAAGGCGGAAGTCGCCACTTACGTGCTGATCCCAGCCTTCATCATCAGCGAGCTGAAAACCGCTTTTCAAATCGGATTCATGCTTTATCTGCCCTTCCTGGTTCTGGACATGGTGGTCGCGAGCGTTTTGATGGCCATGGGGATGATGATGGTTCCGCCGATCGTGATCTCGCTGCCCTTTAAACTTTTGCTTTTTGTGCTCGTTGATGGATGGCAGCTGGTCGTTGGTAGTCTGGTGAAAAGTTTTGGTTAGGCGAATAACGCGCCGATAGGCGCCAGCGAATACGCCGATAGGCGTTAGCGAATGCGCCGACGCCTTGGCGTCGGATATTAGAAGGGGATTGTTTTGACGGAAGAGACCGTGATCTCAGTAGCTACGGAAGCGATGAAAACCACCATCTATCTGGCTGGGCCCCTGCTCGCTTCAGCGATGGTGGTGGGGATCATCGTGAGCGTGCTCCAGGCCATCACTCAGATCAACGAATCAACGCTGACCTTCATCCCCAAAATGGTGGCGATCCTCCTGGTGCTTTTGGTGATGGGTCCGTGGATGCTGGAGGTTTTACAGCATTACGCAGGCCAAGTTTTTGGAACGGTAGGGGAGATGGTGCACTGATGCCGCTCTTCCAATTTCAGGAGCTCGAGCTTCTCACTTTCTTCATGGTGCTTCTCAGGATGAGCGTGCTTTTCTCCATCTTCCCCATGCTCGGGGATCGCCAAGTCCCCGCTCCCGCAAAAATCCTGCTCGCGCTCGCGACTACCGCGGCATGCTGGCCGGGATTGATCAAGAGCGGAGCCGTCCGTTCGGCAGACGCGCTGATCTGGGGAAAGACGTCATTTACGATCGCGGGTACGGCTGCGCTAGAAGTGCTCTCGGGATTGGTTTTGGGATTCACGTCCAAGGTGGCGTTTGAAGTGATCGAGTTCGGGGCGAATTTAGTGGGAACCTTGATGGGGTTCGCGGCCGCGAACCTGTATGATCCGCAACAGGAAGCGCAAACCCAAGTGGTCGCTCAAATTCAAGTCTCTATCGCATTCTTGATTTTCCTGGTTTCAAACGGCCATCATTTTCTCATCCAAGCGGCAGCCGAGAGTTATTCGATCTTGGGGCTGGGGGCGGCGCAATTCGGACCTGCGCTTCGTGATGGGCTGGTATCGGTCACTTCGGGAGTTTTTAAGCTCGGCATCGCGATCGCGGCCCCGGTCGCGGTTTCGCTTTTCGTGGTCCATTCCGCCTTTGGGATCATTTCAAAGGCGCTCCCCCAGATGAACGTCTTGGTGCTTTCATTTTCAGCGACGGCGTTGGTGGGAATCTTCGTGATGTTCGTGAGCATCAGCGAATTCGTCGACTGGAGCGGGGATCTTTTCGCGAAGACGCCGGAATGGTTCAATTCGGTGCTGATTGCGCTCAAGAGGGGAGGTTGATCCATGGCCGAAAACTCCGATGAGCGCTCGCGCGAGGATCTGACCGAAGAGGCGTCGCCCTACCGGGTCGAGGAATTCCGCAAGAAAGGGATGGTCGCGCAGAGCAAGGAGATCACGGCGCTCGCCGTGCTCCTCGCAACGGCCACCGCGGTCTACCTCTATTCCCCGATGATCGGCGAAAGAATCGCCGAGTTCATGCGCGAGATTTTTCAAATGGATTTTTCCTCGAAGCAATTCCTGAGCACTACCACCCCGGTGGCGCTCGCACTGAAAAAGTCCCTTTTCCTCATGGTCATCCTGTCGCTCCCGATTTGCGCGGCGGGATTCCTCTCAGGCGCCATTGGCAGCCTGGTGCAGATCGGCAGCATTTTTTCCTGGGATCCCCTTTCGCCGGACTTGAGCAAAGTGGATCCCGTCCAGGGATTGAAGCGGTTCTTCTCGATCAAGCAGTGGGCGGACGGCTTGCGCTTGATTTTCAAGCTCGCATGCGTGCTCTCCGTCACATACTCATTCGTGCGAAGCGAGGCGATTCGGGGCCCTGAGCGCTATTCCATCGAGGCATTGTCGCTCCCGGGCTTGCTGGGCTCGGTGGCGTGGGGGATTTTCGCTTCGCTCGCCTTGATTCTCGTCGTTTTTGCCGGGATCGATTACTTCTTTCAGAAGCGGGATTTTTCAAAAAAAATCCGCATGACCAAACAGGAAGCCAAGCAGGAACACCGCGAGCGGGAAGGGGATCCCCAGATCCGAGCCCGCATCCGATCCGTGCAGCGCGAGATGGCCCGTCGCCGCATGATGCAGGCCGTGCGTAAGGCGGACGTGATCGTGACGAACCCGACCCACATCGCAGTAGCGCTTGTTTATGACCGGGAGAAAATGCTCGCGCCGCGTGTGGTTGCCAAGGGGGCCGATCACCTCGCTCAAAGGATCAAGAAGATCGCGGCTGAGGCCGGGGTTCCGCTCGTTGAAAACGTGCCCTTGGCGCGAGCGCTCCATCAGAGCGTGAAAATCGGCCAATACGTTCCCAAGGCGCTTTACCAAGCCGTCGCCGAAGTGCTCGCGTACGTGTATCGCCTCAAAAAGAGGGGGTTTTAGTTTATGCCCGGCATTTTGAGTCGCTTGACCAAAAATTCGGATTTCGCCGTCGCGATCGGATTGGTTTCGATCCTCGCGGTGATGATCGTCCCCATCCCTCGCTTTTTGATCGATATCATGCTTTCGCTCGGCATCGCGATCTCGGTCATTCTACTGTTGACCTCCGTTTATGCGGTGCGGGCGCTCGATTTCAGCATCTTTCCATCGCTTCTATTGATTTCCACGCTGTTCCGGCTGTCCTTGAACGTCGCCACGACACGCGTGATCCTGCTCCACGGGGCCGAAGAAGGCACTGCTGCTGCGGGCGATGTCATCCGCTCCTTCGGGGAGTTCGTAGTCGGGGGCAATTACGCGGTCGGGATCGTCATCTTCATCATTCTGGTGATCATCAATTTCATCGTGATCACCAAAGGTGCGGGCCGAGTCGCCGAAGTGGCAGCGCGCTTCACCTTGGACGCGATGCCAGGGAAGCAAATGGCCATTGATGCGGACCTGAACGCCGGCCTCATCAACGAGGATGAGGCGAGGAAACGCCGCTCCGAGATCGCGCGCGAGGCGGATTTTTACGGAGCCATGGACGGAGCCTCGAAGTTCGTCCGCGGGGACGCGATCGCTGGCATCATGATCGTCCTGGTCAACATCGTCGGCGGAATCCTCATCGGCACCCTCCAGCGCGGCATGGACATCATCCAGGCCGCCGAAACGTTCACCCTGCTTACGGTGGGGGATGGCTTGGTCACGCAAGTCCCGGCCCTGATCGTATCTACGGCCGCAGGTATCATCGTGACCCGCACGGCGACGAGCGTGAATTTCAGCCAGGAAGTCTCCAAGCAGCTCTTCATGAAGCCCAAGGCGCTCTTGGCTTCAGCTTTCGTGATGGGGTTTTTGGCGCTGATCCCCGGATTGCCCCATTTGCCGTTCCTGATCCTGGCGACGGCGATCGGCTCAATCGCATGGCGATTGCATCAGAAGGAAAATCAAGAGGCCGCGGATCTCAAGAAAAAACAGGAGAAAGACCGTCTCAAGCCCGCTCCGGAGAAGCTCGAGAATCTCCTGCCCGTGGATTTGCTCGAGCTTGAAGTGGGCTATGGGCTGATTCAAATCGTGGATGCCGAGCAGAACGGGGATCTGCTCGAGCGCATTTCGAACATCCGCAAGCAATTCGCCCTGGATCTCGGGATCATCGTCCCGCCGCTTAGAATTCGCGACAATCTGGAGCTCAAACCTGGCGATTATCAGATTTCTCTGAAAGGGGTTCAAATCGGCGCGGGCTCTCTGATGCTGGGTCATATGCTAGCGATGGATCCCGGCAACGTCACGCATACCCTCTCCGGAATCCCCGCGAAGGAGCCCGCCTTTGGATTGGACGCGCTCTGGCTCCCCGAGAAAATGAAGCAGGAAGCCACTCTCGCGGGCTACACGGTAGTTGATCTTTCCACGGTGATCGCGACTCATTTGACCGAGCTCATTCGACAAAACGCGCATGAGCTCCTGGGTCGGCAGGAACTCCAAGTCCTTTTGGACGCTTTAAAGCAGAATGCGCCCAAAGTGGTGGAGGATTTGATCCCGGGCATCCTGCCGGTGGGGACGGTGTTGAAAGTGCTCAAGAACTTATTGAAGGAAGGCGTCCCGGTGCGGGATCTGAGGAGCATCCTCGAATCGCTGGCCGATCAAGCGGTGGTTCAAAAAGATCCAACCCTCCTCACGGAGTACGCCAGGATCGCGCTTTCGCGGACCATCACCAAAAAGCTCGTGGGCTCCAACGGCGAGCTCAATCTCCTGACCCTGGACCGAGCCATCGAAGAGTCTATCGCAGCCGGCATCATTCAAACCGATCAAGGGCAGCAATTGTCCCTGGATCCCGAATTCGTGAAGCGATTGATCGCTGATTTGAATCAAAAAGCTTTGGCGCTCACAACCCAGTCCAGCCATGCGGTCATTCTCTGCTCTCCTTTGATCCGGCACCATCTGAAGTCGCTCGTGGATCGTTTTATTCCCAATATCGTCGTGCTTTCACATCAAGAAATCGCTCCCAATATCGGAGTCAAGGCGTTTGATACGGTGAGGTTGTCCCATGCAAGTTAAGAAATACGAAGCTCCCACGATCCAAGAGGCATTGGAGCACATCAAACGTGAGCTCGGCCCCGAAGCGATCATTCTGCAGACCAAGCGCAATAAGCGGGGATTCGGTTTGATGTCACGATCCTCCGTCGAAGTCACCGCCGCGGTCTCCGAAAAATCCCTCCAGAAAAAGCAGGTCACCGAAAAAAAATTGCCACAGCCGCTTTTGGAACGGTACGCGAACCTGCCAGCGGGCAAGCAAGCCGAAATCCAATCCGATCTCTACGACTACTCGCAACGTGACCGCGTGGCTCAGGCTCAAAGCGTGCGCGACCAGGTTGAAATCAAGCGCCCGCGCTACGCGGATATCCCGGATGCCGCTCCTTCCAGAAAGGAAACGGCGGGAGCTACTGCGAGTCGCATCGTCACACCGGCGCCCTCCCATCGAAACACCGATGTAGAGCGCGAAATGAAAGAGCTCCGAGAAATGATCGAGAAGCTGAAGAGCCATCCTTCGCGGGCGAATCCCGCTCAGCAGAGCGACCTCGCGTCCCAAAGCGCGCAGGAAGCCTTGGAAGAGTTGGTGATTCAGGGGATCGATCGGCGTTATGCGCTTGAGCTCCTCAGGAAAGCCGAATTCGAGCAAGCGAATCCTTCAGCTGAAAGCATTTGGGATCAAATCGCGTCCGAAATGATGAAGTCGATCCGGGTCATGCCCATGGAGAGCGCAAAGCACATCGCGGTCATCGGGCCGACCGGCGCCGGTAAAACGACCACCCTGGCCAAGCTCGCGAGCAGCGCCGCTTACCGCGAAGGCAAGAAGGTGGGTTTGATCCATGTTCGTCAGCAGCCGATCGGCGATCACGGGTTGCTGGCGACTTATGCCAAGCTTTTCAACCTGCCCTTCCGCACGGTGGGAACGGAGGCGGAACTTCACGCCGCTTTGGGGGATTTCAATACTTTGGACCTGATCCTCATCGATACGGACGGCGTTTCAACTCGGGATATTCAATCCGTACAGCGAGCGCAGCGTCTTTTGGGGGAGATCCCGGGCCTTCGAATCTACATGACTCTGCCCGTGACGATGAGGGATCAGGAGCTTTACGAGATCATCTCCCGCTTCAAAATCCTGGATCCGCGGGGGCTCATCCTCACGAAGCTGGATGAGGCCGTGATTCATGGTTCAATCTACAACGTGGCGCAACGCTCCAAATTGCCATTGATCTACTTCACGACTGGGCAAAAAGTTCCGGAAGACCTGGAATTAGCGACCGTTGAAAGAGTGGTCTCTCTGGTGATGGAAATTTAAACGTGAATTTGAGACAATGGAATGGGGAAGCAGGGTAACAACATGAGAGAAAGCCAAGGGGTCCGGCAAGGGATTCAAAGATACCGGGAGTCGCTCAAAAAGGGCGCGAAAAACCCGAAAGTCCCTCCCAGTGTAAATGCTTCCGAGGAGCCCGCTTTGCAGCCCATTCAAAAAGCCCTTGATGAGAAGGCGTCTGCGGATCAGGCGGCGCGCGAGGAAGAAGAGCTTCAAAAAGAGATCGCGGCGGAGCTTGAGAAGGACGCGGTTCAAACTTCCCAGCTGGTCAAGGAGGATTACTCCCCGGTGAACAGCACGCGCGAGCGCCTGGTGCTGGAATACGCGCCCTTGATCAAGTACATCGCGCAAAAAATCGCGGCGCGCCTGCCCGCCAACATCGAGTTGGACGACCTCATCAGCTCAGGCGTGATCGGTTTGATGGACGCGATCGAGAAGTACGACGCTTCCCGGGACAATAAATTCAAGACCTACGCCGAGTTTAGGATTCGCGGGGCGATCCTCGATGAGCTCCGCGCCCAGGACTGGGTTCCGCGTTCCGTGCGCGAAAAAGCGAAAATTTTGGAGAGGTGCTACTCGAAGATCGAGCACCAGAAGGGAAGACAGGCTACCGATGAGGAGGTCTGCGGGGAGCTCGGGATTTCGCAGGATGAGTTTCACGAGCTTTTGAACCAGGTGCGGAGCGTGTCGCTCCTCTCTTACGATGATCTCTCCAGTTTTTCAAAAGCCGATAAGCGCTCGCTCCATGGCTATGGGGAGACCACTTCCAAAGCCCCCACACCCTTCAACGAGATCAACGTCGCTTACATCAAGCAGATGATCGCCACGGCGATCCAGGACCTTCCCGAGAAGCAGCGGCTCGTCCTTTCCCTCTATTACTACGAAGACCTCAACCTCAAGGAAATCGGAAAAGTCCTCGACGTCACGGAGTCCCGGGTGAGCCAGCTTCACACTCAGGCAATCTTAAAGCTCAAGGCCAAGCTGAGGAATCATTGGGACGAGTTCGTGAGCCTGATGGGCTGAGCGCCGCCCAGAGGGCGCGAGGTGATCCTCGCTGCGCTCCCTTAACGCGTGCCTCGCACGCGGCAGACTCCGCTGACGCGCCATCCTGAACAGCAGTTTTGCACGCCCCCGTCGTTTGGTGGAACTTCCCCGTTGGGCACGCAACCGCAGGCACCGTTCTGACGCCATTGATTTGTGCAGCAGCTGCCGCGGCGTCCATCGGGAGTGGGACCCCCATCCGCCACGCAGCCGCACCACTTGCAAGTGCTGATACTGAAGTCCCATCGCCCAATGAGGCAACCTTCCATGTCGTTGACTTGAGTTTGGGTGCAACCTCCGGATACGGCGCTCGTGCACCATCCCCAAAAGTCTTTTGGTGGGTTACCATAAGGAACACTTGAGCTCGTTTGATTACCTTCACCCCAAGGGGGCGGTTGATTCTGAGTATCCGTACACCCTGCGGTTACGTGTGAAAAACTCACCAAGTACCGGACTTCGCTCAAGCGAAGTCCGGGTTGATTGGAGTCCGCGCAGGAATGGCCGTTATTTACGGCTCCTGTCTCGACGCAAACGCCGCTTCCCGGGCCAGGGCTGCCTTCTTCTTCAATCGGCGGCTCTTCGTCGGATGAAGTGGTGCTTGAACTGCTCGAGCTGCTGCTCGTGGAAGGAGGAGGGTTGCCCGCGCACGGATCGCAGATGCACGCTGAGACGGTATCGGTGATGTGAGCGGGATTGCAGCCCGAGCTTTGGGAGTTCATGAAACTGCAGTCGAGCGCGGGATTGCTCAAGTTGACCGTGGAAGTTCCGCCAGTGCATCGAATCCCGCTGGTTGAGCAGGAGCAGTTGAGTCGGTTGCTGACGCTGTAAGCGCCTTGAACGCCGCCCAGCCCGACTCCCTTGCACCGAAATCCCGAGCCTTGGCAGACCTCAGAGCAGGTTTGCCAGCCGTTCGCCGCGACGACGACGGGAGGAAGCTCGCAGATGGTGGTTCCCGTGGAACTGCTTGAGGAACTCGTGGGAGGATCGATAGGAGAGGTGGTGGACGAAGTGGAACCCGTGTAGTTCACAGGGGCGCCAGCCAGGGGCTGGATTCCTTGGAGCGGTTTTTTTACGGTGGCCGTGACGCGATAGAGGAGCTTGGGAGTGGGCGAGGAAGAGCGCGTTTGATCGCTGCCGATGATGCCGGTTGATGGGGATGCAGCGAAAACCATCTCGGCGATGGCGAGGCCGGCGAGCGCCATCGTCGTAAAGTGAGGCAGATTTTTAATCTGAGAGAGCAGATTCATGCTTTCAGATCGCGATCGGAAGCGGCACGAGGAATTCCTGATGCAGGAACTCGCAGAATTTTCGGACTTGCTCTTCTTCTTCCATCGACTCGAACGTGAAGGCGATTCCCACCCGATAGGCGTATTGCTTTTCGCTCGAATGAATGGGTGTTGCGGCCTCGAGCTCGTAACACCACGCGATCACTCCCTTGAAGTACAGCCTCCGCGGCTCCTGAAGCGTGATCGCCACGGGCTCACCGATGGGCAGCTGTTGTGTCGAAAAAAGCCCGAGCCCTTTGGGGGAGAAATCGTTCAGGATGATCCTCGCCACGAAAACCGGTGCGCCGCTTGAGGCCCCAATTTGCCATTCCCCCACCCTCAGAAGCTTGATCTCCGCGGTCACGCGTTTGAGATGAAAGGGCGTTCTTTTCCCATCCCGTCCGCGGCGTTTGTATTTATTTCTAAAGCGTGAAGTTTGCCACATCGCAGTGTCTCCTGATCATTCTCTGGGTCATTAGCGCCCGCCGCGCGCGCGGCAAGTACCGCCCGTATTTCGGATTCCCGAGCAGCAATTGTTCACTCCGCCGTCTGCCGGCGGCACTTCTCCGTTTGGAACGCATCCACAATGACCAGTGACGCGCCATTGGTTCGAGCAGCAGCTGCTTCTGCGAGCATCGAGGGGAATGCTGCCGTCGACCACGCAACCGCACCATTTGCAGTTGGTTACGGAATAGTCCCAGGTTCCAATCGTGCAGGGTTCATATCGAGTCGGGCAAGTGCTCGTTGCCGGATCACACCAACCATAAATGGGGTTGGGAGCAGGAGAGTTGGGTAAATTGCTGCGAGTGACAACTCCCGCGCCTCCGTAAGGGGATGTAGGAGTAGTTCCCGAAGGATCCACGCAACCCGCGACTCCCGGTGAAAAACTCACCAAAATCTGTACTTCGGTGAGAGCCATCCCGGGCCCTGGAGGATCCCCGCAGGAATGATCCCCAATTCCAGGGTTGTTCGAGCAAGTACCGCTGCCTGGCCCTGGATTGCCCCCCTCTTCTTCAGGAGGGGAATCACCTGTGGAGCTGCTGCTCGAGGAGCTCGAGCTGCTGCTTGAACTGGAAGTGCTTGGCCCGGTGCACGGATCGCAAATACAGGCGGAGACGGTGTCAGTGATGTGAGCTGGAGAGCAACCTGAGCTTTGCGTATTCATGAAGCTGCAGTTGAGTGTAGGATCGCTGAAGTTGACCGTAGAAGTCCCGCCGGTGCATCGAATTCCGCTCGTTGAGCAGGAACAGCTCAATCGATTGCTGACGCTGTAAGCGCCTTGAACACCTCCCAATCCAACGCCGGTGCAGGTCAAGCCCGAGCCGAGGCAAACATCGGAGCACGTTTGATATCCGTTTGCGGCCATGACGACAGGCGGAAGCACACAGCCGCCTGTGGAGCTGCTGCTCGAAGTGCTCGAGGATGAACTGCTCGAGCTGCTTGACGAAGACGAAGTAGAGCCCGTGTAGTTCACTGGGGCACCAATCAGAGGTTGAATGCCTTGGAGGGGTTTTTTGACCGTGGCGGTGACGCGATAAAGGAGCTTGGGAGTGGGCGAGGAAGAGCGCGTTTGATCGCTGCCGATGATGCCCGTTGTCGATGAAGCGGCAAAAGACGTCCCGCTGATCTGCGAAAGGGCGGCGGCGGTAAGAATTAAAAAAACAATGACGCGCGGCTTCATGCATTTCCCCATACGTCCATCAATAAAGCCAACTTGAGCGAGCGTGTTCAATAGGATGTTATCTACTTATTTTATAGATAAATCTAAGAAATGAAAAGGGCTGCGTCATCGCTGACGCAGCCCGGAATGAAAAGGGAATTCAGTGTTAAGGCAGATTAGAGGTTCTTAAATGGAGAAGGGATGCAGCGTCCATCGAACCCGCGGGTCTGAGAGCAGCAATCGGAAGCGAAATTCGAAAGCTCGCCATCCTTCGCGCAGCCGCAGACGTTCACCTTCGTTCCCTTATCCAAGTTGTATTCTACATGGATCTGCTTGGTGCAGCAGCCGTCTCGTTTGCCTTCTGGGGCGACTTCCCCTGATTTCGTGCAAGCGCAAAACGTACAGCTGGTCGCCACATACTTGATTTCCGTGATTTTACAGTCCTGAACGTTCACTTGAGCTGGAGTGCAGCCTCCCAGCTTCGCCTCACGGCAAAACCCGTAGACAGGGTATGGATTGGGCGAAGTGGGCAGGTGAGGCCCGCTCATCCCGAATTGACTGTTTCCGAAAGGAGCCGGCATTTCTGCTCCGTCCGGAAGCCCGCAGCCTGCGAGGCTTCCATTGTTCAACGCGCTTGGGGAAAAGTTCCAAGTTGCGGATTCCAAACGTCGTGGCGTGGCGTCGAATTGATCGGGAACGCAAGTGTTATCGGTCGGAGGAATGGTTACGCAATCTTCGGCGAAACCGGCGGTCGAACTGCTCAGTCCCGCGAAAATGAATGCACTCAGCGCTAAAAAAGAAGTTTTTTTATTCATGAATTTTTACCTCGCCCCCTTATCGGTGATTATATAAATAAATTCAATAGATGAAAGTTTGGTTAAGAAAACTTATCCTCCCGGAATCTCAGGCTAAACTCCTGCTGTCTTCCCTTTGTTTTTTCTTCAAAGTTTCCGATTTCATTTTACATGCAGGCCCTATTGATTTTACTGATCTTATTGAAAGCCTCTTTTCCCGCCGATCCGGCGCCGCGTCAGCGCCTTCTCTTCGTGAGCTTCTCCAACTATGAGGGCAGTGGGATCGATGCGAGCTTGGAGAATCCGGCGTTGACGCTTTGCCGCAAGATGCATGATCCGCGTCAGGGACGGGAATGCCTCGACCCCATCGACCTTTCGAGGCATTCTGAAAACCCGTGCGCCGAGGCGTCGCGCATGATTTCCGCCTACATCAGAAAACATGCCCAGGAGCCTGGACCGCCCATTCATGTGGTGGGTTTGGGGCAGTGGGGATACCGCAAGCAATGCGCTTCTCTCGCGCCGCCACGGCCAGGTCGCTTGAGGTTTGAGAAGACGAGCGTGCAAAGCTGCGCGCGAATCAGCGGGTTTCAGGGCCAGGCGCCTCAGGCAAACGCCGATGCGGAGTGCGCATTGAGCTGGGAGCAGCAGCCCTGCACCTTGATGACTCGATGCGGTTTAACGCAAACCTTCATTCATCTGCGGGTGAATCCCGACGCGGATCTCAAGCCGCTCCAAAAAGACCTCGACGCCAACTTGAACGCGCTTCGGAGATTCGCTCAATGCATGAGGGAGGGCGGCGCCTCCGGGCTTCAACTCCCGCCGATCACCGGCTTTACGGTGCCGGAGGTCCTTTCGGGTTCAGGCGCAGCTCAGTAGGGGATGGAATCAGAGTTGCAGCGCGAGGCGGAACGCGTAGCGACGATCCTCTCGCCCGCCGACGTTCAAGCTGATCTCTTCGCCGTAGGTCGCAAAGTCCAAGGTAAGGAGCTTGAGATCAATGCCCAATCCCGCGGCGAGGTAGCCTTGGTTGATGCCAACGCGTGGAAGCAAGATGCCGAATCGGGTTTCGCCGCCCAAGTGCACGGTGCGAAACAAGCTGCCGTCCGGGTTGTTGCCGACGTCCGTGATTTCGAACGCCAAAACCGTTTTGCCTAAAATGCCCACGGAGTCGCGCTGTACGCTCATCCCCGCATTATAGGTCCGGGGCTGCACGGGCGGGTTCTTGCCCGCTTTCAGGACGTGGATTCCCGTGTTCGTGTAGCCGCCCCCCAAGACGTTGTTGATCGAGGCGCCGCCAATGACATTCCAAGGCCCGAGATGGAAGGGGAATTGAAATGTGCTTCCCAAATCCACGTCGACCATCGCTCCGTCGTTGCCGGTTTGCGAAGGAGCCAGGGATCTTCCTCGGATGAAATCCGTGAGCGAGTAACTCGAGTCCATGGCGGCGCGATAGGTAAGGTGAGCGGTCGTCCCGATGGAGAGCGATTTATTCTCCAGGAACTGGCGGCCGTAAGTCACGGCGGGGCCTAAATCGATGATCGCTTGGGGCTTGACCTGGTAACTCCGCCTGAGGTCAAAATCCAGCTGACTGCTGGTGATGAGCGCCACTCCCAGCGCCCATGGCCGATCTTCGGTCGTGGGCAAGTAGAACGCGGGCATCGTGGTCTGGAGGCGCAGGTGGTTATTAGTCCCGACCGTATCGGCGATGTTGCTGAGCGTCGCTCCTTTGCTCACGAGGTTGGAGACATTGGTGATGGAGCTGGAATTGGCTTCGACCATCGGGTCAAACAGCGTGATTCGCCACGTGGGGTTCGCCGTTACTCGCGCGGGATTGCCGAAGAAGTTCTCGTCATAAAGCCCGGTCGTGATTCGTACGCCCCCCATCCCGGAGCTTCGAACGCTTTGGTAGGGGCGGATGATGGGTTCCGCGGCGAAAGCTTGCGGAGCGGCGAGGGACAGGACCGAAGCAAGCGCGAAGAATTTCAATCCAGAGTGTTTCATGAGAAAGCCTTCCTAAGAATTAATCACTTTTCCCGATGTTGAGCGACAAAAGCCCGTAACGATAGCAGTTGGGTGAAGCGAGGCTGAAGGTGAGCAGCTGGGTGGCGAAGCTGAAACTGGAGCTAGAGAATCCCCCCAAAGCGCCCCCGATCCCATTGATGCCTGCTTGAATGTCGCGAATTCCCGCGTCGATCATGTTCAAAGTGGGGCTTCCGGAATTGATCTCGCTTTCAGCGACCAACGAGAGCTGGCTGTTGGAGAGCGCGTTCGTACCGAAGCTTCCTACTGCCGCGCAACTCCCAGCTCCTGCGCAGCCGCCGGTGCCCGCGCTCAGGCAAGTGGAAGGAGTGACGGTGATGTCAGCTTGAGTCAACTCCAGTATGGGCGAGGAGGCGCCCGCTTTTTCAGCGAGCACTTCCGCCACGAAGGCGACTGAGGCGAGGAACTGAACCAATCCTTTGAGTTGCGTGTTAGTAGTGATGAGATCGATCTTCTTGAGAGCGCGATACATGTTCACGCGTTTGGTGGTGTCCCCGCCGCCCCCCGAGGCGATCGAGGTGGCGAGCTTCGTGATGGCTTTGCCAGGGTCAGTGTTGCTGATGCTCCCGAACGCAGCGATGAACTGCTTCATGCCCACGCCGTTTTGATCCAGCAACACGTAAGCGCTTTCGCTGGCTTTGATTTCCGCCTGATCCGATGAAAGCTGCGAGTAATACTCGTTCGCGCACTCGAAGTTGCCCTCATCAAAGCATTTGCGCGCGGCCGAGAGCAGCTGCGCATCCCCCGAGGGGCTGTCCAAAGGATCGAAGACGTTGAAGTTGCAGCCCGTGGGAAACAAGAATGTCAGGGCCAAAATGACGGGAAAAATCGCTTTTTGTTTTGCTGGCATGTCTTCCAGCGTAAGAGAAAGTATTTAGGAAGTAAATAAACCGCGATACCAGCGTTCGATTTTTTCTTGGAGATCGGCGGGAGCGCCGTCATTTTCGATCACGAAATGCGACAGCGTTTTGACGGCGTCTTTTTGTTTTTGCGGGAGCGCCTGCGAAGCGATGATTTTTTCAGCCAAATCCTTCGAATGCCCGTTTCTCTTCATGAGTCGATCCATGCGCGCTGATGTCGGCGCGATCACCAAAATAATTCCATCAAATTCGTGTAATCTTTCGGCTTCAAGTAGAAGCGCCGCTTCATAGATGATCAGATGCGAGCCTGGTTTTTTGGAGAGGGCCCGCTTCAGCCCGTCGATTCGATCGCGACTCTCCTCTTGGATCAAAGGATGCAAGATCCCTTCGAGATCCCGTTTCGCCTTTGAATCCTGGAATATTTTCGCGCGGAGCTCAGCTCGATCCAGCGTCCCGAATCGTTTGAGAATCGCGGGCGCCGCTTTCCCTCCGGGAGCGCTCAGTTCGCGAGCGATTTGATCCGCATCGAGAATCGAGGCGCCGAGCTCCGATAAAATCTGGGCCACGGCCGATTTTCCGGCCGCGATTCCCCCGGTCAGCCCCCAGACCTGAATGTCGGAGGCCTCTCGGCCTTTAACCACGGGGAACGGCTTTCTTCGCCTCGTTCCAAAGCGCGTCCATCTCCTCGAGCGTGGATTGCTCGGGGGATTTGCCTTGTTCGTGAAGGCGCGTTTCGATGTGCGAGAAGCGGGACTGAAAGCGCTCGAGCATCCTTCGAAGCGCGATCTCGGGCTCGATCCCCAGCATCGAGGCGCAATTGCAGAGCGAAAAGAGCGCGTCGCCGAGCTCCTCCTCAACGCGTACGGGGTCCGGTTTCGCTCGGGTGGCTTCAGCTTTGAATTCTGCGATCTCTTCCTCCAGTTTTTGAATGGCGCCCCGGGCGTCCTCGGTGCCGCTCAGGGACTTCCAGTGAAAGCCCACGCGGCTCACTTTTTCGATCATGCGATGCGCCCGCTGAAGCGCCGGCAGCGCGCGCGGGAGTCCGGCGAGCAATCCCGCGGGCTTGCCTTCCGCGGTCCCGGCCGCTTTCTCGCGCGCCTTTTGCTTTTCCCAGGTCGAGAGCGCGGAGTCGACGCCATCGGCGCGCTGGGGCGCGGCGCCCCCCTCGCCAAAAACGTGGGGGTGCCTGCGGATCAGCTTCTCATTCAAAGCGCCCGCGACTTCGATGAAATCAAAGGCGCCCTCTTCAGATGCCATTTGCGCGTGAAGGAGCACTTGCATCAAGAGGTCGCCCAGTTCCTCCCGGAATGCCCCGCTGATTTTTTCATCGCGCAGCTGAGCGGGGCCTTCGATGCGATCAAGAACATCCAAGACTTCGTAGGCCTCTTCGATGAGATAGGGCCTCAGGCTTTGGTGGGTCTGGGCGCGGTCCCAGGGACAGCCATCGGGGGCGCGAAGCCTCCGAACGGTTTCAATGAGCGCCAAAAGGGTTTGAGGGGATGAGGACATCATAGCTATTCACTCCGCTTCCGGGATATCATAGACCGCCATGAGCGGACCGCAGAAAAATCTCCTTTTGGCGTCCATCTTGAAGATCGCCCAGAGCTTCAGGGCTTTGAGCGCCCGTGCCCCGTGCACCCCATGGCAGATCGAGCATTCAAAGCTGAGCGCCCAGAAGATGCGCGCGCTCAATCGGCGCTACCTGGGCAAGGATCGGGCAACCGACGTTTTGAGTTTTCCGGCCCCCGCGGCGCTCCGCTCTCAGGGTTTTTTAGGCGAACTGCTCATCTGCGACTCGGTCTTGGCGCGACAGGCCCGTGAGCATGGGCATTCCATGAAGACGGAAGAAACGATCCTCCTCATTCACGGCCTTTTGCATCTGCTCGGCTTTGATCACGAGGCGGGTCCCCGTCAGGCCAGGGTGATGAAAGACTGGGAGCAAAAGTTATTGAAGAAACTCCGCCTCGATTCGACGGGCGGCTTGATTGCCCGCAGCGGGCGGGATAGAGGTTGAATCATGCAAAATGAGCTGAGTTTTCATGAGATCCGGGGCCGATTGACGTCGGTGAAAGAAAAGATCGATTTCCTACGAGGTTCTCTTTGACCTCGCTCAAAAACGCCGCCGCATCCAAGAACTGACTGACCTCTCCAATCAGCCGAGCTTCTGGTCCGACAACCGCAAAGCCAAAACGCTCACTCAAGAGAAGTCCCGCCTCGAAGCCGAATGCACCGAGTTTGAGAGTTTAGAGCGCGGTTTCAGCGATGTGATGACCCTTTTGGAGCTCTCGGAGCAGGAGAAGGATCTCTCGGCCTTGCAAGAAGTTGAATCGCTCTCGCGCGAGCTTTCAGTACAGCTGGAGAAGGTGGAATTCCACAAGCTGCTTTCTGAGGAACAAGACCCCAAGAATGCGATTGTCACGATCAACGCCGGGGCGGGCGGCACCGAGTCCCAGGACTGGGCGCAGATGCTGCTTCGCATGTACCAGCGCTGGGCGCAGGACCATGGTTTCAAGGTGGAGCTGCTCGACGCGCTGCCGGGCGAAGAAGCGGGCTTGAAGAACGCGACGCTCACGATCAGCGGCCCTTACGCCTACGGGCACTTGAAATCCGAAGCCGGCGTGCACCGATTGGTGCGCATCTCGCCGTTTGACTCCAACGCCCGCAGGCACACCTCCTTTACAAGCGTGTTCGTGACGCCTGAGATCGACGATGATTTCGAGGTCGTGATCAACCCCGCTGACTTGCGCATCGACGTGTATCGCGCAGGAGGCAAAGGTGGCCAAGGAGTGAACACCACGGACTCCGCGGTCCGCATCACGCACATGCCCTCAGGGATCGTCGTGGCCTGCCAACAAGAACGCTCCCAGATCAAGAACAAGGACCTGGCGATGAAGGTGCTTCGCTCCCGACTCTATGAGCGGCATTTGGAAGAAGAGCGCAAAAAGCAGGCCGTGATTGAAGACTCCAAAAAAGACATCGCTTGGGGCAGCCAGATTCGTTCCTATGTCCTTCATCCTTATAAGATGGTAAAAGACCATCGGACCGGGCAAGTGACCTCGACGGCCGAGAAGACCTTGGATGGAGAGCTCGATGCGTTCATTCAGGCCTACCTCAAATGCCGCATGACGGGGGAATGGGCTCGGGGAGGATCCGATGAGGTGTGAACCTACGTGATTACCCAGCAGCAGAAACGGCGGCTTTTTCGCGACCTGGATCGGATCGACCCGGATTTCGCCGAGAAGATCTCGCCGTTTCTCGAGGGGCTGTACCGCTTTTACTTTCGCTGCGACATCGAGGGGTGGGAGAACGTCCCGCAGGGGCAATCGCTCTTCGTCGGAAATCACAACGGGCTTTTGACGTTTGAAGTTCTGATGCTGTTTCACGCCTGGTGGAAGCGCTTCGGAGCCGCGCGCCGCGCGTTGGGACTGGCTCACAGCATCGCGCTCAACAACCCCTTCTTTCGCTGGATCATCCCGCGCATCGGGGCGATCCCGGCAGACCCCGAAATCGCCGCTGAGGCGATGAAGCGGGGCTATTCACTCCTCGTGTACCCGGGGGGCGAGAAGGAATCCTTCCGCCCTTATAAGGAGCGCAAGAAAGTCGATTTTTACCAGCGCAAGGGATTCATTCGGCTCGCACTCCAGGCGAAGGTGCCCATCGTCCCGATCGTGAGCATCGGTGCGCACGAGAGCTACGTGATCCTGCACCGGGGCGAGGAGTTGGCGGAGGCGTTGGGTCTCAAGGAGAAGTTGCGGCTGCATGGGCTGCCCATCACGTTCCGCTCGATCTTTTTCATCTGGTGCGTGGTGAGCGGCGTTTTCACCTTTTTCCCGCTGCTTTTGGCTCCTGCTGCGTTTTTTTCGATCTTCGTCCCGATGCCCGCCAAGATCACTTTTCGCATTTTGCCGCCCATCGACGTGTGCTCGATGGTGGATCCTGAGCTCTCCGAAGAGCAGAATCTCCAGCGGATTTACGATGATGTGATCGGCAAGATTCAAGTGGTCTTGACCGAGGAGTACGCCAAACGCAAATATCCGGTGATTGGATAGGAGTCTTGGCTCAACCTGGGCTTGACTTTGGGGCGGGCCTGGAATACCCATGGGCATTCATCACACCACGGGGGTGTAGTTGAGTTGGTTACAACGTCGCCCTGTCACGGCGAAGGTCGTGGGTTCGAGTCCCATCACTCCCGCCATTATAAATCCTTTTATTCCTTCTCATTGCAAATGACCTCGCCCATCCATGGGCTGCTTTGCGCACCCATCCAGGTGCAAAGAGGTCATTTGCAATGAGAAGGAATAAAAGATTAAAAATTTAAGAGACTCGGTAAGCGGTTTCACTCCGCCAAGCAGTTCTTGAAGGCGGGTTTTTCGCCGCGAGCGGCCAGCGCTTTTTCGCACTGCACGGGAATGCTCCCGTTTTTAATAAAATGCGTGTGCAGCAGTCGGAACAATGAGCTGGAGTGGGTGTCGCCCTCGTCTTCATTTTTCAGGGAGAGCTTGGCGTAGTCCGCATCAGCGGTTTTTTTCGAAGTCATGCACCAAAAGTTTTTAGCGGCGGGGTCCACATGCGTCGCGATGAGATCGGCCCAATCTTCATCCACGTACTTTCTATTTTCAAACGAGATTCTTGTGCCGAGCTTGGAAATATCTCCGCTGATCAGGATATCGGCCAGCTGAGACATGGAAATCCCCGCTGGCAATTCCGTATGCATGGAATGAAGGCATTGCTGAGCTTTTCCAAGTCGAGAGGGGTCAGAGCAGCTTTTTTGATTTTGCAGGAATTTTGAGAGTTTGTGGCCCCATTCATGGAAAAGAACGCTCTTTGCTTCCATGTCTTTGACCGTCATGGGTCCCACGGCATATCGATTGATGCTAGAAAAAGTGGCGTCTGGGAGAGGGTTGACGCTCAGGCTATCGCAATCCACTTCTTGCCCCAAGTTCTCGGGAACAGGTTCGGTGGGGATGAATAAAGCGGTGATGGCATTTTCTACATCTAGATCGAATAAAACCTCCTTGCGGAGGCTATTTTGATTTTTCATCTCGGAGAGCTCATATTGCAGAGCCGCCTTCAGATTTTCAAGGTGCTGTTCTTTTGTGTAAGGAAAGCCAGGGGTCCAGGAGGAGACTTCATCGGCATAGCTTTTAGAAGAGGCCTCGCAGGCGAGGGTTTGGGTGCGATCGAGAAAGCTCAGTTTGAGTCGCGAAATTCTAAGTTGAAACGAATGAAACTCCTGTTGGGAGGGAAGGATTATCTGTCCCTGCTCGAATACATTCCTGCAGCTGGGGGAAGTGACGGGATGATTCAAGGTCATCATGCTTTTGAGTCGCTTCTCCCTCTCTTTGAGGAGTTCCTCCGATTTTTGCGCGTCGATGAATTTTTGAGTTTCGATTTCATCCGCAAGGAGGAATTTCTTGAGCTGTTGTTCATCAGAGGACGCCAGGATGACATTCAGCGTAAACTCAATATTGCTCAATGCTTCAAGAAAGGCGGAATTGATGACCGAGGCGTTCAGGAGCTGGTATTTGATTTTTTCGTATGAAACGCTCTCCTTGAAGAACTGCGATTGGGAGAGGAAGCTCAAGTCAGGGTCTTCCTGGATTTTTTTCAATTTTTCCGAGAAAGAATCGATCTTTTGCGTCAGAAAAGCTTTGAGTTGATCGCCGTAGTTCAGGGTGAGCCGCGAGGGATCATATTCCATGAAAATACTTTGACCGATGATTTTCATGAGTTGAGAGCCGATCAAAGCGGTTTTTTCAAAGTCTGAATCATTCAATTCCTGAAATTTGGGCTTTGATTTTTCACGGTCGACTTCCACTGTTGAAGGATCATTATCCTTGGCTTTGAACGAGAATTTCCTGAGATTTTTTAAATGATAGAATAAATTGAAAATTCGAATTTGACCTGGGTTCTTCAAAGTCGTCGGTTTTTTGAGCCATTCGAGCAATTTGCTTATTGTTGAAAGGTTTGTATCCGTTTTTACTTTGACGATCGCTTCAACTAGCGGGGTGATTTCTTTATCGTAAAGCGCGTTTGAGCTTTTGGATTTTTCACCGATCGTTTTGTAGATTTCATCGAGCGAGGTGGTGGAATCTGCGCAGATCGCCTCTACGCAGCTTTTCATGAGATTTTCGGCTCCCTGGGAACGGTAAGGGTTTTCACTCCTATGAGCTCTCAAAGATCGGGGATTTTTTTGCGTTTTTGATGGGAGTGGAATTCCATCAAAAACATCTTTAAGTCTCGCCACGGCTGGGTTCAGGGGAAGGAGAGCCGATAAAAACAAAACGAATCGAACAGACATGGTGCCTCTCATCAGTGGGGCTTTATAGCGCAATCTTGACGAAATCGCTATATTATTAAATACAGGCAGTAGGGTTTTTTTGGATCGAATTTAGTCTTTTGATGGAGAGGGGTTGCGCCATCTCTCGCCAGCCCTACCCATCCTCCAAAATGCATCCGTAGTCCCGCGACACCCACCGTGCGCGGCTCGCGTAAAAAAGCAGCGCTCGCGCGCTCACCGTCTTGGCCCCGTGATTCACCGAAACCCAAGTGACGGGTGGCCACTGCTTCACGTACTCGCGGCAAAACGTCTCGCTCCGCTCTACGACAAAAAGGCAGGTGCACATCTCCTTGGCCGAAAAAGCCGAGAGCATCGAGAGCTTGCCCGTTCGGTAAGGCTCGGCCTTCGAGCAACCGAGAAGTGCGGCGAGCAGGATGGAGATCCATGCGCCTCTCATCGTGTCTTCCGCAGCCCTTCCAGAGCGAGCTTTAAAAAAACATTGGAATCAAACAGCTCCTCACGATCATCCGCGAGCCTCACGATCACGGTGTTCTCACCGGGCAGAATCCAAAGCGATTGTCCCCAATGCCCCAGTGCTGCGAAAGCGTCAGCGGGCGCATCCGGCCATGGCTTCCTGCCGTGGGGCGAGAGAAGGGCGAGATTGACCCAAAACTGGGCCGCTCCGATTGCTTCTCCGCTCAAGTGCTCCGGCTTGAAAAAGGAATCCGGCGGTTTTTTCGCGAGGTTCACCCAACCCTGAGGCAGGATGCGTGAGCCGCCCCAAACTCCATCCGCCAAATAAAGCTGCCCAAAGCGCGCAAGATCCCGCGCGCTCATGAAGAGCGCGGAAGAAGCGATGAACGTCCCGGCCTGATCGCGCTCCCAAACGGCGCTTCGAATCCCGAGCCTCTCAAAGAGGCGGCTCCAGGGGAGCCTTTCATAATCGGCGGCCGGATAAACGCTTTGGAGCAAGCGCATCAACAACAGACTGTCGCCGCTGGAGTAGTTCCATGACGAGCCAGGCGCTGAAGCGACCGGATGCCCCAGCACGAAACTGGCCATCGAAGCGCGCCCCTCGCCATAGAGCATTTGCATGACGGAAGAGCGCGTGGGCGGCTCATGCTCGTAAGTCTCCTGCCAGCGGAGGCCCGAGCTCATTTGAAGAAGGGACTGAGCGGTGATGGAGCAATGAGAGGCGGGCAGGGGCTGTCGTAGCAGCGCGCAGAGCGAATCCGTGAGCTTGAGCTTTCCTTCGGCAATGGCCGCGCCCACCAGCGCCTGGGTTACAGACTTCGAGATCGACCAGAGCGGGTGGGGAGCTTCGGGCTTTGTGTCGCGAGCGTACCGTTCGTGGAGCGTTTTTCCATCCTTTAATATGAACACGGCGTCGGTGCGATGAACGGCTTCGAAGGCGTATTGATCCAGAGGCTCGAAAGGGCGGGCGGAGAAAGCGGGGAGGGCGGAGAAAAATATCAATAATGAAAGTTGAAATAAGTGGATTTTAAATTCAAGCATGCGGAACCTCGAGCCAGCGTCTCACCCCCTCAGCCGCTGCGCGCCCGGTATGAAACGCCACCTCGAACGCGGGATTCACCCAGCAATCTTGCTGCGCAAAAAAAATGCGTCCATCGATCGATTGACTCGCGGTTTCGGCCGTGCGCGAGGCGATCATCCCGGTGCGCGCGAGCGGGAGCGCGTGCCCCCAGCGCGCGATGCGCAGGCCTTCGACTTGCGAGGCCTGGATCCCCAGCGCCGGGAGGACTTGGTTCAGGTGCTTTTCGAATTCCTCGCGGACCGGGCTGAACGTGGAATCGGCGAGCAAACTCGCGCGCGCGTCCGCGACGGGGTAACCCCGGTACAAAGTGAGCACTCGCGTTTCGGCGCTCATTCCCGAAAAAACCAAATCGGTGAATCCCAAGCCTCGGGAAGATTCAGCGCTTTTTGGCGCCCGCGTGGAGAGCCTGAAAACGTCGGAGGCGGAGACCCTCATCGGCTTCTTCAAAAGAACGTTGGCGACGCAATAAGCACGGTACTCAATTTTCGCCATCGCTTGCAGCTGAGAGGAGGGAACCCGCTTCTCGTCGGCGAGCAGGCGCTTGGCGACGAATTTCGGAGCGGCGACGACGCACGCTTTCGCGGTCAACGAGCGGAGCTGGTTTTTTTCGTCGAGATAAATCACTCGCACGCCACCGGCCTGAATCGAAAGATCCACGGTGATGCAGGAGGGCCGGAAATGATTCTCGGGCAGCAGCGAGTTGAGCCGCGCAAAAAGCGCCTGGGCGATGGCGGCATTCCCGCCCGCAAAAGCCAAGGTCCCCGAAAAATCCCCCGCCAAAAAATTCAGCGCCTGAGCGGCTGAGATTTCCTCGGCGCCTCCGCAAAAAGCGCTCCAGCAGTATTTTTGAAAATATTCCTCGATATGCGGATGGAGAGGCCCCCAGTTTTTTCGAGCCCACGAGAGAAAGTTTTGCCGGTCAAGTCGGTCGAGCTCAGCTCGGCTCAATGCGCTTTGAGGCGTCGGAGGCAGATCCGGATAAGCGGATTTTCCGATTTCGATCAGAGCTTGATGAATGCGCTTGAATTCCGCCTTCCTCGCCGGATCGGAACTTCCTTCCCAAAATCCCTTCAACAAACGCCCGGGCGGGGGAGTCTCGATCAGTACTTGGGATTCCGCCTCCAAAGGCGAAGGGTGAGTGGGGAGGCCGATGCGTTTGAGTAATCCCTCGATGTCGGAGCCTGCTTCGGGCTGAACGATGTAAGCCGCTCCGAGCGAATAGGCGGAGTCCTGCCAACGCTCCCCGCGAGAGTTGCCGCCGAAATTTGCGGCCTGCTCGAGTACGACCGGCTTCAAATCGGCCAGCGCTTCCGCGGCCACGAGCCCGCTGATCCCCCCTCCGATGATCACGATCGGGATCGCAGGATCGCTCAGGGGAATTCCCCCCTGGGACGCGATGAATCCCTTTTTATCCCAGAGCGCGGCATGCGCGCGATGGGGGTCATGGCCTAAAAATTGAGAGCTCGCCCACTGAGCTTCATTGAGTTCAATGAGAGGCAATGGATCAGATGCTTGTGGAAGGACAGGCAGGCTTCGGTGCTTCCAAATGCGATACAAGTAAACGAGGGCGGGAAGGAGCAGAATGCCTAAGAACGCCCCGCCGAATCGCTTGAGAAAACTTCGCCTGGAAATCCCTTTTTGATCAGCCATGAGATTGAGTCGGAATGGTGCAATCCTAAGGCGAACTCACTGTCTTTTTCAAGGTTGATCGGTTAGGAACGGCTCATATGGTTAAAGAGTTCATCGAGTTCCTGAAGCAATATGGCGTGATTGGTTTGGCGATCGGCGTGATCATCGGCGGCAAGCTCAATGAGCTGGTCTCAAGCCTCGTGAATGACCTGCTCATGCCGCTGCTTTTTCAGCCCGCGCTCAAGGCAGCGAATGTGGATGACATCCGCAAGCTGAGCTACAACGGCATCCTTTACGGCAAAGTATTGGGTTCCATGGTCGATTTTTTGATCGTCGCTTGGGTAATCTTCGCGATCGCGAAATTCATCTTGCGCGAGCAGAAAGTCGCTAAGAAGTAGGCTTGGCGCGGCCTTCCGGTTTGACTGAGGCCGGATGCCGCATCTCGGAGCATGAGATGTTGCCGGAGACGGCGGACCGGATCGCGTAGCAGACTGTGCCGTTTTGAGGATCAATGATCCGGTAAAAAGTGGTGTTTTGAACGCGCGGAGCTTTGGCGATGGACATGCTGACGCCTTCGAAGAGTTCATCCATGGGGCGCTCTGAAGCGGGGGAGGAGATCAAGCGTTCCTGCTCGGGCGTAGCGACCTTGGAGGCCACGCTTCGGCCGGAAATCAAGGGACTGCTGCTGGGGTAAGCGAGCTCATGACCATGGATGGAGAGGTAGAGACCGCTGAAAATCATCATGAAAAAGCCGACGACGCACGCGAATTTGAAGAGTTGATGGATCATTCTGAAAAGAGCCCCCTCCTTAAGTATCGGGAAAATGCGAAATGAACTCAAGGGCTGAAACGAAGTATTCGTTGTCTTCTCATGCTTTTTTGGAATAAACAGGGCTCATGGACCATGTCCAAAGAGAGTGTGGGGCTCTTTCATGCTGACCTGGCCTAGAAACGCCATCGGGGAAACCCTATGGAGTCTTTTTTGGATTTTGCTCGCGTATTGCGGGGGGCTTTGGCTTTTCAGCGCCCCTTTTACGGGAGATCAAAAAACCTACATCGCCATCGCCATGGAAATGAGGCAAGCCGGACAGTGGTTCACCCCGCTGCTTCATGGATTGCCTTCTTATTACAAACCCCCCTTTCAGTACTGGGCGACGCTAGTGGGATGGAAGTCCTTTGGGTTCAATCTGTTTGGCACGTTTTTCCCTTCCGTAGTCGCACTCTTGGGGACGGCGGCATTTTTGGATGCGATCGCCCGTCAAATCCATGGCGCGGCCTCCAAGAGCCGTGCGGGTCTTTGGTTCGCGGTTGCCGCAGGGGTCGTGACTTACGGGACGACGGCCCAGATGGAGATCTGGATCGTCTTTTTTTACGCGGCGGCCTGGTGGGGCGCGCTCGCATATTTCCAATCCAAAAAAGCCTGGGCTCTCTTCTTCGCCTTCACGATGGCGGGAATGTTGTCGCTCGTGAAGAGCCCGCTCTATTCAGTTTTGTGGGTCGTCGGATTTTGGGCCTATGGGGGATGGCGCGAACTCAAGTCGATCCGGGGTATTCTCGCCCATCTTTGGGGAATGGGCGTGGGGGCCTGGTGGTATGCGGCGGTTCTCTTGGAGGATGGTCAGCGTTTTTGGAAGTTCTATGTCGAGCGGGAAACTTTGCAAAAAACGGGCGGGAATGGCTCCTCCATCCTGCATCTTTGGGGTGATTTCAGCACGTTTTGCCTGCCCTACCTACTTTGGGCCATCCCTTGCGTTTGGGTAGCTTTGCGTGCGAAATCCCCATTGAGAAAATTGATCCTCGCCTGGGGAGGGGGCCCCGCTTTATTTTTCAGCGTTTTCCCCTATCGCACGGAGACTTATTTATTCCCCCTCGTTCCCCTTGTCGCGCTGGCCGTGAATGGGGTGAGGGGTCCGGAAGGCGCTTGGGCACTCGCAAATGGGCTTTTGGTGGGCGTTGCCGTAGGAATCCTCGCGCTTTTGCTCAGCGTGACGGGAACGATTTCACCCCTTTTGGGGGCGGGGTTGATCCTGTGCGCGTGCGTTCAGCTTTTTTACAGCTGGGGCAAAGAGAGGCGAAAAGCGCAGCGCGTGGTCTGGGCTTTTTTGGGCATTGTTTTTTTCGTCCGCTGCGTCGCGATTTCCATCGGGGCAAGTGATTTGAAAGGGCTGCGGGAGTGGGTGAAGCTTCACCCCAGCAAGCCGGTCGCGTTTTTTGACGAAGACCGTTACCTTTGGCATGAGGTGGGGCTGCTTTCCGCAGCGCTGGGCGTGGAAAGTCCACGAGCTCAATCCCTGGAGGAATTGCGCAAAAAGCTGATCGAAGGTTATGGCATCATCCTCACGGACGGGCAATGGCCCAAAGTGCTGAGCGAGCTCTCGGATTCAATGCCATTGAGAGTCCAGCCGTGGTTGCGGTGGAAACGCGCATTCGCCGTGCCCAAGCCTTCCGATTTGGAGAGCTTTATTCATCATCCTGAAAGGCGCCAGCGCGAATATCGGATTATTTGGCTTTGATTCCGTTAAAGCGCTTGACATAGAGCGCCAATTTCAGCCTTGAATGGCCTTTCTGAAAGCGTTATGACCGAAGCCTCAAATGAAAAATTTTACGACGCCCTCTTCATCGCGACTTCACAAAGGCTTGTTTCTCGTGGCGGCATTCTGCTCAGCAAAGCTAGCGAGCGCCGCGGTGGCTTCAGCAGTTCCCGCCGAAGGGTTTCGGAACGAATCGGAAGCGGGGGTGGTGATCACGAGCGGGAACGCTCGCTCCCAGAATTATCAGTTCAAGCAGAGCGACGTCTATCGGTGGGAGTCCAATTTACTGAAGGCTGAGGGGAGATTTCTCAAATCGAGCAGCCGCGGGGTGGAAACCGCGCGCTTTTGGACGGTGGGCGCGCGCTATGAGCGCGAACTCCTGGATCGGTTCAGCTTGTTCGCGGCGCAAAACATCGAGAGCGATCGTTTCGCGGGTTACTTGCAGCGCTACAACAGCGACGTCGGCGGGAAATATTTTTTCGTGAAGGAAGAAGCGTTCAGCTGGCTCGGTGAGGCGGGCTACCGTTATACCGCTGAAAACCGGATCGATGCCTCGAGGCGCAACACCAGCGCCCTGAGGTTCTACACGGAGGCGAACCGCAGCTGGAACACCTCCGTCAGTTCAAAGCTCTGGATCGAATACCTGCCGAACCTCACGGCTTCCAAGGAGTACCGGATCAACGCTGAAGCGTCGTTGAGCGCGGCGCTGAGCGATGTTTTTTCCGTGAAGACGGCGTACTTGCTCAAGTTCAACCATTTCCCAGCACCGGGCGCGACGGAGAAAACCGATACGTGGTTTACGACTTCGCTCGTCGCCCAGTTTTAACCCCCAACCCGTAAAAAGGAGAATCGAAATGAAGAAAGCAAAGAGCATCCGATGGATTTTTTCAGGAGGCCTGATCGCGCTCGTCCTGGGCTGCGCTCAAAATAACGTCCGCACGAACGAGAATTCAGCCGGTTATTTCGTGGATCAAGCCTCCGCGCGCGCGCGCGGAGGGGTGTCGAATTACGTGGATCGTTATTCGAACTCCACCACGACAGTCGCTGAAAACACGTCCGTCCAGATTGAGGAGAAAGTCGCGACTAAGCAAACCACGCGCTTCAGCCCTCGCACTGAAATCAGCCGCTTGGTGAGCCTCTCGCAACCCGGCCTGTATTTCGCCCCAGCCAGCGCGTCTATCCAGGCTAAGGACGAAGCTCGTTTGGCTGAGATCGCCGCAGCACTACGTGAGAATCCAGAAGCCCGCGTCGAACTGAGCGGATACACCGATCAGCTCGGCTCAAAAAAAGCGAACCTTCGCCTTTCTGAGCGCAGGGCCCAGGCGGTCCGTGCTTCTTTGATCCGTAATGGCGCGAGCGCCGATCAAGTGCGCATCCACGCACAAGGCGAGAATAGCCCCGCCGCTTCGAACCGCAGCGCCCAGGGAAGAGCACTCAATCGACGCGTTGAGCTCGCGCTCGTTTCCAACAGCTGAGCCTGATTACGATCCCGTTCGATCTGAGAAAGCCAGAAGGCCAAAAGCCTTCTGGCTTTTTTCATGTTAATCCTAGAGGAGATGAAAAAGCGGAGCCTTTGGAATCGATGCTATGAAAAGCTGAGCCTTTGGGTGGATCGCCCTGGGTTCAATCCCCTCATTTGCTTCATCGCCGCGGCGGATCTCTTCATTTTCATCGTGCCTCTTGAGGGGATGCTGATTGCGCTGGTCCTGCTCCGTCCCAAGCGTTGGTTGAGCCTGGCGACTTGGGTCGCGATGGGATCGATGCTGGGTTCCGTGGCGCTGGCGCTCGCCACCTCATGGTTTGGGAACTTCATGGCGGGAAGCTCAAACGAAACTTGGAAGAGGTGCGTGGAGCTTTTTCAGCAGTGGGGAACTTGGGCTTTGGGCGGAATCGCCTTCAGCCCGATCCCCCTTCAGCCGGCCGTCGTAATCGCGGCGATCGCCCACGTCGCGCTTTGGCAGGTCGCGGTATCCGTCGGACTCGCGCGGGTCATTAAATACGGGATTTACGCGTGGATCGCGAGTCACGCGCCCGCTCTCCTGAAAAAAACGCCGAAAGCGGAGTGATTTTTTATTCGGTCAAGCGAACTTGCGCGAGAATGATTCGCCCAGGCTCTTGGATGCCCGCCCATGGCAGGTGAGCACTTCTTGCCGCTCCTGGTTCTCCTTGCACGAAACGCAAAGCGTCGCCGTGGGGCGCGCCTCAAGCCGTTTCACTTCGATCGGATCCCCGCAATCCTCGCATTCGCCAAAAGTGCCGTTCTCGATGCGCGCGAGCGCCTCGTCGATTTTTTTCAAATATAGGATCTCGCGGTTGCGCAATCGCATGCGCATGGATTGCTCGATATCCGTGCTAGCTTGATCCAACTCATCGGATCGATCGTCGGAGCAAACCAGGAAGTCCTCTCGGACGATGCGATCATTGAATAAGATCGATTTTTTCTGGGTCTCGAAGATTTTCTTGAACTTCTTGCGGAGTCGCTCTTGATTCATGTTGATTCTCCCCCTTTGAGATCATGAATGACCGCTTGGCTGATGGACTGCAGCGTTTCCATCACCCCTTGCCCCTGATGAGCGGTCGCCTCGAAAAAGGGACGATGTTTCGGGTTGAAAGTCGCCTCCAGCTCCGAGAGAGCGACCGCGCTCCCTACGTCTCTTTTGTTGTATTGAAACACGAGTGGAATGCGATGCAAGTCATAACCTTGCTTCTCCAAACTTTTTTCGAGAGCGTCATAAGCCTCCTGATTGGCTTCCATTCGTTCGCTTTGGCTGTCCACGACGAAGACGATCCCGTCGACGCCCTTGAGGATGAATTGGCGCGAGACCTCGTAAAAGGTTTGGCCTGGGATCGAATAAAGGTGGAAGCGAGTGCGGAATCCGCGCACCTCCCCCACCGAAAGCGGGAGGAAGTCAAAGAAGAGCGTGCGCTCATTCTCCGTACTGAGCGTGACGAGCTTTCCCTTTTGCTCGTGTTGGGTGTGTTCGTAAATGTACTGGATGTTCGTCGTTTTTCCGCTGAGCCCAGGGCCGAAGTAGATGATCTTGCAGTTGATCTCTTTTTTCGCGTAATTAATGAAGCTCACTTCAATTCATCTCCACTCGATGCGTGAGGGCTTCCCCAATGGTTTGCCGATCGGCGTACTCGAGCATCCCCCCCACCGGGAGCCCATGGGCAAGGCGGGTCACGCGAATCCCCAGTTTCTTGATCTGCCGCGAGAGATAAGAGGAAGTCGCCTCGCCCTCGACGCTCGGATTGAGCGCGAGAATGACTTCCCGGATCGGCGAGGCGGGTTGCTGAACTCGGGCGATCAGTTCCCGAATTTTAAGCTCGTCGGGGCCGATTCCGTCGAGAGGAGAAAGCGTCCCGTGCAACACGTGGTACACTCCGCGGTAAATTCCGGTTTCGTCGATGGGCGAAATGTCGGTGGGCCTCTCCACGACGCAGATTTGAGCGCGGTCACGCGCCGGTTGCGCGCAAATTTTGCAGCAGGAACCATCCGTCAGGTTCAGGCATTCACGGCAGAGCTGGATTTTTTCCTTCACGCGGAGTAGGGCCTCGGAAAGAGCCTTGGCGTAAGAAGCGTCCTGTTTGATGACGAAATGGGCGAGACGCGCCGCGGTTTTCTCGCCGATCCCAGGAAGCTTTGAAAGCTCGTAAATGAGGCGAGAAATGGGGTCTTGGCTGGATGTGCCCGTTTCAAGCATGGGGTGAATTCTCCGAATTGCTCTTGAGCTCAATCGGCCCCAATTGCCCGCCAAAAAGGGCTTGCGCCTCGGCTACGATGGGGTGGCGCTTGATGGCGTCTTGAGTCGTTTGGATGTGTTTTTGAAGAACGCGCTCTTTTTTCAGGGCGATGCTCTCTTCAGCGAAAGCTTCGGATTGGATGACTGAGATCCTGAGATTTTTCTTGAAGTAGGCTTGGGTCAATTCCTTGAGAGGCTCAGTGTAGGTCCGGGATTGGAGTTGCTCCTTGAAATAGGAGTCCTTCGTCAGGAATGCGATCGTCATCGAACCTTGCTCCAGTTCAAGATTTGCAGAGCCATGCTCCAAGATCGAAGCGAGCAAGGGGCGCTTGACGCGAATGAATTCGATCAACCCTTCCCAAGAGAGGGGTCCTGCGGGAATGGCCTGCTGAGAAACCGATTGAAGAGGCGCGGGCGGTTCCCCGCGAGGTTCAAGGGGCTCGGATTTTTTTTGCGGGACTTGCGGGAGAGGCCGCTGAATCTGCGAATTCACCACGAGCGGAGAAGAGGGTGCCTCATTTGTCCGCCGATCTTCCAATGAAACAAGCGCTTCCGCGGTCGCGCATTTGATCAGCAAAACATCCAAAACGTGCTTGGGATGAGGGGAGTGGCTGATCCACTCCAAACCCTGGTGCAGGACTTGGAAGAGAAGCTCCGTTTCCTCAAGCGTCCGGAGTTTCGCCATATTCAAGAGCTTTTCCCATTGGGAGTCCGTGAGCTCGCGCGCTGAGGCGCGAGGCGCTCCCACCTGAGCCAAGATGAGAAAATGAAACCAGCGAATCAAATCACGGGACAAAGTTTTGATGTCATGCCCGCGGGCGTAAACGGAGTCGAGCAGCGCGAGAGCCGAAAGCGCATTGCGGGCGCAAACCGCCTCGAGCAGCCCCAGGAGAACTTCGCTCCCCACGAGTCCCAGGCATTCCTGAACAGTGGCTTCGGTGATCTCTTCGCTCCCGTAAGCGGCGACTTGATCCAGAAGGGAGAGGGCATCGCGCAAACTTCCTTCCGAAGCCTGCGCGAGCGCGTGAAGCGCTGACTCAGCCGCCTTTATCCCTTCATGCTCAGCGATCCACTTCAAGCGCTGGATCATCTGAGGAAGAGCGACCCTCTTGAAGTCAAATCTCAGGCAGCGGGAAAGGATCGTCGGCGGAATTTTATGCGGCTCAGTGGTGGCGAAGAGAAAAATCACATGAGGGGGGGGTTCTTCCAAGGTTTTGAGGAGTGCATTGAACGCTGCGGTGGAAAGCATGTGCACCTCATCGATGAGGTAGATTTTCTTCTCGCCGCTCGCGGGCAAGTATTTCGCGAATTCCCGGATTTCCCGGATGGCGTCCACTCCGTTGTTCGACGCTCCGTCAATCTCAATGACGTCGACGCTGCTTCCCTGGTTGATCAGGCTGCATTCCGAGCAATTTTCGCAGGAGTGAAATAAATTCCCTTCCCATTTCCCATGGAGGCATCTCAGGGCTTTGGCGAAGATGCGGGCGATGGAGGTTTTTCCCACGCCGCGGGATCCGGTAAAAAGATAGGCGTGATGGAGGCGTTTCGATTGAAGCGCATGATTGAGGATGCGAACGACGGCTTCCTGGCCGACGAGATCGGCGAATTGGGTGGGTCGCCATTTGCGGGCGAGGGCGATATAAGGAGCGGGGGTTCGGGTGGTTTCAGGATTCACGTTGCCGGCTACATTACAGCGCCGAAGCAGAGGACACAAGAGAAGGATAAGCGCGGGGCAAAGCGAAGGCGATTTGATTTTCCTTGAGAATTTTCAGGAGTTTTTCGTTTACTTCCGTGATGATCTTTCCGTCGCTCTCAAAATCCCGGATCCAAAATCCAATGTTGATCAGGAGAAATCCTTCCGAAAGATCCGCGATTTGAATGCTGGCGGAGCGATCGGGCACCAATCCGTCCACCTCCTTCAAAGCGTTCATGCAAAGCAGTTTGATCCGGTCAAAATCATTGGAGACATCGAGTTTCAACTGGATGGTCTTTGTAATTTCCCGATTTGGAAGAGAAAGATTGAGGATCTTCGTGTTCACCAAATCCGCGTTGGGCACGATCAAAGTATTGCCCTGAGGCGTCTTGATCCGAGTGCTGCGCAATCCGATTTCCTCGACGTCCCCGACGACGTCCTGAAGTCTCACTCGGTCGCCAGGGCGCAAGTTGCGGTCCAAGATGAGCATGAAGCCGGAGATCATGTTCGAAAGCGTGTCTTTGGCCGCCAAGCCCACCGCGAGGGACCCGACTCCCAGCGCCGCGACGAGCGACATCACGTCATAGCGGAGCTGCTTGAGGATCATGATGATGCCGGTGACAAAAAGAAAGAGCGTGATGAGATTCTTGAGGAGCGGGATGAACGCTTGATTCAGGAATGCGGAGTGCGGATTCCTGTTGACGCTCCAGTGGATCGCTTGGAGGGCCGCCCGGTCGGCCAAAAGGAGCAAAAAGAAAATACTCAGGATGTAGGCTGAATTTTCGAGCCACGGCGCGGTTCGTGCGCTCAACGGAGAGGTCTGGATGACGAGATGCAATCCCGCGATCGCGATCAAATAGGACGCCGATCGAATGAAGGCCGGTGAAAGCGCCCAGGGGATCCTGACCTGCAGCTTCGTCAAAGCGCGGCGCGAAAGCGGGACAGCGATCAAGGTGAGAACGAGCGCGATGAGCGGTGGAATCCAAATCGTGGGTGATTGAAGCACGGATTCAACCTCTACCATAAGCCGATTGAATTTCCACTCCGGGGGTGCCAGACTTGGCTTGAAAATGAAGAGAACGATTCTTCCAGGCCGTTTTCAGATTCAATCACAAGTGGGGCAAGTCACTCTCTCTTGGAACGACCGGGGCCAACTTCAGAGATTGGATCTCCTGGATCCCTCTCCTCCGAGCGTTGAGAGCGAGCAGGAACTTCCCGCGCTCATCCGCGGTTTGGTCATCCAAGTGAGGGGATACCTCGATCAGGGGATTCCCATCTCCCCGCTCGATCATGAGTTCTATGACCAGTCCTGTTGGACTGAATTTCAAAAGCAAGTTTATGAAGCGGTCGCGGCCATTCCTTACGGAGAAACTCGCACGTACGGGTGGGTTGCCCAACGACTGAGCAAATGGGGCGCCACTCGCGCAGTCGGCCAGGCCTTGAGAAAAAATCCTCTCCCCATTGTGATTCCCTGTCATCGGGTGGTCTCTATGAATTCAATCGGCGGGTTCATGGGAATCCTGGACCCCGAAGAGCCGGAGTTAGTTTTGAAGAAAAAATTGATTGGATTGGAAGAAGAGTACCGCAATCCCTTCTTTGGATTTTGCAAGAATGATTCGCAAGTTCCTTTCCTGTTGCCTTAGCTTCGCCGCATTGGTCGTCCTCGCGGTCGGTTGCATCTGGGGTTTGACTCGCGGGGGTCAGGACTTCAACGTCTTTTATTCAGCGTGGGGATTCGTTCTTTCGGGCCGGTCCTCGGCCATCTACCATGCGACGCCTGATCGATTCCTTTACGCGCCGGGCTTCGCATGGATCCTCAGCCCTTTGGCCTTGCTGCCGCTTCAAGCGGCTTTCTTGGCGTGGACGGGTGCCAAGCTCGCCGCCTTGTTCGGATGCGCTCGATTATTGGTGAAGCGAATGAACCTGGATCCGATCGCGGTGAAAGTCGGCTTCCTAGTAGTTGCCCGCCCCCTGCTCATTGATTTCCAATACGGGCAGGTGAACGTTTTCATCCTTGCGGCCTGCATTTGGGCGCTCGTGGAATGGATCTCCCCATCAGCGGATTCTCGGGCTCCTTTCATCGCTTGGTGCATTCTTGCGATCGCTGCGGTCGCGAAGCTTTTTCCGCTGCCGCTTCTGATCTTGCCCTGCTTTTCGCGAGCGCCTCGGGGGCGAGCGATGCGCCTGGGCGTCCTTCTCGGGCTCGCCCTCATCCTGCTTCCCCCTTTTCTCCAGGGCATCCGGGAAGGAATCGATCATTATCTGCGTTGGTGGGGGAATTTAGAGTCCAAAGGTCTTCCCATGGAGTCTCATAACCAAAGTTTCGCCGCGGTTTTGCGCCATCTCGTCAACGGTGAACCCATTCATGTGCAAGCTTTGGGGTCGGAGCCTTTCAAGATGGGGGAACCTCTTTTGAGCGGCGGGGCGATTCGATTTTTGACTTGGATTTGGAGTTCGGTAAGCATGGGGTTTCTGGTTTTCCAGCTGGTTTGCGGGTCAAGGGCGAAGAGCGCGAAAGCCTCATTTCTTTGGGTCGGGCTTTGCTGCGGTTTGATCATCCTCCCATCCCACCTGGTCTGGAAACCCTATTTCATTTTCGCGGCTCCCGCGGCGATCGCTTTATCCGCTCTCAATCGGAGATGGGCAGGGGTCGTTTTGGGGATGGCCTTCGTTCTTTTCAACTTCACGGGGTTTGATTTTGTGGGGGCCCGAATGGCGGCCTATTTTGAGGCGGGCGGCGCTTTGCTGGGAGCGTATCTTCTGATCGTCGCGAGTGCGTGGCGGGCGCTCAAAAAAGAGGCCGTTTGAATAAGTGAAATTTTTAAACGTTATTTATTTTTTCCAGGCGATTTTTTTTGATTTTCACGGGCATGACGGAGATCCCTCCAGCTCTTTCCCGTCCTGGCTTTCGCGTTGAGTTGGAACTTCTGAACCGCGGCAAGGTGAGAGGCGTAGGTCTCCGTAAATTCGTGGGTGCCGTCATTGTGCGAGACGAAGTAAAGCGCGCGCGAGGACGTCGGATGGATGGCCGCTTCAATCGAAGCGAGCCCCGGGTTGGAGATGGGCCCGACCGGAAGCGCATCGATGACGTATGTATTGTAGGGATTATGATCCAGCAAATGGATCCTCTGGAGATTTCCCCGGTAGTGATCCCAAATCCCATAAATGGTCGTAGGATCGCTCTGCAGCTTCATTTTTTGCTTTAAGCGATTGTGAAAAACGGAGCTCACCATGGGGCGCTCTTGCGTCGCGCCGGTTTCTTTTTCGATGATCGAGGCCAGGGTCATGATTTGGTGGCGGGTGAACCCCATCGCGCGTGACTCTTCCTCAAGCTGAATGCTCCAAACGGAGGACCAGCGTCGCACCATGGAACGCACCATGTCCTCGGGCGACATCTTCTTGGTAAAGGAATAGGTATCCGGAAAGAGGTATCCTTCCAAGGTTTTGGGGGAGGGGGGAGAGAGATCAAACTGCTTCCACAGGCCTGCGATGAAGGCCGGATCTCGGCAGAGCGAGAGGATTTTTTTCGTGGGCGCGAGTTTTTTTTCGCCCATTTCCTGCGCGATCTCGTAAAGGTTCATTCCTTCGCGGATCGTGAGCGGATACCCCTTGCTCAATCCTCGAATGAGGACGGAAAAAATCTCTTTTGGAGTTTGAGCGGCTGAGAAGTCGTATTCCCCGGCTTTTACGAGATTCCACTGCCGGGTGAGCTTTCCCCACCAAACGAAGCGCATGGCGCTGGAAATGACTTCTTCTTTCTCGAGCATGGCCGCGAATTCATGAAGAGAAGTGCCCTTCGTGAGTTCAAGGGTTTTGGGAACGGGGGTTTCACTGATCGGGCGAAAAGGAGTCCTCGAGAATCTCAGAAGCTCTCCCAAACCTAAACTGATTCCAAGGATGAAGAGTGCTATTCCCAAAAGCACGAGGCGCTTCAGTGTCAATGTCAGGACCCCTTCTTTAAACTTCAGTTTAGGGAGGTCGCTTTCAAATCACAAGCGAACCCATAAAAAATTCGATATCAAGGCATTTCCCCCTTTACTCCCTCATGCGTCTTTGCTAACTCGATGATCTAGGAGCCGGCAAGTCCTGCCGCCCAATTCATTAAAAACTAAAGCGAATCATCTTCAATGATCATTTTCGTCGTCTCTCACTCCAAGGAAAATTCATGCATTTAAAGGAACTTAAAGAAAAGAAAATCGGCGAACTCGTCGAGATGGGCCGTGAACTCAGCATTGAGAATGCGGGAGGGATGCGAAAGCAGGATTTGATTTTCGCGGTTCTGCAGAAGAAGGCTGAAAAGGATGAGCATATCTACGCGGACGGCGTGCTCGAGTGTTTGCCGGATGGGTTCGGATTCTTAAGGGCGCCGGATTACAATTACCTTCCCGGGCCCGATGATGTTTATGTCTCCCCGTCCCAGATTCGCCGCTTCGGCCTGCGAACGGGCGATACGATCAGCGGCTCGGTCCGCGCACCCAAAGAGGGCGAGCGTTACTTCGCGCTCCTGAAGGTGGAACAAGTCAACTTTCAAACGCCTGAGCTGAACGCTGAAAAGGTGCTCTTCGACAATTTGACGCCGATTTACCCGAATCAGCGCATGAATCTGGAGTTTCAGCCCACCAACTATAGCACTCGCATCATCGACATGATGGTTCCCCTGGGCATGGGGCAGCGCTGTTTGATCGTCGCCCCACCGCGCGCGGGTAAAACGGTTTTGATGCAGGATATCGCAAACGCCATCACGACCAATCACCCCGCGGTGAAGTTGATCGTGCTTTTGATCGATGAGCGCCCCGAAGAAGTGACCGATATGCAGCGTTCCGTCAAAGGGGAAGTGGTGAGCTCAACCTTCGATGAGCAGGCTTCCCGTCACGTTCAAGTCGCTGAAATGGTGCTCGAGAAAGCGAAGCGGCTGGTCGAAAATAAATATGACGTGGTGATCCTGCTCGATTCCATCACGCGTCTAGCACGAGCTTATAACTCCGTCGTTCCTCCCTCGGGCAAGATTCTTTCGGGCGGCGTGGATTCCAATGCGCTTCATAAGCCGAAACGATTTTTCGGCGCCGCGCGAAATATCGAGGAAGGCGGCTCACTCACGATCATCGCGACGTCTTTGATCGATACTGGGTCCCGAATGGATGAAGTGATTTTTGAAGAATTCAAGGGAACGGGGAACTCCGAAATTCACCTGGATCGCAAACTGATGGAAAAACGCATTTTCCCCTGCTTGGATATGAATAAATCGGCAACCCGCAAGGAAGAGCTGCTCCTGCCCAAGGAAATGCTCAATCGTATTTGGATCTTACGCAAGGTTTTGCACCCCATGAATACCATCGATGCGATGGAATTCTTGCTGGATAAGGTTTCTCATAGCAAAACAAATGAAGAGTTCGTAAAAAGCATGAGTGGTGGGGGTTGACCTAAAAACTCGGTTTTGATAGGGATGTCGATCTTATGAGACAAGGAATTCACCCCGAATACACGGAAACCAAGGTCACTTGCGCTTGCGGCAGCGTGATTGAAACGCGCATGACGAAGAAGGACATCAAGGTGGAAATCTGTTCCCAGTGCCATCCTTTTTATACCGGCAAGTCTAAGCTCCTCGACACGGAAGGCCGCGTTGAGCGCTTCATGAGCCGTTTCAATAAGAAGAAAAAATAAGGCTCACCCGCCTGTCTTCACGAGATTCGACTGCGATTCACGTGAAGTACCACTTCTCTTCTTTTGATCATGGCCCGGCTTTTCGATCGTCTTGAATCCGTAGATCGTCGGTATGTAGAGATTGAGGGAAAGCTTTCAGATCCGGAGCTCGCGAATCGCCCCGATGAACTGAAGCGCCTTTCTCAAGAGCATTCTCAGCTCCAAGAAGTCGTTCAGGAATACCGGCGCTTCAAAGACCTGCGTTTGCAAGTGGAGTCCAATCGGGAACTCCTCAGCGAAAAGGACCCTGAAATCGCTCAGATGGCGCGAGAAGAGCTGGGTGGCCTGGAAGAGGAGCTCGCCCAGTCCGAAAAAGCGCTCCAAATCCTGCTTCTTCCGAAAGATCCGAACGATCAAAAAAACGTCGTCCTTGAAATCAGAGCGGGGGCAGGAGGGGATGAAGCCGCGCTTTTCGTCGGGGAGCTCTTCAGGCTATATCAGAGGTTCTCAGAGCGTCAGGGTTGGCGCGTGGACGTGCTTTCCCTGAATCCCACGGGATTGGGGGGGTTCAAGGAAATTATCGCCGAGATCCAAGGGGATCGAGTGTTCAGCCGTCTGAAGTGGGAGGGCGGGGTGCATCGCGTTCAGCGAGTCCCCCAGACCGAGGCTCAGGGGCGCGTGCATACTTCCACGGTGACCGTGGCGGTGCTCCCTGAGGCTGAAGAAGTGGATATCACGGTGCAGCCCGCGGATCTCAGGATCGATGTTTTTCGTTCGGGAGGGGCGGGGGGCCAAGGCGTGAACACCACCGATTCCGCCGTCCGCATCACTCATATGCCTTCAGGACTCGTCGTGGTTTGCCAGGATGAGCGCTCGCAACTCAAGAATAAAGACAAAGCGATGAAGATTTTGAGATCGCGCCTGCTCGATCTTGAGCGGGAAAAGGCGGCGAAGAGCCAGACCGACGCCCGTCGGAGCATGGTCGGGACCGGGGATCGGAGCGAGCGCATTCGAACCTATAACTTCCCCCAGGGCAGGCTCACTGAGCATCGGATCGGGCTGACGCTCTATCAACTCTCCGAGGTGATGGAGGGGAAGATCGATGAGATCGTGCAGGGGCTGCAAACCTATTATCAGATGGAAGAGCTCAAATCCCAGGGTTGGGGCGCATCTCAGTGAAAGATGCTGAAAAGCAACCGCTGACGTTTAAAAAAACCTTCCAAGAGATTCAATCGCTCGTCAGTCACGGAGGTGAGGCCGAGCGTATTTTGATTTATGCCCTTCAACAAGAACTCCAAAAAGAGGTGACGCGAATGAGCCTCTATGCCGATTTTCAGGGAGATTTTCCTGAAGGGGCAAAAATGCGGGCCTTGGCTTGGGCGCGGAGAAAAGCGGCGGGAGAATCCCTTCAGTATATCTTGGGGGTTCAGGATTTTTTTGGCAGGCAGTATCGCGTGGGACCGGGGGTCCTGATCCCTCGTCCTGAGACTGAGTTTTTAGTTTCCAAAGCGAAGGAGCGGATCGCTGAAATGGGGCCTCGGCCTTTACTCGGCTTGGAGTTGGGCATTGGCAGCGGCGCGATTTCCATCGAATTGCTCAATTCTTTTTCGAGCCTTGAAATGGCCGCTTCAGAAAAAAGCGAACAGGCCTTGAGCTACGCCCGTCAAAATGCCCAGGAGCATCTGGGAGAAGGTCGATCAAGCCGATTGAGCTTCTTGTCGGTTTCCCAGGCCTCGGATGCGATGGAGCCTTTCGAAAAGTATTTAGCGAAGAAGCGGAACTTTGAAAAAGCGGATTTTTTTATTTCAAATCCCCCTTATTTGGCCCAAAGCGACGAAGTGAGCGACGAGGTATTGAGGAATGAGCCCCGTGAGGCCCTCTTCGCTCCTTCAATCGGCGAGGAGGAATCTCCCTCGTTTTTTTACCGAAAAATCGCTGAACATGGCGCCAAAATCGTCAAAAAGAAGGGATGGATTTTTTTGGAGATCCCACCCGAGCGCAGCCAGTCGATCTCCGATCTCTTTCGAGCGGGATTTGAGAGGATTGAGGTTTTCAAGGATTTCAACCGCCATGATCGCGTGCTAATCGTACTCGTATGAGGAATAAAATCCGAATTCGCGGGGGGCGCTCCTTAAGCGGCACCGTTCAGGCGAGCGGCGCAAAAAATGCGGCATTGCCCATTCTCGCAGCGACTCTGCTGACGGAAAAAAGCTGCGCCCTGAGTCGACTGCCCTATTTGCAGGACGTCAGGACCATGTTGGAGGTCTTGAAGCTTTTGGGTGCGCACGTCGAGGAGGATTTAAAGAGTCATGAGGTCGTGATTCGATCCAATGCGATTCAGACTCAAGAAGCCTGCTATGAATTGGTCCGCGCAATGCGCGCCTCAGTTCTGGTTTTGGGGCCGTTGTTGGCTCGCTTTGGCAAGGCCCGAGTCAGCTTGCCCGGCGGGTGCGCCATCGGAGCGCGACCGATTGATTACCATTTAAAGGGGCTGGAAGCGCTGGGAGCTGAGCTTCAGATTGATCGAGGGGATATTCTCGCCTCGGCTCCTCGAGGACTGCAGGGGGAGCGAATTCGATTGGAATTCCCGAGCGTGGGCGCGACTGAGCAACTCATGATGGCCGCTTGCCTGGCTAAAGGCGAAACGGTGATTGAAAATGCCGCTCGGGAACCGGAAATCACGGATCTCGCCGGACTTTTGGGCGTCATGGGTGCAAAAATAGCCGGAGCTGGGAGCTCCCGCATTCAGATCCAAGGGCAGCAGAGCTTGGACGGGTGTCACTACGCGATCATGGCGGATCGCATCGAAGCGGGGACGCTGATCTCAGCGGGACTGATGACTCGGGGAAAAGTCATGGTCCAGGGCATTGAGCCCAGTATTTTAGAGGCGGTTCTCGTGAAGCTCGAGCAGGCGGGCGCATTGGTTCAGCGCCATCCCGGCGCCATTGAAGCCGCTGCGCCTGATCGGTTGCACTCTGTTTCAGTGACGACGTTGCCTTATCCCGGGTTTCCCACGGATATGCAGGCGCAGTTCATGTCGTTGATGTGCTTGGCGCAAGGGCGATCCTTGATTCAAGAAACCGTTTTCGAGAACCGATTCATGCATGTTCCTGAGCTTCAGCGATTGGGGGCTGAGATCACCGTGCAAGGCAATACCGCGATGATTCATGGCCGGACGAGTTTGACGGGAGCTCCGGTTCAAGCCACGGATTTGCGGGCGAGCGCGAGTTTGATCCTCGCAGGGTTGGCGGCCGAGGGAGAAACTTGGATTGATCGAGTCGAGCATTTGGATCGGGGCTATGAAAAATTGGTCGATCAACTGAAATCTCTGGGCGCGGATATCGAGAGGGTGCAGGCATGAAGGACTGTTTGTTTTGCAAAATCGTGAATCATGAAATCCCCGCTGAGCGGCTTTACGAGGACTCGCAGTGGATCTGTATTCGGGACATTCATCCTCAGGCGCCGGTCCATTTGCTCGTGATTCCGAAGCGGCATCTGCGTTCCCTAGCGGAGGCGTACCCTCAAGGCATCGCAGAATCAAAGGAGGACTCTCCTTCCTCTCTTGCAGCACAGCTGTTGGAAGTGGGGACACGGATCGCCTGGGAAAGAGGGTTGTTGCCCCAGGGCTTTCGATCAGTCATCAATACGCATGAAGGCGGAGGGCAGAGCGTGTTTCATCTTCACCTCCATTTATTGGGAGGAGAAAAGCTCAAAGAAACTTTTGCATGACAAGGATCCGCTCTTTTGTAAAGATAGGATAATACTATGAAAAAGATCTTGATCGTCGACGATGAAGCGGAAAACTTGAAGCTGATCTCGGAGATGCTGACCCCGCATTTTCAGCCCCTTCAGGCTTCCAATGGCCGTGAGGGGATTCAAATGGCCGTGAAAGAGCAGCCTGCCCTCATGCTTCTCGATTTGAACATGCCTGATATGGATGGGTTTGAAGTCGTGAAGAAGTTGAGAGAACAAACCGCGACACGAGGGTTACCGGTCATCATGCTCACTTCCGAAGCGGGTTTGGATAGTCGTGTAAAGGGCTTGGATTTAGGGGCGGATGACTACATGGCCAAGCCGTTTCAAATCCGAGAATTGCTTGCGCGCATCAACGCGCGTCTTCGACGTGGAGAACTCAACCGTAAGCTCGAAGAGACAGTAGAAGTCGCCAATCTCAAGATCGATCCCAAGTCGTTTCAAATTTGGTTGGATGGCGAGGAAGTTAAATTGACTCAGATTGAGTTTGATCTTCTGCGCTATTTTATTGAACACCCTAATGTGGTGGTCGATCGAAACCGTCTTTTAAGCGATCTTTGGCCGGATGCAGTAGTGACAAACCGCACCGTTGATACCCATATGGCTAACTTGCGTAAGAAAATCAAAGGGTTTAAGTATCCGCTCGAAACGATTTATGGAGCAGGGTACATTTTAAAAATAGAAGATTCTTCTTCTGGCCCGCGTAAGTAATTTCCCAGTTTCTCTTCATTCTGTATTTTTTACCGCGTAAAGCACTTCTCTTGTTGACTATTTCTTGCAGGTATTTACACTGGCATCATGAATCGTCAAAAAGATCTCTTTGAAAAATGTCGTCAATACGAAGATGCGAAGCGCGCTCAAGCCGCAGGACTTTATCCTTTCTTTCGCCCCATTGCGGAGACCACGGGCTCAACCGTCGTATCTCATGGCAAGCGTCGAGTGATGATCGGATCCAATAACTACCTCGGATTGACCCATCATCCTCGAGTCATTGAAGCCGCGAAAAAAGCGATTCAGAAATATGGAACGGGCTGCACCGGTTCCCGCTTCCTCAATGGCAATCTTGATTTGCATGAGGAGCTTGAGGAGCGATTGGCCCGGTATCTAGGAAAAGAAAAGTGCCTCGTTTTTGCGACGGGCTTTTTATCGAATCTCGGGGCGCTTTCAAGCCTCGTAGGGCGAAATGACGTCATTTATAACGATCGTGAAAATCATGCCTCCATCATTGAGGGCGCGAGGATGGCGATCGGTGATACGGTGAAATTTCGCCACAATGACATGCAGGATTTGGAACGCGTCCTGAGTCAAACGCGCGATAAATATGAAGGCGCAATCCTCGTCGCGGACGGTGTATTCTCGATGTCGGGGGATATTTTTAATTTCCCCAAAGCGGTTGAGCTGGCTCGTCGTTATGACTGCCGCATCTATATTGATGATGCCCATGCATTAGGAGTGTTAGGACCCCAGGGACAAGGTACGGAACATCATTTTGATATGGTGGGCCACGCTGATGTGGTCATGGGGACTTTCTCCAAGTCTTTCGCTTCGATCGGGGGAGTCATCGCGGGATCTCATGACGTGATTGATTACATCCGTCATAAAGCGCGCCCTTTCATGTTCAGCGCTGCGATGCCGCCTTCTGCCGCAGCAACCGTGCTCGAGTGCCTCAATATCGTGGAGAAAGAGCCCGAGCATCTGGAAAATCTTTGGAAGAACGTCCGTAAGATGCGCGCGGGCTTGCAGCGCTTGGGATTCAGCACTTTGAATAGTCAGACCCCCATCATTCCTCTTCTGATCGGGGATGATCAAGCAGCGTTCGTTTTAACTCAGAAGCTTTATGAGCATGGAGTATTCGCCACGCCCGTCGTTCGACCTGCAGTTCCCGAAGGGTGCGCATTGATTCGGACGAGTTACATGGCTTCCCATACTGAGTCCGATCTTGACTACGTCCTGGAAACCTTGGAAAAGCTAGGGAAGTCATTTGGAATCATTGGCAATGAGAGCCGTTCGGACGAGCTCTCTGCCTCAGCTCAGGCGCATTTCGGCGCTCGAGCAACGGCTTAAAGGAGCCGCAAGGGCCTCCCTATGAAATCATCGCTTCGCTTGAAATCCGTGGAATCCAAGCGGGATTGGGATGAGTTCATCGAATTACCCTGGTCGGTCTACCAAGGCGACCCGAATTGGGTCCCACCGCTTCGAGCTTCGATGCGCGCGCTGCTCGACTTCAGAAAAAATCCTTTTTTCAAGCATGCCACGCTCAAAGCATGGCTGGTCTATCGGGATGAACAGCCCGTGGGGCGAATCGCCGGCGTGATTGACCGGTTCCACAATGATTACGCCAAGGAGAAAGTCGCTTTTTTCGGATTTTTTGAATGTTTGAACGATCCTGAAGCCTCTCATCAATTGTTCGGCGCGGTCGAAAAATGGGCTCAGTCCGAAGGCATGGAAAAGTTTCGCGGCCCCGTGAACCCCAGCACGAATCATGAGTGCGGCTTGCTGGTGGAAGGGTTCGATGACCCTCCCACGGTGATGATGACTTACAATCCTCCATATTACGCGGCTCTGCTTGAGAATGAAGGTTTCAAAAAAACGAAGGATCTTTTCGCTTACAACATCGATTCCGCGAAAAGCCAGTTTTCGGAAAAGCTCATCGCCCAGGCGGAGAAATTGCGGCAAGGCGGGCTTGTGAAATTCAGAACCCTCAATTTGAGGAACTTCGATCGAGAGCTCGATATCCTGCTCGATATCTATAATGACGCTTGGCAAGACAATTGGGGCTTCGTGCCGATGAATGAAGAAGAATTCCGGTACATGGCCAAGGAAATGAAAGCGATTTTGGATCCTGAATTGATTTTGATCGCGGAGGTCGGGGGTCAGCCCGCCGGTTTCGCGCTCACGCTTCCCGACGTCAATCAAGCGATTCGCAAGGTTTCAGATGGGAAGCTCCTGCCGTTCGGTCTTTTCAAGCTGCTTTGGAATCTCAAAGGTCCCGGCCGAAAAAAAGTGATCAACCGCTGCCGAATCCTGACCTTGGGTATCAAGAAGCAATACCGAGAGCATTCCATCGGGGCTCTTCTTTATACCGAGTATTTCAAGCGTGGCCCTGCTCGAGGTTGCCCAGTGGGAGAAGCCTCTTGGATTCTCGAAGACAATCGTCCCATGACCCGGGCCTTGGAGCTCATGTGCGGGGAGCGCTCCAAGGTTTATCGCATTTACGATAGGCCTCTCAGTCGATACAATTAAGCCGAGATGCGAATTCTCGGCATTGATCCAGGTTCTCGACTGACGGGGTACGGCTGCATTGATTTAGCGGGCAGTCAATTGCGCCACGTTTCTCATGGTACTTTGAAGCTGATGGATGCGGCCGTCTCGGGAGAGTTGCCTTTTGAAGAGCGGCTTCTTGCGCTGCATCACTTGCTTTCGGAGGTCATTCTCGAGCACCGCCCTCAGGTCGTCGCCATTGAGAAAGTTTTCTTTGCTAAAAACGCGGTTTCCGCATTAAAGCTGGGACAAGCTCGAGGAGCGGCGATTTTAACGGCGATGATTCATTCCTTATCCATCGTTGAGTACAGCGTGACCGAAGTGAAGCAAGCTTTGGTGGGGCATGGACGCGCGGATAAAAGTCAGGTAGCGAAAATGGTGCAGGTTTTGATTGGAGCCCGGGAATTTGAAACATGGGACGCATCGGATGGCTTGGCATTGGCCATTTGCCATGCTCATCGCAGCATGGGGGCTGCTTCATTAGGACGGGGGGGCGCCCAGTCTTCCTCACGCCCTTCTCGCTCCTCGAAGGGGCTCGCGGATTCTTTGAAGCATCTTTGGCAGCCTAAACTGAAGAAGGATTCTTCCCCGTGATTGGGTACCTCAAGGGGACCGTCCTTGAAGCGGGAGAGGGGCGGGCGATCTTGCAAGTGGGGGATTCGCTTTCAAGCTCGGCGGTGGGATATGAAGTGCATCTCCCGCAGCAGCCTGATTACCTGAATGTCATTTCAGGTCAAACGGTGGAGCTCCAAATCTATTCTCACATTCGAGAAGATGCCTTTGATTTGTACGGCTTTCTCACCGCTGAGGAGAAAAAAATTTTTCTCGCCTTGATTAGCGTGAGCGGGATCGGGCCTAAGAGCGCTCTGGGAATCCTTTCGGTGGCGAGCCCCTCGGCGCTCATTGATGCGCTCTTGAGCGGGGACCAGACTTTTTTGACGGATCTCCCTGGCATCGGCAAAAAAACGGCGGAACGCCTCATCTTGGAACTTAAAGATAAGCTCGCAAGGTCAGCTAAAAAGGCAGGATTGGCGCCGATGACGGGAAAGTCGGATGCCTCAGGAAAATTGTTTCAGGATCTGAAGTCGGCGCTTTTGGGATTGGGGTACCGCGAGCATGAAGTGACCTCGCTGCTTCATCGCTTGCTCGCTGAGCAGCCGGAACAGCCTTTGCCTCATCTACTCAAATCAGCTTTGCGGGAATTGTCATAAATGGAAGAAACATCTCCAGATCGCTTGGTCAGTGCCCAGAGTCGGGAAGTGGAAGAGAGTCTGGATCGGAGCCTCCGCCCGGCGCGTTTAGAGGAATACATCGGGCAAGGGCAAGTGAAAGAATCCCTGCGCTTGACCATGGAAGCCGCCCGCCAAAGGGGAGAAGCGCTCGATCATGTGTTGATCGCCGGTCCTCCGGGGTTGGGCAAGACCACCCTTTCCCATATTATAGCGCGCGAAATGGGAGGGCAGATTCATGCGATCACGGGCCCCAATGTCGAAAAAAAAGGGGACTTAGCCGCGATCCTCACGAATCTTCAGCCACGGGACGTATTGTTCATCGACGAAATCCATCGCCTGCAAAAATCCATTGAGGAAGTGCTTTATGGGGCGATGGAGGATTTTAAGCTCGATCTCATCATTGGGCAGGGTCCCTCTGCAAAGACGCTTCGTTTGGATCTGCCTCCGTTCACTCTGGTGGGGGCAACGACGAGAACGGGATTGCTCTCCAGCCCCCTTAGAGACCGCTTCGGGGTGCAGCTTCGTCTGGATTTTTACCCCCCTGAAGAGTTGGAGCGGATTATTTTTCGCTCCTCAAAGCTCCTTCATTTGAAGCTTGAAGTCGAGGGGGCGCAGGAAATTGCGCGCAGAGCGCGAGGCACCCCTCGCATCGCAAATCGCTTGTTGAAGCGGGTACGCGACTACGCGCAGGTTTTAGGTCAGGAAGGGTCCTCACGGGCCCGGGGAAAGGATCGGCTGCCATCTTTGGTCGTGGACCGCGATGTCGCAAAAAATGCGCTGAAACTCTTTGAGGTCGATGAATGGGGATTGGATACCTTGGATCGAAAATTCCTGAGCGCGATCATTGAGAAGTTTGAAGGCGGGCCCGTAGGAATTGAAACGCTTTCCTCGGCGTTGGGGGAGGAGCGCGATACTCTCGAAGACGTGTACGAGCCCTACTTGATTCAAAGAGGGCTGCTCCAGAGAACGCCGCGTGGGCGTGTCGCCACCCGGATGGCGTATGAATGCCTAGGGCTGGCGGAGTTGTCTCTCTTATTACACACTGATGCGTCGAAAGCTGTGGATAGAGATCCACAGGCCTCTTTTTAATGCGAATAGTCATTGTTTTTTGATTAATAACCAGCTAATAAAATTCAGCTTTTAAAAATTCCTCAAACTCTAAAGATTGGCATATCTTTTGCTTTTCATAAGTTTTGAAGAGGTTTTTATAGATCCTATGGATGGAATTCAGACTCAAAAAACACTCAAAAAATCAGTCACTCTCCAGGGGATTGGCTTGCACTCCGGGGAGACGATGGAAATCCGTTTGCATCCAGCGCTCCCCAATTCGGGAGTGACTCTGATTCGTTCCGATCTCAAGGATCGCCCTGAGCTGACCGCGACTTATTCTCAGGTCAGTCATACGCAGCTTGCGACTACTTTAGGGCAGGGTGCGTCTCGGATCAGCACGGTGGAGCATCTGTTTGCCGCTCTTTATGGTTTGGGAGTCGATAACGTTTGCGTAGAAGTGAATGGACCCGAAATTCCCATCATGGATGGAAGCGCGGCTCCCTTCTGCGAAGCGATCACTGAGGCGGGCATTCAATCGCAGGTGCAAAAAAGAAAATTCCTTCGAATCCGAGAGCGCATCGAGCTTAAGCTCGCTGAAAAATGGGCCATCGTTGAGCCATGCGATCGATTCGAAATCCAAGCTTCAATCGACTGGGATCATCCCGCGATTGGCTATCAAGAGTTCCACTACATCGAAGGCAAGAGCTCGTTTGCGTCGGATCTCGCCCAAGCGCGCACCTTCGGGTTTCTCAAGGATGTTGAAAAGCTCCGCCGCGCCGGTTTGGCGCGAGGCGGGTCCCTTGAGAACGCGGTCGTGCTTGATGAAGGGCGAGTCTTGAACCCTGAAGGCTTGCGCTATCCCGATGAATTCATTCGTCACAAAGTGCTTGATGCTCTCGGGGATTTCAAGCTCGCGGGTTACCCGATCCTGGGCCGATTTCGCTTGCATCGCTCCGGCCATGAAGTCCACGCCAAGCTGCTTGCGCAGGTTTTCTCGAATCCCGCGCATTATGAAATCGTGGAAAGCGGCTGGCAGCCCGTTAGCGGGCTGGAGTTCCTGCCCACTCAGCTGGTCGCAACGACCGCTTGATCAGGATTCACTTTCGTTCCCATTCCCTCGCCATTTCACGGTTTTGTGACTTGCTTTTGCCAGTGCCCTCGCATAGCTTAACGCTCTCTTGAGCGTCGGGGCGTGGCGCAGCCTGGCTAGCGCACTTGCATGGGGTGCAAGGGGTCGTGGGTTCAAATCCCGCCGCCCCGACCAATTTTCTTTTAGATTTTTACCTCACAACTCAACAAATACCTGAAACCACAAACCAATGGCTTCAGGGGTTTAGCCAGTCGGCCTGAGACGAACGTCAGTTTCCAACAGCCGTTGTCAGCGTGCTTTGTCGGAGTTCTGTCGGAAAGTTGTCGGACTGGATCGCGGTCTCTTCGAGGGGGAATTCGGGGCGGGAGATCTCAGGTGCGCCTCTTGGCGCGTTTTGGGGCTACTGCTCCTGATTCGTATATTTCGATTAGGCGAATGATCGCACCAGGGATAGTCCTATCCCCTAACTCCCAATGAGTAATAGCTCCAGCGGTCACTCCAAACTCCTCCGCCAGCTCTTTTTGGGTGAGGTCGAGCGAGGTTCGTAAGCGTTTGAGACGCTGGCATTCCTTCATTCGAGATTGTGACGGTAGGTTCCTTGGCACAACCCCAAGGTAATCTGTAAGGGATTAGTTTATCAAGAAAAAGTTACATTGTAACTTTTCGATTGTATCGAAAGCGTGTCTTCGATAAAGTTACATTGTCACTTTTAGAAAGTCCGACTTGCTAAGAGTAAGCTTCAGATTTTTCAGAGTGAATCTAAGAAAGGAGTCTGTTTTATGAATTACCTATTCAACATCATCCGCAGCGCTTTCGAGTGGGCACTTTTCCTGGCTCTGATCGGCGGCCTCGGTGAAACCACGATGACAATGTATAAAGAGTCTGGCCATGCTCGCGCTCATGGACTCGTGAACCTGACCTCTTTGAATCGCGCCCTCGGGGTTAGGTGATACTGCCGAGAACTAGGATAAGTCACTCTTCTTTAAAAATAGCTTGGTAACTTGATAGGCAACTATCGCTCCAATCACTTGCGCAACGATGAACGCTGGAGTTCCCGTCCAATGGATACCGGAGAACGTATCGGTAAAGCTCCGGGCGATGGTGACAGCGGGGTTGGCGAACGAAGTGGACGAAGTACACTAGTAGGCAGCCGTAATGTAGAGCGAGACTGCCCAAGGAGTCGTCTCGACATTTCGCTTTCCAGAAAGTGCAATGACCATGAGCAAACCAAAGGTTGCCAAGACCTCGGAAAATACGAACCTAAATTCACCACGGTTGTGTGTCGAAAGCTGAAAGAGGCGTTGTCCAAACATTACGTGAGTAGTTAAGACACCGGTAAGCGCACCCATGATTTGAGCTACAAGATATAATCCTAGCTCGCGCGCGCTAAGTTTCCCCCAAAGCCATTCCACGAAACTCACGGCTGGATTGAAATGAGCGCCAGAGATCGTACCAAAGGTTTGGATCAGCGCAAAGAGCCCGGCACCCGTTGCGAGCGAGTTGGCGAGTAAGGCGACAGCCAGATTCCCTTGAGACAGGCTTTCTCCCGTGATCCCTGAACCTACGACAACTACGAGCAGAGCAGCAGTCCCTAAGAATTCGGCAGCGGCTTTCCTCATTCAATGTCTTTCTTCATACAAATGGACGAAGACGGGCAGTGCGATGAGAATTGCGTGGTAGATCGAACCCCCTCTGGGGCGAGTTCCGAACGCCCTAATAGCCTAGCAACCTCAGGCTCGTCATTTTTGCTAGCGAACGAGAAATCAATCATGCGCCGGTCTCGATTTTGAAACCCTGAAGCTTTTCCGTAATGGCATCTCGTGCGACGCGAAACTTCTTCAGTACTTCGTCTTCCGAGATCGGTTCCTTCGTTGCCGGATCGGTCAGCGGCCAATGAAGTTTCTTCGCCTTCGACACTAGGATGGGACAAACCTCATCGGCGCAAAGGGTGATGATGTAGTCTAGTGTGGCGATAAAGTCGGGCGTTAGATCATTCGCAGATTTGGAATATTGGCGAGAGATGTCGATTCCGACTTCCTTCATAACATCGACTGCGTTGGGGTTGAGCTGTCCTGGCTGAGAGCCGGCGCTTTGAATCTCAGCGTGAGGAAACATCTGGCGGGCTAATCCCTCCGCGAGCTGACTTCGAGCCGAGTTAGCAACACACATGAAGAGAATCTTCATAGTCTGCTACCCGCAGCATTTGTTCGTAGATTCATCGGTATCAGAAACGCAACAACCAGTGTCTTCCTGAGATTCCGACTGCCGGCTAAAAACTTCGGCGTCCGCCATTGTGCGGTAGGCCTCCCAAGCAACGCCCGAAGGGTCTTGCACCCACGCTTTGCTCGACTCGGCATAACAGCAGGTGGCTTCTCCTTCATCATAAACGCCTAGATCGGCCTTTCTTAAACGTTCAGTGATCTCACCGAATTCATTATCGCTATCGACCTGAATGCCCAAATGATCGACGCCTTGTTCGCCCGTTCGAGTGGAGATCGCGAAATTAATTCTAGGGTCTTCAAGCATCCATTTGGCGTAATCCTCTTTGAGTTTCTTTGGCTGTTGCCCGAAAAGAGTCGAGTAAAACGCGACCGACTTCTGAAGGTCTTTGACGCCTACGTGAAGATGAAAGCGTTTCATATTAGCACCTCCTTTCGCTACGGGACCGCGAGCGGCCCTTGGGTTTTTCACGAACGCAACAGTTCGCCTGAATGAATGAGATGAGTTTATCCATTAAGTCGGTATTAGCGAAATAGATCACCGACCGGCCCTCTTTCTTCGAGGTGACCAATCCTGCACGATTCATATGGGAAAGGTGAAATGAGAGGGTGTTATCTGGAATCTTTAACTCGTCTGCGATCTTCCCCGCCATCACGCCATCTCGACCGTACTCAATCAGAAGTCTAAAAACCCGGAGCCGGGTTTCCTGGGAGAGTGAAGAGAATATTTCAGTGGTCTCAAACATTTCCATATTTCTAGAATAATAGAATTGATAGCATTTGTCAATCACTTGACTCAGCTTGCATACTTGTTTTGTGGAATTATCCCTGTTTTGATAGGGCACTGGTCATTTTCTCTACTTATCTATGGCCGAAAATCCTTTACCATTGCTCTACGAAATCAGCTGATGATTTCTCACATGTATATGAAGTTTGGACTTTAACGAGCAACCAGCTTTCGAGAGGATTAGGCACTAGTTTATTTTTCGATTGCGATTATACCCCCCAGGGGGTACATTAAATCCACTGGTTCTTGAAATGGAGTTGAGGGAGACTCATGTCGAAGAGTGACAAGCCTGGAAAACAGGAAAAAAAGAAAAAGGACAGCCATTGCGCTGGCCAGAAAACAGAGAATGAGGCTCACGCTCATCCAGATTACCGAGCACTGCTCCCTAGAATGAGGCGAGTGGAAGGGCAAATTTCAGGAATCCAAAGAATGATTTCTGATGGGAGATATTGCGTAGACATCCTCATTCAATTTCAGGCAGTCGCCTCGGCTTTGCGGGCCATTGAAAGCGCGATTTTTGAAAAGCATCTCAAAGGATGCGTCACGGATGCGATGGCATCAAAAAGTTCGGCGGAAATGGAAAAGAAAACGCAAGAGCTGATGAGCCTAATTTTTAAAAGATTGGAGTAAATAATATGTCTCGCTTGTCACAAAATAAATCAGCGGGTCGTATTAAGAATTTATGAAACGACTAATGCTAAATCTATTTTTGATCGCCTTCTTTTTTCTTCCGGTCATTGGCTACGCAAAGACTGTTAAGTACGACCTCACCATTCAAAATCAACCCGTCAACATGAGCGGGAAAAAGAAAGTGGATTTCGCGCTCACCGTAAACGGCGGTATTCCTGCTCCAACCTTAGAGTTCACCGAAGGTGATGACGCTGAAATCACGGTTCGTAACGAACTGAAAAATTCACATGAGGATGTTTCCATTCATTGGCACGGAATTTTGCTCCCGCCACTTGAAGATGGAGTTCCGTTCGTAAACACTCCGCCGATCTATCCGGGTAAGTCCCGCACTTTCAAATTCAGACTCAGGCAAAACGGCACCTTTTGGTATCACTCCCATACGATGCTCCAGGAGCAAAAGGGTGTCTTCGGGGCCATCGTCATTCATCCGAAAAAAGAGTCGATCAAAGCGGATAAAGAAGCCGTTGTAGTTTTGAGCGACTGGTCGGACGAGAACGCAGATCAGATTATTCGGAATCTAAAAAAAGACGGCGATTACTACCTTTATAAAAAAGGCACCATGCGCTCGTACTTTGAAGCTCTCAGCCAAGGCAAGCTGATGAATCAATTCAAAAACGAGTGGACACGGATGGGAGGAATGGATCTCTCCGACGTGGGGTACGATGCTTTTTTAATTAACGGCAAGCGTGAATCCCAGCTCATTGAATCGCATTCCGGAGAAAAAATTCGCATTCGGATTATCAACGCCGCCGCTTCAAGTTATTTCCACATCTCTCTTGGTGGCCTTCCGATGAAAGTAATTTCGGCAGACGGTACGGATATTGAGCCGACGATGGCCAATGAGCTTTTAATGGGAATGGCCGAGACCTACGACGTTCTTTTCACCGTTCCGGATCACAAGAACTACGAGCTTCGTGCCACCGTTCAAGACGGAACCGGACAAGCTTCTGCATTTATCGGCATGGGAGAGAAAGTTTTAGCTCGTGACGTTCCGAAGCCCGACCTTTACACCACGATGGACCACTCAATGCACGGCATGCACGGGATGGATCACTCTTCAATGAGTGGCATGGATCACTCAAAAATGCAGGGTATGGACCATGGCAACATGGAGGGAATGGACCACAGCCAAATGGGTGAAATGGATCATTCCAAAATGGACTACAGTAAAATGCCGGAAATGGATCACTCCAAGCACGAGAAGAAAAAATTCGCATCGAAGACAGAGGATCATTCAAATCACACCCAAGCCGACGCAACTCCGATGACAACGAATTCCGGAAAAGTCATTGATTCGCTGACGGTCGATAAGTTGAAGGCTCTGACGCCCATGAATTTTCCGAAAGACGCGAAAGTCCACGAGCTGAAACTCGTTTTAAACGGCGACATGCGACGCTACGTTTGGCACATCAACGGGAAAACGATCAGCGAAGACCGATTGCTCACCGTAAATCCTGGCGAGATCGTTCGCCTTACCTACCAAAACGACAGCATGATGCATCACCCGATGCACTTGCACGGTCACTTCTTTCGGGTCTTAAACGAAAACGGAACCTACTCGCCGTGGAAACACACGGTCGATGTTCCTCCGATGGGCTCCCGCACGATTGAATTCTACACGGATGAAGTGGGTCAATGGATGCTCCACTGCCATAACCTCTATCACATGGATACAGGCATGGCGCGCGTTGTGCGCTACTCGAACTTCAAACTTGAGGGTGAGGCAGCTCACCTCGATCACCAAGATCACCACATGCATGACCCTTGGTACACTCGCGGAAAGGCCGAGGTTTCCTCTAACCACATGGAAGGAAATTTCAGAGTTTCGCAAAGCTGGAATGAAATCTCCGCTCGATTTGAAACGGCCAACATTCACGGGAAAAATTTCGACTACAATTTTAAGAACGATTGGGACTACGAGGGTGACCTGTTTTACCGCCGCTGGTTTGGTAACTGGACAAACTTAATCGTGGGCGGAACCTCTTATGGTGAGAAATTTCACGGGGTCGTTGGCGTGGGACATTTCCTGCCCATGATGATTGAGACAGACCTCCTCGTGAACCACGAAGGACAGTTCAGACTCGATGTTGAACGTAAATTCCAGTGGACCAAAACCGTCTTTTCAGACCTTGATTTTACCTGGCGTCCTGGGGATCAAGGAGGAGCGCATCCAATCGAGTTCGAAGTATCGCTCATGTATTCTCCGGTGTGGGCATGGTCCGCGGGGCTTATGCTGACAAACGACAGTCTTGGAGGCGGCATTGAATTCCAATTCTAGGTTTCCCCACTTTGTTGCATGCGCCTTAATTTTAACTGCAAGTTTCGCTTGGGCACATAACGGAGCGGATCATCACGGCGCTGCTCATAAGCCCGAGATCGTGAAGGAAGACGAGAAGGCTATTCTCCGAAAGGTTAACGAAGACTACCTCAAAACCGTTAGACCCATCTTTGAGGCCAAGTGTTTTTCTTGCCATGCTTCAGGCGGTTCGCTTCCTTGGTACAGCGGAATTCCGTTCGTAAAAGAAATGATTCAAAAGGACGTGACAGAAGCAAAAGAGCATCTGGACATGACCCGAGACTTTCCGTTTCAGGGACATGGGACAGTGGCTGAAGACCTAAAGGCAATCGGAGAATCAGCGGAAAAAGGCAGCATGCCGCCCTTTCGGTATCGTATTATGCATCCTGGATCGAAGCTGACTGAGGAGGAAAAGTCGGCCATCGCTGCATGGATTCGCGAAAGCGAAGTTCAAGTAAAGAAGGTTTCAAAGTAGATGAATATGGAAACAAAAACATTTAAGACGAATCTTCACTGTGGAAGCTGCATTGAAAAAGTGACTCCGTTTTTAAACGCGGAATCAGGAATTGAAAACTGGAAGGTGGACACAGACGACGAAAAGAAGCCATTGACCGTCTCTGGCCATCACGTCGATCCAAAAAAGATTCGGGAAGCTGTCAAAAAGGCCGGTTTTGAAGTGTACGAGGAGTTATCGACATCGACTCTTCAGCCCGTTTCGACCCAAACTCTCCGCGAGAAAATAAAAACCTATTTTCCGCTTCTTTTGATTGCAGCCTATTTAATCGGAGCGACTGCCTTGAGTGGATGGAAAGCTGGTGGATTTGACTGGGCAGGGCTCATGAGTTTTTTCATGGGCAGCTTTTTTCTCATTTTCTCGTTCTTCAAATTTCTTGATTTAAAGGGCTTCGCAGTGTCCTACGCTTCTTACGACGTAATCGCGATGCGATGGGCGGGATATGGCTACGTCTATCCCTTCATTGAATTGAGCTTGGGAGTGCTCTACCTCTCGGGTCTCGCACCCACGTTTACCAATGTCGCAACGCTCGTGGTGATGTCCGTTAGCAGTATTGGGGTTATCAAAAGCCTCATGCGAAAACAGAAAATTAAGTGCGCCTGCTTGGGAACAGCTTTTAATCTTCCCATGTCTACAGTCACTTTGGTCGAGGACCTGCTCATGGTGGGAATGGCGTTACTGGTGCTTACCGCTTTTCACCAGTAGATGCGGGCGAGGACCAGCATAGATC
>CAZLYB010000006.1:0-127925 GCA_964563795.1 uncultured Bacteriovoracaceae bacterium | reverse complement strand
CTCTTCCGGAGCCCTTCCTTCTTCTCTCTCTATTCCTTACACTTTTCAAAGAACGATGAACGGATGTCTATATAGGGGTTCCCGATCCGGAAGACAAGCTGGTTTTTCAATTCTTCTTCGAATTTTTTTGAATTTGAATCATCCCTGATTTTGAAGCGACTTTTAAAGTCGGGCCCAACCGCCCCAGTCGTGCATGGACAACATTTTGAGACACCTGATTCTTCGCGTCATTCGAAAAAAGAGCAGCCCACTCCGCAGGGAGCTGGATCAAGCTCTGCGCAGTTTTAAGGTCCATTTCAACAGCTACGCCTTGAAGGAATTCCAAGTGAACATCACCACTCTCTGATTCCATTTGAGAAGACGCTAAAAACTCACGAAAAGAGCATTCTAATGCTCCGCTTTGTGTGTGCCCATTGAGTGAGCCGCTGATTTCTTTAAGCCGAACCATGCCCGAAACCGTTTGGAATTGAATTTCGCCGCCCAGTTGGGCACCGATTAAATTCCCAGTTTTAGTCACATACATTTGGGTCGCGGATTTGATCTTTTCAAGAGTGATTTCGCCTTCTCGAGTTTCCACAAAAATTTTTTTGGACTGAATGTCCTCCAACGAAACGGGACCAGAGCCATTGACTACGCGGAGCGTGGCGTTTATTTGCTTGAGTTGAATCGTGCAATCCAGGCACGACGCCGAAAAACGATCCGAGGAAACCACGTCAGCCAGAAGCGCCCCGCTCGTTGATTTCAATAATGCGGGACCACGCCAGCCCATGAGCTGAATTTTTTGATCACGAGTCGAAACCGCGAGCTCGAGTTGAGCGGGAGCAAAAACTTCAAGGGTGGCAGGGGTGAGTTTTTGCTGAGAATGGGCAGGAGCTGGAATCAGAGAAAGCCCCATCTCTCGGTCGCGGTAACTCTGAGTGTGAATTTGAAAGCGCACCCCACTGGCTGAGGATCGCCAGCGAACCACGGCCCGAATTCGATCTTGATTCGTGCCATGAATAATGATCGGGCCATGAAAATTATGAATTTCCAGGGCGACTAGAGAGCGAAGCGGGAAGGTCTTCTCCTGATGCTCTTGAATCTCAGCTCCCGTTTGAGCCCATAAATTCTCACCCGCAAAACTCAGAAATAGCCCCATGAGACCGCAGGAAAAACTAAAAAATCCCCTCATAGAAATGACCTTAATCGTTTCCAATTGATTATAATAGCCTGATTTTTAAGCATGTTTTACAGGGATTGATTTTATACTGCATTGCGATACAATTAAAAGACTCAAGTTTTAAGCTTAATCAATCCAGGGAGGCGGGTTGATGTTGAAGAGGTGGGTGTCCACCAACACCCTCTTTGAAAAAGGCAAACCGATCGAAAGGTCGGGACGCAAAGCCATCGGGGCTTCGAACTGACTTACCCCGACAGTTCATGCTAGCCGGGCTGCCAAAGACGATTCTTCCTCCGGGAAGAACTTCATTACTCCTTTCAAGGGGGGTCCCCTCGGATCCTTCTCTTCAATTGGAAGGCCCCTTTTGGCGAAAGTCGAAAGGGGCCTTCTCTTTTTTGGCGGAAGACGTTATGTTTTTCGCGAAGCCGATGAGGTGACGTACCCAAATGGCTAAGGGGACGGTTTGCAAAACCGTTTTGTATCGGTTCGAATCCGATCGTCACCTCCAAAAATTACTTTTTGCACTGATAAGTGATCAATCTCAGCCGAGAAGCTCCCATCGTTGCGACCGTTCCACCCTCTTCCGATTTCTTATCGCGTGTTTCTTCTTTGAGGATCTCATATTCATTGCTGTTGCCGCACATGGCGTAGATCGACTTCAAAGCGTCGTTGCGGCGAATTTGCACGATCTCCGTGAAGCCGTCCGGATTGTAAGCCACGGTTCCTTGTTTCTGCGATCCTTTGGGCGCATAGGAAGAGCCCCCATCCGGCGTCATGACGGTGGAGCAGGAAAAACACATTGCCGCCAACCCGAAGCCGAGAACCGATATCCACTGATGATTCATGTGAAAATCCCCTTTTGACTGAAGTAAGCAATGTCCCTCAGTATAGTCAATAAGATGCGCATTCATTCGCTTCTTATAGCCCTTCTTTTTTTATGCTTTTCTCTAGAATCTAGAGCAAGCTCACCAAGCGAATCGCTGTGGCCCGTACATTTCAGCTCCATTTTAGCTTCCAACCCAGAATGCAAAATACAAGACCTGAGTCAAAGCTTGCCCTCCTCCATCCCCCTATCTCCCCTGACTCGAGAACTCACCCATTTTCTTCAATCACAACACTGCCGATTCCTGAAACTGAAGTCTATTTTCGAGCGAAATCCAGGGTTTTTTTGTCCAGGCGTCAGCTTTGAGGAAAACTACCCGAACTGCTACAAAAAAATCCTCGAAAAACTGCTTCAGAAAGTTGGGCTGGATTTGAGCGGCTTCATTTTGTTGAGCAGCGTTGGGATTCAACCCTTAGTCGTAAAAAAGAAACAAGATCCTCGTTCCATCGAAGAGGGCTTAACCGTGGTTGAGATGGGGTGGATTAATTTGAAGGCTCTCAAACAAAGAACCAAGCCCTCTTCATTTTTGAGAAAGATAAAAAATCAGACCGATGATGTTAAAAAAGAAGCCCGAGACCTGGATCAGATGGATGAAGAACTCACGGCAAAATTCGCTATAAAACTCATTGAAACCGCTAGAAACATCCTCGATCAGGCAGATCGTCGGAGCGCTCAGGATCAAAGCGCGTTTGCACCCAAAAGGAAGGTTCGCATCCTGCGAAACCAAAGGGAACTCTTAGATCAATCTCTCCTTTGGCACGCTCCCCCATCGACAATCAGCACTCCCGTGCAATAGCGTCCTGCAAAGTCGGGCATTGGAATTGAAAATCCACTCGAAGAAGCGCCTGGGGAATGACTTTTTGACTGGAGCAAACCAACGATGACTTTTCCCTGAGCGCTGCTTTCAGAATGAATCGGGGCGGAAAAAGCGGAAAATAAGGCTTTCTCAATTCCTGAGCCAAAGTCCGGTAAAATTCGGGCGCTTGAACCGGATGGGGCGCTACCGCGTTCAATACCCCGGAGTAACGCGAATCCTGAACAGCGGTTTGAATCAAATTCACCAGATCCTCGATCGCAATCCAGCTCATCCACTGATGGGGATCGCCGGCGGGAAAAACAGCGGCCTTGAACCAGGGAATGAGTTGCCCAAGCAACCCGCCGTTTTTCCCTAAAACGATCCCAAATCGCAGCACTACGGATCGAATCCGCGGCTCTTCGCTCAGGCCCTCTCGCACAGCCGACTCCCAAGCCTGGCAAACCTCCGCAAGAAAACCTTCCCCGGGCGGCGAAGACTCCGTGAACTCACTCTCAAACGAATCCCCGTAATAACCCACGGCTGAAGCTCCGATGAAAACCCGAACTGTTTTTTGCTCACGGACCGCCGCGAGCAAATGGCGCGTCCCCAGGACACGGGAATCGAGGATTTCCTTTTTCTTCCTACGGCTCCAAAAACCCGTTCCGATCGATTCACCCGCGAGATGGATGACGGCCTCCACCCCTTCCCATGCTTTTGGGGAAGGATTTCCTTTTTGAGGTTGCCATTCCTGGAAGACACATTGATTTTCGGGAAAAGGCAGCGCGCGCCTCAGCTTATTCAAATCGCGCCCCAAAAGAACGAGCGAATGCCCTTGCGAAAAAAGCCGATGACACAATCGGCGGCCGATGAACCCGGTAGCACCGGTGATTAAAATTTTCATGCGCTTTTAAAATACCTCCGGTGCGTTTAGAGTGGGAAGAACATGACCGCCATTCAATGTTTATTTCTGAGTATCGCGCATATTTTCGGGGAATTCCTGCCGCTGGGCGGAGGGGATGGGCTGACCTCGCTGACCGCGCAAGTGTTGAGCCTCCCGGAGCCCGGCAAAGCATTCGCAGTCGCGGTTCACTTCGGCGCCTTCCTCTCGCTTTTTATTTACTTCAGGCATGATCTGGCAAGCGTCGTTTCTTGTTTTCTGCAGATTCTCATTTACCGCAAGCGCCCCATGACCTTGGACGAAAAGCTCCCCTTGTTTTTGCTGCTCGCGCTGCTGCCTCAGGCCGTTTTGCTGCATTATCTCCCAAAAATCAATTTGCCCATGCTGCAATTCAGCTTCGTTTCCTTTGGGATCGCGCTGGGGGTGTTCGGAATTTTTCTCGCTCTTGCGGATTACTTCTCAAGAAAATCAAAGGGAATTTTCGATTGGAATGGCCTGGATTCTTTTTTAGTGGGCCTGCTTCAATGCTTAACGGTCATCCCCGGGGTCGGACAATTGGGGAGCGTGCTATTAGGCTCCCGTTTGAGGAACTACCGACGCGATGCCGCTGCCAAATTCGGTTTTTACTGCTTGATCCCGGTTTTCTTTTTCAAATGGCTTCAGTCGCTGCGTGACGCGGAGTTTCATCCGCTCGTCATTGATCCTTCAATCAGCTGGATTTCATTTCTTTTGTGCCTGGGAATCACCACGGTTGCAGGACTGTTGGCGATCGGGAGCTTCATGAAGCATGTTCAAGAAAAAACCCTGCTCTCCTACACGGTCTATCGCCTTTTGCTGGTCGCTGGAGCGGCGGGGGTGATGTACGGATTCAATCGCTGACTTTTTTGGGAGCGCCGGAGTTCTCTTGAGCCTGGGAGTAATCCACCATCTCCTTGAGCTCTTTTCCTACTTTGAAAAAAGGAACTCGTTTCGGGGGCACTTGAACGATCTGGCCCGTCTTTGGATTGCGCCCCTGATAACTCCCGTAACTCCGATTGACGAATGAACCGAAACCGCGGATTTCGATTCGATCATCCTTCTTGAGGGATTCCGACATCATGTCGAAGATCAAATTCACCACGACCTCAGCCTGTTTATGTTGAAGCTGCGCTTTTTCGGCGATGATGTTGACTAAATCCGCTTTGGTCATCGGACTTTCACTCCTTCAATCAAAATAAATTATCTAAGAAAGTATAGCTTTTTCAAGGGATTAGTAAACTTTTTTTAAGATCATTGTGATGATGGAAAGGATGATTTCGAAGCTAATCAGCAGAATAATCGTCATTTCAAGCAGAGTTTCCCGTTTCGACTTCGAAAGATCGACGATCACTTCCACGCTTTCTTGAATGATCTTAATTTTATAATCGAGCGCACGGTAACGAAGATCGACATCCATCATCAGCTTGAGTTCCTGATGCAACTTGTCAAGTTCGACATTTTCCCAGGTCTCATCCGGGGAATCGACGATATAGAGGTTTGAAATAATCTCTTGTTTCGTATCGAGGCACATCCCGATGAATTTGATGAGTTCCTCGGAGCTTTGAAGGATTTTGCCCTTCATCAGGAGGCGTTTCGAGAATGCGTTCGTTTTTTCCAAAAGATTCTCGATGAGATTCTCGTAGTATTCGAGCGCGGTGCTCTCCGCCAAAAGCATGCAGACGATCTTGACGATGGGGTAAGTGACTTCAGTCACGAGCACTCGATCGAAAAAAACCCGATTCAAGGAGTGAGAACTCCCCCCACCCACGGCGGAAAGAGAACCCGCCTCCTGCCGCTGAATGTAGAAAACATCGGTGGCCCGGGATTGCTCAGTCGAAGCCCGGTATTCATGGATCGCGCCGAGCGCTTTTTCCTGCGCCTCTTCGGGTACATTGAAAAAAACGGCCGACCCGTATTTGTAAATGAAGAGATAGGAATTCTCCCCATATCGAATCACCATCTCGTAATTCGAGAACTCGAGGGGCTCGCGCCCGAACTTCTCGCGAAGATCCTTAAGTTTCAATTTCTCGGTGATGTGGATCGCCTTGATTCGAAAGAGCGAATCCGGCTCAACCGAGGTGAGGGCCGTGTTCATAGCGGCTTTTCCGAACCTTCCCGCTGAATGGAGAACCCCTGCTTCAGCAATGACTCATCGATCCGCTCCTCGATGATGCGCACTTCCTTCACTTCCGCGCTCCGGGGGCCATGGGTGCACCAGTTCAGCAGCGTAAGGACTGGCACCTCATCGCCCGCGAAAACCGCCTCGACCCGCGCATCCGAAAGATTTCGCACGAAACCATGGATGCCGCGGTGCTGGCTCGCCTCCGCGAGAAGTCCCGCTCGAAATCCCACTCCCTGAACCTTCCCAGTAATGAATATTCTTCGTTGAATCATGGGGTCCCTTGTCGATCAAAGCTGGCGGACTTCCCGGATCCCCGGAGTGCTCCAGAGGTCCAGGATGAATTTTTTGCTGTCCGTGCGATTGCCATTGTACTTGAACATCAACACGCTGAGCACCCCGCGGGATGACAAATCAAAATCATCCAGAGTCAGCTCGTTTTGAGCCAAAGCTTGATGAATGGCCATCCGAACTTGCCCAGTCGGGTCGTCGACCACCACTTCGCAGGCGAAGCTCATGGAGCGCCCTAAAATACGGTCCTCAAAAACATTCGTAGCCACCAGCACCAAAATCACGGTCAGCGTGCAAGCCACCGCAATGTCCGGCCTGCCGATTCCGATGCAGATACCGATCGCTGCCGTCACCCAGATGGTCGCTGCAGTGGTCAGGCCCAAAATCGTTCCTCGGGCCTGGATGATGGTTCCCCCGCAAAGAAACCCGATCCCCGGCACGATCTGCGCGGCTACTCGGGCTGGATCCCCCAGGTATCCCTGCCCGGAGAGGCTAGTGGCAATCAAAATGGAAACCGAAGTGTACAGGGCGGAGCCCAGGCAAATGAGGATGTTGGTTTTGATGCCGGCTGGCTTATGCTTGAGCTCGCGTTCCAACCCCACAACCCCTCCGCAGATCACCGCGAAAAAAACTTTGGGAAGGAAAAACTGCAGCAGCTGAATCAGATTCCACGTTTCGGTAGCCATGGCCATATAGGAATGATTTTAGCGTGATTTCCATTCAAGCGACAATGCGTTATAGCGATCTTACCCATGAAATCAGCAAGAAAAACGACCCGGCTCAGGACACGGGAAATGACGCGAGAAATTATTGGCGGTTTTACGACATTCGTCACGATCGCGTACATCGTCGTCGTCAACCCCGCCATTCTCGCCTCTGCAGGCACGGGAATGCCGTTCTCAGGGGTGCTCACGGCGACCGTGCTCCTCGCCATGAGCATGACGCTCTTCATGGGGCTTTACGCCAAACTCCCTTATGCGGTGGCTCCCGGCATGGGCGTCAATGCGTTTTTTACCTACTCCTTGGTCCTGACCCGCCAGATTCCGTGGCCCACGGCCTTGGGAATGGTGTTTTGGGCGGGCGTTTGCTTCGTGCTACTTTCCACCACGCCGATCCGGGAGCGCATCGCGCTGGCGATCCCTCATTCGCTTCGAATCGGTTCGGCAGCCGGCATCGGGCTGCTGCTCGCTCTGATTGGATTTCACACTTTGGGAATCGTGACCGCTGATCCGGAAAACTTGGTCCGCCTCGGAAAAATCAATCCCTCTGCAGCCGTCGCGCTCGGCGGCCTCGTCCTGACGATCGCTTTGTGGCGACGAAAGAATCCCTTCGCATTTTTGGCGGGAATTTTTTTGATCACCGCCGTGAGCCTGATCAAAGGCTGGGCGCACGCCCCCACGCATTGGTTCTCCCCGCCGGATTTCAAAAGCGTGTTCTTCAAGCTCGATGTCTGGGGAGCCCTTAAATGGAGCTTTCTTCCCACCATCCTCTCACTCCTATTCACCGATCTTTTTGACTCTGTGGCGACTTATGTCGGCGTTTCGCAAGCAACGGGGCTTCAAACCCCTCAAGGTGAGCCCCTGCGCCTCAAAGAGGGGCTGATCGTAGACGCATTTTCCACGCTGACGGCGGGTCTTTTTGGAACGTCTTCAGGAACCACCTATCTGGAAAGCATGGCGGGCATTGAAGCGGGCGCCAGGACCGGACTCGCTGCAGTCGTCACCGCGCTTTGCTTCATCCCATGCTTTTTCATCGGTCCTTTAGTCGAGATGGTCCCGGCCCACGCCACCGCTCCTGTGCTCATCCTCATCGGAGGAATGCTCTTCAAGACGGCGCTGGATCTCAAAACCGAGAAGCCCGAGGAATGGATTCCCGCATTTCTCACACTGACACTCACGCCCCTGACTTTTTCAATCACCCAGGGACTGCTTTGGGGATTCATCTCCTACGTCGTGCTCTTTGCCGTCTCAGGGCGCAGGAGAGAGATCTCGCCACTGCTTTGGGGAATCGGCGCGCTTTCGGTTTTTCTCTTGGCGATCGAGTTTGGGCAGAGTAAGTAGCATCTCATGATGAAAATCAAATTTTTGACCCTTTTATCTCTTTCTCTCGCTAGCACCTCATCTTTTGCCGCGGATCAGAAGCCGATGAGAAGCCATTGCGCCACGGATGGAAGCGGGGACTACCTCTCTTATTTTAGAGGAGGGCATAATAGCGCAGATGTGCGTGACGCAAAGACTTTCGCGGAAACCTGTATGAAAGAAAGTCAAAAGCATGAAAAAATCTTCTTGGAGAATACTTGGGCTGGTCAAAGCCCTTGTGAAGTGAGTTGCGGGGGAAAAAACACGGTGAGAAAAGCTTGGGCAAAAGAGCTTGCTCAGCCGGAAATCTACTTTCAAGCTGGGAACACCACTTTGTACTCTTATTTTCGCTGCGCTTGCGTATGCAAAAGGCAATCCCCGCTCGGGAAAAAAGCTAAATGCCCAAAAAGAAGCCCGGGGCGCTCTTCATTAGATTCACAAGAATTTGAGTTTCTAGAATAGCTTGCCTGCACGAAACGCTGCTGCGCGTTTCATCCTCTGCAAGAGCCCGCCATTTTTTGCGTATACTTTTATAGTCCTTGCTGCGGGCTAAAAGCGCTTGCCACGATGGCAAGCGTAAGGAGCATGGATGCTCACCACGCGCCTAACAGAGGTGTATAAAAATGTAAGAAGAATGGCGGAACCGACAGGAATCGAACCTGTAATAGCTGTTTAGGAAACAGCCGTTATATCCATTTAACTACGGCTCCAGCTTCGAATTCGCGGGGTGCGCGATGGCCGCTTGGGCATACCGCCGATTGGCGAGACGCTCCTTGCGAGCACGACGGGCTTTATACGGCCGTTTTTGCTGAGAAGAAAGCTTTGATTTTTTGGGGGTGGTCTTCGGCTCCACAAGTTCCGCTGAGGCCAAGGCGACCGAACGCGCGGGTTTCTTCGCAGACGCGGAACGCCGGGGCTTCGCCACTGCAGCCGCCGCCGTAGCCGCAGCGGCCGGGACAGCAAGCGGCGCAGCGGAGGCGATGACGATTCGGTCGGAATGCGCCGGAAGGATGGTCTGCGGATTCATCGCCACCACGCCTTTTCTCACCTCAAAATGGAGATGGGCGCCTCTGGAACGGCCCGAGTCCCCAGAAACAGCAATGGGCTGGCCCTTCACCACATTCTGGCCCTTTTGGACGAGGATTTTTGAGTTGTGAGCGTAAACCGTGGCCCAATCATTTTGATGTCGAATTACGACCATTTTTCCGTAACCGCGGATGGATTGCGCCGCGTAAAGAACCTCACCGGATTGCGCCGCGTAGACTTGAGTCCCTTTCTTCGCGCGCAAATCCACGCCCTCATGAAACTGTCCCCGGCGTTTTCCGAAGGGGGAAGTGATTTCCATCTCATTCAAGGGCCAACCTAAAAATGCGGGATTATTTTTTGAGGAGCCAGAATTCCCCGGACGAACCGCGCCTTCGCCGATTTTTCCCTCAGATGAGGAAAAATCGCCGCTGCGCTCCCCTTCGAATCGATCCAGCAACCCTTCATGGTCGGATTGAACCGCGTACTTCGAAGCGCAAGAACTCAGGATCACGAGCGCGCTGACGGGGAGAAGAAACGACTTCAAGAATAGTTTCCATCCCCTCATGTCGCACACCCCGGAAACGCATCAAACCAGTGGCCCAGCTTGCCCAAGCTCTCCGTATCCGTGGCATCCAACTTCAGCGGCGTCAAAGCGGCGTAGCCTTGATCGACCGCATGGCAATCCGTTCCGGAGCGTTTCTGGTACCCCTTGTACTGTCCGCCCACCCAAAAATAATCTTTTCCCCGATGATCTTTTCTCTTCAAGATTGAACCGCTGTAATAGCGGAATCCCTGCTGCGCAAGCCGAACTCCCCGAATCTTGGAATAAGGAAGATCCGGGACATTGAGGTTGAGAAGCGCCTGATCGCTCAATTTCTTGAAATCCGTTTTTTTCAGCACTTGAAGGGCCACCTTTGCCGCGGCTCCATAATGCAACTGGCTCTCCAAGTGAGGCTTTTTAAAGTCGACGGAGAGGCTCACCGCCATCGAGCGGATTCCCATGATGCACGCTTCGCGCGCTGCCGAGACGGTGCCTGAATAATAAACATCCTGCCCGAGATTCGAGCCCCGGTTGATCCCGGAAACGACGAGATCCGGGATTTTTCCCATCACCTCGCGAACCCCCAAATACACGCAATCCGCGGGGGAACCGCTCACCCCGAAAAACTGCGGCCCCATTTTGATGATGCGCAGGGGCTTGTGAATCGTCAAAGAGTGGCCTGTCGTGCTCTTCTCCTCGAGCGGAGCCACCACCCAGACCTCGCCGAGCTTCTTGAGCTCACGCGCCATCGCATGGATCCCTGCGGCATGCACTCCATCATCATTGGAAAGTAAGATTCTCATCCTCTTCTTCATCTTAATCGTTCTTTAACGATCGCACAAATGCCAAAGCATTGGCTTTAACGGAGTGCGAAATCCCGCTCCGCAGCGCGCTCTTCCAAGGAGCGATTCCGCGACTCTCCCTCAGGAGTATTCACGCTCGTGTACACGCAGGGCTGGCCGCGCGCTTCGAGCTCCGCGCAAGCTGCCACCAGGAGCGAATGCCCCAGCCATGTCATGCTGAGCGTTGAAAGCGGCCCAGCCGAGATCCCGCTCGGCAAGGCGACGCACGCATCCCCCGAAAATCCGCCCAAATCAATAACTGCATCGACTACTTCAAAAAGCTTTTTAGAGGAAGGATGACGCGAGGGAACGCTTTGACTGTGGGTGAGCGAGGTGAAACCCACCGTGAAAATCCCCCGCCGATGCGCCTCCATGGCGAAATCCACTACCGAGCCATTGATGCCTGATTGAGAGGCGATCCAAAGCATCTCCCCTTTTTTCACTTGATGCCGATCCAGGAGCAAATTGGCGGAGCCGGGTTGACGCTCAAAAGCGCGCACGACTTTCGGTCCCGCGGTGGGAAGCAGCCACTCCGCGACCATGGGAATCACGAAGCTCGCCCCTCCCGCGCGGTGATAGAGTTCCATCGGAAACAGAGCCGAATGCCCGCTGCCGAACACGAACAGGCTTTGGCCCGCGAGAATCGATTCAACGAGCCGGCCGACCACCGCGTCCATCGCGGAACGGTTGCGCTCCACGAGCGAATTCAAGTGAGTGCTCGCCACTTTTGAATAGGATTGCAGCCATTGCGAAGAGGATATGCCCATAGAAGTGATCTTCTACCGAGACTGGGATTGATTTGCAAATTCTGAGACGCTCCCGAAGCCGTCGCCGGTCAGATTCAAAGCCAAATCCACGGAAAACACGGTTTCGCGGCGCTCGAACGAGTAGATTCCGCCCACTGAGAACTTCCAGCATCGCGAGGGGCTTTGAAACTGCAGCAATGAGCTCACTCCGAGGAATTTCCTCAGCAAGAAAGAATAGGTGGAAGTGACTGACGGCAGGAAATAATCCGAAAGTGAGTAATTGATCGTCTCCGTGAAGTTCGATGTACCGCAATCCGAGCGCGTGCAGCCGACGCGATCCCAGGCGTAACCGAAGGAAACGCTGCGATCAAAAGTGAGGACGCGTTGTCGGATCGACCTCTCGAACGCGTAAGAATGCATCGTGCTGACGGCCTGCCGAGATCCCGGAAAATACGGGTAATAGTAATAAGTGGTCGAGGAAGTGTAGCGTCCCAAATCAAAGTCAAGGAGCGAATAGATTCGGGAGAAGGGCTCTCTTTTACGGACGTCTTTATGATACTCCCTGAAGTTGATCGCCTGCCCCGCGCTCCATTCAATCATCTTCGCGTAAGTGGGCTCCCCAAGATTATACCCGCCCTGACGCTTCACGAGCTGCGACGTGAAACCATAGGCGAGCGCGTTCCCTTGCGCGTAGTAATAGTTCACATTGCTCGGACTGTTGTCGTACGGGACGATATCGTTGTTATCGAATTTGTAGCCCGCGTTGAGCCGAGTCTGCTCGATGAAAGGGTGCTTCTCGTCCTCCCTGATGTACGGGATCAGCGAGTATTTCAACGTTGGTCGGATCAAGTGCTTGATCCGGCGCGTCTGCGTCTCCACAGCTGAAGCGGCGGACTCTTGCTGGGCCGCGGTTTCGCTCAAGAAGAGCCGGGGCGAATTGGGCGTGAGGAGTGACTTACTCTCTTCAATCGGTACTGTAGAAGAATAAATCCTCTCCAGCTGCGTCGAGAGGTCTACCTGAAGCTGGAGGTAGCCTCGGTTCAGCCCGGGCAAGTCATTGTGGAAAGAGTAAAAATAACCCCGATATTGAAGCGAGGGCACCAGAGAAACCGCGTCAAACGGCCGGAGGGTCGTATAAAGCGAGGGAGTCATCGAAGCTCGGGTCGCTTTGCGGATTGGATCCACGCCTGGATTATTGGGGGCGGTCGCCAGCGATGAGCCGTCCTTCGAAAAACTCCCCGCGCCCCGGCTGAAATTCGTCGCTTCCAGCGACAGCCCCGTGGCGATGGCGCTCCCGAACAAGAACTGATCATTGGTGGTCATGAACGCTTTCGGCATCTGCTGCACCGCTGAGGGATCGAATTTCAGCTTCCTTGCGGTCGGATCCGAGCTTGCATTGAGCAGATTTCGAAATCGCCGAATGGAAAGGTAAGAACTGAGATTGGAGTAAGAATAGGAAAAAATCAGATCCGAGGAAAGGTAGGATTCCCCATTGCGATTCACGTCCCCGATGAAGGTGGGATAAATATTATCGCTGACGTCCTGGACTTTCAGCTTTTGGTCCAAGCCCTCGGCTAATTCCTGCGACTGACGTAAATCCAGTGCCCAACGATTGGATCTCTCCTTGAACGTTCGATCCCTCATGTACCAGAAGTTTGCCTGCCCCACGCTGCGCGCGCCCAAAGCATAACGCCCCTCCCACTCCAAACGAGTTCCCCTCTTGGAGTAAGTGCCGGCGCCGAAGGTCATATCCGTGCTGCGCCCCGTAGCCCAGAAAAACGGCATGACAAAAACGAATCCATGCGCCCCTGAAAACCGGAACGAGGGAAAGAGAAATCCCGTCTGCCGACGGGTCTTGATGGGGACAACCAGGTATGGCAGCCAAAGCGCCGGGGAATCCTTGATTTTTATCGTGACGTTGTCCATGAAGGCATAGCCATCGAACTCCAACTCAACAGACTCAGCCTGAATGGCCCAGCTCTGGGGGCAGTCCCAGCACGTGCTGTACTCCCCCCATTGGGTCTTGAATTTCGTCTCGGATAATCTTTCGATTCGATCGCCAGCTAGGGAAAATTTTTCGTCGGATACCCGGCCCTTGAGGAGGACGCCGGTGCGCGCATTGAGGTCGATATCCATCTTCTCGCCGCGCATGACCAGGCTTTTGGTCATGTACTGGCAATTTCCGCGCGCATTCAGCTTCTTGGTCTTTGAATTCAGAATGACGTAATCAGCGGTCAGCGATTCGCCTTCTTGCCGCACGATGGCGTTTCCGATCAACTCCACCTGGTCTGTTTTGCGATCCCAGACTTGAAGATTTCCTGAGAAATGCAAGGGTCGTGCTTCTTGAGCGGCGAGCGCCATCTGCCCTGCGCCGATCATCCCCACCCAAACGATTGCAGCGAAAATCAAATGCACCCGTTTGACCTAATCCATGCCCGGAAACCGGCATGTTTGCCGACCGAGGCGCCACATCCACTGATGAAGCTCTGCAGCAAGAACTCCGCGGGGGACAATGCGATCAATGAATCCATGCCGCAAAAGAAACTCGCTCCGCTGAAAGCCCTCCGGCAGCGACTGGCGAATCGTCTGCTCAATCACCCGGGGGCCCGCGAACCCGATCAATGCCCCAGGTTCAGCCAAAATCACGTCCCCCAGCATGGCGAACGAAGCAGCCACTCCCCCGGTCGTCGGATCCGTCAGAATTGAGATATAGGGAATCCCGGCCGCGCGCAGCTGAGTCAATGCACCCGTGGTTTTCGCCATCTGCATCAAGGACAGGATGCCTTCCTGCATCCTCGCTCCTCCGGAGCAGGAGACGATCACCGCGGGAAGCCGCTCGGAATAGGCTGCTTCAAAAAGACGGGTGATCTTCTCCCCCACGACCACTCCCATGCTCCCCCCCATGAAACGGAATTCAAAAACTCCCAAGTGATAGGGTAATCCGCGCAGCTGCGCTTTGCCGGCGATAAAAGCGTCGCTCACTCCGGTGGATTGCGCGGAGCTCCTGAGACGAGAGTGATAGGGCTTGAGATCGTCAAACTGCAATGGATCGTTCGAAACAAGATCATGGGAGTATTCTTCAAACCCCCCTGCATCGCAGAGCAAAGCGATGCGATCACTTGCTGAAAGCCGAAAATGATAGCCGCACTCGGGGCAAACTTGAAAATTCTCTTTGAGAACTTTGGATTGGAGGATCTCAGAACAACGGTCGCATTTGAACCAAAGGCCTTCCGGAACTTTTGAGCTCCGCTCAGAAACCGGGGTTTTGATTTTAGGCGTCTTTAGGTCATCAAACCAAGGCATAGAAGCCTGAAAAATTAGCAGGCTATGCTCTAGGAATCAATCACAGTTCGAGAGCGAAGATCCCCCGGAGCCTTTGCCCATTTTCTCTCTCTGAAAGGCTTCCACGAAGGCATCGACCACGGACGGATCAAACTGAGTCCCTCGGTGACGAACGATTTCATCAAACGCGACCTTGGGATCCAAGCCTTTTCGGTAGGGGCGCGTGCTCACCATCGCATCATAAGTATCGGCCACCGCGATGATCCTGGCGATCAATGGGATCGCCACTCCTTTAAGCCCCTCCGGGTACCCTTTGCCGTCCCATCGCTCATGATGATAGCGCATGCCCCCGATCACGTCCTTCAGGCTCTCGACCCGCCCCATGATGTCATAGCCTTGCTCGGGATGGGTCTGCATCACTTTCCATTCCTGGGGATCCAACGGCGCCTGTTTCTTCAGAACCTTGTCTTCAATGCCGATTTTACCCACGTCATGGAGCAAGGCGCCCAAGCGAATCCGCTCCAGTTCTTGATCACTGAGGTTCAAGTACTTCGCGATGCACAGGGAATAATAGACGACTCGTTTCGTATGGCCGCCCGTGTAGCGATCTTTCTTCTCGATCGCCTCGGCTAACGCCTCAACGGTGTCATAAAAGCTTTTCTTCAGATCCGAGTAGAGATTGGAATTCTCAATTGCAATGGCCACTTGATTCCCCAGAGAACCGAGCATCGCCAGATCCTCCGTTTGAAAGTCCGGCCAGTCATGGCTAGAAGTCGCGCCAGGATACTCTTCCATTTTGTTCAAAGCTTGCAAAACCCCGATGGTCTTATTTTTCGAGCGGAGCGGGACGCAAAGCAGGGTCCGAGTTTTAAACTCGGTCTTTACCTTCGAAGATTTGAAGTGCCGAGGATCATTCTCCGCATCATTCAAAATCAGGCTCTCCCCGGTCATAGCGACGTAACCTGCAATCGAACGATCATTGATGGGCAAGCGAACTTTCTTTTTGAGTTCTTGGCCCGCATCTCCGAGCGCGGTCTCCCAATACAGCTCGCTCTTGGTTTCATCCACCAGGAGAAGGGAGGCTGTTTCGCACTGAAGCAGCTGACAAGTGGCCTGGAGCGCCTTCTCTCGCACTACGGAAGGATCCAGGCTGGAATTCAACAAACTGGAGAATTGTCCCAGGCATTCCAGTTGACGCACCTTTTCGTGCATCTGCCGCAGTACGGCCGCCATCTCTCCTTCGACTTTTTTGAGGCGCGAGAGCGCCGTTTTGGCATCCGGGGCGCCGGGTGTGCGATGCGAATCGGAGCGGTGCCTGGCGCGTCGTTCAACCCGCCGGACTGCGTTGATTTTTCGCGTAGGCATGAGTGATTTCCAAAAAAAAGCCCCAGTGTTGCGTCATCCTAACTTCACTGAGGCCCGCAAGAGCGATCGAAGTCTCGTCGCGATGAATCCGTCCATGGACTCAGTACCACAACCACACAATTCAAGTGTACGCGAGTGCGGGCCGCGGTCAATCCCCTCTCTCACTTTTTTTTCAATTTAAGATATGTGGAATATATTTCCTTCTGAGGGAGACTGAAATACCGGCCCACCAAGCGGCTGCTTTCCCGGGCCCCGACCCCCGCATCGATCAAACACCGGAGTGAAAGCTCCCACTCCGAAGGCAATGGCGCTTGCTCAGTCTCCATAACAATCCCGAAACACCACTCGCCCCGGAGCTCGAGGTCGCTCAAACCTGAAACCTCTGAAAACACCTGAGCGGCGGAACCCGAAAAAATCCTCTCATGAATTTTCGTCAACTCTTTGGCGACCGTCAACTCCGCTTGCGGGCGCTCCCTTGCGATCAAGGCCAGGCTTTCTGAAATGCGCTCGGGACTTTCAAACCAGATTGAGCAGAGCGGGCCTATCTTCTGCGCGGAAACCAGCTCAGCGATACGCTCTTTCTCCTTACGGGGAAAGAAGCCACGAAAACAAAACCCCTCCCCTGACAGCCCGCTCACCGAATAAAAAGCGCTCACCGCCGAAGGCCCCGCGATCGGGAGAACTCGAATTCCCCTTTGAAGCGCCGCCCGGATCAAGCGCGCGCCGGGATCCGAGACTCCCGGGGTTCCCGCGTCGCTTACGAGCGCATGAGAATGGTTTTGAGAGAGCTCCGAAAGCACTTCCTCCAACTTCGCCTGAGATTCGCGATGAGCGTCCCATCGGGCAAGCTTCCCTCGAACTTGGAGTCCAAGCGCCTGAATGAGTTGGAGCGTTCTTCGTGTGTCTTCGCAAAGCAGGATCTCTGCCTGCTCCAAAGCGGCTCGAGCGCGCGGGCTCATCTCCTCAAGATTCCCGATGGGCGTGGCGACTACCCATAATCCTGGCGGCAAAACTTGCCTCTTGGTCTCCATGATGTCCCAGACCATAATCAGAAAGGGACGAAAGGGCAAAAGCCAACTATGAAGACTTTGATTAAAAAAACGGACGACGCGATCGTGGTCAGCTTAGACGGGAAAATCGATCATGAAGCGCAGGCTCCATTTCGGGAAAATTTGGCGCGGATTCTCAGGAATGCCCGAACCGATGAAATTCCGAAAAAAATCATTTTTGATTTCAAGCAGCTTGAATTCGTGGGCTCAAGCGGGATTTCAAGCTTCGTGCAAACGCTCAAGGAATTCAACGCGAGCGCTTCCGTGAAACCCCAGTATTTCAATGTGCGAAGCGAGTTCCAAAAAATCATCCGCGCCTTCGATGAGCAGGAGCCTTTCGATTTTTGCGCCCCAGGGCAGGACTCCTCCACTCACTGACCTAATCCATCCAAACATTGGGTAGATGGGTCCAGACTCCCTGGTCCCACGAAAGAATATCCAAGCGAATCGAGCGCGCTCCCAACTGCTTCACGCGCGGGGAGTGCCAGAAATAGGACCGAATCGCGGACTTCAAGCGATTGAGCTTTTGAGTCGTGATGCTTTCAAAAGCTTTCCCCCATTCAGCCCGTGTCCGCCCTCGAACTTCGACGAATACCAACTCCCGGACACTGGGGATGAAGAATATCAAATCAATCTCGCCGACCCGGCAACGAAAGCGAGATTCCACGAATTGGGCTTCCTGAGAGTTTTCAAACCAGCGGCGCGCCGATTCCTCAAACTGCAGGCCTTTTTCGTAACGACTCTCGAGCATTCTCCTCTGCGTGTGCAGAAGCGGTGCCAAGCAATTGAGACACCGGCTTGAAACTACGGCGATGAAGTGGGCATGCTCCGTGAATCTGAAGCTGTTTTTTATGAAAAGGAGTGGGATATCCTTTATGAACCTCAAAGCCATAATGAGGGTATTTTGCGCCCTCAGCTTCCATCAGCTGGTCTCTGTGAACTTTTGCGATGATCGAAGCAGCCGCGATGCTGAGGCTTTTTCTATCTCCTCCCACTAACGCGGTAGCTTGTGCGCAAAAAGCCCGAGGTAGAAGATGCCCATCCACGAGCGTCCAGTCCGGAGGCGAACTCAAACCGCTCCAAGCTCGAATCATGGCAAGGTGAGAAGCTCGCAGAATATTGATCTCATCAATCTCCTCACGTGAAGCGGAGCCGATGTGAAAGTCAAAAGCCCAGTTCTTTAAGTGCGCCGAGAGTTCTTCCCGAACTTCGGGGGAGAGCAGTTTGCTGTCATTCACTCGCTCCAGCCAGGGATCTTTTTGCAAATGAATGACGCTTGGCAAAACCACCGCGCAAGCGACTACAGGACCGGCTAAGCATCCTCTGCCGACTTCATCCACTCCGGCGATGCTGGAGTTCGGATATCCGAATTGAATTTCGTATTTAAGTAATCTCAAGCTTTCGAAGCAGGAGCGCTCGCCGTCGTAGCATCGACTTCACGCTCGATGCGGGCAGCTTTGCCTTCCAAGCCTCGAAGATAGTAAAGCTTCGCTCGACGAACCCTGCCTTCATGAGCGACTTCAATCTTAGCGATTTTGGAACTGCGTCTCATGAAGATACGTTCGACTCCAACCCCGTAAGAAATCTTTCTCACGTTAAAAGAAGATCGAGATTGAGCGATGACCACCCCTTCATAAATTTGAATACGCTCTTTTTCGCCTTCTTTAATGCGGACATGAACCTTTACCGTGTCTCCAGAGGAGAAGTCGGGATGAGCGGCGCCTTTCTGCTGATTCTCAACTTTGGTCACCAGCGCAGAAAGGTTTTTCACCTTCATCTGCAGGCCTTTTGATCCTTTTTTTGGTTTAACTTTTGTACTTGCCATACGACTGACTTCCTTTCCTCTCCAAATCAAAAACCCAATAATCGATCCAAAATAATCGCGGCGGCGGATCTCACTGAAAGGTGGTTATACCCCCCCTCTCGTTCCGGCCCATAAACCGGCTCCAAGATCCGATCCACTTCACTCAAAAACTCCGGGGCGACTCCCCAGCCCGTACCAAAAACCAAGATCCGAGGCCGCAACTTCTCCGCATCCTGCTCCCACTCGCGGCGAAGCTCTCGATAGCTCACCGACTGGGGATGAGGGCGCGCATCCGTTAAAAACACTTCCGGTACCCGGTCATGACGCTCCGTCACTTCTTTTTTGAGAATCTCAAAAGAATCCACCAAACGTACGAGCGAGAGCGCCTCAAAACGATCGGGGTGATACCGCTGAGAAGCCTCCGTCCTCCAATGAGTGAGGATGCGTCCCACCAGTTCTTTTTGATCTTCAATCGGGGTCACCAGGTAATAACCTAAAACCCCATAAGTTCGAGCAGAGCGGGAAATATCATGGATATCCAGATTTGTCACAGCTGTTGTGACCACTTTTCCATTTCGATTGGAAATGGGATAGTGCAGGAGGGCCAGATAGAGCGGAGGCGTCAGGGGCTTCATCATCAAGGCTTACTCTAAAAGATCAGGCCGCTTCTTGCGGGTCCTCTCTTCTCTTTGCTGCTCTCTCCATCGCGCGATTGCTTGGTGATCCCCTTGCAAAAGCACGGATGGAACGGAATACCCCCGAAATTCCCGAGGACGGGTATACACGGGATATTTCAGAAGATTTTGCTCAAGGCTTTCATTCACAATGGAATCCGGGTTTCCTACGACCCCCGGCAATAATCGCGTCACTGCATCAGCAACGACTAAAGCCGCAAGTTCCCCCCCTGTCAGGATGTAATCCCCGATGGAAAGCTCCTCATTTACACAAAGCTCAATAAATCGCTCGTCCACCCCTTCGTAATGGCCGCAAACAAAAATAAAATCATCACACTGCATCAGCTCTTTGGCTTTTTTTTGATTAAAAACAGGGCCTTGAGGGCTCAATAAAACGGTTCTTCGGCGCCGATCGGAAGAGTTACTAAGCCACTCTCCTGCAGCTTCCCAGGCGGAATAAAGGATATCCGGTTTCAAAACCATGCCCTCTCCTCCTCCAAAGCTTGCATCGTCGACCGCAAAATGAGGGGGAGAAGCAAAATCCCGAATCTGAAACGAACGATATTGAGTAAGACCCTTTGCTTGAGCACGCCCAAGCAAACTCGCGTTCAAGTAGGGCTCAAGAACTTCAGGAAATAGGGTAAGAAAAGCGTACTTCTTCAAAAGCAAAACTACTCAATAATTTCAAGAACCGTTCTTTTGCGAAGTTTAGTGGATGCGCCATTTAACACGGTTCGGACGGCTCGAGCGGTCCGTCCTTGCTTGCCGATGATCTTGCCCAAGTCTTCCTTGGCTACTTTCAATTCGATCACGGTGGTATTCTCTCCCTCGATCTCGTGGATTTCCACTTGATCCGGGAGATCAACCAGCATCTTCGCCATGTACTCAATCATTCGCGACAGTTCATTCAGTTTTTTTCCGCTGGTTCCGCCTTCTGATTGTGACATGGATGCTCCTCTGCTTTACGCGTATTTCATCCTAGCATAAGGTCAAAACCGCTCAATTTAAACGGATTTTATGAAGCTTGAGCAGGAATCAAGCGACGTACGGAAGCAGAGAGCTGCCCTCCGCGTTGTTGCCAATGACGAATGCGTTCCATTTGCAGCTGCATCTTCGGCTGAGAGCCTTGAGCGAGAGGATAATAATGGCCTAATTGCTCTAAATAAGCCCCATCCCGTTTCGAAGCAGAATCAATCGCCACAATCAAATACTGAGGATTTTTTTTTGCACCTTGTCTCGCCAAACGAATATGAACTGCCATATTTTCCCTATTTTGCCTTTCTCAATGAATCTTATTTCACAGCGTCATTGGCTTTTAGCTTAAGTTTCATAGAGATACCATTTTTTTAAACCTGACAATTTTCATAAACTTTAATACGTGCAAATTTATGATGCCTAGTGTTAAATTAACTTAACAGTGAGGTGCGAAATGAAGACTTTAAACTACCGCCCACAGGGCATCTTAGATAAGAACTCTTTTTTAAAACTGGCAGTGGCGGCACTTTTGGTGTCCGGGTGTAATTCGCCTGAATTCACCAATCTCGCTGCCTCAACTCCAAACTCGGCTTCGGGTGCTGACCCTGTGGTCATCGCTACGAAGCCAGGAACCCCTTCAACTCCGACCCCAGTCGTTCCTTCAACGCCTGTGGTCAACCCGGTAATCACTCCAAGCCCGACCCCAAGCGTGATCCCCACGCCCCCGGTCTCGCCGAGCTGCCATGCAGAATCCTTTACGCAGCCTGACTCTTATCACGCTCAGGACGTGTTGATCATCGCGCAGGCGAGCGGATCGATGAAATCTCAGCGCGAAGCGGTCGCTCAAATGATCTTGGATTACTTCCGCAACTATCCGGATGTCATCAATTACCGCTTGTCGGTGATGATCTCTCATCGATCCAGCTCAGGCTTTGGAAGCGATGCGAATTCCAATGCGTGGAAGTACATCGACAACCCCACCGAGATCTTGAAAGCCGTTGTTCCTACGGACTCAAGAGTTTTCAACCTCTGGTCGGGCGGAACTCTGAACGCAATCACCAGCCAACTCACGAAGGCCGTGTATCAGAGCCAGTATCAAGACTTTCCAGCGCAGGGAAAGTACTTCCGAAAAGACGCAGCGCCGGTGGTTTTGTTCCTCTCGAACCAAACCTCCATGTGTAACCAGCTGAACTCCGCTCAGTTCGGCGTGCTCAGCGCATCGACCCTGAACTCGGTCGTCAGCGCCTGGGATCCAAACCATCCTACGGCCACGATCACGCTGGGAACGGATGAAGTTTCGCTCGCTCAAGGCACTCACGTGGCCGTCAGCCGTGAAACCCTGGCGGGGATCATTCAGTCCCACGAAGAAAGCGCCGTCGTGTTCGGCGGGCTGATCTTCGAGAATATGAGACTCGCTCAATCGCCTGCCGGTCTCGTGAGCTGCAGCGGTGTCGTAAATCTCAACAACAACGCCGGCGAGCTTAAGCTCAGCACCGATACGCTCAGACTCAACTACTCCGACAGCTTGAACAACTTGAAGATCCGCACGAACGAGGCCGTGAACCTCATCGGCGACTACAAGCTCGGCACCAGCTCCGTGGATGCTCAAAGCATCAGCGTGAAAGTGGACGGCGTCAGCGCCGAGTTCGACTTCGTCGCCAGCACGAACAAAGTGATCTTGAAGAAACTCGGTCAAGCAGGATCGAAGGTCGAGATCAACTACTGCAACAGATAAGCGGCGAACACCTCGCTGAATCGTTCGCAATCCTGATCGAAGGAATCCCACCCTGGCTTGCTCAAGCGCGAAAGCGCTCCCCTGGGCAAGGCATGGGTGGGATTCTCCATACTGGTGATCAAAATCACCGGGATTCCCTCCCCGTTCAACTCCTTCAAGAACTCCCCGCTCGATTCGCCCGGCAAGATCTCATCCAATAGGACGAGATCGGGTTTCGCCCGGGAAATGGCGAGACGGGCCTCCCAAGTGTTTTGAGCCACCGCCGAGAGCTTCACTCCCGGGATCCTTTCAATCACTTGCGACATGAGCTCCGCCATCGCTGGAACATCCTCAATGAGCAGAATTTTTTTTTCATTTTTAGCGCGCTTCATTGCGCCCCCTCGTTTTTCAGGAGAAGCTGGGACAGAGCCTGAACCCAAACAGGATCGCTGTTGAGAGAGGGAACGAGGTCGAGATCCTCCCCTCCCCAGCTCTTGAATTGCTCTTTCCCCCGAATTTCAACTTCTTCCAAGGTTTCCAGACAATCCGAAACAAAGGATGGGCAAATCACGCAAAGGCGCTTGACCCCCTCCCTGCCTAACTCTTCGTAAAGAACATCGGTAAAAGGCTCAATCCAAGGCGTCTTGCCCAGCCGTGACTGAAAACTCACTCGGTATTGGGAGGACTTCCATCCCAAGCGAGCGGCGATCAGGCGTGCGGTTTCATGGCATTGGGCGCGGTAACAGGACGAGTTCGAGGCCTGGATTTTTTCGCAGCAATCCGGTTGAACTAAGCAGTGAGCGCCGAATCGCTGCTCAGTTTTTTTCACCTGCCTGACCGGAAGCCCGTGAAAGCTAAAAAGGTAAACATCGTGCTTTTTTTTGTCTTTTAAGTAATTTTGAATTCGATCCGAGAACGCGCCAATAAATCCCTGATCCCCGTAAAAAGGCTTCAAGAAACTGAGCCGCGCCCGAGGGAGGACCTCTTGAAACACTTTGTGCGCATACTGAATGGAGCTTTCAGTGCTGGAGAGCGCATATTGAGGATAAAGAGGGGCGATCAAAACCTCCTGGTCCCCAGGAACTTGTTCCGCAATCTCTCGAGCGACCTCACGCAAGCGCGGCTGGCCGTAGCGCATCGCCGTGAAAATCCTCCAGCCTTCACCGAGGGCAGTCTGAACTAAAGGACCAAGCTCCTCAAGAGAGACGCGAAGCGGAGAGCCTCGCTCGGTCCAAATTTTTCGGTAAGCCTCAGCGCTTCGAGCCGGCCGAAAAGGGAGGATCGCGCCATGAACGAGCAACCACCTCCAAAGAAAAGGGATATCAATCACATGAGGGTCCATCAGAAACTCTTGGAGATAGCTCCTCACATCCGGGGTACTCGGGGATAAGGGCGTCCCCAAATTCATCAAAACCGCGACTCTCATGCGGTTTCCTGACCTACGTCGAGATAAACTTCCTTAGTATCGTCGTTGTAACCAAAGTATTCGGAGAATCTCCCCCATGAAACCAGGGCCTCCACGATTTGCTCAGGGTTTTCGTTCGGCAACCACTCCCCGACCCGCTCAGTGAGCTCCTCGATCCGTAGTCGGTAATTCTCGTCTTTCTTTAGAAGGTTCGTCGTCATCTGCACAATTTTCAGGGAACCAAAAAGTTCGTGCAGCATCTTCTTCCTTAAATTGATATCTCCATCGACGAATCGTCCTCCTAAGCGAGTGAGAATCACCGTCTGCTTGGGAGTATCCGCCAGCTCGAGAAGCTCGGCTGCTTTGACCAGATACAGAGTACGGCCAAACTCTTTGCCAGTTTTATGGGCCAGCTCAAAAATATCGGCGGAACCGCCTTCATCCGCTACCGCCTCCAAAAGCCCCATCATCTCCACAATCTGAATGTTCGGCAGGCTTTCGATGGGGGATTCCTTGGGCTGGCGTCGAGTGACGGGATAGGAACGGCTATCACCTGAAGCGGAGGCCACGGGCGTATCCGGCATGAGCGCTTCCGTGATCAAAGCGTGAATCTGGGAAACCATCCTCCGAAATGCAGGCGTGCGATCATCCCGTGGATAAGGGAGATCATTGATGATCTCCTGACGAATGCGGCCAGGATGCGTTCCCATGACTAAAATCCTGCCAGCCATCAAAACCGCTTCTTGAATGTTGTGAGTGACCAGCACCACTGAACTCGTCACCGTTTTTCGATCCTGGAAAAGATGCACGACTTCGCTTCGAAGCGTATCCGCCGTCAAGACGTCGAGCGCGCCGAACGGCTCATCCAAAAGCAACAAGGGGCGCTCCATGACCAAGGCTCGGGCGATCCCCACCCTTTGCTTCATTCCCCCGGAAAGCTCCCGAGGATAAGCCTCTTCAAAGCCCTCCAAGCCCACCAAATCGATGACGCGTTTGACGCGAATCTTAAGCTCAGGGGGAGGAAGCTGGAGCGGTTTCAAAGCGAGCGCGATATTGGTGTAAACCGTCTCCCAAGGGAAAAGGGCGAAAGACTGGAAGACGAGCGCCACATCGAGATTGGGCCCCTGAAGCGATCCTTGAGGCGTGAGCACTTCACCGGTCGTTGGCTGCACGAGGCCGCTCATCACCCGAAGGCAAGTTGACTTTCCCGAGCCGGAGGGGCCCAGCAACGCGAGAAATTCCCCTTCAAAAACTGAAAGGCGAATTTCCTCCAGCACTCGAAGATCCGTTCCCGAATCCAAACGGAACCCCTTGGAGACATCCTTCAGCTCGATCAATCTTTTTTTGGCTTCGGTTTCCATAACGTGATTTAAAAATCCATCTTATATCTTTTTTGCGAAAGCAAGTAGGCTCGCGTCCAGACCGTTCGGTTGGTCAAAATCACGATCGCCACCAGAACGGAGAGCGCTGCCGCGAAAAGCTTGAAGTCCTGGGTCGCAGCCGCCTCGAAAATCGTCGCCCCGATTCCCTGCGTCTTGAGGATCCGCCCGTCGTAAGCCAGGTACTCAGCCACGACGCTCGCATTCCAAGCCCCGCCCGCAGCCGTCACCCAGCCCGTCACCAGGGATGGAAAGATGCTCGGCAAATAGAGCGTCTTCCATCGATCCCATTTTGAACAGCGCATCAGATCCAAAGCGTCATTGAGCTCCCGGGGGATGCGAAACGCCCCAGCGAGCACGTTGAATAGAATGTACCAAAAGACCCCCATCATCAGGAGGAATGCCGAGATCCAGCCGAAATGAAGTCGCATGCAAAGCAGCACGTACACCGCGATGGGATAAATCATGGGAGCGGGGAATGAAGCCATCACTTGGATGACCGGCTGGATGAATTGAGTCCGGCGTTGCGAGATCCCCAGCCATATCCCCACAGGGAGCGCGACTAAAGTGCTCACGAAAACCGCGAACGTCACGCGACCCAGGGTAAAGAGCGCGGCTTTCCCCAATCCCCACCACGCCCCAGCGCTCAGAGATGCCAAAAGGGCCAATAACTTCCAACACCCCAGGAGGATCAAGAGAATCACCAACCCATTCAATACAGGTTCCAGGCGGTTCAGCCGACGGTACCACTGGGAAGCGCTCCATTGCTGAGTCCAGGGAGCATTCCAGGTCTTCATTCGCAAGGGAGTGAGGGGATGAAATCTCAAGAGCTGGTGAAACTCGGTTTGAATGAAGGACTGAAGCTTCCTGAAATGATACCGATGATAAAAAGTCTTCAAAATCCGAACCACTTTGGATTCCCTCAATAAGATATTGAGTAGAGGCTCCTCGGAGGTTGTTTCAGCCACCTCCTCAATTCGAAAACGGGCGGTCCAAGAAAGGATGGGCCTCCAGATGAGAAAATCCATGAAGAGAATGAGGCAGATCATGGCCAAGACTCCCGAGATCATGGCCTGCGTATCGCCCCTGGAAATCGCAACCGCCATGTAAGCTCCAAGGCCCGGTAGCCGAAATTCCTTCGTCCCCAGGGTGAAAGCCTCGCATACGGAGAGATAGAACCAGCCTCCCGCCATCGAAAGCAAGCTATTCCAGCCCAGATTGACCGCCGAGAACGGAAGTTCCAATCGAAGGAACTTTTGTTTGCGCGTCAGCCCCATCATCGTGACCGACTCTTCAAGATCCGAGGGGATCGACTTCAAAGAGGAATAAAAACTGAAGGTCATGTTCCAAACCTGACCCGAAAAAATCATGAGGATCGCTGCCAGCTCCAATCCGAAATTGGTCCGAGGAAACAAGACGATCAAACCCAAGACCAGCCCCGGCAAAAACCCGAGGACCGGAATACTTTGAAGCACATCGAGCAGCGGGAGGATGACCCTCTCCGCCTTTTTCGAGTGCGCGGCGAGATAGCCCACCGAAAGAGTGAATGCGAGGGAGAAGAGATAAGCCACGATCCCGCGAATCCCGGAAAACAACGCGTACATGGGAAGCGAACGGAGAGTGAGATCAATCTCGGTCAGAGGATGGTACTCTGACCGCCAGAGCTCGCCCGTCCGCACGACCGCGTAGATCAAAGTCGCCAAAAGCAGAAGAACGATCAAATCAGCGATGGCCGTTTTTCTGAAGATGTAGAATTTGGTCTGCATCACTTAACCTCGGATGAACATCACTTCCAAATTGCTCGGATGACCGATTTTGACCCCACGCTCCTCAGCGATGGAGGAAAAGTGCAGCGCGTTCCCTTTTAACTCTCCGAGATCAAGGCGCATCCGCTCAATCAAGGCCTCCAGATGGCTCCTTGAAAGCGAGAGGCTCGCCACCCATTGCTCTTCCTGGGGATGAGCGACGAGCAGACGGCTTTCCACAGACCCCAATGGCCTGACTTTGCAAAACAAGATCCAATCCCCAGGGAGATCCACCCTGAACTCCTGGAACTCCTCCCGAGAAAGACCTTCCAATCCTTGGAGAAACTCGCCCCATTCCCCCTCCACCATCGTCAAAGCCATCCGCCATCGGTCCGCCGCCGATTCCACGGGATCAATCCGCGGCTGAATTTTTCGATCCTTCCAATTGAAATAAGCCATGGCATTTCTTTGTTAACACAGGTTCACTCGTTTAGTATGGTGCCCCAGCATGAAAAAACATTCCACTCGCCGGCCTTACCAATATTACGACCTGATCATGGTGGCCTTCATCACCATCCTCTTGTGCTCCAATTTGATTGGAGCCAGCAAAGTGACGCAAATCGGCGGCTTCACATTTGGAGCGGGCATCCTTTTCTTTCCCATCAGCTATATTTTTGGCGACATCTTAACCGAAGTTTATGGTTTCGCCCGATCCAGGCGGGTCGTGTGGGCGGGGTTTGCGGCCATGGCTTTCGCCTCTTTCATGAGCTGGTTCATCCTGGTTCTCCCGCCCGCGTCGGGCTGGAAAGACCAACAAGCCTACCAGGCGATCTTCGGCCAAACCTATCGGATCGTGATCGCATCGCTCGTGGCTTACTGGGCTGGCGAATTCACCAATTCCTACACTCTCGCCAAAATCAAAATCCTCACCCAGGGAAAACATCTTTGGCTGAGGACCATCGGGTCCACACTGATCGGTGAAGGCGTGGATTCCCTCATTTTTTATCCCCTCGCATTTTTGGGGACCTGGGAGAATCATCTCGTCCTTCAAGTGATGGTGAATAATTATTTCATTAAGGTGGCCTGGGAAGCGGCGGTCACCCCCATCACGTATAAAGTCGTTCATTTCCTGAAAAAAGCGGAGAACGAGGATTACTACGACTTTGACACCAACTTCACCCCCTTTTCCCTGAAAACCTGAACTTTTGGAGCGCCCCATGATGAATTCTCACCCCAAAAAGCCTCTCTACCTCATCACCGGGGCCGCGGGACTGGTCGGCTACCGATTCAGCGAGTTTTACCTCAAAAATCAATCGGCTTCGATCATCGGAGTCGATCAGAATTCGCACTTCATCGAGCGCAAAGAGCACGCCTCCCTCCCTTTTGAGCGAACCATCGATCGCAACGAGCTCTTTTCCTGGCTGGAATCCCACCACCCCAAACTCGATGGGATCATCCATCTCGGGGCTTGCACCAACACGCTCGAAATGGACTGGGGCAAACTCCGCTTTCTCAATTTGGATTACTCCAAAAAGCTCTGGACTTGGGCTTCCGCGCATCAAGTCCCATTTTTTTACGCGAGCAGCGCGGCGACCTACGGGGAGGGCCTCACGGCTGACGAACCCCTCCAAGATCGCGAATCGGAATTGCACCGCTTGAAACCCCTGAACCCATACGGGGAATCCAAGCATCTCTTTGATCTCTGGGCCTTGGAGCAGGAAAGCCAAGGGATCTCACCCCCTTCATGGGCGGGCTTTAAATTCTTCAATGTCTATGGATACGGGGAGGCTCATAAAGGGCCGATGGCGAGCTTCGTTTTTCAAGCCTTTCAGCAAATCCAAAAAACGAGGGAAGTCCGCCTTTTCAAAAGCCATCGTGATGGCTTTCGTGATGGGGAACAAAAAAGAGACTTCATCGATGTACGGGATTTGATTCGGCAAATCGATCAAGCCCTTCAAAAACCGGTTCGCCGGGGTATTTACAACGCGGGTTCGGGCCAAGCCCGAACCTTCCTGGACTTGGCGCGGAGCATTTTTCCCGTGCTCGGACTCAAGGAAAATATCCAATTCATCGACATGCCGGAGGCGATCCGCGATCGATATCAATATTTTACACAAGCAGACTTAACCAAAGCCCTTCAAGCCGGCTGGAGCGGCCCCACCCTCACTTTAGAGCAGGGGATCGCGGACTATGGCCATCACCTGCTTGAAAAAAAAGGCCCAATGGGATAAATCCCCATCGAACCTCGAAAATCGAGGTGAATAAGGAATCCCTCAGACATGGCTAATACAAGACAGTCCGCCAAAAGAGCAAGACAGACGGTGAAGCGCACTTCCCGGAATCAAATCGCGAAAAGCGCGATGAAAACCGCGGTTCGCAATGCCGTGGACGCGATCCTCAAGAAAGAAACCGCCACCGTGGAAGCTTATCGCAAAGCGGTTCAAGCGCTGAGCAAAGCGTCGACGCGCGGTACGATCCCCAAGAAGCGCGCTTCGCGGAAAATCTCGCGCCTCACGCTCCTGTTGAAAAAACACGAGCCTAAAGCAGCTTCCACGTCATCGGCAAAAACGAAATAAGAGCGTCTGCCAGCTTCCCAGCGGGGGGTCCCCGCTGGATTTGAAGCGAAGATCCATCTTCAGCAACTCCTGGTTCAGGGCGTGAAGTTCCTCGTCCTTCCAATGGCCAAGCCATTCTTGAAGCTGGCGTTGGCGAAAGCCCGTTCCCCCTATGCCTCCCGACCCTTTTGAAAGTTGGCGAACCCACCAGGCCATCAATCCCAGGAGCATGAAGTTTTCGGAAACATCCTGGATCGCCGGCATCAGAGCCCTCAGCGAGGACTTCAAATCCCTCCTGAAAAAAGACTCGATCAAGGAAGGCACTCCGCCTTTTTGAAAGCCCGCGATGCCTTTGGATTCAAAATAACGCCCGAGATCTCGGCCGCTCAACTCCCAGATTTCGAGCTCGCGCTCAATCCACTCTGAATTCCAAGGCTCGCTCATCCTCAAAAAATCCAGGAGCTCCGGCGGAACTTCCAAACCGAGCCGCTGTGCTTGCGATTGAATCGCGGCTCCCCTCTCCAGGGGGCGAGGCTCCGCGCATTCAATGACCGTAGCGTGTTTTGAGAGGTGTTGAGCCCACTTGGTTCTCTGATCCAGCTCGCGCGCGATGAGCACGCAAATACTCCCGAGTTCTTGGAGAGGAACAGGGGCTTTGCCCTCGAAAAAAGGGGTCCACTGCGCTTGAACAGACGCCCAAGCAACCTCGTGCGCATCGTGAACCACGACGAAACGAGGCCCGCCCAGCGGAGAAATGCTCTCGAGCGACTCCATCAACTGCTGAGTCCCCAAACTGGATCCCTCAAAACTTTCCTCGCAAAAATCCCGCGCCCAAGCCGGGAACAGCCGTTGGATGCCCTCTCGTAGCGATTCAATCAGATGCTTGGCCTCCTGGCACTCGGAGCCATAGATCCAATAAAGAGGCCGGGCTTTTCCGGCTTTCACCTCACTCAATGCTTGTTTCAAATCCAGCTGCGGCATCTTCAAAATAAATCCAACATGGCTTCGTGAACGTCCATCATCATGCTCGTCGCGATCTCGCTTAAAGCACGGTCAAACTCGCTGTCATTGATCAGAGGGGCCGTCTCCCCGCCCACGCCCAGCTGGTTCGCCCCCGGAAAGTTCTTGCTGCGACTGAACGTGGAGAACCAAAGCACCTGCCTACCCACGCCGGAGGGCTTCCCGGGAATCTCATCCAGCACCTTGGACACGGAGAGCCCCGGCTGCTGAGGCCGAGTCAACTTGAAGCTGCAGGTGAGCAAGGCGCCATAGTTGCTCGCCACGATGGCTGATTGAAGCAGCGGGTCCGTCGAGACCACGCCCACGGTTTGCAAACTGGAGGCGGGGATGCTCGACGCCGCGGTGGCTGAGGCCTGATCGACGCTGCCTTCGATCACCGCATCCGCCTCCGATTCATGCTGCACCAGCTCAACGCGGCGCTGAGAGGCGAGAGTTTTTGAGAGGCTGTTATAAATGACGTTCTCAATTCCGGGCTTATACGTATTATTCAAAAAATTGCGGACGTAGACGCGGCGGATTCCCGATTTCGCAAGGTGCGAGTTCTTGGAAGTCTGGAGCGTGTAACCGCAGCCGCTCGCCCCCCAGAGAGCGATGCAGCCCGCTATAAAAGAGAAAGACTTCATTTGCCGCACTCCCTAGTCTTAATGGATTGTTTGAGATAAGGAAAGCTGGGAGTCACCCATGGGATTCAACCGCATCACCGACATCTTGAGCCAGCTCCGTGAGCGCTACCCCCGCTTGGCCCGGCGGATGAATGAGGCTCAAGCCCTCACTCACTGGGAGCAGGCCGTGGGCCCCCAGATCGCCAAACACGTAAAAACATTGGGCGTCCGCGAAGGAGTCCTGTTCATTGAAGTGGATCATCCCATTTGGAGGGCGGAACTCCACGCGAGGCGACGCCAAATCCTCCAGAAGCTGAACGCCAACCCCGCTCAAGACGCGCCTTCCATTTTGGACATCGCGTTCGTGGATCGCCCCTCTCGGGCGCCCCAGAAGACGTAGTCGCGGCTTATCTCAAAGAAACAGTTTCTCCCGGGCTGCAGTCCCTTTGAAGGATGGAAGACTCGTTGAGAAATTCTCGAGTTTGCTGATCCTGAAACCCGACCACATACCATTTGGTTTCGAGGAGCTCCTGTTTGGTTAAATCGGGTTTCTTGCAAGGACGCGCATTCAAACGGCATTCAAACTGTTTTTCGTCTTCGCTCACCGTATAAAGCGCGCGGACGAATCCCTGCACGAATTTCACTTTCTGCGTGGAAGGGGTCTTGAAATCCTGTACTGTGAACTCATGAAAGAAATAAAACTCATTTGACGCCACTCCGGGCCGAGGAACCCGCGCGATTCTTCCTCCCTCTTGATACCATTTCATTCCTTCCCAGTTTCGATCGGTAAAAACTTCGCTCACCAGTTTTTGCATGCAACTCAGGACATCCCCCGCTTTGGCGGAATAAGTCTGTAGGTCTTTGAGTTTTTTTCCGGGAACGGGTTGCTGAGCCAACGCCGAACCCCCAACGATAAAAAAGAGAGCGCCCCAACTGCCGATTTGCTTCAACATGGGCATTGCCTTTAACACAGCTTTTGATTTTAGAAAACTTAAGGGCGAAGCAGTCTCAAAACCGTCACGATGATCAGCCCCATCGCAAAAACGAGAAGCCAGACCAGCAGATACCAGTAGAGAGACCGCTCAATTCCCTTCTTCCAGCGAGAAGGATCGGCTTCCGTTTCTTCCGCGGAAAAAGAGCTTTGAAGGGAATTCGGTGCTTGGGATTTTTTTTTGGAATGAAACTCCCTAAGCGCTCGGTTGCTGAGCTGGGCCGTATCCTCGGTCACGGGGGGGGCATCCGCGGAAAGATCCAGAGCCATCCCTTCCGAAGCGCGCCCCTCTTGAAGCCGCGAAGCCCCTCCTGAAACTAAGGAAGCAGTCTCCGTCTGGGTTTCCGTTTGAGTCTCCGTGATTTCTTCCTCGGAAGGCATGAGCCGCAGGGGTAACTCCACCCCCAACTGCTGTCGAATCTCCTCGGCTTCATGCAGGAAGATCCAATACCCATTGCTTGGGCAAACCTCATCCTCCAAGTTCCACTGCCCTTCTTCCAAGCGGCGGCAAAGCTCCTGCTTTTCATAAGGGCCAGAGATCCGATTTTTTGCCGTGCGAACCAGCCAAAAAGATTGAGTCATCGCTTCCCTTAAGAATAGCCGGCGTAAACTTGGAACGCACGATGCTCGGCGTCAAGGAAAAGGCGAATCGCCTCGTGCTGAGCCTTGCGAAACTCTTGGGGCGTTCCCATGAAAACGATGGAGCCCCGATGCAAAAAGGCGATCTGATCCGCCAGTCGAAGCGCCGAGGCGAGATCGTGGCTGATCACGATGGAAGTCAGCTTCAATTCGCGCTTCAGCGTCTCAATCAACTCATCGACCGTGGAACGCGTGAGCGGATCCAATCCCGTGGTCGGCTCATCATAAAGCAGGATGGAAGGCTCTCGAATGATGGCGCGGGCCAAAGCCACGCGCTTTCGCATCCCGCCTGAGATCTCATTGGGCAATTTTTCATGGCCTTTGGGCATTCCCAAATGAGAGAGCGCCCGTTCGACCCGTTCAGCGATCTCCGATTCAGAAAGCCGCGTATGTTCTCGGAGCGGGAATGCGACGTTGTCAAAAACGTTCATGTCATCGAAAAGCGCCGAGTTTTGAAAAAGCATCCCAAACATCATCCGGCATTGCGCGAGTTCCCTCATGCCCAAGCGGCTGATCTCTCGGCCCGCGATCCAAATTTCCCCAGAATCAGGCTTGAGAAGGCCTAAAATATGCTTCAAGAGGACGGATTTTCCCGCGCCGGACGAACCCAGGATGTAGGTCAACTGCCCCGCCGGAAAATCAATGGAAACGCCATTGAGAACGGGGTCCGCCGCTTGAGAAAACCTCTTGTGCAGATTTTTTACCTGAACTGAATTCGAACTCACACCCAGCGCCTTTCCGCTCGACTCCCCAAGGAAGTCAGAATTTCGTAGGGGATCGTACCGGCTTTTCGGGCCAGGCGCCAGAGTTGCGAGGAAGTCGACCAGAGCTTCACCCAGTCGCCTGATTGGAGGGCCTCCGGTGCGGCGATGGTCGAAAGATCCATGCTGATGATGCCTAAAAATGCGCCGGGCTGAGGCGCTGCCGCCTGATTCTCCCCTCTTTCCTCTTCCTGCAAAGGCGGCAAAACCGCTTCATTTCCCCATTTGCGCGGCAATCCATCCGCATATCCCGCGGCTAAATCAGCGACTCTCAGGGTTTTTCCCGCCACCTGAAAGCTTCCCTGATAACCGATGCGCTCTCCCGCGGAAAGATGGCGAATTTGAAGCACTCGCGCTTGAGCCAGGAGCACTGGAAGGAGTCCCGTGAACTCTTCTTGCTCTGAAGGAGAGATTCCGTAGAGCGCAATTCCCGGGCGCACAAAATCGGTCGCCTCACGAAGCTTCCAGCTCTGAGCCTGCTGAATCGCACCACTATTGGCCAAGTGAAATCGGCTTTTGGGAGAGAGGAAGGAAAGCTCGGAACGGATCGTTTTGAACCGCTCCCATTGAAGAAGGCTCAAGGGATGAGCGGGCTGCTCCGAGCACGCCAAGTGGGAAAGGACTCCGCGGGGCCAACGCTGAGACGGCTCCTTTCGAAGCTGCGCCGCTACTGCGCTCAATCGCTCCAAAGGGAGTCCCAAACGATTCATGCCGGTATTCCACTTCAATTCGTAGGGAATACGCCCTGCCCAACCGCCTCCCCAAAATCGCTCCCAATCCTCTAAAATCCCAAAAACCGGAGTGAGCCTCCACTTCAAGCAGAACTGAGCGCAGGCCTCGCTCCAAGGAGTCGCCCCAGAAAAAACTAAAATCGGCAAAGAATCGATGAGCGCTCCCAAGTGCTCCCTCAATTGCGCTCCCTCTTCCAGAGTCGCCACTCCAAACCCTTCGAGCGTGGAATGGGCTTGAGCTTGAGAAGTCTCCGCCAAGGCTCGAGCCGCTTGAATCGCTCCGTGCCCGTAGGCATTGGCTTTCAACATGGGCAAGATCTTTTGCCCCGGCGCCTGATTTTGAATCACCTGGTAATTCTTCAAAAGAGCGGAACGCGACGACTCCAACAACACCCGGGGAGGCAAATCAGCGTCAGAGGAAGGAGTCCGCACCATGATCTCTATGCATTGCATTAAGTCCTCGGATAAGCAATACTTGGTGCGCCATGTTATCCACGCGAGCGCTGCCTGCTTTAAGTCACGCTCCCGTCCTGATCATCGGGACCGGGATCGCAGGGCTCATGACCGCCTTGAAGTTCGCCGAAGACGCGAACGTCTCCAAAGTGTTTCTCCTTTGCAAGTCGGACCGATGGGAAGGTTCGACTCGCTACGCTCAAGGAGGGATCGCATCCGTTTGGTCCAAGCAGGACAGTTTTGAAGAGCATCAACACGACACCTTGAACGCTGGAGCGGGCCTCTGCCACCGCCCCATCGTCCAGCTTTGCGTTCAAGAAGGGCCGGAGCGCGTCCGGGAACTCATCGAGCTCGGCGTTGAATTCACCAAGAAGGAAGATTGGCTTTCGACGGATCCCGCCGAAGTTTTCGATCTGCACCGAGAGGGCGGGCATGGCCAAAGGAGAATTTTACACTCCAACGATGGAACAGGGCTCGCCATCCAAACGGCTCTCCTCAAACGGGTTGAGGAGCACCCCAAGATCGAGCTCTTCGAGCAGCACGTGGTGGTGGATCTCATCACCGAGGGAAAAACCCAGCGCGTGCCCTCCCCCGGCCGATGCGTGGGCGCCTATGTCCTGGACATCACGCGCGGGGAGATCGTGACGATTTCATCCTCGATCACCGTCTTGGCGACCGGAGGCGCCGGCAAAGCCTATCTTTACACCTCCAATCCCGATACTTCGACCGGAGATGGGATCGCGGTCGCCCATCGCGCGGGGGCCACCGTGGCGAATTTGGAATTCATTCAATTCCATCCCACTTGCCTTTTTCACCCCGAAGCCCGGGGATTCCTCATCACTGAAGCGTTGCGCGGCGAAGGAGCGGTTCTCAAGAACAAGGCCGGCCAGTCGTTCATGGAGCGTTACCATCCCATGGCCTCCCTCGCTCCCCGCGACATCGTCGCCCGGGCGATCGATGCCGAAATGAAAAAAACTGGGGACCCCTGCGCTTTTCTCGATTGCCGATCGATCCCCGCGGAGGAGTTCCGGAAAAAATTCCCCACCATCCACGAAATGTGCATGAAGCACGGGATTGATCCCACACAAGTCGCGATCCCCGTGGTTCCCGCGGCCCATTATACTTGCGGGGGGATCCAAACCGATGAATGGGCTCAGACCTCGATTGAAGGGCTTTTCGCGGTCGGTGAAGTCGCCTGTACTGGCCTGCATGGGGCCAATCGCCTCGCCAGCAACTCACTGCTCGAAGCGCTCGTGTTTGCTCACCGAGCCTCCCTCTGCGGCAAAGAGCTCCTTGCGCGCTTTTCGCAGGACTCGCTGAAAAGAAACTCGGCTCTTCCCACTTGGGATTCGGGCGGCGCGATCGCCGTTGAGGACCGCATCGACATCGCGGCCAGCTGGATGGAGATCCGCTCGCTGATGTGGAATTACGTGGGCATCGTTCGGAGCGACCGCAGGCTCACGCGAGCGCGCAAACGCCTGGAGCTCCTTCGACAAGAAGTGAACGCTTATTATTGGAACCTATTGCTCAATAAGGATTTGGTCGAGCTCCGGAACCTGCTCACGGTGGCGGAGCTGATCGTCCAGTGCGCGTCATCCAGGAAGGAAAGCCGGGGCCTCCATTACACCGTGGATTACCCCAAGACGCTCCCCGCATTCGAGCGCGACACGGTCATTCAAGTCTCGCCCTAGGCTCAATGCTTTTCGATCCACTCCCGGATATCCTCAAAAACGCGCTGATTCTCGAGTTCATGAAACGCTTCATGAAAAAAGCCCGGGTAAGTCCTGAGTCGCTTGTCAGCGCTCTTCAGCCGCTCAAAAAATCCGAGCGTTCGCTCGGAATCCACGACTTGATCCGAAAGAGGAACCAAAAACTGAAGGGGAACCGAAATCCCCTCGCTGCGTGAAACCGTGTCGTTCAAAGCCCGCATGAGCTCCGTGAAAAAACGGGGAGTGACTTTGTTATGCACGAGGGGATCATTGCGATAGTCTTCTACGACTTCGGGGTCATGGGTCAATAACCCCGGATCCAGCTCGGAGCTCAAGGGGATCGACCCCCAAATTCGAGAGAGCACGGAAGCTAACCTTTTTTTCACCGGGGGAACGGGCATCTTGACCCCCAGGAGAGGGGCTGAGATCTGTGCTGAGCGCAGCGGCAGCCGTGGCTCCAAAAAGAGCGTCCTGAGGGCAATGAGCCCCCCCAAACTATGCGCGAAAAGATGGAGCTCCGGAAGCGCCTTCCATTTCTCCCGCAACTCCTCGCGCATCCGCTCCAAAACCTCGCAGAGGTCCTCTCCCAGCTGCTCGAAGCAATCGACATGCCCCCGCACGCCTTCCGATTGGCCGTGACCGCGATGATCGTAAGTGTAAACTGCGGAGACGGTGGGAGCGAGTCTCGCTGGGAATTGCCGGTAGCGGCCGCTGTGCTCCCCCATCCCATGGACCACTAAGAGCGCGCGAAAGTGGGAGGGCGATGGATTCCAAAAACGATTCAAAAAAAGGGAGTGCTTCTTATCAGAACTCGGGATCAGCCCGGATTCGGAGAGCCAGTCCTTAGGAAACTGCGGGTGCATTCAAATACCTCTCGATGGAATTCTGCGCTGCGCGATTGAGTTTTTCAAATCGAAAACTAAATCCCCGCCCATCTTCGAGAATCCGAACTACCACCCCTTCGGCGACAAAAGGCTCCAAAACCGCCTTCCCTTCGCCAGGAGCCGGGTTCACATTGATCTTAATCCGAGTACCCACGGCGCCCGGCAAACGATCCGTCAGAACTTGCATCCCTCCCAGGCTCAAGTCGCGACACAGGCCCGCGCCCAAAACCTCGCCTTGGGCCATCAAAATTTTTGCGACCAAAGGGCGGCGCGGCGCGCGGCGCTGATCGCTTTTCTTCATCGGCTCTTTCGGGGAAGCGATGGGCGCTTTCTCGAAAGGCTTGAGGCCTTTGAGGCGTTTCCATCCCGACATTCCGCTTTTCCAAGCGTAAGTGGATTCCTGAACCTGACCGCTTTGCAGCAAGCGCATCACTTCTTCTTCCGAAAAAGGGCCGATCTGGGAATCTTGATGATGCAAGAACCAGATTCGCCCTTGGTCCGCCGCTTTTTTTCGAGCTTCGGATTGAATCTCCTTGCGCAGCTTCTCCGGCGGCGGCGGCGGAGCCAAATCGCTAAAAACCTTTTCCTCAAACAGTCGCAGCCAGGGCCCATTTTCCCGGCATATGAAATGGGCCAGACTGATTTCATGCGTAAGCAGCTTTTGGCAGATCTCAAGGGCCGTCAGCGGCCCCAACCATCCGGAGCCTTGCGCGACATACCAGCGCGTCTCTGAATCTGAAGAGGCTAGTCCCTGGGTATTTTCCATGAGTGTCTACCTTTTAGTCAATCGCCTGCGCGGCATCGGATTTTAAACCCGGCTGAATTTAAAGTTCCCTCCTAATCTACTAGAATCATTAAAAAAGAACAATGTGTCTGCTTGGCACCACCCTTGCCTTAGCAGGGGATGGGGCAAGTGCCCTTAGGACGCATTATGGAAGAAACACAGAGGCTATTGAGAATAGAAAAAGCGCCCGCGCGGCAAAGCCGATCCCTCTCCGGGATCGCGGCGCTGAGCCTTCTGCTCACCGTCGCTTCGGGCTGCGGTCGAAAAGCCTTCCTCACCGCGACCCAGGAGCAATCCCAGGAGTCCCCCGGCTATTTCAATGTGCCCCCGAAAATCGATTTGATCCTGGCGGAGAACGACACGGGATCGGCTGCGGAATCCTTCAAGGCGATTCACGATCAGTTTCCCAAATTTTTAAAGGATTTGGAGGGCCTGGGATGGAATTACCATTTCGCGACCATTCCCCTGACGAAAGACCGTGTCATCAACCAGGCGCTCGCTTCCAAGCATGACCCGAACTGGGGAAGTCTCTGGCAACCCCCGTTTCCCGGCGCACGAATCACGGATGCGGAAGTGGTTGGCGGTCAGGTGATGCCAAGCCTTTTTTCTTTCCCTGAAAATTACGCGGGGTTCATCACCTCCGCTGAGATCAATAACGGCCTTGGGACCAAAGAGCCGGGATTCAAAAATATTTATCAAGCCCTCACCACTCGAGTTCCCGGGACCGGAATTCTCCGGGATGACGCGCTCACCGCGGTGCTTGTCATCAGCAATGGCGAGGACACTTCAGACGTCAATTACTGCACGATCAACAAAAGCTCCCAGCCTTGCCACGATGGTTCGCTCGATCAGAGCTTTCAGGACTACCTCCAGAAATTTCAGCGATTGAAGGCGACGGGAACCCAGAGCTTCAAATTTTACTCGGCAGTTTCAACGATTTCTCCCGGCCCTTGCTTGGGTGCTCCGAGCTCCTTCGTCGGGGAGCGCTACAAGAAAATGGCCTCCCTCACCGGGGGTGCGTACATTGACGTCTGCACCCAATCCCTGCCTTCCGTACTGAGCCAGGTCGCCCGCGCGCTTCAAGAGGTGAAGATCTCGCTTCAAACGCGTTACCTCGTGATTGACCGCGAACCCAACCTCAGCACCGTCGTCGTGAAAGTCTACCGAAACGGCGGCGGCACTCCGCAGATTTTGGAAAAAGACCGTGATTGGTTCTATGACGGCGGACCCAAAACCGTTTTCACGATCGACTACCCCACGTACATGAACGAGCAGACCGGTTACGTCATCCGGCTTTCCGACGCGGCGGTGCTACGTGGAAACGACAAGCCAGCGGTGGAATTCAAGGCCGCGGGCTCAGGCGACTCTCAAGAATAAATATTTTCTATTGATTATATTGATTATTCAAAATCACGATCTCAATGCGCCGATTCTTGCCCCGCGCGAGCTCGCTCTGACCCTCGCTGAGCGGGCGGTACGGGCCATAGCCCGCCACTCCGATGTTGCGCGGGTTGAGCTCAAAGCGCTTCACCCAATAATCCACGACATTCGCGGCGCGCGCAGCTGAGAACTCCCAAGCATTTCGATAGCGGCCCGCCTGATTCATTTCGAGCGGGTCCGCATGCCCCTCCACCCGGATCATGCGGCGCGTGCGGCTGACTACGCGCCCAATCCGATCGAGGATCGGCTTCAAGTCGGGCTTCACTTGCGCCTCCCCCGGCTCAAAAAAATCCTTGGCGGCCAACCTTACCACCAATCCCCGGCTGTCAAAGATCATCTGCATCTTGTCGGAGAGCTCGGTCGCGCCCATCTCAAGACTCACCGTCTCTTCCATGAGTTCCTTCATCTCTTGAAGCTCAGGATCCGGATCCGACGCGGTGTGGGTCTTGCCGGCAGGGAGATTCAGCGTGCGTCCGCCCTCGACTTGCTCGCTCTCGAGCTGATTGACTGTGCTCCCGCCCCCATTGCCGCCGAGATCGATCATTCCCGTAGGGCCCGCTGAAGAGAAAGCGGCTTTGATACTGCTCGATACTTTCTTGAATTTGGCGATGTCGGCCTGCGAGATCGCGTACATGATGACGAAGAACGCGAAAAGCAGCGTGATGAAATCCGCGTAAGAGACGAGCCATCGCTCGAGGTTGACGTGCTCGGGGTGCTTTTTCTTCATCTACTTTTTCTCTTTGCCATGCTCTCGATGGTGCTCTTCGACGAAGACCTCAAGCTTCTCTTGGAGAAAATGGGGGTTCAGCCCCTCTTGGATGCCTACGACGCCGAGCTTGATCACTTCCTTGGCGAGCATGCGCTGTTGCGCCTTGCGCTTGATCTTGGTTCCCCAGGGAATCAGGAACAGATTGGAAAGCCCCACCCCGTAAACCGTCGCGACGAACGCGACCGCGATCCCGTCCCCGATCTTCGAAGGATCGTTGAGCATCGACATCACGTGAATCAGGCCCAGCACCGCGCCGATGATCCCGATCGTCGGGGAAAATCCGCCCGCTCCTTCGAAGACTTTGCCGGCCGCTTCTTCTTCCTCGAACGCGAGGAAGATCTCGGTGTCGATGATTTCCTTCACCGTATTGGGCTCGAACCCATCGATGACGTACTTGATGCATTTTTTGAAGAGGGGGTTTTGAATGGAATCGCGCTGGCCTTCGACGGCAAGCACCCCTTCTTTTCTCGCGATCGTCGCGATGCGGATGATCTCCTCAATGGCGGGCCGGACGTCCAGATCCACGTTCTTGTAGATGAGGGGGATCAGGCTGATCGCTTTTTTGATGTCCTGCGTGGGGAAGGCGACCAACATCGCGCCGAGCGTGCCGCCCACCACGATGATGGCGGCGGTGCCTTGCATGATTTGGTGGAGATGTCCCCCTTCGAGGATTTGACCTCCCACCACAGCCCCGACTCCCAAGAAGGTCCCAATGAGTGATGCGAGATCCATGTGACGCCGTTACCCTTTCTAATCCCCAGGTTTTCGAATTTGCGGAGGCTCGCTTAAAAGGCGTTTCCGATAATCCATGGTTTTTTCGATGATTTCTGAAGCTTTTTCGCGCACCATCATCCTCTCGCCCGTCGTCAAAACAATGACGGCATCCGGCGTCTCCTCGATCCATAAAATATGATCGCAATTCAGCACGAAAGACTTGCCGTTGATCCGGCTTAAAAAAATCACCGCTTCCCACCCATGATCTTCATAGTGTAACGACTTAAAGATAGGAGTCAAATCCGAGAACCTATGATGATGATTTCACTTTTACGATTTTGGATCGATCTCTGCTGGAGCGGAATTTTCGGCGGGGCACTGTTGCTTCTGACGCGCTCCGATCCAATGCCCCATTGGATTTGGATCCCCTCCGGGATCGCGCTTTTCCTGGCCGTTCGCGCGCTCCGTCATTCGCTCTTCAAAGACAGGGTCAAGCGGACGACTCCTTTTTCGCTCCTAATGGCAGCGGCCGGCGCGAGCTTGATCTTTTTGGGAATGACCTACGAATCCTTTTCTTCTCACCCCATTTTCTTCACGGCGCCCATTCACGAGGAAGCCGCCGCGATCCCCTCCGCTCAAGAGCGGGACTTCAGCTTCTTGCCTTTCTATTACAGCCTCGGGGCTTGGCCGACTTCCTTCAATGGCAAGCCGGTTTTTTATTCCCTCCCTTATGAAAAAGGCCCTCCCTTCCGTTTCATGGGGCGCCTCACCGCCCGATGGGACCCTCCGGAAACGCAACTGACTTTTTTAGGCCCTAAAACCCCCGCTCTCCCTGAGCCGATCGAGAAAATTCGCCATTGCCTGAGCTCCCATTACCTCAGCGAACCCATCAGCGAATGCTGGGCGCTGCGCTCCCGAATGCTCCAGCCCCATTTTCAAGAGCTACGCTCCCGACAGCTAAAAGTGCAGTCGCTCGAGTGGCTTCGCCTCACCCCGAGCGGGGCTGAAGCACTGTGCATTGAAGCCGCCAATTCCCAACGCCAGCAGCGCCGCTGCATTTGGATCACCTCGCAAGGGGCACACCAGACGATCCTTTTGGATTCCAAAGCGGGCGCGGCCGGCGAGGCGGCGCGAGCCGCTTTTGCGAAAAGCCTCAGGAGCTTGCGCTTTTCGGAGCAGCTCGACTCTTCAAAGCTCTGGATCGCCGAGCAGTTGCGTTCGATCCGTCTGAGCGACTGGCAAAAGCTTTCGACCTGGCAGCAGCGATCCGAAGCGCTCTCCAAGATCCAAGCCTTTCTCATCGCGAAAGCCTCCCTGGATCCAAAAAGTTATGAGGCGTTTTATCATCTGGCGGGAACGGCTTTTCTCCTCTCGAAAGACCTGATCAAAAACGCGTCCCCGGATCAATCGCTTGAATCCAACGAGATCTTGGCTTCCGCGAAATCCATCGTCATTGGTGCGGGACGAATCGCTCAAGACATCCACCCCGAAGACCCTCTCAACTCGGAATTGATGGAAGCCATCCTTGAAGTCGGAAAGTATTGAGATTCAAATTGAAGCCCATTCCCCGAAACGGTTGGATCAGGCTCTTCTCGAAGCTTTGAGGGGCCGCGTCCCCCTTCTTTCCCGAGCGCGGCTAAAATCTTGCTTTCTGGAGAAAAGAATTCGGATCGAAGGGGTTCCTCAAATCCCTTCCCGACTCCTGTCTCCTGGATTTTATTTCATTGAGATTCTGGGGGACTTTTTCGATGCCTCAGGATTTCAAGCGCGCCCCTCGCCTGAAGGCTGCTTTCTTCCGATTCTTTATGAGGACGCTCAGTTGCTTATTCTGGAAAAAACGCCTGGGGTGGCCTCACTGCCCCATTCCGCTGATGAGACTCAAACTGCCGTCAATGCAGCCTTAGCCCAAGCTCCTGGGCTTCAAGGAGTGGGATTCAAGCCCCAGGAGGCGGGATTGCTTCATCGCCTGGATACCGCCACGAGCGGCGCCCTGGTGTTCGCCAAAACTCAAACGGAATTCAATCGCCTGCGCGCGCTTTGGAAAACCCCGCAAGTGCGCAAGTTCTACCGAGCGCTTACTCCGGGGGGTTCCGGCGCTCCTCAACACCCGTCTCTCCCTCGGGTACTGAAGCTCTGGATGGCGCATGATGATCGCTCCTCCAAGCGCATGAAAGTCTGGGAGCCAGGGGCTTGCCCCCCCTCTCATCGAGGTCAACCCCGCATGACTCAAACCACGCTCCATCATGCTCGGTTGATCCCCCCTGGAGTTTTGGACTGGGAGGTGGAAATCCATACCGGGGCTCTCCATCAAATTCGCGCGCAGCTCGCGTACTTGGGGTTTCCCATCCTGGGCGACCCTCTCTATCGAGGGGCTCCCCATGAGCGCCTCGCGCTTCACGCATGGCGGCTCCATCTCCCACTGGTTTCTGGAAAAACCCTTCAAATCGAAGCTCCTCTCCCTGAGCTTTGGCACGCGTCTAAAACTTAGACATGAAATCCTAAGAAAGACTTTTCAAGCCATTGAAACCTCAATGCTTCTCGCTATCCCTGTTTCTTTGCACGATCTTTGCAATTCAAAGCAATCAAGGAGATCGGCGAATATGAAAACGCTTCAACGAAAACTGAGAAAACACTTCCCCACTTATCTCTGGGGCTTCATCACCTGCTTCATCCCAGGAGCCACTTTCGCAGGCGAATGCTCCTGCCAGTTCCTGGATCAGCAGTACAAACTCATTTACACCAATCAACGCACGGGCAAGGAAACCCTCTTGAATTACTCCCCCACCTTGAAGGGGTGCTCTCACTTCAAGGAAAAAAACAAGCTCTGCCCCAAGAATCGCCTCGACGCTTTGGAACCCGATAAAATGGGGCTTGGTCTAGGCAGCGAATTGCATCCCCAATCTTGATCCCTAGCTAAAAAATCTCAAGCCTATAAAAAAACAGGGCGCGCATCCCGTTTAGGAAGGCGCGCCCTTTTTATTTCAATTCAGGGTTGAACTGACCCGATCAGCTGCAGCCCATGCTGTTACCGCAATTCAGGCATTTGTAACACGCCCCGTTTCGGACCGTCGTATGCCCGCAGCTATCGCAGGGAGGTGCATCGCCCATCATCTCAGCCAAGTGATTGGTGAGCTGACTCGCCGATGAAGCGACCGAGCTCTCCGCGGCCGGCGCCTGAACCGAAGGCGCTTGAGCTTTCAAGGCCGTGGCGCTCGCTTGAGCGCCCACAGACTTCGAGGCGCTGCGATCGCCCTGGGCGATGATCGCGGGCTTCACCTGCACGAAGTCAGTGCGGCCTAAGTACTCCATCCCGAGCACGCGGAAGATATAATCTACAATTGATGTAGAAAGCTTCACGTTAGGGTGGCCATCGACGATGCCGGAGGGCTCAAAGCGCGTGAAGGTGAACTTCTCCACGAACTCCTTCAAGGGTACACCGTACTGAAGCCCCAGGCTCACCGAGATCGCGAAGCAGTTCATCATCGACCGGTAGGCCGCGCCTTCCTTATGCATATCGATGAAGAGCTCGCCCAGGCTTCCATCCTCGTACTCCCCCGTACGGATGTAGACTTTATGGCCGCCGACCGCAGCCTCTTGAGTGAAGCCCAAGCGCTTGGCGGGAAGCCTTCTTCGCGTCATTGCCGCGGGCGCTGGAGCAGCCGCAGCAGCCGGAGCGCTCTCCGCCGAAGTCGCCGTCTCTTGGGCCTGCGTGGTGGATTTCGTGGAGAGCGGCTGCGAGAGCTTGCACCCATCGCGGTAAAGCGCAATGGCCTTTAACCCCAGCTTCCAGGCCTGGTAATAGATGTCCTGCACTTCCTCGACCGTCGTCTCCTGAGGCAAATTCACAGTCTTGGAGATGGCTCCCGAAAGGAAGGGCTGAACCGCCGCCATCATCCGCACATGGCCCATGGGCGCGATGAAGCGCTGACCGCGGTTCCCGCATTTATTGGCGCAATCAAAGATCGCCAGGTGCTCTTCCTTCAAATGAGGCGCGCCTTCGACCGTCATCGTGCCGCAGATCACCTCATTGGCTTGCGCGATTTGGGAAGCACTGAGCCCCGCCCAGCTAAGCGCGTTGAAGGTGGGTTTCGTGTATTCCGCCTCCGGCACCCCCAGGTGCTTGAGCAACTCCTCTCCCAGAGCAAATCGCGTGAACGCGCTCGTGAGCTCAAAGGTCCCAGGCAACGCCTTTTCAATCTTGGCAATTTCCGCGTCTTGAAAGCCCTTGGACTTGAGGAACTCGTGATTGACGTGAGGCGTCCCGTTCAAATCCATCGTCCCGAGCAGATAACGGAGGATGTCCTGGATCTGAGAGGGCTCGTAACCCAAGTTTTTGAGCGCCTCTGGCACTGATTGGTTGACGATCTTGAAGTAGCCGCCGCCTGCGAGCTTTTTGAATTTCACGAGCGCGAAATCCGGCTCCACGCCCGTGGTGTCGCAATCCATGAGAAGCCCGATCGTCCCCGTGGGAGCGAGCACCGTGACTTGCGAGTTACGGTACCCCGCTTTCTGGCCCCGTTCGAGCGCTAAATCCCAGTCCTCGCGCGCAGCCTGGGCGAGCGCCTCGGGCACGCCGTCGGTTGGCGAAATTTGATAGGCCGCCTGACGATGCTTTTCGATCACCTTCAGCATCGACTCGCGATTGGCTTCAAACCCGGGAAAGGGCCCGAGCTGCTCGGCTTCCTCAGCGCTAACCGCGTAAGCCTGTCCGCACATGATGGCGGTGAGAGCCGCCGCCCAGGCGCGACCCGCATCGCTATCGTAGGGAATGCCCTTGAGCATGAGCAGCGTTCCGAGATTGGCGTACCCCAAGCCCAACGGCCGGTAGTCGTGCGAGTTCTTGGCGATCCGCTCAGTCGGGTAGCTCGAGAGATCGACCAAGATCTCTTGCGCCACGATGAACACGCGGCACGCCTTGCGGTAAGCCTCAATATCGAAGCTTCCATCGGCTTTGAGGAACTTCACCAGATTGAGCGAAGCGAGATTGCAGGCCGTGTCGTTGAGGAACATGTACTCCGAACAAGGGTTCGAAGCGTAGATGCGGTCGGTTTGAGCGCACGTATGCCAATCGTTGATCGTCGTATCGTATTGAACGCCAGGATCCGCGCACGCCCAAGCGGCCTGGGCGATCATCTTCCACAGCGCCCGCGCTTCATACGTATCAACCACTTCACCGGTCGTGCGCGCGCGCGTCTGCCAAGATTCGCCGTTCTCCACCGCCCGCATGAACTCATCGCTCACGCGCACTGAGTTGTTGGAGTTTTGGCCGCTCACCGTCTTGTAGGCCTCTCCGTTGAAATCCGAGCTGTAACCCCCCGCGATCAGGGCCGCGACTTTACGCTCCTCACGGCTCTTCCACTGAATGAAATCAGCGATCTCGGGGTGGTCCATATCGAGACAGACCATCTTGGCGGCCCGACGCGTGGTGCCCCCGGATTTGGTCGCCCCTGCGCCCTTGTCGCAGACTTCAAGAAAGCTCATGAGGCCCGAGGAACTGCCGCCTCCGGAGAGCTTTTCCTGCTGCCCTCTGACTTTGGAAAAGTTGGTCCCCGTGCCGGAGCCGTATTTGAAAAGACGCGCTTCGTTTTTGATGAGCTGAAAGATCGACATCAAATCATCATCGACCGACTGAATGAAGCAAGCCGAGCACTGCGGGCGAGCATAAGCGTTTTGAGTCTCGGTCACCCGCATCGCAGAAGCGTCCCAGGCGAAATTCCCGCCTGAACCCGAAATCTGGTACTCATGCCAGAGGCCCAAGTTAAACCACACGGGTGAATTGAACGCGCCCATCTGATGGACGAGAAGATACGCGAGCTCCTCTTCGAAGGCTTGGGAATCGGAGCTTCCAGCGGCAAAGTAGCCCCACTCCTCGCCCGCCTTTTGAAGCGTGCGCGAGACGCGGCGGATGACTTGCTTCACTGAGACCTCATGCCCCGTGCCTTCGACGCCCGCTTTTCTGAAATATTTAGAGACCAAGATATCGACGGAAAGCTGGCTCCAGCTGGCTGGAACTTCAACGTTCTTCATTTCGAAAACGGTGCGGCTCTCGGTGTCTTTGATGAGTGAGGAAGTTTTTACCGTTTCGATCGCGTCCAGGGGATGAAGAGCGGCACCTTTGGATTGCAGGGCTTTCGTGAAAAAACGATCAAAGGAGACGGAACGCTGCCCTTTGCGCGAACTCGACAGCGGAGTCGTTTTCAGGCCTTTGACTTTGGTGGGGGATCCTTTGCGCGAATGACGCTCAACGCCAGGGGCGGTGGGGCGTTCAAAATCAAATCCGTTTGCCGATTGCTCTTCTGTCATCTTTTCCATGATTTTTTGGACTCCTTTAATAACCGATGCCAAGGCATCGGCGCATTCGCTAGTGCTTCGCAAAAGTACGGCTCGCCTCACGCTCGCCGTCATTACAACGGCAGACCTAAAGGCCTGCCTGACCGGTCGCTAACACTCTGTCGAGCTCAGAATCGCCGGATTTTGAGTGTCTGTCAAAACCCTCCGCCACCTATAGCGCCTCAAAAAAAACTTACACCCCATTCCTAGCGCCTGGGAGCGACTTAGGTCCTTACACTCACTCAGATTTTTAGGATGAAAGTGGGAATTTCTTGCCCAGAACTCCCACTAAAGGCGGAGCGTCAAAAAAAACGATACTTGACGAGAATTTGAATCGCTCTCTCGCTGATCTGGCGCGGGCTTTCACTGCTTTGCATTAAAAACTGCTCTAGGCAATCGCGGTTTTTTGAAAGCTCTGGATTTGCTCTCTTAAAATGCTCCTGAACGGACTCTTTTGAAAATCAAAGGAACATAAAAAACAGAAAGAAGAAACGCGATGCGTTAGGCTGGCTTCATGAGCAACGTCATGAAGTAATCATCAATAAAATGCGATTGGTTCCTGCGCTTGAAGAATTTCTTCAGAGTCCCCTCTTTTTGAAATCTCAGCGATTCATAGAGCTGAATCGCCTTGGGATTGTCGCTTCCGACGATCAATTCGATGCGATAAATGCCTTCTTCTTGAAGTTTTTGGATTACTTCTTTCATGATCTGCCGGCCAAGACCCTGTCCTTGATGCGAAGATTGAACGCCAAATCCTCCAATATAAGCCGCATGACCCCTTCGATCCTTTCCTCGATCGATTTGAATCACGGCAACGACAAGGCCTTGGAGTTCGTAGATGTGAAGTCCCCCTCCCGAAAGGAGTTCATTAAAAGTGGGGCGAAACTCTTCCAGACTCATGACTTCCCAGACCATATAGGGATTGACGGAGGCATCCATATAGATGGAATGGACCGATTCGAAATCCGAGCCTTTTGCGGGGCGCAATATATCAACCTCTCCTACTGGCGCTTCTGTAGCATGAGAGCAAAAATCAACGCTATTGAGAATGACAAAGCCGGTAAACGTGCCCGCCCAGCTGATCAGCGAGCTGAACGAGCTCAGGCGGGGCTTGCGGAGCCAGATCCAGCGCCGCTTGGCACTCACGGAGACTCCCCAGCGCAATGAAGTAAAACTTCAGCTGATCCCTGCGAGTCGGCTTCGCGCTTCCCTCAGATAAATTGAGCGCAATTGATGATGATGCTCGAAGCAATTGATCTTTCAAATATCCAGGTAAGCGAATGGTCTGACAGCTCTGGTGAAACTGAACAGCGAGTTGATAAGATCGAAAATTTTTGAGCATGAATGAGATCCTCCGATTTTATTTTTTGGTTTCACCCGAAAGGTGACCAAAAAATAAAATTGGAAAATCAAACCGCTAAAAAAGACTGGAATATTTTGTTACCTATGTCTCCGAAAAGGTCCCGAACTGAAACTGAGTCCGCCAACTGCCCCGACCTCAGAGATCTGCAGCCCGCAAACCGACCTAAATGAACTTCTCCGAAAACTCGTTCTGATGACAGGAATAAATCTTCTTCTGCCCCTCGGCCTCCGTCTCCAAATTCACGGGCCGCTTCCAGATCGTCGAGAGCGAGCGCAGCGTCTCGCGCGTCCATTTCACGTCGAGGTCCATTCCCTGATGCTTGTGCCAGAGGAGCAACTCGCCCTTGTTCTGATGGTTCCCATCCGTCACGTAGATGAAGGGTTGGCCCATATTGGTGAGCTGAAAGAGCAACTTCTCCTTCACCTTCCTGAAATCCCGGTCCACGATCTCGTGCTGATTCGTCCTGCGATTGAAAGCGTAAGTGTAGAGCTTCAGGCGATCGGCGAATTCCTGGGTCATGTATTCATCGATGAACGTCACATCGTTGCAGACCCTGCGCACCTCGAAGATCTTCTGCCGTCCCAGGCCAAGCTTCCGGTCCCAGCGCGCCTTTTCGACCATATTGTCGCATTCGTCGTAATCCTTGCCGAACTTGCCCCGGTTCCAGCGGTCTTCGATGTCACGAAAAAGCTCGATCCCGATTTTGTAGGGATTGAGCCGCCCCGGCGACATCGCCATCGTTCCCGCGTGGTGATCGGCGAAATCAATGACCTCGGCATCCCTCAAAGCCTTTTCGGTCATGATTCTGGAATGCCAGTACGAAGCCCAGCCTTCATTCATGATCTTCGTCTGAGCCTGGGGGGCGAAATAATAAGCCTCCGCCCGCACGATCGAGAGCACTTCCTGCTGCCAGGGTTCCAGAGGCGCCTGCTGGATCAGAAATTCAAGGACGTCCTTGGCGGGCTCGGGAGGATTGCGCTTGCTCGCCTTCTCACGCTCGGCCTGCTTCTTCTTTTCAGCCTCCAAAAACTCCGGGGGGTTGATGTAGGAATCCATGTAGGTCCGATCGCTCTTCAACCTCCCCTGCTTGCCGCTTGAGGCTTGCTCCTGCTTTTCGGCGTCCTCGCTTGAAGCCGCCCGAGCGGGCACGCGCGAGAACATGCTGTAGGGGTCAATCAAATTCTCGATGCTCAGGCAGCAATCGATGAAGTTCTCGACCTCCTCCTGCCCGTAGCGATCCATGTACCCCCGGATGCGAACCGCGTGATTGGCCATCGCATCCAGCATTTTTCGGTTGGTCTTGGAGAACCAATAATTGTTCTTGAAGAAATCCACGTGGCCGTAGACGTGCGCGATCACCGTCTTTTGATCCACGAGGTTGTTGGACTTCATCAAATACGCGTAGGACGGATCAGTGTTGATCACCATCTCGTAAATTTTCTGGAGCCCCCACGTGTAGCCCTTGGAGAACTGGTCGTAGTCCATCCCAAAGCGCCAATGCGGGTAGCGCACCGGGAACCCTCCGAAGGAGGCGAGCGAGTTGATCTGCTCGTGATCCACCATCTCGAAGATGGTCTCAAAAAAATCGAGCCCGAAGTCCTCCGCGTATTTTCGGATCTGATCCCGCACTTTCGCGAGCTCCGGGGTCAAATCGCTGCTCACAAAACCGTCGCTGGAACTCATCTCAAAATCCCCTTCGTAGCGAGCTCACTTCCCTTTGCCCAGGAAATCCTTGATGGACTGCAAGATTCCCTCTTTGTTCTCGATCTTGGAGAGAATCACCGAATCGTGGCTCTCCCCGAAGTGCTCCTTCAAATCCTTGTAAAATTGACCGGAGCCGTAGCGCGATTCGACCTGCCCGTAGCAGAAAACGTTGCAGATCGGGAGCAGATGGCTCTCCATGATGTCCAAGCAAAGCTTCGTATCCTCGCCCGACCAGTTATCGCCGTCCGAAAAGTGAAAGGGATAGATGTTCCAGTCCGAGGGCGGGTAATCCGTCTCGATGATCTTCTCGCAAAGGCGGTAGGCCGAGCTGATGAGGGTCCCACCTGATTCGCGGGTTCGGAAGAACGTCTCCTCATCGACCTCCCTCGCCGTCGCGTCATGGATGATGTAGCGGGTTTCGATCCCTTTGTACTGGGAGCGCAGCCACGTATCGATCCAAAACGCCTCTGTGCGCACGATCTCCTTTTGCTCATCCCCCATCGAGCCCGAGACATCCATCATATAAAGGATGACGGCGTTGTTCTCATGGCGTACTTCCGTCTTCCAGGAGCGGTAACGCATGTCCTGGCGGATGGGCACGATGATGGGGCGCTCCGGATTGTAAAGACCCGAAGAGATTTGCCGTTTGAGGGTCTCGCGAAACGTCCGCTTGAAGTGCCGAAGCGAGTTGGGTCCTTGATTGGCGATGCCGGTGTAGCGATCGAGCTTGGACTTGAGCGTCTTATGGCCCCGAGGTTCAATCTTGGGAAGTTCGAGCTCTTGTCCCAGGATCTCAGCGAGTTCTTGCAGAGTCAGGTCGACTTCAAGCGTGTGTTGGCCGGCTTGATTACCCGCTTCGCCTGAGCCCGGCTGAGGCTCCCCCTGCCCGATGGGATCGCCGGACTTGCCTTCGCCCTGCCCCACCCCGCCCTGCTCGGGATCCCCGAAACGGAAGCGCGGGATCTCGATCTGAGGGATTGGGATGCTCACGAGCTCCTTGCCCTTGCGGCCGATCATCTCGCCATGCGTGACGTATTTCTTGAGATCTTGCTTGATCTTGCCTTTGACGATCGCCCGAAACCGGGCGTGATCGCGCTTGATATTGTAGATCATCCGCCTCCGCTTACCGCTGCTTCTTCACATCTCCGCGAGCGAAGATGCTGGCCACGAAATTGAGCACGTCCGTCGAGCAGATCTCGCAATAGCCGTAATTCTTGATCAGCCTCGATTTGACGATGTCGATCTTCTCCTGAGTCGAGCGATCCACAACGTTCGAGACGAGCGAGGTCAGCTTGATCGTGTCTTTCTGATCCTCGAAGAGCTTGAGCTCGAGCGCCTTGTGCAGCCGCTCGTTGGTCTTGTAATCGAAGGTCTTCCCCTCGATCGCGAGCGCCCCGATGTAGTTCATGATCTCACGCCGGAAATCATCCTTGCGACTGTCGGAGATCTCGATCTTCTCCTCGATCGAGCGCATCAGGCGCTCATCGGGCTCCTCGTCCTGCCCGGTGTACTTGTTCTTCACTTTTTCGCGCTGAGTGTAAGCCTTGACGTTATCGATATAGTTCGAGCAGAGCTTCGCGATCGCGTCCTCATCCGCCGAAATGGCGCGCTGGACCTCGTTCTTCACGATGTCCTCGTACTCCTGCTTCACCACTGAGAGCAGCTCGCGGTATTCCCTGCGCTTCTCATCGCTGCCGATGAGCGCATGGTGCTTGAGCCCCCCATCGAGCTCATTCATCACCATGAAGGGATTCACGCAGCCGCTCTCGCCATTCTTGTCGTTCACGAGGGCGTTTGAGATCTTGTCCTGGACATAGCGAGGACTGATGCCCTCCAAGCCCTCCCGGATCGCCTCTTTCCTGAGCTCCTTGACGTTGTCCTCGGTGTAACCGGTGAGCGTCTTCCCGTCGTAGAGCTTGAGTTTTTGGAGCAACGATAAATTCGCTTTTTTAGGGTGCTCCAAGCGCGTCAAGATGGCCCACATGGCCGCGACTTCGATCGTATGAGGGGCGATGTGCTTGCCCTTGATCTTGCGCGTATTGAAGTCCTTCTCGTAGATCTTGATCTCCTCGCGCAGCTTCGTGATGTAGGGCACGTCAATCTTGACCGTGCGATCCCGCAGCGCCTCCATGAACTCGTTGTTCTGGAGCTTCTTGAACTCCGGTTCGTTGGTGTGACCGACGATCACTTCGTCGATATCCGTCTGCGGGAATTTCTTGGGCTTGATCTTGTGCTCTTGGGACGCTCCCAGCAAATCGTAAAGGAACGCCACGTCGAGCTTCAGCACCTCGATGAACTCCACGATCCCGCGGTTCGCGATGTTGAACTCACCGTCGAAGTTGAAAGCGCGCGGATCGGAATCCGTCCCGTACTCGGCGATTTTCCTGTAATTGATGTCCCCCGTGAGCTCGGTGGAATCCTGGTTTTTCTCGTCCTTGGGTTGAAATGTCCCGATCCCGACGCGGTCTTTCTCGGAGAGCAGCAGTCTGCGCACGCGGACGTGATTGTTGAGGACCTTCATGAAGTCGCCCTGGTAACGGCGCATGAACTCCCTTTGAACGTAACGGCAGGCGGGACAGAGATCGCCGGTCACCGAAACGCGGTATTCCGACTTGTTCCCCCGGTTCAATTCATCCAGGAAGCGGGGGCGCATTTCCTCGGGGATGAGCTTCAGCGGCTCCTCATGCATGGGGCACTGCATTTCGGTTTGGTTGCCCAGCACATGGTCCGTGCTCTTTTGATCGTCAATCCAGCGGAAACTGTAAAGCGCACCTTCCTCCGTTCGGGAATAGCGCTCAATCCCTTTTTTCAAGAGCCGCGCGATCGTCGATTTCGCGGATCCAACCGGTCCGTGCAAAAGGAGCACACGCTTCTCGGTGCCATAACCGAAGGCCGCTGACTTCATGAAATGAACGAGCTTCATGAGCGAGACGTCTAAACCGAACACGCCATCCTTGCCCTGATCGATCGGATCATCGAAAAAATGATACCGGGCGATGGTCTTTTTATACTCCGTGTAGGAAGAGCTCCCCCAACTGAGGATCATGTCGTACATGCGCTGAAACGCATTTCGCGTGATGCTTGGATTTTTTTTGACGAGATCGAGATATTCGAAAAAAGAACCTTCCCAATTGAAGCTTTTGTACTCCTGCACCGAACTGAGCTCACCCAGCAACTTATTCCAATCCAACTGGTTTTGCGCCATGCCGATTTCCTTTCCGAAGAATGCCCCTACCTTGATTTTACCTTTACAGGAGTCCCGCTGTAAAGCTACCGTGATGCCTATGCACTCACATCTTCGCGAAGACCCAAGACTGCTTCATGCGGCGAGTCAGGTCGAACGTTATCATCCCGATCAATACGAAATCTACTACGAACATACGCGCACCACTGAAATTGAATCCAAGGATTCGCAAGTTGATTCTTTGACGCAGGCGGAGGACGCGGGCCTCTCGATCCGAATTATCCGCGATCGAAGGCTTGGATTCAGCTTCACGACTTCCCTTGAAGCGGACGCGATCACAGCCGCCGTGAAATCCGCCTTCGCCGTGGCGGAGCACATGCCCGAGGACCCGCATCTCGATTTCCCCGCCCTTCACGCAGGAAAAGCTCCTCACGTAGAACAGTACGATCAACGCGGCGTGGAACTGCCTCTCTCCTCCAAGATCGCGAGAGCGGTCGAGCTGGAACAGCTCTGCCGAAGCAGCGATTCCCGCATCACCGCCGTGCGATCCGCCAACCTCTCCGAAACCACGCTGCACCGCGCTCTTCTCAATGGCCAGAAGGGATTCCTCGAAGCCCGCTCCACGCGTTACACGGCGAGCCTCACTTGCAAGGCGGAATCCGGGGGCGACAGCCAAATGGGCGGGGATTTCGATTTCTCCGCCGCGTTCGAAACCTTGCCCTGGAAGCAAGTGGCGAAGCGCTCGGCCTCCCTCGCCGTTGAGCTTCTGCTCGCCGGCAGCGCTCCCACCATGAAATGCCCGGCGATCCTGAGAAATTCCGTCGTCGCCGAACTCCTCGAGTTTCTTTCCTCGAGTTTCTCCGCCGAGGAAATCTCCAAGGGCCGAAGCCTGCTGGCAGGACGTCAAGGCCAGAGAGTTTTCTCGCCCCTGCTCACCCTGATGGATGACGGACTCCTTCCCGGCGGTTACGCCTCCCGCGGATTCGACGCCGAGGGGACGCTCTGCCGAAAAACCCTCTTGGTGGAGAAAGGAGTCCTCCTCCAGTCCCTGTGCGACCATTACTTCGCCAAGAAGCTGGGCATCGCGCCCACGGGCGCAGCCGTCCGGGGCGTGAAATTCCCGCCCAGAACGGGTTTCAATAATTTATATTTACAAAACGGATCCGCTTTCCCGGAGCAGCTGGTCGGCGGAATTTCCAAGGGGATCCTCATCACGGATCTAATGGGCATCCATACCGCGAATCCCGTCACGGGCGACTTCTCGCTGGGGGCGAGCGGCCTGCTGATCGAAAAAGGGAAAACCGCTTCCCCGGTCCGGGGATTCGCAGTCGCCGGCAATCTCCTGGGAATCCTCTCGCAAGTCAATGCCGTGGGAAATGATCTTCGATTCTTCGGGAGCGTGGGAGCCCCCTCCGTGCAAATCGAGGAACTTTCCATAGGCGGAGTTTAAGAGCAGATCGAGAAATGGAATTCGAATACGGATGGGCCACCGATATCGGCAGGAAAAGGACGCAGAATCAGGACAGCCTGGGGACTCACCCTGAGCTCGGCTTGTTCCTGGTCGCCGATGGGATGGGCGGGCACCGCGGAGGGGAGACTGCTAGCGCCATCGTCAGCGAAATCCTCCCCGAGGTCATTCGCGGCCTTCAATCCAGGACCCCGGACTGGGATCCTCCCAGCGCCATCTCCGAAGCCATCCAAGCAGCGAATTCCGTGATTTTTCAAAAAGCCATCCAACAGCCCCAGCTGAGGGGAATGGGAACTACGACCACTGCGCTCCTCTTCAAGGGAGAAAAACTCGTCATCGGGCATGTGGGTGACAGCCGCTGCTACTTTCTTCGCCCCCATCTCCTCTGGCAAGCCACACGTGACCATTCTCTCGTGCAGGAAAAGCTCAAAGCAGGACTTATCCAGCGCTCCGAGCTGAAGACGGATCGCATGAAGAACGTCATCACCCGCTCGGTGGGCTTTGAAATCGACGTGAATTCGGAGGTCTATGAGCTGGAACTTCAGCCTTTGGACACTTTCCTGCTCTGCTCGGATGGCCTAACCAGCCTCGTTGAAGATGCCCAGATCCTTTCGATCGTCCAGGAAGAGCTTTTCGAGAAGGGCAGCGCTCAAAGCGCCGCCGAAGCATTGATCAAAGCCGCCAATGCCAACGGGGGAGACGACAACATCACCGCAATCGTGGTTCAACCTTCCCAGCGAGGTTCCGCATGAGCTCAAATCGCTTTTACACCGTTATCGTCGTCCCCGAGAAGACCTCCCAAACCCGCAGATTCACGATCCCAAGCTGGATTTTAAAGGGAGGAGCGGTCGTTTTCGCCTTTTTCCTCTTGTTGGGAACCCTCATGATCTTCAACTACTGGTACGTCATGGGCCAGATCTCGGAGAATCAGGACCTGCGCACCGAAAATCGGCGACTCAAGCAGCAAGTCCAAGTCTTTCAAAATCGGATGGAAACGCTTGAAAACTCCCTGGAGCGGATCAAGACGTTTTCGGCGCGCCTCAAAGTCATCACCAACCTCGAGGATCGCGACTCCTTGATTCAAAGCCTAAATGAGAAGCTTCCTGACGCCAACACCAACATCGGCAAAAACGCGTCTTCTCCATCGGCCCCCCCTTCGGCGCCCCCGGAAGCACTGCTCCCAAAGTCCGAGCACGCGGAAGCCGAAGAACTCCTTCGAAGGGATTCCGAGAAGCTCGATCAACGCTTCAGCCTTCTGCACCATGACTCCCTCAAACTGGAACTCACGCTGCAGGATCAATATGAATTGCTTTCGGATCAAAAAGCATTCTTACTGGCGCTCCCCACGCGCAAACCCACGATCGGCTATTTTACTTCGGGATTCGGCATCCGAAAATCCCCTTATGGGGGGCGAGTAAAAATGCATGAAGGCCTGGATATCGCCAATCGCCCAGGAACTCCGATTCGGGCCACCGCCGATGGGATCGTCGCGTTCTCCGATGGGAAGCCTGGTTATGGTCAAACCGTCATCGTGGATCACGGCTATGGCATTGAAACCTGGTATGGACACGCCAAGCGCCTACTCGTGAGGCGAGGCCAGAAGATCAAGCGCGGCGAGCAAGTCGCGCTGCTGGGGAGTAGCGGTCGATCCACGGGCCCCCACCTCCATTATGAAGTCCGCGTGAACGGGACACCGGTAGATCCCCTTTCTTATCTTCTAGAAAACGAGTAAAGAATTGCGCTTATGCTTCCAGTAACTTCCTTGAGAAAAGCAGCCGAGAAGATTTTTGGCACCCAAAATGAGCGGGAATTGCGCTCGATCGCCCCTTTAGTCGTTCGGATCAATGAGCTTGAACCTTCGATCCGCTCCTTGAGCGACGCTGCGCTTCAAGCAAAAACCCCTGAATTCAAAGAAAGATTAAGTCGCGGTGAACCCCTAGACCGGCTTCTCCCAGAGGCTTTCGCGGTGGTCCGCGAAGCCGCCTGGCGCGTGATCGGGCAACGCCATTACGACGTCCAGCTCATCGGGGGCATCACGCTTCACCGGGGCAGAATCGCAGAAATGCGCACAGGGGAAGGAAAGACACTAGTTGCCACCCTCCCTTGCTACCTCAACGCCCTGGAAGGCAAAGGCGTCCACGTCATTACAGTCAACGACTACCTCGCCCGGCGTGACTCCGCTTGGATGGGTCGAGTCTACGGTTTTTTAGGCATGAGCACGGGAATCATCGTCCATGGATTGAACGACGCCGAGCGGCAAAAGAACTACGGCTGCGACATCACCTACGGCACCAACAACGAGTTTGGGTTTGATTACCTGCGCGACAACATGAAGTTCCGCATCGAGGACTACGTCCAGCGCGAGCTCCATTACGCGATCGTCGATGAGGTGGACTCCATTTTGATCGACGAAGCCAGAACGCCCCTCATCATCAGCGGTCCCACCGAGGACTCCACGGATCTCTATTACAAGATCGATCGGCAAATCCAGGCCGACGGTGGGCTGATCAAAGAGACGGATTACACCATCGATGAGAAATCCAAGACCGCGGCCTTGACCGAAGCCGGCGTCGAGAAGATGGAAAAGCGCCTCGGCGTCCCGAACCTCTACGACCCCATTCACATTGAGCTTTTGCATCACGTGAACCAAGCGCTCCGAGCGCATGTGCTTTTCAAGCTCGACGTCGATTACGTGGTCAAAGAGGGCGAAGTGCTCATCGTCGATGAGTTCACGGGCCGGCTCATGCCGGGGCGTCGATGGTCCGATGGCTTGCACCAAGCCATCGAGGCCAAAGAAGGCGTGACGATCGAAAACGAGAACCAGACGCTCGCGACGATCACCTTCCAAAATTACTTCCGCATGTACAAGAAACTCTCGGGCATGACCGGCACCGCCGATACCGAAGCCACTGAGTTCGGCCAAATCTACAAACTCAACGTCAGCGTCATTCCCACGAACCGGGGCATGGTCCGCAAAGATCACGCTGATCTGATCTACAAATCAGAGGTCGGAAAGCTCAAGGCGATCACCGAGGAAATCAAGCGCCTTCGCGAAAAAGGGCAGCCCGTGCTCGTGGGCACGATCTCCGTCGATAAATCCGAGAAGCTCGCCCTGCTTTTGAAGCGCGAGGGGATCCCCCATCACGTACTCAATGCCAAGCAGCATGAGCGCGAAGCGGATATCGTGGCGCAGGCCGGCCGCAAAGGCTCCGTCACCATCTCCACCAATATGGCGGGTCGCGGGACCGATATTTTACTCGGAGGCAACCCCGAGTTTCTCGCGCGCAATGAAGTCGGCCCTCGCGGAAAAGACGAGGATGAAGCGGCCTATGCCGCAAAATACCAGCTGGCCCTCCAAAAGTGGACCGCAGCCTGCGCTGAAGAGCGGAAGGAAGTCCTCGGGCTCGGCGGACTCTTCATCCTCGGTACCGAGCGGCATGAATCCCGACGCATCGACAACCAGCTGCGCGGTCGGGCGGGCCGTCAGGGCGACCCCGGCGAGAGCCGATTCTACCTCTCTCTTGATGACGATCTCATGCGCATCTTCGGCGGCGTCAAGATCGCCCGCTTCATGGAAGAAGACCTCCCCATCGAGCACCGCTGGATCACCAAAGCCATCGCCAATGCCCAGCGCAAAGTCGAGGCGCACAACTACGACATCCGCAAGCACTTGCTCGAATACGATGACGTGATGAACCAGCAGCGCAAAGTGATCTATTCTTTGCGACGCGAAGTGCTTTCGGGCACGCAACTCAGGCCAGTGCTCTTTTCCATGGTGGAAGAGCTCGCAGGCGCCATCTCCAGCGACTTCTTCCCCAACGGGCGCCTCAAGAAAGTTGATGGCCAGGCGGTCCTGGATGAGAAAGAATTGAATGACGCCATTCGCATCCTCTTGAGCATCTCGACCTCGATTTCTGAAAAAGACATTGAGCCCTTCAATCATCTCGGCCTCAAGAAGCTGATTCTCCAGGCCGCTTCAGATGCGTACGCGACCAAGGAAGCGGAGCTGGGAAGCGAATCGTTCCACCAGCTTCAGAAGATGATCCTGCTCACGACGATCGATCATCTCTGGAAAGACCATCTTTTGGCGATGGATCACCTGCGCGAAGGCATCGGCCTTCAAGGTTACGGGCAAAAAGATCCGCTCATCGAATACAAGAAGCAGGGTTTCCGCTTTTTTGAGATGATGATGAACCAAATCACGGGAGACGTAATCCGGAAGCTCTTCTCCGTTCAGCTCGCGCATCAGCATCTCTATGAAGAAGAACTCGAGGAAGGGGGACTCGCTCACGCTCAGCTTTCGAATGAAAGCCCTGAAAGAACCGAAGCCCCCTCTCAGGTAAACCGGCCGGCGTTGGATCTCTCGCGACTTACGCCCCGTGAGCCGTCGCGCCCTTTGATCTTCAGCCGAGGAGCGGAAAGCGTGACGGCATCCCCAGGCGGCGGAGCCCCGGGAGCGCCCAAGGTCGGGCGCAATGATCCGTGTCCCTGCGGCAGCGGGAAAAAATACAAAAAATGCCATGGGCAATGAGAAGCCATGACTGAGGGTGAACTTCCGCCTGAAGAAAAAACACCGGAGCTCGGCACCCCGCTCCCTCCTTTTCAAGAGCTTGAAACGCCCTCCGAAAAACCAGCCCCAGTCGAGGGCGATCCCCCGACGCTCGAGCAAATCCGAGAGAACTTGGAGCAGATCCCCTCCGTGAGCGCCGTCACTGAAGCGGCGCTCCCCTTCAGCTTGCTCCTCGAGCATTCGAAGGGGGCCTGGCCCGCGGAGGATCGCGAAAAACTGCTCACCGTTTTAAGCCAGCATCAGATGGGAATTCGGGAACTGGACCTAGAACCCCAGTTTGAGCAGGGAAAAGTCCTCATCCCGCGGATCAGCGAATACGCGGCCGTGCTCATCGTGCAGGCGCTGAGAAATCTACCGATCCAAATTCACATGGATCTCTCAGATCGAATTTTTTCGACCCCCGAAACGCGATCGGAGCCGAGCCTGTTTGCCGGCTTGAACCTCACACGCGCGCCCATCGATCCGGGTCATCCGGCGGAGCAAATTCCTATCACGCCCGGCGATCTGCTGCCGGGGCAGGAGGGACTGGGAGTTCCTGGAATGGAAGTGATCGACACCATCGTCGTCAGTGCGACGATCGACCCTAAAATCGTGGATGCGGAGAATTCGGAAGAATACGCCGAGACCGTGGAAGCGCTCAAGCGCCAGCTCCGCTACCGGGCGCACCACCGAGGCGCCACGGGGATCATCCGATTCGCGATCCAGATGATCCCGCTCACTTCGCCCACGAGCTACCGCCTCATCCTCACGGGATGCGCGGTGAAGTCGGGTCAAATCCCGTTTTCTTGACGGCAGCGTAGAAGAGAAGTTTCTCCTGGAAGCTTGATACTCATCCTCGCTCCATGCGGAAGGGTATCGCTTTCAAAAAGCACGGTGTTGGACTGATCCGCGTTCACTTGAATGGCCTGGATCAGAATGTTTTTGGGCGTCACATACACTTTTTTACCTGCTTCCGCGGGTGCGGTGAAATTCGCCGCAATGGATTCTTGAATTTGAATCAATAGACGCCCTGAACTTGAAGTGAGGCGAAGCGTTTTGCCGTCGTTTGGCACTCGCCCACCTTGACCCCTACCCAGGAGCGCATCTTTGTCTTCGCTCAATGTCTTCGCTCAATTCGCAAAAAATCGGTCCTTGGAGTTTGACATACGCATCAAAATCGTCGGCTTGCACCGAAGCGGCTTGGCTCAAAGATCCAGAAATCACTAAGCTCAAAACCATCAAATATTGGATTTTCATCGGCAATACTCCTTTTTAATGGGGCTCAATACCCTAAAAAAGGCGGGGCATCAATGTGCCTTCCGGCCTCATGTTCGACCCACCAAAATAATCAACAATTAAGCTTTAAACCATGCTAAGGTTCGTCGCTTCGGATCGACCGAAAGAAAGAAAAAAGAGCCCTCACCTTGACCCCGACACTCACCCGTTTTGAAGACCTCACCCTGAAATCGCTGCTCAAACAAGCCATCGCGGAGATGGGTTTTGAAAAGCCAAGTCCCATCCAGGCGGAAACGCTTCCTCTGCTCTTGGGCGATGCCACCGATTTCATCGGATTGGCGGCAACCGGCACGGGTAAGACCGCGGCGTTTTCGATTCCTCTGCTCGAGCGGCTCGATCCTTCTCAAAAAAATGTTCAGGCCCTCATTTTATGCCCCACTCGTGAGCTGGCGCTTCAAGTCGCAGGCCAGATCAACCTCTTGGGTAAGCACCTCGGTCTTCGCGCGCTGACCGTTTATGGCGGCGCAAGCTACGGCGATCAAATTCGCGGGCTCAAGCAAGGAATGCCGATCGTCGTCGGCACCCCGGGACGCGTGGTCGATCACCTGGACCGCGGCACTCTGAAGCTTGAGAACCTCAGCACCATCATCTTGGATGAAGCGGACAAGATGATCTCCATGGGGTTTAAAGAGGATTTGGAGAAAATCCTGGGATCCGCGCCCAGCGGTCAAAGCAAAACGTGGCTTTTTTCAGCGACCATGGGCCCCGATGTCCGCAAAGTCGCCGATCGCTACCTCAAAAAACCAAAGCAGGTGCAGATCAACCGCACCGAGATGCTCTCGACGACGGTGGAGCAGATCTATTACATGACGCAGGAATCGCATAAAGCTGAGGTGCTGTGCAAACTCATCGATGCGGCGGATGACTTCTACGGCATCGTCTTCTGTCAGACCAAATCGCTCGTCACCGATCTCACCCAACACTTGAAGGGCCTGGGCTACCCGGTCGATTGCCTCCACGGGGATCTCGACCAAAACGCCCGTGAGCGCGTGATGCGCGCGTTCCGCGACCGCAAAGTGCGCGTGCTCATCTGCACGGACGTCGCTTCCCGGGGCTTGGACGTCAAGAACATCACCCACGTCATCAATTACTCGATCCCGCGCGAGCTTGATAGCTACGTCCACCGCATCGGCCGCACAGCTCGAAGCGGTCAATCGGGAATCGCGATGAGCCTCGTCACCTCGAGCCATCGTCCGCTCATCGGCCGCATCGAGCGGCTGACCAAGAGCAAGATGCGCGAAGGCAAAGTGCCCACCCGCAAGGAAATCGCGCGCAAAAAAATCTCAGCTGCACTCGAGACGTTCAAGGCGCAGTCCTCCTTTGAGCTCGCGCTCGAGCTCCTCGATGCCGAGTGGAAAAAATCACTGAACGAAATGAGCCGCGAAGAGATCGCCGCGCGTTTTCTCGCTCAGCGCTTCGCGGAAACGTTCGCTCAATCCGAGAAGACAGAAGCCCCTCGCCCGGCCTTTGCGGCTCGTGAGGAAGAAGCTCCGGCTCGAGTCAGAAGAGCGCCCGGCGGATGGAAGTCCTCGGCGCATTCCGATGGATTCCCCAAAAAGACGTTCGGAAAATCCTTTGGACCTCGAAGGGATCGTGACTCGCGTGAATTCCCAGGCAAACCCCGCCGGTTTGAAGGCGGCTCCAAGCCGCCGTGGTCTAAGGACTCTCGCCCTAACCGTTCGGAGATCCGCCCGTCAGGGTTTGCAAAGCGAGCTGAGTGGAGTCCCTCTTCTCGCTCAAAGTCATCCATCGTTCCTCGAGCTCATGTTGCTCGAGGCTCAACGCGTTGAGCTGATCCAAAAGCGCAGGCGTGTTCTCCTGCGCGAGCTTCTTTTGGACGGAGCGCAAGGAGGCATCGACCTCTAGAATGCGCGCTTCCACGCCCTGAATGGCTTTTTCCACCTGCTTGAGCTCCCGATCCAAGGACTTCTTGGTTTCGCGATAGCCCGAAGGCGATGGGGATGAAGGGGATTCCTCGCGCGCGGGAGTAGCTGTTCCTTGATTCATGTCCTCAGCTGAGTCCCCTTCTTGAAGCATCAACCGCTGAATGCGCCAAACGTAATCATCGTAAGTGCCGAAATAAAGGCTCAGCTTGCCTTGATCGATTTCCAAGATCTTTGTCCCCACGCGCTTGGTGAAACTTCGATCATGGCTCACGAGCACCACGGTGCCGGGATAATCCACGAGCGATTGCGTGAGCGCCTCGACCGTGTCGAAATCCAAATGGTTGGTGGGCTCGTCCAAGATGAGGCAGGTGGCTTTTTGGAGCAGAATTTGACCGAGCGCCACGCGCGCGCGCTCGCCTCCCGAAAGCAGCTGGATCTTTTTGTGAACGTCATTGCCGCTAAAGAGCAGCGAGCCCGCGATATCCAGCACCTCTTGGCGAGTCACTGAGTCATGCGCATAGGCCTCAAGCTCTTCAAACACCGTTTTTTTGAGGTCCAGCCGCTCGGCCACATGCTGCGCGTAGTAGCCGACTGAGACCTCGTACCCGTTTCGAATCCCGTTTTTGACCGCGGGGATCTCGCCCGCAAGCGTTTTGAGCAGCGTGGATTTACCGGCGCCGTTCAATCCCACGACCGCCACGTGATCGCCGCTCAACACCTGAAAACTCGCCGAGTGAATGACAGTCTTCTCGCCATACCCCATTGACACGGCCTGAGCGTCAAACACGAGCTTGCCCGTGCGCGCGGGCGCCGGAATCTTGATGCGTGCGCGCACGGGAAGCGGCTTGAGCTCGATGTTCTCCATTTTGCTCAGGGTCTTCAAGCGGGATTGCGCCTGGCGGGCTTTGGAGGCCTTGGCCCCGAAGCGGGCTGCGAAATCCAGGATCTGCTTTTTCTTCTCCGCCTGGCTCTGCGCGCGGGCCGCGAGCTGCTCCCGGAGAAGCGCTTTTTGCTCGAAGTAATCATCGATATTGCCGGGGTACTTATTGATTTCCCCGGATTCGACCTCGAGCGTTTGGTTCGTCGTTCGACGCAAAAACTCCCGGTCGTGGGAGATGAGCAAAAAGGCCCCTTCATAGCCCTGGAGAAAGTTCTCCAGCACGAGCAGCGTCTCGAGATCCAGGTAGTTGGTCGGCTCATCGAGCAGCATGAGATTGGGGTCTTGACCGATCAAGTAAAGGAGCTTCACGCGCATCCGGTAGCCGCCGCTGAGCCGCGTGATGGGTTGATCGAAGTGCTCGTTCGAAAGCCCGAGCCTCAACGCCAGCTGTTTGAGCGTCCACAGCGGGATGTGCGCGTCTTTGGAGAGGAAGGACTCCACCGTCTCATTCGCGCCCCACTCATCGTGCTGCGAAAGGTAGCCGAGTCTTAAGCCCCGGGAGCGGATCAGCCTTCCGGAATCCAGGTTTTCCTGGCCGATCAGGATCTTGAAAAGCGTGGTTTTTCCGGCTCCGTTGGGGCCAATGACGCCCACATGCTCTTGCTCGTCGATTGCAAAGGAGGCCTCATCAAAAAGATGCTTGGATCCATACGACTTTGCCCCATCTTGAAGCTGCAATAAATTTCCCATAAGAGGGTTTTCCCTCTACCACAATTGGAAGCGGATGGAACGCTCAGTGTTACGCGCTTGAATGAGCCCGCGCTTTAGGGTAGCTTAATGGGCTGCTTTTGACCCTTTTACCTGAAATTACCCTTCGAGAAAGGCGCCCTCGTATGTCCGCGTTCACTTCCTTGATTTCCATCGTGAGCTTTTTTTGCGTCATTCATCCGAGCCTGGCCGCGATTCAAAAGCAGCGTCTCGAATACCGCGCGGGCGATACCGTTTTAGAGGGGGTTTTGACCTATGACGACACTCAAAAGAAACCGCGCCCTGGGTTTCTCATCGTGCATGACTGGATGGGACTGGGCGAGTTCACGGAGCAAAAAGCGGAACAGCTTGCCAAGCAAGGTTACGTCGCGTTTGCCGTGGATATTTACGGTAAAGGAATCCGCCCGAAAGATGCGAAAGAAGCCGCCGAATTCGCCACCCGGTACAAAACCAATCTCCCCTTGCTTCGAAGCCGCATTCAAGCCGCTTACGCTCTTCTCGCCAAACGTCCCGAAGTCAACGCGGCTAAAATCATCGCCTTCGGCTATTGCTTTGGCGGCACCACGGCTCTGGAGCTCGCTCGAAGCGGGGCAAAGCTCGCGGGCACCGTGAGCTTTCACGGCGGCCTTTCGACGACGATGCCTGCGGCTCCGAATGTGATCACGCATCCCCTTTTGATCCTGCATGGGGCGGCAGATCCGTGGGTCAAGTCCGAGGAAGTTGAAGCGTTCAAGAAAGAGATGACCCTCGCCCACGCCAAAATCCAAATCATCCCTTACCCCGGCGCCGTTCATGCTTTTACCAATCCTCACGCGGGCAATGATCCTTCCAAAGGCGCGGCCTACGACGCAAGCGCAGACAAACAATCCTGGGCTGACTTTCAAGCCTTCATCCGTAAAACCCTATAAGGAACTTTTGTGACTCAACTTCGCAATATCTGTATCATCGCTCACGTCGACCACGGCAAGACCACGCTGGTGGACTTCCTCCTCAAACAAGCCGGCACTTTCAAGCAGCACGAGCTCGTCTCAGAGCGCGTCATGGACTCGATGGATCTGGAGCGCGAGCGTGGAATCACGATCCTCGCTAAAAACACTTCGGTTCGCGTGGGTGACACCAAAGTCAACATCGTGGATACGCCGGGCCACGCGGATTTCGGCGGCGAGGTGGAACGCATCATGGGAATGGTGGATGGCGCGCTTTTGCTCGTCGATGCCGCTGAAGGACCGCTCCCCCAAACCCGTTTCGTGCTCCAGAAAGCGCTCAACCAAGGTTTAAAGGTCATCCTCGTCATCAACAAAGTGGATCGCCCCGAGTGCTCGGATGGGTCTCGAATTCAAGAGGTCGTCAATCAAGCGTTTGACCTTTTTGTCGATTTAGGTGCGACCGAAGAACAAGCGAACTTCCCCATCGTGTATGCCTGCGGGCGCGAGGGCTGGTGCACGCTTTCGTTTGATGAAATCAAGGGGCTCGTCTCCGGCGAGAAAAAAGCGAGCCTTCAACCTCTCTTTGACCTCATCTTGAAAGAAGTCCCGCCTCCGCGCATTGAAGAAGGCCAAGAATTCAAGATGCTGGTCTCCAACCTCTCTTACTCCGAATACGTGGGAAGGCTCGCGATCGGCCGCGTCCGTTCCGGCACGATCAAGAAGAACCAGAAAATTTTCCGCAAGGGCCTGGATGAAGCCGGGAACCCCAAAACTCAGTCCTTCACCATCACGCAACTTTACACGTTTGAAGGGTTGAAACAGACCGAGGTCCCTGAAATCCTCGCGGGCGACATCGGCGTGGTTGCCGGCAGCGAAGCCTTTGAGATCGGTGATACGCTCGTTTCTCCTGAATCCACCCAGCCGCTCGAGCGCATCTCCGTCGAAAAACCCACGCTCGCCATGTCATTTTCGGTGAATACTTCCCCGCTTTCAGGCAAAGAGGGCGAAGCGATCCAATCCCGAAAGCTCCGCGAGCGCCTCATACGCGAAGTGCTTCACAACGTGGCGCTTCGGTTCGAGGACACCGGTCAGACGGATCAATTTCGAATCTTGGGCCGCGGAGAGCTTCAGTTCGCGATTCTCATTGAGCAGATGCGGCGCGAAGGGTTCGAATTCATGGTGGGCAAGCCCCTCGTCCTTTACAAAGAGGACGAAAAGGGCGGGCGGCTCGAACCTTTCGAGCGCGCGGTGCTGGATCTCCCCGAAATCTCCGCGAGCGAAGTGACGCAGATCTTTCAGCTCCGCAAAGGCATCATGACCAAGTACGAGACCCGAAGCGCGGGACGCGTGCGACTGGAATTTGAGATCCCCACACGCGGGCTCTTGGGCATTCGCTCCCGCTACCTCACCGCCACGCGCGGCGCGGGGCTCTTCAGTTCCCAGCTTTTGGATTATCGCGCCCACAAAGGCGAGATCGCGCACCGCTTGACGGGCGCCCTCATCTCGGATCGCACCGGCGATACGGTGGAATACGGGCTTTTGGGGCTTGAGGACCGAGGAATCATGTTCGTGGGGCCCGGCGATCCGGTTTACGAAGGCATGATCATCGGCGAGAGCAACAAAGAGAACGACCTCAACGTCAACCCCTGCCGCGAGAAAAAGCTCACCAACATCCGCGCGGCGCACGCCGAGTTCCTCGTCACGCTTGCTGGCATCAAGAGCATGTCGCTTGAGCAGTGCATCGAGTGGATTGATGAGGATGAATGGATCGAGATCACGCCTAAATCCATCCGCCTGCGCAAGAAGGTGCTGGCGCAGAACTTGAGAAGTGTGAAGCGATCGGATCGGATCACTTGAGACGAGTGAGAAGCTGGGGGCCCGGATTCTTCGCGATTCTTTTTTTCGCGACATTATCTTGGGATTCCCCGCTCTCCTTCGCTGCTTCAAAGAATTTTTCGGTCTGCTCCTTCAATATCCAATTCTTGGGAAGCACGAAAAACCGGGACTACGAAGGCCTGGCGGAACTGCTCAAGAAGAAAGCCTGCGATGTCGTCGTCATCCAAGAACTGGACGCCCCCCCGAGCGAAGCTTACCTGGCTAAAAACTCGCTTTACCCCTTCCCGCTTTTTCCTGCCGAGCTCTTCGAATCACTGATTCCAAAATCCAAACGATCACAATACGCTCCTGCTGGAGTTTTACGCAGGTATCCTCAGCGATTCCTCTTGGACCCCCAGGGGGAGGCCATCGGCCTTTCACTCCCTGAGCCTATCAAAGCTTCTGAGGAGTCCACGTCCTTTTTCAACGCGATGGCGGGCGCTGGCTTTCTGGATTTCATCCTCTCGGAGGAAGACACCGGCATCAATGCGTTTCACGTCAACAGCAGCGCTTCGGAGTGGTGGGTGGCTTTTTTCAACCCAAAAAAAGTCCTGCCTGCCGAGGATCTGCCGCATGGCTTCTTGAGCCCCGAGCGCGTGGGCCCAACCAAACCCTGGGCCAGGACGCCGTACGCCTTCCCTTTTCGGAGCAAGAATCGGAACTTTGACTTCGTGCTCATCTCAGTCCATCTCACGCCGGGTGCCTCAGAAGCTGAAAAGCGGAAAGACGAGATCTTGGCCATCCAGGAGTGGGTCCTGAAAAACGACTCGCAGGAAAAGGATTTTTTCATCCTGGGAGATATGAATCTCGAGGATCAAGAGGAGCTTCTGGACGCGCTCCCCCCCGACTTTCCGGATCCAGGCAGGCAACAGCACTGGGTTTCGCTCAACGGGACGCTGTTTGCGGACCGACCCGCCGTCCCCACGAACACCATCCCCAAACCCAAATCCCAACGCCCCTACGACCACGTCTTTCTCAATGTGAGCGCGACCTCAGAGCAGGAGTGCCCACGGCTCATCAAAGTTGCGGGGAAGCTTGAGCCGAATTTCCAGGTCATTCCGCTTCGCGAGGCAATGCGACCACGTTGGCAGAAGCTCCATCCTGGGCAGTCTTATCCAGGCGAGGAAGCTCAGTATGATCATGACCGTTTCAGGACTGAATATTCAGATCATCAGCCGATCCGATTCGAGCTCAACGCCTCAGGCCGCGACGACGATTAGGATGCGTCGTCGCGGCCCGGCTTGGTGATCAGTTCTTCCAGTTCTTCGGGAATTTATAGCCCGCAAATCGCTTATTCGCGAATGCCTTAAAGGATGGAGAGCTCAGCGATTGGATCACGTCATGAGCGTACTCCGACTGAGCGCTCTCCGAGCGGACCACGGCCCAGTTGATGTAAGCGTCGCTCTTCTCGCCGGCGAGGGCCGAGGTGAGCGCAATCCCAGCGCCGGTCGCGTAGTTGCCATTGATCACGGCGTAATCTACGTCCGCTAGAGACCGGGGCAGCTGGGCCGCTTCAAGCTCCACGATGGCCACCTGCTTGAGATTTTTTTCGATGTCCTTTTGCGAAACGCGAAGTGGATCCACGCTTTTTTTCAAGCGGATCCAGCCGATGTCTTGAAGAATTACGAGCGCTCGAGCCAAGTTGGTCGGATCATTGGGCACGGCGATCCGGCTCCCGGCACGCGCTTCACCCAGGGTTTTTGCGCGCCCAGCGTAGAGCCCTAAGGGCGCGGTCGGCACCTGCGCGATCGGGGCGAGATTCAAACCCTTCTCCTTCGAAAACTCCTCGAGGTAAGGCTTGTGCTGAAAAATATTGAGATCGAGCGCACCCTCGCTCAGGGCGAGATTCGGCCGGATGTAATCCGTGAATTCCACGAGCTTGACGCGGTAGCCTTTTTTCTCGAGCTCGGGCTTCAGGCCCTTTTGAACCAGCTCCGCGAAATCGCCCGCAGTCGTGCCGATCGTGAGCTCCTTGGTTTTCGCGTCAAATGCGAAGGCGGCGCTTGAAGCGGCTAAAACTAGTGCGGCGCTGAAAAGATTTTTAAGACGGGACATGAGGACCTCCTTGGGTTTTGGGTTGAAAATGGATCCAAGCTTTCATCTTCGATCCAAACGGCGTGAAATGCGGCTTCCCGCAAACTGAATGAGCTGCACCGTGATGACGAGCAGCCCTACGGAGATGGCCATCACCTCGGTCTGAAACCGGTAATACCCGTAGCGGATGGCGAGATCGCCGATCCCTCCCCCGCCGACGATGCCCGCCACCGCGGAGTAAGAGAGATAACTCACCGTAAGCGCGGTGAAGCCCAGGACGAGGGCGGGAGCCGCCTCTACGAGCAGGATGCGAAAAACCGTTTGAGGAAGAGTGGCTCCCATCGCCCGAGCCGCCTCCAAGACGCCTGGTGGAATCTCGGAAAGGGCGAGCTCCACCAATCGAGCCCAGTAGGCGATCGCGGCGATTGAAAGCGGGATGGAGGCGGCCACTGGGCCGATTGAGCTGCCTGCGAGAATCCGGGTCGCGGGGCTCACCGCGATCATGAGGATCACGAAAGGAAAAGACCGAACGAGGTTCACGGCGCTTCCCACGCCCCAATAAAGAAGCGGGCTTTCGCGCAAACCGCCTTTTTTCCACAAAAAAAGAAAAACTCCGAGCGCGCTCCCGAAAAGGGCCGCGATGCTGAGCCCGATGCCCAGCATGCACGCGGTCTCCCAGGTCGCCTTCGCCAAATCAGGAAGGACATCCTTGAGCGCTTCCATCAGATCGCCTCCAAAAAGCTCTTCCCGAACGCGCTTTGCGCGCGCAGGCCGGGTCCGTCATCAAAACGAAACTCCTCCTGGATCGCCCCGTCTTGCATGAGAAGCCACCGCGCCTTCATCCGGCGCATGACCTCGAGCTCATGGGTCGCGATCGCGATCGTCAGCCCCATGCTGGCGTTGATCTTCAAAAGACAGTCGATCACCTCGTTTTTCGTGATGGGATCCAGCGCGCTCGTGGGTTCATCCGCGAGCAGCAGATGCGGATGGTTCGCGATGCTTCGGGCGATGGCCACGCGCTGCTTCTGCCCCCCCGATAAAGCGGAGGGGTAAGCGTCCGTTCGATCGCTCAGACCCACGAGATCCAGGCACTCCCGGACGCGGGCGCGAATGGAATGAGGCTTCCAGCCCGCGACTTTCAAGGGAAGCGCGATATTCTCAGAGCATGTGAGATTGGAGAGCAGGTGATATTGCTGAAAAATCATCCCGATCTTTCGGCGAACCAGCCGAATTTCAAAGGGAGAAAGCTGGGTCAGATCCCTTCCCTCAAAAAAGACGCTGCCCTGATCCGGCCTCTCAATCAGATTGAGGGTGCGGAGCGCGGTGGATTTGCCCGCGCCGGAAAGACCCATGAGGCCGAAGATCTCCCCGCCTCGAATTTCGAAACTGACCCCATCGAGCGCTTTCAAAGAGCCCCGCCCGGGAACCGCAAATGATTTTGAAGCGCCCACGACTCGAACCAAGCAATCCAATGAACCCGACATGACCCGCGCTTTCTTTCTCCAATTGAGAAGAGCGGCGGGAATGCATGAGCTAAGGAGGGAATGGAAAGAGGACTTCAATCCGCGCTTTAGCTGTTTTACGCCCGCAAGCTGCTCTCAAATCGGCGTTTAAAAAAATTGTCCTCTTCATATCCCCGAACTTCCGATTGAAGTCAAATTTTTTCAATTAAGAGCGCGTAAAAACCTGTTACACCTCTTCACGTGCCCATTTTAATCAGCGCCCATCAGCTCTCCAAATCCTTCGCGGCTCGTCCCCTGTTTTCGGGCCTGACTTTTTCCATTGAATCCAATGACCGCATCGGGCTGATCGGCCCGAACGGCGCGGGCAAATCCACGCTGCTTCGCATCTTGGCCGGGCGCGAGAGCCTGGATCAGGGCACGCTTTCGCTCCAAAAAGGGCTGGTGCTGGGGTACCTGGAGCAGATCCCCTCTTTTTCGGACGATGCCCGGCTTTTAAACGTGATCTTGGAAGGGACTGACGATCCCCACGACTGGCAAAGTCAAGCATTAGCCCAGGAGCTCATCGCCAAATGCGGGCTGGACTCATTCCCGCCCGACGCTCTCATCCGGGAACTTTCGGGAGGGTGGAAAAAAAGAATCGCCCTCGCCCGTGAGCTCGCGAAAAAACCGGATTTATTACTGCTCGATGAACCCACGAACCACCTGGACGTGGAGAGCATCCTTTGGCTCGAAAAAACACTCGCCCGCGCCCCCTACGCGACGCTCACCATCACGCATGATCGGCTTTTTCTCCAGCGCGTCTCGAACCGGATCGTGGAGCTCAACCCGCGGTATGAGGGAGGCCTGCTCAGCGTAGCCGGAGATTACTCGCGCTATCTGGAAGTGCGCGAGTCCCTGATCTCCGCGCAAGAAAAGCGCGAAGTCGTCCTTCAAAATACGCTCCGACGGGAGACGGAGTGGCTTCGACGGGGCGCCAAAGCGCGAACTACCAAGCAGCAGGCCCGCATCCAAAGGCACGGGGAGCTCTCCGAAGAAGCCGAAGATCTCTCGGCTCGAAATCAAACCCGCGCCGCGCGGCTGGACTTTCAATCTTCCGTCAAAAACCCGAAGAAACTCCTCGAAGCCAAAGGCATCTCCAAGACGTATGGATCTCGGCAGATCTTCGCGCCGCTGGATCTCACCATCCGCCCCGGCAGCCGAATCGGACTTCTCGGCCAAAATGGGGCGGGCAAATCCACGCTGATCCAAGTGCTTTTAGGTCACGAAGAGCCGAGCTCCGGCGAAGTTTTTCGCTCTGAACATCTGTCGGTCGCTTATTTCGATCAGACTCGCCAAGCGCTCGACCCGAGGATTAGCCTCATGAAGACGCTTTGCCCCAGCGGCGACTCAGTTCATTACCGAGGGGCCTCCGTGCATATCCGAAGCTACTTGGATCGATTCCTGTTCACCTCCGCTCAAATGGACATGGCGGTGGGCAAGCTCTCCGGGGGTGAACAGAGCCGATTGTTGCTGGCGCGTCTCATGCTCACTCCAGCCAATCTCATGGTCCTGGATGAGCCCACCAACGATTTGGACATGGCGACCCTGGGAGTTCTCGAGGATTGCCTGACGGATTTCGAGGGGGCGATCCTCCTCGTCACGCATGATCGGTATTTTTTGGATCAGATCGCCGATCAAATCTTGGCTTTTCCGCCGCTTTCTTCCGGAAGCGCGCAGCTGCTTTCGTTTGCCGGCTGGTCGCAGTGGGAAGATTGGCATCTTCAAAACGAGAAAACCGCTCCGCAGCGCAAGCACGAGCCTCCTCCCTCCGTGGCGGAGACCCCGAGAAAAAAACGTAAACTCAGCTTCAATGAGCAACGAGAGCTCGATGGCATGGAGGCCCGGATTCAATCGGCGGAGGAGCGGCTCGCCAAACTCAGCGAAGAAAGCGCCCTTCCCGCCCATGCCTCAGATGCGAAGAAGCTCGCCCAATTGGCATCCGAGATGGCCCAAGCGCAGGCGGAAGTCGCGCGCCTTTACGAGAGGTGGTCCAATCTGGAAGGGGGATCATGAAAAAATCCATCTCCTTTGCCTCCAAAGTGGGCGTTCTCCCTCACTTGAGCGGCATGCGCTATTTGGAGATCCCCCCGAGAATCATCGCTTTTTTTGGCGGAACGTTCAAAGGGCGATTCATCTGCGGACTCGAGGGAAAAGTTGAATTCCAGGGAGGTCTGATGGCGCTGGGCAAAGGGAAAGGCTACATCAGCATCACCCGGAAGCGCCTGCAACAGGCCGGTCTTGAGGTCGGCGATTTGGCGAAGCTCACGCTCAAGCGCGACCCCAATCCCCTGGGAGTGGGGATCCCGGAGGAATTCCTGGAAGTCTTGGCGCAAGATGACGAGGGGAAGCGGCGCTTCGAGCTGCTTCCCCCGAGCAAGCAGCGCTACATGATCCATTGGATCGGCGCCGTAAAGAATCCTGACCTTCGAATCGAGCGCGCGCTCCGGCTGATTGGGAACTTGAAGCGCCTGCCCGAGGGAAAAGAAGAGTTCCGTCAAATCCTCGGCAAGACGAAATGAGGCGCCGACCCTCTTCATGAGGTTGAGTTTCGGGCTTGAGCTTGCTACTGGTTGAAAGCAATGGATCTTTGCCTCGTTGTCCCTTGCTTCAACGAATCCAAACGCCTGACGTGGAGGCCCTTTGAATCGTTCCTGAAATCCAACCCCGGCGTTTCGCTCATCTTCGTGAATGACGGGAGCACGGACTCCACTGAAGAGCTGTTGAACCAATTCTCCCGAAGCAGCTCGCAGGTCCAAGTGCTCTCATTGTCGCGCAACCAAGGCAAAGCCGAGGCGGTCCGCCAAGGCATGCTGCATGCGCTCACAGGCCGTGCGCCCTGGATCGGTTTTTGGGATGCGGATCTCGCCACCCCCTTTTCGGAAGCTTTGGAATTCTTGAAGCTTCTGGAAAAGAAAACCCAGCTTCAATGCGTGACCGGAGCCCGAATCCTGCGTATGGGAGGGAGAATTGAGCGCAAATGGTACCGCCATTATTTGAGCCGTGTTTCAGCGACGCTCATCAGCCGCGCGATGAAATTGCCTTACTACGACACCCAATGCGGCGCCAAACTCTTCAAAAGGGAGCTCGCTCAATCCATTTTCCGAGAACCGTTTCTTTCCCGATGGCTCTTTGACGTGGAGTTGATCTTCCGCATCAAAGCCACCCCCGCATTTCGGTCCGACCCCTCGCTGATTTACGAATACCCGCTCAGCGAGTGGAATGACGTTTCCGGTAGTAAAGTGAAGCCTTGGGACGTCATTCTCGTGTTTTGGCAGCTTCGGAAGATCAGCCGGCGGTATGGGAATTCCGCATGACTCCCCGCGCGCGATCCCGATCCACTTGGGCGAAATGGCTCTTCCTCGTTTCTTTGGCCGCCTTTCTGGGAAAGCAAACCGCGCTGATCCTTCATGAAGGAGGCGCGCCACTTTCGCATTCGGACGGCTTTTCGGAGGCGAATTCCGATGATGGCGCCCAGATCCTAGTTCAGCAGGGATGGGCCGCCACAGCGGCGCTCCCCACCTACCCCCGACTGAAGATGGACACGCCGGTCACGCAGATCCAATCCTCTCAGATCTACACTCATTATTTACCGGGCCCCGATTACGTGCTGGCGCTGGGATACCGGCTTTTCGGGATCTCTACGATTACTTTCCAGTGGATGAGGCTCATCCCGGTTTTTCACTTGGCGCTCGCTTTTTTGTTCCTCGTGTACGCTTGCAACCAGACGGTCTTTCGGGGGTTCCCCGCCGCAGGCGCGATGCTCATCGCGATCCTCGGCTTCACCTCGGGCATGCGCTCCTGGGCCATCACGCTCCATGGCCATGCCTACACGAGCGCCTATTGCCTCATGGCGCTTTCATCGGGGCTTCTGTGCGCGAAGCGGAAATTTCCCTGGGGCGCGATCGCCGCGGCGGGAGTGCTCCTGGGATTTCTCTCGATGCAAATGCTGATGACCTCTTGCTTCATCGTTTTTTTCGCTCCGATCGTGGGCTCGCTCCTGGCGGATGAGGAGAGAACCTTCAAGCTGAGCCGGCACTATCCCGCGCTGTTCCTTTCTCTTTGCGTGGGCGTCGGACTCACCGCCGCTTATGCGCTACACTTCGCTCAAGTGGCCTGGGTTTTCGGGGGGGGCGCCGCGTTTCAGGATCAACTGGGCGCGATGCTTTTTCGTTCCACCGGCTCTGCATTCAACTGGATCCAGCTTTTCCATTTCTACAACGAAGACTGCAACGGGACCTTTGGGATCGGGAGTTTTCCCATGCTCTGGATCGCTCTCTTGCTGGGATGCGCCGTCCTGCCTGAGCGTAAAACCCAAGCCTTCGCGGTTTTGATTGCCTTTTTCGCCTCCTACGCCTGGATCCTGGTGATGAAGCAGCACTCCACGGCTCATCGGCACGTCAACCCCCGTGTTTTTCTGCTGCTCTTCACGGCTTTCCTCATTTTTCTGGGGGCATTGGTCTCAGCCCGGATGCGTTCCAACCGCGCATGAAACCGGTTTCGCTCAATCTCAAGCGCTCCTTGGATTCTTGGGTCGGCTCTCCCCTGCTCTCTTTTTTAGGGCCGTTCGTTCGACTGACCGGCAAATTCCTGCGGCGCGATCATGGGATTGAGCCCGCGCAGAAAATCCTAATTTTGAAATTCCAGGGCATGGGATCGCTCGCCCTCGCGCGTCCGGCGATTCATCAGCTCCGCGCCTCTTTCCCGAAGGCCTCCATCACGCTGTGGTGCACCCCTTCGATCGCGCGGTTGGCCGAAGGAATGCCTGAGCTCTCGAGAATCATCCTCTTCAACGACGCCAACCTAGGAGGAGCGCTTTTCTCCATGATCCGTGCTTTGCTCCGTTTTTGGAAGGAGGGGGTGGATTGGGCGTTTGATCTGGAACCCTATTCCAAAATCTCTTCCCTGCTCACGACAGCCACTTGCGCGCGTAATCGCGCGGGCTTTGCGGTGGAATCCGTCAAGCTTCGCAAATGGGTTCACACTCATCTCGTCGTTTTGAATCGCGCTCTTTTCATCGGCGAAGCTTATCAGCGGCTTTTCGGGCTTTTGCACCCCCTGCTGCCCATCCCGGCTGAACCTCAGCTTCTGCCTTGGGTCTTCCCTCGCCTTCCCGAACCTGCTCCCGCGCGTGCCACTCCTTACATCACCCTTCATCCCCATGCCGGCGACCTGAGTTTAGAGAGGCGCTGGCCCATGGAGTCCTACTTGGAGCTGACCCGACGACTGCTCGAAATCCGTCCTGGGTTCCAAATTCTCATCACGGGCTCCGGATTTGTTGAAATCCGGGATAGCGAACGGCTTTGCATTGACTCGCGGGTCCGCAATCTTGCGGGAAAGCTCTCGATCGGTGAGATGCTCTCTCTCTACGAGGACGCTTCGCTTGCGATCAGCAATGATTCGGGGCCGCTTCATCTGGCGCTTTCGACGCGCGTTCCCGTGCTGGCGCTCTTTGGGCCGACGCGCCCGCAAACCTACTTGCCCCCGCATCGCCCCTGGACCGTGGCCCTGGATGAGAATCTCTACTGCTCGCCGTGCGTGCATCATTGGGAACCCGCTCCTTGCGGAGGGGACAATCAATGCATGAAGCGCATCTCGGTCGCCAAAGCGCTTGAAGCCGCGCTCTCTCTTTTAGAGAAGCGCGAGCCCTCTTTTCAGCCTCAGGATAGTCTCCCGGAGAGCCCTTCTTTTTATCCCGGCTTAGTCCACCAGCGGAAGTGAGCGGCCCAAATCTCCTGCCTCATCGCCGCAAACCCAATAACCATCGACGCTTTGGCAAGAGGGGGGGGGCTCCCTTCCCCATCGATCAAAATAACTGGGATGAACCACGAAAAGGATCCCAGCGGGAAGCACAGAGCTTGAGAGTTGTCGTTCCGCGATCCCGCATTGACGATCGACCAAACCCTCATCAGCCCGGGAGAGAAAGGAGGAGTTGTAATGAGCGCGCTCCCGCACCGCCAGCATCCCAAAGCGCAAAACATCTTCTTGAGAGAACGCAAGCCCGCGGCAATGATTCTTTTGCCATTGCGAGATCTGGGGAGGTACCAGGACAATCGAATCAAAGCGATGGCCAAGATCCTTCCAAAACGGAGCACGCAGCGAGGAAAGCAAGCTCGGTTCACGGAGCGTGGAAGTCTTCCAAGCGGGGTACAGGTCAATCGCCTGAATCCCCGCTAAAACCACGCAGAGAATGAAGGCTTTTTTCCGCGAAAGCGACTGATGAAAGAACCCCAGCATTAGAAACCAGAGCGCGTAAAAAGGCACCCAGACCATGCGCCCGATCGCGCGAAAAATCATGGCGAAAGGCTTGAGAAAGTAAGTCCTCTCAAAACTGAAAATCCCATGCCCCGCGATGGTCGGATCCGCGGAAAGGCTCACGACGAAAAAGGCGAGCGGCACCATGAAAGCGATCCAATGAGGACTGCGGAACTTCCAAGGAGCGGGCTCAGGAAAGCGCTTCCGCGCTCCCGAGAAAAAGATGAAAAACAGAAAAAGAAAAATCCCTCCCAATCCGAGGTAAGCGTACCCCTCATACTGAGTGCCCGCGCTTCGAATGGGGGGTAACATCAGTGAATTCCCCCGTGAATTGAAGAACGTCAGCAAATCCGCCGACCAGCGCCGATAATCCTCGCTCCCCGCTCCCGTTTGCCCCAAATACCCAAAGAGCGCCAGAAGGCCCAGGGAAATCCCGCCTTGCAGTCCAAAGTGCATTACACGGGCCCGAAAACCACGGAGGTACCCCCACCCCAAAAGACTTAGCCCCAGCGTCATGATCCAGAGATAGGGATGAACGCCCGCTGCGATCGAAGTTGCCAGCAGCTGAAGAGCCGATCCCCGCAGAGGCTTGCGTTCGCATGCGCCCTCCCAATAGCCCAGGAACGAGAGGATCACGACCCAATGGCTGCAGAGCGCGAAATGCCCCTGAGTAAATCGAAAAAGAACGGGGGATGAAAGGATGAAGAACACCGACCCGACCGCCGAAAACCACGCATCCCGCGTGATCTTCCGAAGCAGCGAAAAAGACAGCGCCCCCATCAACGCGAAGCTCAACCAAAGCCAACTCCAAAACATCAAAAATGAATGCGCCCGCAGGAAGGGCGAGAGCTTCCAAATAAAAGCGGCCCAAGGCAAAGAGTCGGTGAGCCCCACCGACGTGCCGCTCGGAAACGGGAAGTCCGCGTAGCGGCTTGGGGGAAATTCCCAAGGGCTTCGGATGAAGAACTCCAAGCCCAACTGCATATGAGAACCATCCCCGATGAAATCGGGCCAGGGATCCGAGCCCGGGTGGAAACGCTCCGGGCCGATGAAAACCAGCAGGAAAAAACTGGCCAGCGACAAAACCAACGCGAATGGCCCGAATCGCACCATGGCCTCACACCCTATCCAAAACGCCGGGAGTTAGGCGAGATTTTTATGCCGGCGAACCCTGATTTTTCTTGAGCCAATGGCGCAGAGTTTCAAAGAAACTCACGGGCGCCTCCTCGAATTCAGCGTAAGCCTCATAGAGATGGGTCTGCGTATCAAAGGTGTTTGAGATCACGCAGACCAGCGCCTCTTCAAGACCCGCGCCGATCATGGGGAAAAAAGAAGTCTTAACCCTCAGCACCGTCCCTTTGGGAATTAAATGAGGGCTGAGGATCGAAAGCCCCAGCTCATCTACGGAAATCAGCTTCGCGTCGACGGTGAGATCTGCCGAGATCCTGCCTCCGGGGGGCTCTACCGAAAGCGCCAGCTGCTCTTTCAATTTGTCAGTGTCCAAATACCTCGAAAGCTTCGAAACCAGCAGCATTCGATCAAAGGGCTTCAGGATGAAATCACTCGCCCCCATTTCAAGCGCTTGGGCGATCTTGTCATTTCCTTTTTCGCCAGAAACGACGAGAATCACCGCTTTGGGGTTAGATTTTCTGCACTCCTCAATCAGCTCGAAGCCGCTCCACTGCCCCAGATTCAAGTCGATCAAATAAAGATCCGGCTTGAACTTCACGGCGCATTCATTGAACTCTTCGCGGGTCTCAACGGCCTTCACGTCCACCCCCAGCCGAGGGAGGATGGAAATGAGCGCCTTTCTAAAGATGAGATCATCATCGATCAGCAAAACCAGGGGTTTGAGCCTCATTTCCAGTCCTTGATGTAGTTGCGAATCTTTTTCACGATCTCTTCCCCGATTCCCAAAAACTCGATCTCCTGCGCGAAACGCCAAGGCGCTACCGTAGTGGCGGGCCGATCCGAAGTGCTGAGGATCACCTGATCGCAGCTCAGCTCCGCCATCAAAGGGCTCTCCACCTTGACTTGAGTTCGCGGCGCCAGCTTGATGCAGGACTCGACCCGAATCCCGCCCTCCCCCACTTTCAAGATATCCGTCTTGAGCATGGCTTTCAGGGGGGGCTGTTGCTCGGCCGGAAAACGGAACTTCAAAAAAGAGTGGTCGCGCAAATGCTTGCGGACTTTCTGAAGCAGCATGATCGAACGGATGGGCTTGAGGACGTAATCCGCGGCCCCCAAGCTGATCGCTTTTTGCACGGACTCCCGGTCATTGAGCCCGCTCAAAGCGACGACAGGGATGCCTTTGAGTTGCTGAATCCCGGCCTTTTCCTTCAAGAAATGAAACCCATCGAGCCCAGGCATATTGAGGTCCGTCAGGATTAAATGAGGGATTTTGGACTGAACGATCTTCAGCCCTTCTTCGACGCTCTTGGCGAGGGTGACCGTCGCGCCCTCATTTTCAAGGATCATCTTGACGATCTGAAGAACGTCGCCCTGATCATCGATCGCGAGGATTTCCTTACCGTTCAGCGCCGACATTCGCCAGCTCCTTCTGGAGAAGAACCGCAAAGCCTGAGAACTCCTGATCCAAGAGACTGAGATAACTTTCTATTCTGGAAAGATCTGCTTCTTTCTCAAGGGCCTGAAAAACTTTGGAAACGCGATCCCCTCCCAAACTCCCCGTGCTCGACTTCAGGGAATGCGCCATATTTCTCATCCGCTGCAGATCAGAACTCTTGAAATGATCTCTCAGGGCCTGGATCTGCCGGGGAGCCTCTTCCAGCAAAGTGGAGATGAGCTCCCGGATCATAGCCTGATCGCTCGAGGGGTCAAGCTTCCTCAAATCCTCGATGAAACTTGGGTCAAAAACGGGGTATTGCTGGAATGGATTCATGCCGCCTCCCTCCGAACCAGCCAGTTTTGCAGGGTGAGCTTCAAGTTCTCCATTTTAACCGGCTTTGAAAGATAGTCATTCATCCCGACGTCCAGGCACTTTTTTCGGTCCTCGTCGAGGGCGTTCGCCGTCATGGCGATGATGGGAACGCGGGAGCCTTCTCCTTCAAGGGCTCGAATTTCACGGGTGGCGCGGTAGCCATCCATTTCCGGCATTTGGCAATCCATGAGGATCAAATCGAAGGGCGCGCGCCGATGCGCCTCCAGGGCTTCTTTCCCATTGGAAACCGCTTCCGCCCGAAGCCCCATGTCTTTTAGCTGCATGAGGGCGATTTTTTGATTGATCAAATTATCTTCAGCGATCAGGATTCGGACATTTTCCGGGAAGGCGATTTTTTCTTCCGCCCGCACGGTGCTTTCACGGGCGGATGAGCTTTCATTTTTATCGAAGCAGGCCGTAAATGAAAAAGTGGAGCCCTTTCCCAACTCACTCCGGATGGAGATCTCCCCCCCCATCCTTCGAATGAGCTCATTTGAGATCGCGAGTCCAAGGCCCGTTCCCCCGTACTTTTTTTGAGTCGATGCATCCCCCTGCGAGAAGGGCTGAAACAAGTGCGGGATCACTTCCGCGGGAATCCCAATCCCGGTATCCGAAACCGTGAACTCCAACTGGGCTTCGCTCCGCGTCTGCTCCACGCAGGAAACCGAGAGCGATACCGACCCCGTTTCAGTGAACTTGATCGCGTTCCCCAGGAGATTGATCAGGATTTGCCTGAGCCTCCCCTCATCCCCCACGATCGCCGAAGGAACGGCTGGGTCCCACGAAGCCGATAAAATCAGCCCCTTTTTGCTCGCGGATTCGCCGAGCAATGAAACAATGCCGTTCACGCACTTTTTGACATCAAACGATTTGACCTCAAAGCGCAGCTTTCCCGCTTCAATTTTGGAGATATCGAGAATGTCATTGATCAGACTCAGCAAGGAGTCCGCGCTGTGATGGATCGTTTCCACCATGTCCTTTTGCTCCTCCGACAGGGGGGACTTGCTCAGAAGCTCCGCCATCGAGATCACTCCATTCATGGGAGTCCGGATTTCATGGCTCATATTCGCCAGGAACCGCGATTTCGCATGCGTCGCTTCTTTCAGCTGGATTTGCGCGGCTTCGAGCGCATGGATCATGCCCTGTTTCTCTTCAAAGGCGATCGCCTTTGACCAGGAGGAGCTCAGGACGCCCCCGATGATTTCCAGAGCTCGCTCATGAGCTTTGGAGAAATGATGAGGGCGGGAGGAATGAGTTTTCAACACGCCAATGGCATCATCCCCGTTCCAAAGGGGAACTACGATCATGGATCGGACTCCAAGCTTGCGGCAAGCCTCCCGATTCACCCGTTCATCGAGCTCGGTATCCTCGGACACCAGCATCTTCCTGCCGTGAAGGCAGGTTCCCGAGAGACTGCCCTGGATCTTCATCCTAAATCCAATATTGGATTCCATGGGGCCGCTCGCGGCGTAGTAAATCACTTCGTCTTCAACGACGAGCTCGATCAAAGCGCCATCCGACTCGGTCAGCTCCCTCGTCTGCTCAGCGATCAGTTTCGACATTTTTTTCGAGCTGGACTCGCCCGCGGTGATGGCGTGCTGAACCTTGATGATCTGATTGAGCTGCGAAGTTTGGAATTCGAGGAGCCGGTTCGCCTCCCTGATCTCCTCCTCGACGCGGCTCCTTTTTCTCTGGTGCCGGATTGAAATCACGCAGGCTCCCAGGACCAGCAGCACCGAGAAGATGCTCCCGAACAAAATCAAGGAACGATTCCGCGATAAGACCGAATGGGCCTGCTGGGAGCGGGTTGCGATTCGCTCGTCTTGAACCGCCTTCATCTCATTGATGATCTGCCGCACTTCATCCATGTAAGTCTTACCCTGATTCGTCAGCACGATTTTAATGGCGGAATGGGGGCCCCTGGCCCTCTGCTCGCGGATCGTCAACGCGATCAAATCCAATTTCAATCGGACAAGCCCCTCTATTTTCTTCAAGCGCCCGAGCTGCTCCGGCTCATCCTTGAGATCGCCCTCCAGCTTCGACATTTGGAGGGGCAACTCCTTGATGGCCTCCTGATAAGGCTCCAGATAACTGTCTTGTCGCGTGAGCAGAAACCCGCGCTGCCCCGTTTCCGCGTCCTTCATCAATGAAATGAGCGCCTCGATCTGAAATTTGATCTGCCGAGCGCTCGCTCGGCTGGTGGTGATGAGCTGAATTTCTCGGGCATGCCAATGCGAGAGCGCGCCGATCCCCACCAGAAGCAGTGTTGCGATCGTAAAACTCAGGAGGGTCCGTTTTTGCTCAATCGGGGAGGTCATAAGAATCTGGCCACCTATCGGAATAAAAAACGAAAAAGGTAAATGAATTCAATAAGAGGCCGTTAGTGCGGCGAATCAATGCTCCGTCCCAACGCACTCCGGCAATCCGCCCTTGATTTCGGGGAACGGTTCTCAGTAAATTCATTTTCCCATATGATTTCCACATACAAAATTCGGGGCATGACTTGCAAATCCTGCGAAAAAAAGGTGACGGAGAAGCTCTTATCGCATCCGAAGGTCATTTCAGTGGAAGTCAGCTTGGAAAACGGGACCGCTGAAATCTCAAGCCACCTCGAGATAAAATTGGAGGAAGTCAAAAAAGCCCTTGAATCCCTGCCCCAATACACCGTGACTGATGAAAAAACGGTGCCCACTCAAAAGCCCCTCCTCAAAACTTATCAGCCTCTTTTCATCCTTTTTTCCTTGATCCTCATGATCAGCACCGCTCATCAGTCCCGCTTGCCCAGCTGGAATGCCCATCTCTTCATGAATCATGTGATGGCGGGATTCTTCATCGGTTTGTCTTTTTTTAAATTTTTGGACTTAAAAGCTTTTTCGGAATCGTTCTCGGGCTATGACCCCATTTCCAGGAAATGGCCGGTGTATGGATTGCTTTATCCTTTCGTCGAACTCACCCTGGGCCTTCTTTTCGTCTCAGGACGGGCCCTGCCCCTCGCCAACGCCGCGACGATCCTGATTTTGTCGATCACCACGTTTGGAATTCAAAAAAAACTTCGATCCAAAGCCCAACTTCAATGCGCGTGTCTCGGAACAACATTCAACCTCCCTCTTTCAAAAATTACCCTCATCGAAAATGCGGCCATGATTTTGATGGCCGCTTTGAGCCTCTGTGTCTGATGCGACGCATTTTTTCGAGGCGCGGACATCGCAATGCAGTATCTGTCTCGAATGATTGGGGTTATTGACGAGAACCAGGAAGGGCTTGAAAAAGTCGTGGTTTTAGCTCAGCATAATGAATACGTATGCTGAGGCGGTTGGTCGCGCTTTCCATTTTCTTTTCGTTTGTTTCGGTCTGGGGCTCTCCAGTCGTGGGAGCAGCCGACGTCGCTTCTCCGGTCGCAGTGGCCTCCGACCTCCAAGGGAATGAGGAGGACCAAGATCCTTCAAATAGTTCCTCCACCGAAGAAAGCGTGGAATTCGCCAAGACCTTCGATCTCATCCTGGAGAGCATTTCGCTCAAGATCAATTTCGAGGAGATGAGCTTCGTCTCCCTCCGCGACTTTTCCTATCCCATCATTTATCTTTCCACTCAAGAACGCCCGCCCAAAGCCTGAAGCCGCATTTTTAAGCTTTCAGTGTCTTTTTAAAACCACTGGTGGCTTGCGGCTCAAGCGGCTCATGGGGATCGCGATCGCGAATCCAAATCCGAAAGTGTCCCTTTCGGGTTGAATCCAGTTCCTGAGTTTTCTTGACGCAAGCCCCTCTTGATCCATGAATGAGGTGCCGCGTGAACCGTAAAAATCTTGATTCTCAAGAAGCTCTCCATCTTCTCTTAGAGGGAAATCGCCGCTTTATGAGCGGCCTGCGATCCATTGAAAATTTCGTGAACCCGACGAAGCTCAAGGAGCTTGCCGAAAAAGGGCAATCTCCCTTCGCAATCGTATTGACCTGCTCGGACTCCCGCATTCCGACCGAGATCATCTTCGATCAGGGTTTCGGGGATCTCTTCGTCATTCGGGTCGCAGGCAACGTGGTCGCTCCGTCGATCATCGGGAGCATTGAATTTGCGGCTTCAAGCTTCGGCACTCCCTTATGCGTCGTCATGGGCCATTCTCAATGCGGGGCCGTGAAGGCGGCGGTTCATTCCGAGATGGAGCACCAGGAAACCCGCCCTTCGAACGTGGATAAAGTCATCAGCAAGGTTCGCCCCGCCGTGCAAACGGTCATCAACACATTGGGGAGACCCTCGAAATCCCTCGATTCCGAGAAGCTGATCTATCTCTCCACTGTTGAAAATGTCTACAACTCAGCCCATGCGATCACTCGCAAGAGCCCCATCATTCAGGAGCTCGTCGACAAGAAAAAGCTTTCGATCGTGAGCGCGCTTTACGACTTGCACACCGGCGAAGTGGATTTCAATTTGCCGACGCTCGAGACGTTCACGAAAAAAGTCTCTTCTTACTAAACCTGATCCGAGGGGGCATCTCATGCTTGAAAGACTGAAGTTGTTCTTCACTTTTTTTGACAGCAGATTTGAGGATCTCAATTCCAAGAATTGGAAGATATCCGTTTACCGCGACTTTAGCGCCGGGCTCATCGTTGCCATGACCGCGATTCCGATGGCCATGGGCTTCGCCATGGCCTCCGGCCTTCGCCCGGAGCAGGGAATCATCGCCGGGGCGATGGCTTGCCTGGTGGGCCGAACTTTCGGCGGTTCAAAATACCAAGTCTATGGCCCGACCGCCGCGTTCATCCCGCTCATTTACGGGATCATGCAGAATTACAACCACAGCTTCTTGGTCCTCGTCTCCTGCTTGGCCGGGATCGTCCTGATGGTCATGGGGCTTACGGGCCTGGGCAAGATCGCGAAAGCCGTGCCTGAATCCATCATCGTGGGATTTACGGTAGGGATCGGCGTCTCCATCGCTTTGGCGAATGCGGGAGAGGCCTTCGGTTATCAAACCGCCATTGGCGGCGGATTGATCCAAAAGCTCTCGGGGCTCGCGGAGCACTTCGATGAGTTCAACGGTTATGCCCTGATTTTGGCGCTCCTGACTTTTGCCCTCATCAAGATTTTGCTGAGGATATCCATATTCATCCCGGCGCCCTTGATCGCGATCGGCATTTCCTCCGCGCTCGCGCTCACCGCCTTCGCGGGCAAGGGGATCATCCTGGTGAAAGATCGTTTTGGCTCGATTCCAAGCCATTTTTTCGTATTCACTCCACCCTCCCTGCCGGAAATGACCTGGAAGGTCGGGTTCGATATGTTTTACTACGTCATCGCCATCGTCTTCATCTCGGGGGTGGAGAGCCTGCTGTGCTCGTCAATGGCGGATAAGCTCGCGAACAATAAGAAAACCCCGTTCAACCCCGATAAAGAATTCTGGGGGCAAGGGCTGGTTCAAATCGTCACTCCGCTGGTAAATGGATTCCCCTGCACTGGGGCGCTCGCACGAACCGCGACGAGCATCAAAGCAGGGGCGGTCTCGCCTCTCGCCGGGTATTTCAAGGGGATATTGAAATTGGGAATGGCTTTTTTCATCGCCAAATATTTGGAGCTCATCCCCATGGCCTGCATTGGCGGAATCCTTCTCTGGGTGGCGACCAATATGATCAAAGTGAGCGAAATCAAGCGCATCCTCGCGCAGGGGCGCTTTCATTCCGCGATGATGATCTACACGGCGGTGATGGTGCCCATGACGGATTTCCTGACTGGAGTTCTGTCTGCGCTCATCATTTATGGGGTGGTAGCCGCTTGCTTCAAAGCGAATCCCTCTCCTTTGGTCCATGAGGAGTTCGCCAAGAAATGAGGGATCTCTCCTCGACCCAGCTATAAAGCGCGGGAACGATCAGGAGGGTGAGAAGCGTCGAAGTAACCAAGCCTCCGATCACGACCAGCGCCAAGGGTCGTTGAACCTCCGAGCCCGCCCCGGTATTGATCGCCATGGGCAGAAATCCGAGGCTCGCGACTAAAGCCGTCATTGCGACCGGGCGAAGCCGCGTCAGGGCTCCCTTAAAAACAGCGGTTTCCAAGTCGGCCCCTTCCGCGCGGAGCTGGTTGAAAAAACTGACCATCACCATGCTGTTCAGGGTCGCGATGCCCGCTAAGGCGATAAAGCCGATGGCGGCGGAAATGCTCAAATGAATCCCGCAGAAAAAGAGCGAGAAAACGCCGCCCACCATCGCGAATGGAATGGCGCTGAAGACCAACAGCGCGTGCCTGAACGTCCCAAAGCTTTTTAAAATCAGGAGGAAAATAAAAAGCAAAGTCGCGGGGATGATGACGATCAGCTTGCGTTTCGCTTTCTCCAAATTTTTGAATTGCCCTCCCCACTCCACCTCATAACCCGGGTCAAGTTTCAGCTTCTCCTGGATCAACTGCTGCGACTCCTTTACGAAGCCCCCCAGATCCCGGTTTTTAAGAAAGATTGAAAGCGCGGCGTACCTGCGGGCGGCGCTGCGCGCAACCGTCGTCACCACATCGCGCTCCTGGATGTCCGTCACCGAAGCAAGCGGAACGGTGCCTCCCGACTCCAAGGCCACCGGCACTTTCGCGATTTCAGCGATATGATTCCTCAAGCTTTCATCTAAGTGCAGAATGATCGGGAATCTCCGGTCCTTCTCATGGAAAGACCCCACCTCTTTGCCGCTCATCGCGGTCTCCAGCGTCCCATTCACGTCTTTGAGCGAAATCCCCAGTCGAGCCATTTTTTCATAGTTGAGCTCGATGTCGAGCACGGGGCTTTTCGCAAGGGAGGTCAAGGGATCAGATTCCAATTCACCCGCACCCCTCACGTTTTTGAGGATGTCCCGCGCTTGATTCAAGTAGTGGAGGAGCTGATCCAAGTCCGGGCCGAAAATCCTCAGCGAAACGTCCGCCCTCGAACCTTCCAAGATTTCATTGAAGCGCATTTCAATCGGCTGATTGGCCGAAATTTCCTGATCCGGGTTATCCTTTTCCAGCTCGGAGCGCATCGCCTCGAAAAGCTCCTGTTTCGTGCGCCGTCTCCCCTCCACCCGAGGCCATTGCCGAGGATCCTTTTTCAAAATCACGAAAGTATCTGCCAAATGAGGGCCCATGGGGTCAAGAGCGGACTCGGGCGTTCCCATCCTGGAAAAAACCCGCTCCACCTCCCCGAACTTCAAAATAATCTGCTCGGCCCGCTTCTGCCATTTCACGGAAGCGTCGATGCCCTGCCGAGTATCGCGAGCGAGATTGATCACGAGATCCCCCTCGTCAAGTTGAGGAACGAAATCAGAACCCAAGCCGAAAAAAAGAATGAGGCCCAACATCGTAGGAACTAGGACCATCGGCCAAAGGAGCTTCCGCTTCTTGAGCACCTGCTTCAGGGCGGGCTCATAGCTCTTGCGAATCCATGAAAAGAGCCGGGCTTCGCGCGGGGATTTGCTCTTGAGGGGGATGAAGAGATAGGCCAGCGCGGGCATGAGAAAAAGGGCGACCAGCAAGCTCGCGCCCAAGGCTAAAAGCGCGGTGAATGCCATCGGCTTGAACATCTTGCCTTCGATCCCCTCGAGGCAAAGGATGGGGACGTACACCAGCATGATGATGAACAATCCAAAAACCAGCGGCTTCATGATCTCTTTGCTGGCATCCAGGACGATTCGCATTTTTTCCTGACGAGTGGCTTCAAGCGAGGAGTCCCTCATCTCAAAGCGCCGGATGACGTTTTCGATGAGGACCACCGATCCGTCGACCAAAAGGCCGAAATCAATGGCTCCCAAACTCATGAGATTCGCGGAGATCCCCCTCAACTGCATTCCCTTCAGAGCGAAGAGCATCGAAACGGGGATGGCCAGCGCCACGATCAAAGCACCCCGCAAATTGCCCAGCAAGAGAAGCAGAACGGCCACCACGAGCAGGGCCCCTTCAGCGAGATTCCTGAGAATGGTGCGGATCGTCGAGTTGACGAGATGGCTCCGTGAGTAGAGCACCTTCACGCGAACGTCATCAGGGAGCTTAATCCCGCTTTTCAGCGCTTCTTCCGCGGAGAATGAAACCTGCCGGGAGTTCGCGCCGATTCGCATGAGCACGGTGCCGAGAACCGTTTCGCTCCCTTCCGAAGTCGCCGCCCCCAAGCGCAGCGAATTCTCCACCTGCACGTCGGCGACGTCCTTGATCCTGAGAAGCTTGCCGCTCATGTTGAGCGCGAGGGGGAGGTTGGCGATCGTGTCCAAGTGCGTGAGCTTTCCCGAGGTTCTCACGATGACTTGGTGATCCTCTTTTTGGATGTACCCTCCCCCGAAACTCTCGCCCATCGAATCCAGTTTTTCGACCAGCTTGTCGAGGGAGAGGCCGAATTTCTCAAGGCGCTCCGGGAAGACATTGATGTGAATCTGCTTGAGCAATCCCCCGTTGGTATCCACATCCGCGACGCCCGCGATCTTCTTGAGTTGAGGCCGAATGACGTAATCCTGAATTTCCCTGAGGTAGAGGAGCCGATTTTTCTCGGTTTGGCCCTCAAGCATCGAATGAGGCTGGGGCTCGACGGCGTACATGAGGACCTCTCCCAATCCCGTCGTCACCGGAGCGAGCTCAGAGACCAATCCCGGCGGCAATTGAGCGCGGGCGCTCTGCAAGCGTTCAGAAATGAGCTGACGCGCGAAATAGAGGTTTGCGCCTTCCTCAAAAATGATCGTGACTTGAGAAAGCCCGTATTTTGAAAGCGAGCGAATTTCCTGAACCTCCGGAACGCCCGCCATCTCCGCCTCAATGGGATAGGTCACCAGCTTTTCAATTTTTCCCGGCTCCAGGGCCCCTGTCTTGGTGTTGATGACGACTTGCACGGGGGTCACATCAGGAACCGCATCCACGGGCAGATGGAGGGCGGCTCCGACGCCAAGCGCGCAAATCGCCAGGAAACCGGCGAAGATCCAACCCCGATTCCTTACTGCCCCTTCCAACCATCGCCCCAGCAGCATCACCGGCTCCCCGCCCCAAAGGGCAACCCAGCAAGAAGCTCCAGCTCACTGAGCGCGTCGGCGTATCCCGTTTGCGCATCAAAAACCTTTGAGGCTTGATCATGGACTTGATTCTCAAGATCCAGGAAGGCGGTGACGGGAACGAGCCCTCTCTTCCAATTCTGCTCCGTTCGATTCATTTGTGATTCGAGGTCCTCAACCAAGGTGAGTGGAAAAAGATGGATCCGGCCTTGATGCGTCTCAAGCCGATTCCACGCCTGCTCAAACTGAAAGCTCAGCTCTCGGCGTTTTTGCTCCAAACGGTACAGGGCCGCCTCTTTTTCGGCGAATGCGGCTTGCTTGGCGTATCCTCCCCGATCCAAGATCGGGAGCGAGAATTCGATGGTCCCCGAGTAAACTCGCTGCAGCGTCCCGGCGCTTTGCTCATTGTAGCTCCCCCCTAAGCGAATCTCCGGAAATCCTTTTTTTGCGGCCTGCTCCGCCCCGAGCGAAGCCGAAGCGATCAAACTTTCCTGGCGGGCGAAATCAGGATTTTGAGCTTGAAACAAACTCAGAAACCTCCTTCGATCGGGAAGAACCGCGTTTTTTCTCCAATGCGCCTGCGGAACGATCTTCGAATCCAAATCAAGAAAAACATTCAATCCCCGCCAGGCGGATTCGCGCGCGGAAGAAATTTCCAGGAACCTTTCCTCGATTTCCCGCAGGCGATTCAAGACCAAGCTTTTTTCAACCGCTTGCGCGGGCGACGCGAAAGGGCGCGTCTCCAAAAATTTAGCGATGAGATTGATCCGGTCTTTTCGATGCGCCACATGCTGAGCCTGTTCCTCAAGCGACGCGAGGCAGTACGCCAACCGACCCACGGCGTGCCCGAGGATCAAATCCTGCTTTTTGCTCTCCGCCTCAACCGTGGCCTTGTTTTGCTCCCCCAATCGCTCCGCGATGGATTTTTGCCCAAACAGGGGGATATTTTGCTTGAGCGAAAGATCCAACGAACGACCGGAAGCAGCTCCTTGGGACATGGGCCCATAAGCGATCGCGCCTTCCGGGTTGTCCCAACGTCCCGCTTGGCGGGCTAGATTTTCAGCGCGCTCAATATCCTTCCGCAACGCCTTGACTTCAGGGGTGCGCTCAGAGGCTCGCATCAAAATTTTTTCGATGGGCCATTTTTCGAGCTTCTCCCCTTCAGCGGCAGTGCCCCCTGAGATCAAGAACACGCAGGCGAGCGCTAAGAAGTTCAAATGACGCTGCTTCACTGAGGATTACTCTAAGGGAGGTGGAAAGCCCGTTCTACTTAAAAATCAAAAAAAACCCCGCTTTGACTTCGCCGAGAAACGAATGCTATTTTCCGCCCGTGCGCGCATTTTCCCTCTGCCTTTTCGCTATCCTAGGCCTCTCATGGGGCGTGTGCTCGAGCGCGTGGCCAACGCCGAGCGCCTTCTCTGGACTGACCGCCCTTTTTCCCGCTGGATCAACACCCCCCTCCACCGACATTCCAGGAAAGGCGCGGGTTTGGGTTTTTCTTTCAACTCGCTGCCCTTGCTCCAAAAGCCACCTCGGCAAACTGAAGAGAGCATTTGAGGAATTCTCAGCCAAAGGCATTCAGTTTTTCGGGGTGCATTCCAATCAAGACGAAATGGACTCCCAAGCGCCCGCCTACTTTAAAGAAGCGAACCTGGGGTTTTCCGTTTACCAAGACCCCCAGGCTGATCTGGCGAATCACTTCGGGGCGCTCAAAACGCCGCATGTTTTCATCGAAAGCTCTGACCATAAGATTCTTTACCAGGGGGGGATCGACAATTCCAAGTCGGCGGATTCCACGACCGCGAATTATCTGCGCGACGCCCTGACTCAAATCCATGAGGGGAAAAAAATCAGCCAGCCTCTCTCCCGTTCCTTGGGCTGCCTGATCTCGAGGCGTAAAAAACCATGAAATGGCTCGCTGTTTGCCTTCTGGGGCTTGCCGCGTGTCAGGGGTCACCTCTTTTCCATCACGCCCCCGCTCCTGAAGACTCCTCCTCTCCCGCTCAAGCCTTTTCCTCCCAAAATTCGAACTGCCCTCTTTTCTTCGAAAAAGAAGCCCTCTGCGCCGATTTGAGCTGGGTGACTGACCTTTCCCATAAACAAGGGGGGACTCTCAAACTTCGATTCTGGTCAAAACTGGACGGCTCTTCAGCGGGGCCATACAGCGCTCCTCAAGGAACTCCCTTTGCTCTTTTTTGGATGCCCCACCATGGGCATGGATCCTCCGCATCCATCACCGGAGGAGAGGGTCAATACCTCATTCAAGGAATTTTCTTGAGAATGCCCGGCCGTTGGGATCTGCACCTTCAATTGAAAGCGGGAGACAGCGTCCTTGAAGAAAGCGTAATCGAAGATGTGGCGCGCTAGGGACGTGAGAAGCTACCAGTGGGCATTGCTGTGTGCAGGGGCTCTGTTATCGATGGGCAAAGCCTGGGGATCTCCGTGCTGCTCCGCGGGTTCGGCATTGCCAGCGCTCGTGACCACGGATGACCTGGCGCAGATTTCCATTCTGAGCTCTTCAAGCACGACGGTGATGGATGCCCCGAATGAAGGAATCCCCGCGCTTCGCTCGGAACTGAGCGCGGATCACAGCTGGGTCACGCGAATCTCCGGCGCGATCAAGATTCATGAAGCTTGGCAGTTGGGAGGAGCCATCCCTGTGATCCGCCGCTCCACTCGAGTTTCGGGCCAGGAATTCCAGGAGCAGGGGTTCGGGGATGGGGATTTTTCCATCGCGTATGAACTCCTCCCCGAGTGGAACTATTCTGAATGGAGGCCGCGGGGCTGGCTTTACCTTCAAACGGTGTTTCCGACGGGAAAAGCAGCCCAAGACCCATCGATTGAAAATCCCGCGGGCGTTCGCGGGCAAGGAGTGCTTCAAAACGCGCTCGGGCTCGCGCTCACGAAGAGCTGGGGGGATTGGGATGGGTTTGTTGCCCCGGAAATTCGGAGGCTTCATGCAAGAACATGGGGTGAAAACGGCGCTCAGCTCTCCGGCACTTGGAGTACTTCGCTTTTGCTCAGCGCGGGCCGTCACTTTTCGGCTTGGCGAATCGGATTGAGGATTCAGCCGGTTTTTCAGGGGCAGAGGGAAATCCTCGCGTCGGGAATTCATTCGACCGCTCCCGCCAAGCGCGTCTGGAACAGCGGGGCGGATCTTTCTTATTCGCTGAGCGATCAGTGGCTGATTGCAGCCTCCTATTCCGATCAAACTCTGCTCGGGCCCGCGCGGAACACCACCCTTGAAAGAAGTCTGGGCCTCCTGATCAGCAGAAGGTGGGAGCCCTGAAAAAGGCTCACTTCTTGACGATTTCCAAAAGCTCCACTTCAAAAATCAATACCGAGTTCGGCGGAATGCTTCCATGCCCCTCAGGCCCGTAAGCCAGATGGCTGGGAATGAAGAGGCGGTTCTTGCCCCCGACTTTCATGAGCTGCAAAGCTTCGGTCCACCCGCGAATCACGCCGCGAAGCGGAAATTGAGTGGGCTGGCCGCGATCCACGGAGCTGTCAAAGACGCTGCCGTCGATCAAGGTTCCCTTGTAATGCACGCTCACCGTGTCGGTTTCTTTAGGGGATTTTCCAGCGCCTTCCTTCAAAACTTCGTACTGAATCCCGCTGGCGGTGGTTTTGATCCCCGGCTTGGACTTGTTGGCGGCCAAAAACTGGTCGCCTTTTTCCTTATTCTCTTTCCCCTGGCTTTCCATCTTCGCGAGCGCCGCCTGCTGCATCTTCATCATGACGGCCTGCATTTCTTCGGGCTTTAGCTGGGACTCTTTGCCGGCGAGCACATCGCCGATCGAAGCGGCCAAGGCGCTTGGATCCACATCAATATTTTGGCTTTTCATTTGTCGGCCGATTTGTTGGCCAATCGTGTAACTCAGCTTGCCGCGGTCCGAGGAGAGATCCGCTTTCTTGGCGCAGGAGAGGCTGAGGGAAGAAACGAGGGAAACCACAATCACTTGGTAGATTTGATTCATGGAACCGAGTGTAGCACACTCCTGCAAAGATAAAACACCGAGAGCGCACCCGCTTTCCTGTGGTAGAACCCCTCTCAAAAGGAGCCCTCCATGACCACCCATCCCCTCACCCTCTGCCTTTGGTTCGATGATCAGGCCGAAGAGGCCGCGAAATTCTACACCTCGATTTTCAAGGACGGAAAAATCGGGAAGATCCACCGCTACGGCAAAGAAGGCTTCGAATACCACCAACGCCCCGAAGGCTCCGTCATGACCGTCGACTTCGTGGCCAACGGGCAGAACTTTCAGGCGCTCAACGGCGGGCCGCTGTTTCAGTTCAACGAGTCGATCTCGTTCGTCGTGACTTGCGACTCCCAAAAGGAGATCGACTATTATTGGGAAAAGCTCACGAGCCAGGGCGGCCAAGAAGTTCAGTGCGGCTGGCTCAAGGACCGATTCGGCATTTCGTGGCAGATCGTGCCCGAGCTCTTCCAGGAAATGATGGACAGCTCGAACGCCGAAGCGACGAGCCGCGCGATGAGCGCCATGTTTACCATGAAAAAGTTCGACATCGCGGCCCTCAAAGACGCCTATCACGGGAAGGGAGTTTGAGATGATCCGCGCAAAAGGAATGGCGGCAGCTTCCGCAACGTCCCCGCTCGGCCCTTTCTCCTTTGATCGCCGCGACCCGCGCGAGCACGACGTGGTGATCGACATCAAATACTGCGGCATCTGCCACTCGGACATTCACATGGCGCGCAGCGAATGGGGGATGTCGCTTTATCCCATGGTGCCCGGCCATGAGATCGCGGGCGTCGTCCGCGCAGTTGGATCCAAAGTCACCCGGTACCAAGTGGGCGATTCGGTCGGCGTGGGCTGCTTCGTCGACTCCTGCCGCCACTGCTCCAACTGCGAGCGCGACCTCGATCAATACTGCCTCGAAGGCAATACCCTGACTTACAGCGCGCTGGAGCGGGACGGAAAAACCGTCACTCAGGGCGGTTACTCGAACGTGATCGTCGTCGACGAGAACTACGTCCTGCGCATTCCCAAAGCTTTGCCGCTTGATCAAGCCGCGCCGCTCTTGTGCGCGGGCATTACGCTATACTCCCCGCTCGTCCATTGGAAGGCGGGTCCCGGAATGAAAGTCGCGATCGTGGGTTTGGGCGGCCTGGGCCATATGGGGGTCAAAATCGCGGCTGCGCTCGGCGCGAACGTCACCGTGCTGAGCCACTCCGAGAAGAAGCGCGAAGACGCGCTCAAGATGGGCGCTCATCACTTCATCTGCACGCGCGACGAGAAGATCTTCACGGATCACGAGAACCAGTTCGACTTGATCGTGAATACCGTTTCAGCCGATCTCGACCTAAACGCCTATTTCGAGCTTTTGAAAACCGACGCCACTTTGGTCTCGGTGGGCGCGCCCGAGAAGCCTTACGCGATCTCCCCCTTCCCCTTGATCACCCAGCGCAGGAGATACGCGGGATCCGTCATCGGTTCGATCAAAGAAACTCAGGAGATGCTCGATTTTTGCGCGAAACACCGGATCACGCCTGAGATCGAAATCATTGCGCCTGAGCAAGTGAACGCCGCCTATGAACGAGTATTGAAGAGCGATGTCCGCTACCGCTTTGTACTGGATCTGCAGAAGCTTTAAAGGAAGTGAGCCCGGCCGTTCGATTGAGAGTCATTTTTTTATACATTAAACTTAATAAATATAATATACCCATTTCAGAGGAAATTGAATTCGCATGAAGATGTCGGCAATGGCCTTTTTATTTTTAAGCTTAACTTCCCCAACGCCCGCTTCTAGTAACGAAGTGGATGACTTTCATAATCCACGTTCCATTAGAAATTCAGCCCCATACATTGATCAACTCGTCAACAATGCCCTGAGGCGCATCGAGAAAGAAGCGAATGATAAATCCAGAGGTCGCTGCGATTACGGCACTCTGTTGAGCGCGCTTGAGAATAACTTAGGCAAAAACTTCACGAAAATCGGCAAAACCCTGGAAACTCGAGTGGCGCAATTCCTTGAGGATGAAGACCCGCTCCGGTTCATCGACTTCCAGTATTCTTCAAAAAATTACTCGGAGATCCCTCTTCCACGGTCGAGTTCCATCTATCGAAATACTAATATAAATACCTGTTGCGCCAATCGAGTCCTCATCAATGGAATTATGATTGGCATCGATAAAATTGATCATTTTTTCGGCAATGGCTGGCTGCTCTGGCGGAAGTACGAAACGCATCAGAGCAGAAATGAGAGCGTAAAACTGAAATACATCCTCGATTTATCCCGAACTTATGAACATGGGATCTGGGGGTTGTCCCTTACGGGGGTTAAGTCCTATAGTGATCTTGCCGCCAACTACAATGGATTCACCTTTTGGAAGAACATCCTGGATCAAGGGATCCCAGGCAGTAAACCCTATTTTGCTTGCGATCGGGGACGCACGATCCTCAAGAGGTGGTTTTCGATCGCGGAGTACGTTGATCTCGCGTGGAATGAGTCCATCAACTGCTCCTCCTACGATGACATTCAGACCGCGGATACGGTTAAAAAAAACATGATGAGCGAAGGATTCCGATGCCCCATGGACATCAGCCACTGCAAGTCCTTGAAGGATAAATACTGGAATCTCTCCTCTCAAGTGCAGCAATCGGTTTTATCGCCACTTTGTCTGGATCCCGCTTCTGCGTTCAATCAAGTGGAGAACGTGATTGACAGCAATATTTTAAACGCTCTGGATGCCGCGGGGGGACTCAGGGCCTCCCAAATTTTCGGGGCGATCAAATAGAGAGGGAACAGGATCGCGAAGTCACAGCTGTTTGGTCTACCTCTCAAAAAGATCCGGATAGATAGGGCGTTCTATCTTTTAAACTCTTTGAAGGCCGCGGGCACGTTCACGCCGGAGTGAATCCAACCGTAAATTTTGTAACCCGCGAACTCAGGCATGGGAACGCGCGCAGCGATGTCCGCTTCAGTAGCGCCTGAAGCGATGGCGGCTTTGACGTTCTTCTGTAGAGCCGTCAAATAGTCGATGTGCCATTGAAGATCCGCCTTCTTGATCTCCACCCCGTGCCCTGGAATGATCCGGGCGTCCTCCGGGAGAAAACTGAAGACCCGTTTCAGAGATTCCGTTGTGGCGGCGACGTGGCCGGCAAGCAGCCACGGTACTGCGGGCTTCGGGGCGACGATCGCGTTCCCCGCCCACAGAACTTTGGACTCAGGTTCCCAGATAAAAAGATCACCCCCGGTTTGAGCGAACCCAAAGTCGATGATCTCCACTTTTTTATGGCCGAGATCAAAAACCAGCTTACCGTTCGCTGGAATTAAAATATCGGCCGGACGAGGCTGAATCGCCTCGATCCCCCGCCCCGCCCCGAAGTTTTGAATCATAAACTTTTTATCTTCCTCGGTGTGATTCATCACGGAGTCGCCGGTCACGGCGTGCTGAATGACTTTTACGCCCTTGGGCAAAAATAGGTTTCCGAACGTATGATCGCCATGGGCGCTGGTGTTGACGGCGAAGGAGATCTCCCTCTTCGCTTCTTTTTTAGCGAGCGCTTGGGCTTGAAGACTCAGGCGTTTATTGAGCATGGTTTCGATCAAAAGCGCGCTTCGATCCCCCACGATCAGCCCGCCGCTGGTCGCAGCCGCGCCGCCGGCTTGATTGATTTGCGCGGCGTCGGTGGGATAAATCGCAAAAACCCCATCCGCGAGCTTCACGGATTTGAGGGTGATTCGGTTCGCGTCCCAGACGGGTTCCGCTGAAAAGACGGGAGGAATCAACAAGAAGCCGATGGAAAGGGCGAAGAACACGTTCAAAACTTTATTCATGCCCGCATTTTTACCGAGGACGGAAGGGGGAAGCAAACGAATAAGCGCAATGACGAAAGCCGGGAGGCGCCACTATTCCATCAGGGCACAATCGCTACTTTGAGCACCCCATCGCGTTGACCGGCGAATAACTCGTAAGCCTCCTGGATCTGATCAAGGCGGAACCGATGGGTGACTAAGGGCCTGAGATCCACCGACCTGGCGCTCACAACGTTCATCAATCGGCGCATCCGCTCCTTGCCCCCCGGGCAAAGCGTGGTCACGAGCCGATGATCCCCTAAGCCCGCGGCAAACGCGTCGAGCGGCAGCGTCAGCTTTCCAGAATACACGCCTAGGCTTGAAAGAATCCCTCCCGGTCGAAGCGAGCGAAGGCAGGCCTCAAGCGTTTCCTGACTCCCCAGCGCTTCGATGCTGACATCCACGCCTCGATTGGAGGTCAGCTTTTTGATTTCCTTCACGGGGTCGACTTGATCATAATGAATGACATCGGTCGCTCCCAGGAGCCGGGCTACTTCCAGACGACTTGCGATATGATCGATCACGATGATTCGAGAAGCCCCGCTCAGACGGGCGCCCGCCGTGGCGCAAAGCCCGATCGGGCCTTGAGCGAAGATCGCAACGGCATCGCCAATGCGGATGCGCCCGCTCTCCGCTCCTCCAAATCCGGTGCTCATGATGTCCGGGCACATCAGCACCTGTTCATCGGTCAAGCCCTCTGGGATCGGTGAGAGATTCGCCATTGCATTGGGGACGAGAACAAATTCGGCCTGGCAGCCGTCGATGGTATTTCCGAATTTCCATCCTCCCATCAAATGCCCACCGCATTGCGCTTGATGGCCATCCAAGCAGGAATTGCACTGACCGCACGGAGTGATCGCCCCCGCGATCACTCTCTGTCCGAGCTCATAACCGCCCGCGCCCCGCGGAACGGCGGAGCCCAGCTCGGCGATCACTCCCACCGGCTCGTGACCAATCGTCAGTCCGGGCCGAACGGGATACTCACCCTTCAAGATATGAACGTCGGTCCCGCAAATCGTCGTCATGGTGACGCGCACCAAGGCATCGGTCGGGCCCACCTTAGGGATCGGTTTCTTTTGGATTTCGATCAAACCTGGCTTCACGAACACAGCTGCTTTCATCATCTTCTTATCCTCCACTTTCCTCGGTCCGCTCATGAAGCTGATGCCAGGCTCGCTCCAGAGCCTCGCGCTCATCAGGATGAGCGATTGAAATCATCGTTTTGGCCCGTTGATTGAGGGTTCTCCCAAAAAGATCTGCGACCCCAAATTCAGTGATCACGTAACGGACATGAGCGCGTGTGGTGACGACCCCCGCTCCTCTCCTCAAAAAAGGGACGATTCTGGAAGCGCCTCGCTTCGTTCGACTTGTGAGGGCGATGATCGGCTTTCCACCCACGGAGAGCGAAGCGCCTCGGATAAAGTCCATTTGGCCGCCTGCCCCGGAGATCACTCTTGGGCCGATGGAGTCAGCGCAAACCTGGCCAGTCAAATCCACTTCAACGGCTGAATTGATCGCGACGACCTTTGGGTTTTTTGCGATATTCACGGGGTTGTTCACGTAGCCAACGTCAAGCCCAACTACGGAAGGATTGTCGTGGATGTAATCATACAGATCGCGCGAGCCCATGACGAAACCAGAAACTGTTTTTCCGGGGTGAATTTTTTTTTGAGAATTATCCACGACTCCTGAGCGAAGCAAGGCGAGCGCCCCGTCCGTCCACATTTCAGTGTGAATGCCGAGGCGGCGGTGGTTTTTCAGGGCCCCCAAAATCGCATCGGGAATCGAACCGATTCCCATCTGCAAAGTCGAGCCATCCTCAATGAGGCCTGCGGCAAGCTCAGCGATGGTTCGCTCAGCTTCGCTCGCAATCGGCGGGATCACCTCAGGCAAGGCGTCATCCACCTCAATCGAATGGTGGATTCGATCCACATGAATGAATCCATCCCCATGGACCCTGGGCATTCGAGGGTTGACTTGCGCAATGATGATTTTTGCCGCATCCACCGCCGATTTCGCGACATCCACGCTCGTACCCAAAGTGCAATACCCCTGCCGATCCGGCGGTGACACCTGAATCAAAGCCACATCGATGGGAAAATTCCCCGAGCGAAAAAGCTGAGGAATCTCGGACAAAAAACAAGGGATGTAATCCACGAAGCCGGGATCAAATCGCGTACGAAGATTCTTCCCAAAAAAAAACGCCGAAGTCGTGAAATGATTTTTATATTCCGCATCCGCATAACGGGCGGGACCCATCGTGTGCAGATGAGTCAGCTCTACCGCGCCGAGGCGATGGGCGGAATCAACCATCGCGTCCAGGAGCCGCATGGGAGTAGCCGCCGCCCCATGAACAAAAACGCGTTGCCCCGGCTGAACGAAGGCGACGGCGTCTTGCGCTTGCCGATGCTTTCTCATCTCAGTCAGAGGAGCAAATGTTCTTGTCGACTGGCATTCTCAACGCCCATACTGGGCACTTGCTCTCCCTCAAGACTTGGCGGCTCACGCTTCCCATGAGCGTGGACTTCATCCGTCCGCTCTGGGTGGCCATGGCGATCAGGGAGACTGCCCGTGTTTCTGCATTCGTGAGGATCGACTGGACGGCGCTTTTTGAGTCACTGTCGACTACCAGTTCAAATTCGACCTGATGCCTCTCGGCATGGCGCTTCCAATGCTCAGCCTCTTCACGCAGCCTCACCTGCTCTTTCTCGATGAAGGCGGGAACTGAGATCCACCCTCCTGATAAAAGGTAGATGCCGGACTGGAAAACTGCTTCCGCCGGCCGGGGGATGCAATTCAGCAAGGTGATCCTCGCTTGGAGTGCTTCCGCGAAAGGCAGAAAATCCAAAAACGCCTCGAAGGAAACCTCAGAAAAATCCGTGGGGAATAAAACATGATCGAATAGCTTTGCGGCGCTGGGCTGAGCCCCTTTCCCGATGACCATCACGGGAACCTCCGACTGCAGCAAGATCTCCTCGGCAAAGCTTCCCAGCAGAAGTCGATCCAACCCTTTTCGCCGATGAGATCCCGTGAGAATCAAGTCAAAATTCCCCTCCATGGCGTGTTTGGTCAAAGCCTCCACGCTTTCTTTGAGGGATGGGCGCTGGTGGATGAGCACACGGGGCTCGACGAGGCCAGCAAGATGAAGTCCTTTCAACTTTTGCTCGAGCTGTTTTTTTGCGGGGGGCGCATATCTCTTGCCCCAGGTGAGATCGAACTCCACGTTAACACCCAGCTGCTCCGGGCTCAGTACGTAAATCGGCTCCACCTCCAGCAAACAGCGCTCATTGAGTTCGCGGAGGACGGAAAACGCCTCGGACTGCACCTGCGAGAGATCCTCAAATGCATCGAGCGCCCAAAGGACCTTCATTTTCTTTTTTTGAGAATGAGCTTCTTTCATTCGAACTCCAGATAGCAGCTCGCATGCCAAAAAAACGGAAGTAATATCCAGCGAATTCAGCGCCAGCCCAGCCTTCGTGAGACGATTACGCCCTTGAGACGAGACGAATTGTCTCAAACTTCCTTGCTCAGCCCCGCCGCCTGATCTTGATTTTCAAGGAATCCCGCCAACAAATCCCTTGGCACAATTGCTGCTGAAGTGTCCTCACAGACGGTAATTAAACATTCAAAGGAAAAAAACATGAAACACATGCCTCAAATCTTAAAGCACATGACCCCTCTCCCTCATACGATCGGCGCCGACATTCCCCTTAAGAACGCCCTCTCCATGATGCGGGAGTATCGGATTCGCCATCTTCCCGTCCAAGAAGGAGGGAAGCTGATCGGAGTCCTCACAGATCGCGACGTGAAGTTGGCGGCTTCATTTGAGGAGACGGCCGACTTGAAGGTCGAAGAAGTCATGACTCCGGACCCCTACACGGTGCTCCCCGAAGCTCCGCTCGACGAAGTCGTTTTTGCGATGGCGGAGCATAAATACGGGTGCGCGGTGATCCAGCAGTCCAATGGCAAGGTCGTCGGCATCTTCACCGCGGTCGATGGGATGAGGGTCCTCGGCGAAACGCTTCAAGCCTTCTACCGAAAGTAAAATGAGATAGGAGTTTAACATGATGGCCGCAGTAGTTTGGCTTGACCTTGAAAAAGCAAAGCTTTTTTTAATTTCAGAAGAAAAAATGAAGCGGGAAACCTTCAAGGCGAAGCGTGTCGATCATCACACCCACCGCAGGGAGAATGATGAGAAGGACTGCGTCGTCATGTATGAGGAGGTGATCTCTCACTTGAACCGCTTGAATAAAATTTTGATCCTGGGCCCCGGAGTGGCCAAACATCATTTTCTCAAGCGGCTGGAGGAGCGACACCCACAGCTCGCGAAAAATGTCGTGGGTTGCGAGGTCTCGGACCACCCGACCGATCAGCAAATCGCGGCCTATGCCGCCCAGTATTTTCAAAGGCCTACGTTTCGATGACCCTTTAAAAATACGAAGGACAGTGAGACACCTTTCGCCATGAGAGAAAGCAAAGCGAGAGTCGTCATCGTCGATGACGACCGAGAAATGAGGTCATTGGTCGAGGACTTTCTGCATGCGCAGGGATTTATGGTCTACGCGTTTCCTCTGGCGGCCGAAGCTTTAACGGCGCTGGGCCCTCAGGGAAAACTGTCCGCCTCTCAAGAAGCGGGCGATATCGACGTCATTATTTCCGACATCAAAATGCCCCAGATCGACGGTTTGGACTTCACCACTCAGCTCCAGCGCCTTCGCCCCGAAATCCCCATCATCCTCATGACGGCCTTTGGAAGCATCGAGACCGCCATTGAATCCATGAAGCGTGGTGCTTTTCACTATGTGGTGAAACCCTTCAAGCTGGCTGAAATGACCGTCAATATTGAGCGGGCGCTTGAGCATCGAAATCTCCAGCGAGACAATACGGCGCTCCGGCATGAAATCAAGCGATCCTGGGGAATGGCCGGGATCCTGGGCAAAAGCTCCGGAATGAAATCCGTTTTTGACTTGGTGCAGAGGGTTTCGCAAGCGACGGCCAATGTATTAATCACCGGTGAAAGCGGCACCGGAAAAGAAATCATCGCCAAGGCCATTCATGAAAGCGGTCCGCGCGCTCAGAAACCCTTCGTCGCCATCAACTGCACCGCCATTCCCGAAACTCTTTTGGAGAGCGAACTCTTTGGTCACGGCAAAGGATCATTCACGGGAGCAGTGCAGAGGAAGCGTGGCCTTTTCGAGGAAGCAGAAGGCGGCACCCTCTTTCTGGATGAAATCGGCGATATGAACATCGCTCTTCAGAGCAAGCTTTTGCGCGTGATTCAGGAGCGCAAGGTCCGAGCTGTGGGTGAGAACACCGCCAAAGACGTGGATGTCCGGATCCTTGCCGCCACTCATAAGGACTTGAAATCCGCCATCAAGGACGGGCGATTTCGAGAGGATCTTTATTACCGTTTGAGCGTGATTCCGATCGTCATTCCTCCGCTCCGGCATCGAAAAGAGGACATCCCCCTTTTGGCGGATCATTTCCTCAAAAAATACTCAGCCACCAACAACCTCAAAATCCAAGGCTTCTCCAAAAGAGCTGTCGCTAAGCTGATGAGCCTCAAATGGGAAGGAAACGTGAGGGAACTTGAAAATGTTGTTGAACGAGCCGTAGTGCTCGCTTCGGGGCCGCTCATTGATGAGTCAGATATCCCGTCCCCGGATCATGAAACTGCTGATCAATTCTTCGGCAATGCCACCGGGGATTTTCCGACGATTGACCAGCTCGAACGGCGGTACATCGAATTGGTTCTGGAAAAAACAGCGGGGAGAAAAGATAAAGCCGCGCAGATTCTCGGCATCAACCGCCGTACGCTCTATCGAAAAGAAAGAGAGCATGGCCTTCTCTTGAGCGAGAATGCGGAATCAGACGGCGCCTCAAACGATGAGACATGAGATCACGTCTTTTTCTTGGGCAGACTGATGATAAAACGAGTGTTCTCGCATTCAAAATCAATTCTGAGCCGCCCCCCATGGTTTTCAATGATGGACTTCGAAACACTTAAACCGAGGCCGGATCCCTTGCCCATGGGCTTCGTCGTGAAGAAGGGCTGCATGATTTTTTCTGAGATTTCCTCGGGGATGCCTTTGCCACTGTCCGTAATCGCAATCTCCACTTGATCATCGCCATCCAGAACCTCGATGTGAATCCATCGCTCCTCTAAGTCTAAAATCGCGTCTTTGGCGTTATTGATCAAATTGACGAGGACTTGGCTCAACTGAGTCTCCTGGCAACACACCAAAATGGAGGCTGGGATTTCTTCGATATGAATTTTGATGCCATTTTTCTCAAAGTGATCCCAGGCGAACGCCAGAATATCTTGGATGAGCCGCGCCAGTGAAACCGCCTGAAAAGGGTCATTGGATCCGTTGCGCGAGAGGGAACGCATCCCTCGAATGATCGCCGCCATCCGATCTGCGAGGCGCTTGACCGTTTCCAGCGTTTTACTCACTGCCTCAGGATTTCCGCGGCCAGCTTGAATTTCCATCTCCAAAAATTCGACGCGACCGCTGATTGCAGCAAGGGGGTTTCCGAGTTCATGGGCGATTCCCGCGGCAAGTTCGCCGACGCTTGCCATCTTTTCGGCGTGCGCTAGCGCGGCCCGCTGCTGCTCCGCCTGCTCCTGAGCGAGCTTCAATTCAGTGATGTCGGTTCGAATGGCGACATACTGGATGGGCGTGCCTTGAGCGCTTAAGAAAGGGATGATCGTAGTAAACACCCAGTAATAGCTTCCGTTTTTAGCTTTATTTTTAACCTCCCCCTTCCAGACCTTTCCGGATGAGATGGTCCTCCAAAGCTCGCTGAAAAACTCTTTGGGATGATATCCTGAATTGATGATTCGATGATTTTTCCCGAGGAGTTCTTCGCGCGAATACTGGGAAATTTCACAAAACAATTGATTGACGTAGGTGATCGTCCCCCGAGCGTCCGTGATCGCCACGATGGAGGATTGATCCAGCGCACGGCGGAGGTCGTCGACCTCCTTCTCCGTCCGCTTGAGCTGCTGCTCCACCGTCCATTCGCGGGTCATGCGAGAAGAGTCTTACGAAAATTGACCCTCTAAAGGTAGCGAAAAACGCATCCCCTGAGTAAGATGAGCTCTGAATATTTTTCTTAATCTGCGGCAATGAGTTACGGAGCAGTGCCAAAAACTTCAGCGATTCCTCTTCTCAAAGGAACTCTAAGCTGCATTCCTAGAATCAATTGAGAATCCAAGAGCTTGCCCCAAGCCCGACTCAGCTCCGGAGGGACTAACCCCTGATAAATAGTTAAACCATTCAAGCCAAAAGCTTTGAGCTCAATCGTAGCCAACGGCCTTTGGTGACCATCATAAAAAGTCAATTCAACCGCTCTGGGACTTCCATCCAAACGCCGATCCAGCGAGACTTGAATGAAGCGCTCAGACTGCTGAGCGATCATCTCAGCCACTCGAGCGGGGCTTTGTAAGACCGCGCCCCTTTGTGCGCCGCTGAGGACGGAGTCAGCCGTGGAACTGATAAACAAAAATAACGCAAAAGCTGCGATCAGGAGTGTGTTTTTCAAAATGGACATTAAGCCGAGGCAGAAACAAAGGAAGTGACCTGGATTTTCGACAAAGGATAGTTGAGATGTCATCTTTAACTCTCCTCTTTTTTGACGAGCGAAGAAAGCAAACGCCGTACCAAGCGACGAGGAATAATCCTATAGTCATTTATGCAGTAAAATCAGGCCTCCCCATTGATTCTCAGAAGCGCCGTCGCCGGCGAGCCAACGCGTGAGACACGGAAGGTTTATCCATGAGACATTTTGTCATCTTCTTATGGAAGCCTGAGTTATTTTTAAGTCATTTAAGCGTCACACTGGGGTTGGCTGAGAAATTGCTGATGATTCTTTAAGCGAGGTGAACCATGTCAGAGACTCAATCCAAAAAAACGCTCCAACCTTCAAAAATCGTATGGGCTGTGGATCCATTCACGGCAGATCAGGGAGCACTCCGCTCAGCAGCCTGGTGCCTGAGGGCGCTTGGCAAATCCGTGCCAACCCAGGTGAAACCGGTCTATGTTCCCGCAACGACTTACAGCGAGTTTCCCATGTTTCCAAACCCGAGCCTCATTGAGACCCTTAAAAATCAAGGCGATGAGGCTTTGCAACTCATTTTGAGCCGCATTCAAATCCCAAACGTCCAACCCCTTCATGTTCTTACTGGTGCTTGTTTGAACACTCGCGATCAGGTTTGCGACTTGATTTCCTACGCCCGAAAAAACCATGCTGATCTCATTGTGCTTTCCACTCATGGCCGTACTGGAGTAAAACGACTGTTCTTGGGCAGCTTCGCTGAAACACTCAGCCTGCTCTCTGACGTGCCTCTCTTCATCGTCCATCCCCATTGGAGAAGAACTCCCGAGTTCAAAACCATCCTCTTTCCCACTGATTTCTCGCCCGAATCAAGGAATGCATTCAGCAAAGTCCTGCGTTTTGCTCAAGAGAGAAGAAGTCGCGTCATCCTTTTCCATAAAATTCACGTGGGATTCAACCCGGTGCTGAATTTTGCATTTTCCGCCTCTCAATCGAATGACCGAACTTTTTTCCCCGAAATCGAGACAAGAAAACAAACCGCTAAGGAAATGGCTGAGCAAGGCTTAAACCAAGGGGTGCGCGTTGACATTATTTTTGACCATCATCCCTTTGGATCACTTTCTGACGCCATTTTGAAAAAATCGGATCGAATGGGCTGCATGATCGCCCTGTCTTCGCAGTCCGGACCTGTTTCTTCGGTTTTATTGGGGAGCACTGCGCGTCAAGTGATCCGTCGATCGCTGCAGCCGGTTTGGGTCGTACACCAAAAAACCATGAAAAAAAACCGCTCTTCAAGCAAGTTCAATTCAAAGCGCCTGAAAAGCAGCCCCGAATCCAGTCATTCGCAATACCATCCCAGTAAAAACCCATGAGGCTGCGGTTTCTCGGGGGCGCTCAAAGCGTCACGGGCTCCAAAACGCTCGTCACTTCAGGAAAGCACCATCTTTTGGTCGATTGCGGACTTTTCCAGGGACTTAAAAGCCTCAGGCTGAAAAACTGGGAACCCTTCCCCCTTGAACCCAGGCGGATCGACTCAGTACTCCTGACTCATGCGCACCTGGATCATTCCGGGTACTTGCCGCTGCTCACTCGAAATGGTTTTCATGGGAAAATTTTTTGCTCCGCCCCGACGCGTGACTTGACAGAGCTGATCCTCAAGGACAGCGCCCGACTCCAAGAGGAAGACGCCCATTTCGCGAATCAACATGGATTCTCGAAGCATCAACCCGCGGAGCCGCTCTATACCGAGAAGGATGCCAAGGCCGCTATTGATCGAATCGTAGTGCTGCCTCCGGGGCGTTGGTTTGATTTGCCCGGCCAGATGCGCTTTCAACTGCTCCCCAGCTCGCACATCCTGGGCTCAACTTTTGTGGTCGTTGAGTCGGAGGGATGCCGGATCGTTTTTTCAGGGGACTTGGGAAGACTCAACCCCCTGCTCTATTCCACTCCCGCTCTACTTGAGAACGCGGATTATTTGGTCATGGAATCGACTTACGGCGATCGAACTCATCACTTGCCTCTCGAAAAGGGAGAAATCAGTGGTCGCCTCGCTCACATCATTTGCGAAACTTTCCAAAAAGGGGGCCAAGTCATTTTACCGAGCTTCGCAGTAGGCAGGACCCAAGATTTGCTTTTTTTGCTCGCAGAGCTGAAGGATCAAAAACGCATCCCAGAACTGCCCCTCTACTTGGACAGTCCCATGGGAGTGAATGCCTCCCAAATTTTTTACGATCATCCGAAATGGCACGTTCTCACGCCGTGGCAAGTGGAGCGAATCCTAAACACGTCCAAAATGCTCAAATCTCAGGAAGAGTCGATTCAAGTCATGCGTAAAGCCGCGCCGGCAGTCATCATCGCAGGCAGCGGGATGCTGACCGGGGGACGAGTGCTCCACCACCTCGCAGCTCGACTGCCTGATGATCGCAACACAATCTTGCTAGCGGGCTATCAAGCGGCAGGCACCCGGGGACGCCTCCTACAGGAAGGGATTTCTGAGCTGAAAATTCATGGCAAATACATTCCCGTGCGCGCACGAGTTGAAATCATCGCCGGGCTTTCCGCCCATGCGGACCAAAGTGAGATGATCACTTGGTTGAAAGGATTTAAAGCGCCTCCAAAAATGACCTTCCTGAACCATGGGGAGCCGCAAGCCTCAGATGCGCTCAGGGTTAAAATTCGTGATATTTTGGGATGGCGATGCCAGGTGCCGCAGCTCCTCCAGGAATTTCAATTGACCCCTGATGGAGACTTTTAATGGCTAGAATTCTCATGCTCTACGGAACGAACGAAGGACAGACTGAAAAAATATCCATCGTCATTCAATGTGAGCTGAAATCCCAAGGACATGAAGTGGATCTCTTCAATTCGAGGCAATTGCCGCTTGGGCTTCATTTGGATTCTTACGACGCGGTGATCATCGGCGCATCCGTTCATGCTTCTGGCTTCCAAAAAGAAGTCCTACGCTGGGTAAAACTTAATCTTTCTCTGATCCAGCAAAAGCCCGGCGCGTTTTTCTCCGTTTGCCTGGGAATTCTTCAAACCCATGACGCGAAAGTTCAAAGTGAGGTGCGGGAAATCGTAAAAAGATTTTTTTCTGAATCCGGCTGGAGCCCCCAGGATTGGACCATCTTCGCGGGCGCCTTGAAGTATTCAAAATACGGCTGGATCATGAAAAGAATGATGAGGTCGATTTCAAAAAAAGCAGGCGTCGACACGGATATGAGCCGCGATTACGAATACACGGATTGGAAGGCCGTCAAGGATTTCGCCGTGAGGTTCAGCGCAGCACTTCCCCTTTTTTCAATGAAGATTCCTCCGAGAAAATAAGAATGGCGCAACCTCAGAATGCTCAGCGCATCGAAGAGCCCCCTCCCGCGCACCTGGGGCTTTCAGAATTCGAAGCCGCGGAAAGGCTCAGAAAATTCGGGCCGAATCAGCTGCCTTCCGAGAAACCAAAAAGCAGACGAGCAATCCTGCTGCGCGTCGCTCAGGAGCCCATGGTCATCTTGCTCCTGCTCTGCGGACTTCTTTACTTGTTCTTAGGAAGACCTGAGGAAGGAATTCCCCTTTTCGCGTCTGTCCTTCTTCTCATTGGAATCGGGTTTACTCAGCAATCAAAATCTGAGCGGGCGCTTCAAACCCTTAAGAATCTTTCCAGCCCCCGAGCACTCGTCTTGAGAAACGGGCGTGAAAAAAGGATTTCCGGGGCTGAAGTCGTTGTCGGCGACGTTTTAATTCTCAGGGAGGGAGATCGCATCGCCGCCGATTGCGAGCTGATCGAAGCCACGCACCTCAAGGTTGACGAGTCGCTTCTGACCGGTGAATCGTCGCCAGTTGAAAAAAAAAGAGGGGCTCAAGATGGGGCAACGCTTTTTTCAAGCACCCTTATCGTCGCAGGAAAAGCTCTCGCTCAGGTCGTCAAGACCGGTTCCGACACGCAGGTAGGGAAGATCGGGGAATCACTGAGGGGCCATTATGAAGCCCACTCCCGTCTCGAGAAGGAGATCAGCTCGATTGTTAGACGATTCGGCCTCATGGGGCTGGGCGTCTCTGCTTTGATCGCGATGAGCTATGGTATTTTTTATCAGCAGTGGGCTCAGGGGTTGCTAGCTGCGATCGCCGCTGCGATGTCTCTGCTGCCAGAGGAGTTCCCTCTCGTTCTCACCCTATTTCTTTCGATGGGAGCCTGGAGAATCTCCCAGAACCGAGTCCTTGCGCGCAACTTGCGGGCCATCGAAACATTGGGATCCATCACCACTCTTTGCGTCGACAAAACAGGCACTCTGACCTGGAACCACATGAAGATGGTTCAACTAGGGACAAAAAATATGACATGGAAAATCTCGGACTGGAAAACACCCCTCCCCGAGCCAGTGCACGAATTGGTCGAATTCGGTGCACTAGCAAGTCATGTGGATGCCTTTGATCCCATGGATCGGGCGATCCGGGAGGTGCTTGAGGCAGCATTGGCAGGCACCGAGCATCAGCACAAAGATTGGACGCTCATGCGTGAATACCCGCTCTGCCCTGAACTCATGGCAATGGCGTGCGTATGGAGAGTTCCCGATAAAAATCAGTACGTCATCGCGGCAAAGGGGGCTCCCGAGGCCGTGTTTGACCTATGTCACCTCGCGCCATCCGAAACACAGAAGATGAATGAGCGCGTCAAGGAGATGTCAACCCAGGGACTCCGCGTCTTGGGGGTGGCTCAGGCTGAGTTCCCCAGTGGCGAACTTCCTCAGCACTCCCATGACTTCGCATTCAGATTCATTGGCTTCTTGGGCCTTGAAGATCCCCTTCGCGAAGAAGTCCCGGATGCCATCCAGATCTGCCGACAAGCCGGCATTCGTGTTCTCATGATGACGGGCGACCATCGCGAAACTGCCCGCGCGATCGCCAAACGCGCTGGATTAGAGCATGCGGGTGACGTCATCACCGGCCCGCAGCTGGAGCTCATGAATGACTTGGAACTCAAAGAACAGATACACAAGTCAAATGTATTCGCCCGCGTCATTCCTGAGCATAAACTGCGAATCATCAAGGCCTTGATGCAGGAGGGACAAGTCGTCGGCATGACCGGCGATGGGGTGAACGACGCCCCCGCTCTCAAATGGGCGAATGTGGGAATCAGCATGGGAAGCCGCGGCACCGACGTCGCGCGCGAAGCTTCAGACCTCGTGCTGCTGGATGATGACTTTTCATCCATCGTCTCCTCCATCCGAATGGGGAGACGGGTGTATGCCAACCTCGCGAAGGCGATGGCTTACATTTTTGCGGTCCACGTCCCCATCGCCGGGATGGCAATCCTCCCCGTTTTACTCGGCCTTCCGCTGATTCTTTTTCCCGCGCATATCGTATTCTTGGAGCTCATCATCGATCCAGCATGCACGCTCGTGTTCGAATCGCAGGAGGAAGACGGCGACCTCATGGATGCTCCTCCTCGAAGACCTGAGCAGCCAGCGTTTGGATGGAAACGGATTATTTACGCTTCTCTCGAAGGCATCTCCGTTTTGATGGTTTCTCTAGCTGCTTTGGTTCTAGGAATACGATATCACTGGAGCGCAGAGTCCACTCGCGGGCTCGTTTTTTCCACTTTAGTGCTCTCCAACATCGCGCTCATCATTGTAAACCTTGGCGTAACCCTTGGAACGAAGCCAGGTAAAAAAACCCGTAGCTGCACGCCTTTACGTATGTTTCATCATATGAGTTCATTGGGATTAGGCCTATTGGTATGCGCAATTTTAATCCTCGTGCTCAGTCTTCAAGTGCCTTTTTTTTCGAGTTTTTTTCAAGTTCAAGCGCTGACCACTGCACAATGGACTTTAGCCAGCGGGTTGGCTCTCTTCGTTTGGATGATCGGCAAAGGAATTCAACATTTTGCCAGGGTGAGGTGATTCCTAACTTTGGTCTACCGCCTCTGTCCCATGAACGAGACGAATCGGTGAACCCCTTCCGCGCAATGAACCGCATGCAGAGGCAAATTGATCGGATGTTTGATGATTTCCTGGGGAGCAACTGGGCTCACGAGCTCCCTGCCCTTTCGGAAGCTTCCTTTCAGCCCCCGTGCGATATCCAAGAGACGGATTCCTACTAATCTCTTGAGCTTTGATCTACCCGGGGTATCCAAGAATGACGTAAAAATCGATCTCCAGGACCGCACTCTGCGCATCTCTGGTGAGCGCAAGAATGAGCGCACGAGTGGCAAGGGAGAAAACCTCAGGACGGAGCGCTATTACGGGAATATTGAGCGAGCAATCACTCTCCCCGCGCACATCAAGGCGGATTCCATCGAAGCCCAGTTCGAGGATGGGGTGCTTCACATCGCCGTCCCGAAGGCGGAGGGTGTTAAGCCCAAGCAAATTCAAGTCACCGAAGGCAAACCAGGTCTTTTTTCCAAGCTTCTTGGAAAAAAAGATGAAAAAGTTGCCTAAATGACTTGGAGACTAGGAACTGAGCTGTGACCGCCTCGGGTCTCAGGCTGTCGCAGTTCAGTTCTTGGCTCTGAAAAGAGATTCACTCATCCGCAAGGACTGCGCAATCCCATTTCTTTCCTCAATGAATGAACGAGCGCGTTGGTCTTTTCGCTCATGGATTCGCTCAAGTCGTTGATTTCGGCGAGGCCGCTTTGCAGGGCGTTCTGGAACGCCCGTAGGCTCTCCAGCAGCGATCCCGCCTCCGTCGTCTCGTCAATTCGAGAAAGCTCGATTTTGCCCGTGATTCGAACCAATTCCAGCCCTAGCCCCAACGTATTTAATCGCCCGCAGATGGAGGTAAACGCCCGAAGAACGTCTGTTGTTTTTCTGACGCAGTCAAACGCCTTTCTCATGTAGCTTTCGGACAGGCGCTCGATCACCGTGTACTCCGAGCTTTGACTCGGCCCTGATTCCGCCTTGAGGTATTCACAAACCTCGATGAGCAGCGTCGCGGCCCCAACATAGAACTGGCTTTCAGAAACCTGAGTGGATACATGCGCGGACATCTCTTCGAAACTCTGAATCGCTTCGGTGATCTCAAGCGCCGCCTTTTGGTAATGATGGGCCACTACCGAGAGCGTCGCAGCCGAATCCCCTCGATTTTGAGAAAAAATCTCCAAATTCAAAGGAACAAACTTGCTCGCAACAAATGCCGAGAGAATTCTTTTCGTCACCTCGAGAATCACGCCAGCAGTTCTCTTGACCTCAATCATCGTTACCAAACTTGAAGGAACGGGAAGCCCCAACGCCTTCGCCCGACCTGCAATCTGGTCGATCAAAGCTTCCGTCATGAAATGACTGTAATCCTGATAGCCCAGCTCCTGAATCCTCAAGACGAGGCGTTTGGATGATTCCTCGGGAGAAATTTTCTCCGCTTGCTCTATTTTTCTCAGCTTTTGATATTCCGCCTCAATCGTCCTCAGCAAATCACCGCTTGGCTTCAGCCGAACCGAGAGAAACCCGCCTTCAATCGGCATGGCGAGCGCAAAAACCCAGTAATAATTCCCGAATTTGGATCTATTTTTCACGAATGCAGCGAGGGGTTTTCCGGATTGAAGATACTTCCAGAGCACGAAAAAGACTCCCTTGGGCATGTCGGGATGACGGATCAAATTGTGGGGCTGGTTCTTGATTTCATCCCAAACGTACTCTGACACTCTTTGGAACACGGAATTTCCGGTCAGGATGATGCCTTTGGGATCCGTCTGTGAAAAAAAGAGCTCATCAAAATTGAACTTGGATTCTTGAGTGGTAACGCCGGAATTTGATTTCATGATTTACCCGCCCCTCGATAATCCCCGATCGTTGCAACACGCATTCCATGACGAGATTCCAGTGGTTTTAAACCATCAGCTGTCGAGCAATGAGCCAGAGCGTCTCATCACGCTGGTTTCATGAGACATTCTGACCCATTCAGATATGTAAAATATAAATATTTCAGCCACTTAACCTGGCACATGCCCTGCAAACTACGTGACCCCAATGAGTTCCACTTGCGCCATGAGCATTCCTGAGACCCTGCCTCGGCTCTGCCAGCATTGTCATGCTCCTGTGCCCTCGCATGAAAAATCAAACTTTTGCTGCCGAGGCTGCGCGGCCGTGTTTGCGCTGCTGAAGGAACGCGGTCTTGAGAGGTTTTATGCGCTTCAAAACCGTGATGAGCCCTTTCAAGCGAGCGCTCCCGCGCATCAGAGCATCGAAAAATTCGCCTACTTAGATGACCCAGAATTTCTGGAAAACTATTCCACCGCCGATGGAAGAGAAATGCGCTTTTACCTCGAGGGCGTGCATTGCGCCGCTTGCGTTTGGCTGACCGAAAAGCTTCCACAGTTTGAAGCTGGCGTGGAATTTTTGAAACTCAATCTGTCTTCTGGAGTCGCACGAGTGCGAATCCGAACGGATGGCAGCTTCGCTCGTGCTGCCCAAGAAATCGCTCGGCTTGGCTACCTTCCGCATCCCGTCCGATCTGGAAGCGATGAGGCGCTTCGGAAAAAGGAGAATCGCGCGCACCTCATTCAGCTGGGGATGGCCGGCATGCTCTCAGGGAACATCATGCTTCTGGCGATCGCTCTCTATGCGGGCGCCGACGGAAGACTCGCACAAGTGTTCCGATGGACGAGCCTGGGGCTGTATTTGCCGGTGCTTTTTTTCAGCGCCCTCCCCTTTTACAAAAGCGCTTGGGCGTCTCTTCTTAAAAAGCAGGTCTCCATCGACGTGCCGATCGTTTTTGGCCTCCTCGTAGGGACCGCGGCAAGCATCATCAATCTTGCCCTGGGATCCACGCATATCTATTTCGACTCGCTCTCGACGCTGATTTTCCTGCTACTTTCCACCCGCTACCTCCTAAAAAAAGTGAATCAGCACGCGCTCCATGCGACCGAAGTCATACATCAAATGACTCCCTCGCGAGCGAGCAAAAAAAATGAAACCACCCTTAAATACGAGGAAGTCAAGACGGAGACACTCAAAGAAAACGATCTCATCGAAGTGCTTCCCGGCGAGTGCATCCCCGTCGATGGAGTTGTAATCCAGGGAAAAAGCTCTTTGAACTGCGCCCTCCTCACTGGCGAAGCTCAGCTCATTTCGGTCGCCCCGGGGCAACTCGTGAATGCGGGGACGTGGAATCAACAGGCTCCGCTCGAAGTGCGCGTCCTCGCTTCCGGCGCTGCCACGCGCCTGGGGAAAATCCTCGCCGCGATGGAGGAAGGACTGGCGAAGAAAGCGCCGATCGTGACCTATCTCGACCGAGTGGGCCAGGCCTTTGTCCTCGCGGTGCTCACGCTGACCTGCGCGGGGTTTTTCCTGGGGCTTTCCGTGAGCTGGCATGAAGCCATCAATCGCGCCCTCGCCGTCGCCATCGTGGTTTGCCCTTGCACCTTCGCCCTGGCGACCCCACTCGCCATGAGCCTCGCCATCGCTCGTTGCGCTAAAAACGGGATTTTGGTCAAGGACCCCGAAATCATGGAGCGCTTGAGCCAGGTGAAGGAAGTTTTCTTCGACAAAACGGGCACGCTGACTTTTGGTGAGCTTCAAGTCACTCAATGGATGTCTCTGGAGTCCGACGCAGCGGAAGCTCTTCTCGCCCTGGAATCCCGATCCGCTCATCCCGTCGCAAAAGCCGTGCAGCGCTATTTTCAGAAGCAGTGCCCCTTCAATGCGACTGTGGAGATCGAAGAGTTCTCGGAGCAAGCGGGCGTTGGGGTTTCCGGAAAAATCAGGGGATTTCTCTATGAAGCGCGCGCCTCAATCGAAGCCCCCAAAAGTGGCTCCCCCTCAACGTCCATCGAAACATCGATCGCGGTTTTGAGAGATGGGCACTTGATAGGAACCCTACTGCTTTCGGACCAGATCCGATCCGACTCCAAAATCTCGCTAGAGCGTCTCCGACGGCTGGGCTTGGGAATTCATCTCCTCTCAGGGGACGCCCCCTCGCCAGTTCAAAACGTAGCCGAAGAAGCAGGAATCCCCTCAAAAAACGTCACCGCATCGGCCAGCCCAGAAATGAAAGCGCGGATCGTTCAGTCCACCTCGAAGACTTTGATGGTAGGCGATGGAGCCAATGACGCCGTCGCGCTCGCGTCCGCTTTTGCGAGCGTTGCGGTTCGAGGCGGAGTGGAAATGAGCGTCAAAGCGGCGGGCGCGTACAGCTCTATACCCGGGATCCAGGCGATTCCCTCCCTCATCATAACTGCCCGCGAAACCATGCGAGTCATTCGTAGGAATCTCACCTTCGCCATCCTTTATAACGTGATTGGAATTGGTGTCGCTCTCACAGGAAAATTGGATCCCCTTTTCGCTGCGATCCTCATGCCCATGAGCGCCGTGAGCGTTTTTCTTTCAACCTTGCTTGGCACAAAAAAGTTACGACGCGCTTTCGCTCCTACTCAAAGAAAGGCGTCCCAATGAACATCATCCTTTTGCTGCTGCCGATCGCCCTTTTGATGGGGCTTGGATTTTTAGCGGCATTCATCTGGAACGCCGCCCAAGGTCAATTCGATGACCTGGAAACTCCAGCTCACCGCATTCTTTTGCCCGATTCAACTGAAGGAGAAAAACAATGATTTCAGAGACCGCCGCGATGCAAAAAGCCGGGGACGCACCCCCCAGCGAGAGCTTTTCTTACGACGATGAAATCGCGAAAAAATTCATTTTAGCTACCCTCATCTGGGGAGCCGTGGCGCTTTTGCTGGGAGTTTTCATCGCATCTCAACTGGCCTGCTGGAAACTCAACTTGGGGTTGCCTTGGACGACCTTCGGGAGACTGAGGCCTTTGCACACGAATGCAGCCATCTTCGCGTTCGCCGGAAACGGCGTTTTTGCCGCGATTTATTATTCCTCCCAGCGCCTGCTCAAAACGCGCATGTATTCCGACACCTTGAGTAAAATCCACTTCTGGGGATGGCAAGCCGTGATCGTGGCCGCAGCCATCACTTTGCCGCTTGGACTGACGGTCGGAAAGGAATATGCCGAGCTCGAGTGGCCCATTGCTTGGGCGATCAACGCGATTTGGGTGATCTTTGGTTGGAACTACTTCAAGACGATTCAGATCCGGCGCGAGCGGCATATGTACGTGGCCATCTGGTTTTACATCGCCACGATCGTAACGGTCGCCGTCCTTCATGTTCTCAATACCATTCAAGTTCCGGTGAGCTTTTGGAAGAGCTATCCCGTCTATTCGGGCGTGCAGGATGCGCTTGTGCAGTGGTGGTATGGTCACAACGCGGTAGCCTTCGTGCTGACCACTCCATTTTTAGGGATGATGTATTATTTTCTCCCCAAAGCGGCTGAAAAACCAGTTTACAGCTACCGGCTTTCCATCTTGCATTTCTGGTCGCTTGTTTTCATCTACATTTGGGCCGGCCCGCATCACCTTTTATACACAGCCCTTCCCGATTGGGCTCAGACGTTGGGCATGGCCTTCAGCGTGATGCTTCTCGCGCCGAGCTGGGGCGGAATGATCAACGGGCTTCTCACCCTTCGCGGAGCATGGGATCGCGTCCGAAAGGAACCCGTCCTCAAGTTCTTCGTTGCCGCGCTCACCTTCTATGGAATGGCGACCTTTGAAGGGCCGCTTCTTTCTATCAAATCCGTCAGTGCGCTCGGCCACTACACCGATTGGATCATCGGGCACGTCCACGGGGGAGCGCTGGGCTGGAATGGATTTTTGATTTTTGGCATGACCTATTGGCTCGCTCCTCGCCTTTGGAAGACGGAGCTCTTCAGCCAGCGGCTCGCGAACTCGCACTTCTGGGTCGGATTTTTGGGAACGACGCTTTACATGGTCTCGATGTGGGTCGCCGGAATCACACAAGGCTTGATGTGGAGGGCGACTGACGCCTCAGGGCGCCTCGTTTACCCCGATTTCATCGAAACGGTCATCAAGATCGTTCCCTTGTACTGGGTTCGAGCATTCGGCGGAACGCTCTACCTCGTGGGCTTTATTCTGATGCTCATCAACGTTTTTAAGACGATTCAAAAGGCCCCCAAGGAGAATCTAGAGGAAGTTCAAAAAGCGATTCCTCTCTCCAAGCCTACCCTGGAGGCCCTGGGTCGCAAGCCTCATCGCATGCTGGAGGGTCTGCCGGGCATCTTCACCGTGCTCACCTTGTTCTCCATCCTCGTGGGAACTTTTTTTGAGATCGCTCCCACGTTTTTTTCAGCTGAGTTCGCGCCCGTCAATTCACAGCTCAAACCTTACACGGGTCTCCAGCTCCATGGACGAGACCTCTATGTGCGCGAAGGGTGCTACAATTGTCATTCCCAGATGGTGCGCCCGCTGGTCTGGGAAACCAAGCGCTACGGCGACTATTCGCGCGCCGAGGAGTCGATTTACGATCGCCCCTTTCAATGGGGCTCCAAGCGCACCGGTCCCGATCTAGCGCGCTTAAGCGGAAAATACCCCGACCTTTGGCATTACCGGCACATGGCTGATCCGAGGGAGGTCGTTCCCGGATCCCTCATGCCAGCCTACCCCTGGCTCTATCGAGACCAGACTGATTTTTCGATCATCTCGAAAAAACTCTCGGTCATGCAGGCTCTGGGCGTTCCGTATTCAAACGAGGACATTCAGTTTGCCGAGGCGCAGGCGAGACTCGAAGCTCAAGAGATCGCCGGCAAGCTCATCGCCGAAGGAGCTCCCCTCAAACTCGAAGAAAAGGAAATCATCGCGTTGATCGCCTACCTCCAGCGACTCGGCAGAGACTTCAAGAAAGGGGCCATCAAGTGATTTCTAGAACGCTCACTCAAATCGCAGCCCACCACACGCTCATTCCGTGGATGACCTGCTTGGGCCTTCTTGTTTTCGTGCTCTTCTTCACGATCATGCTGCTTTGGACTCATCGCCGGGCAAATGCCCCGCTTTATCGGGTGATGAGCCATCTGCCGCTCGAAGACGATCGACATCCTCACAATCAGAGCGAGGTGCTCTCATGAGTCAAAAAAATCAGATCGACCCTGATGATAAAAGAACAGGTCATATTTACGACGGAATTGAAGAGCTCGATTACCCGCCGCCGAACTGGTTCCGAGCTCTTTTTTACATCACAATTGCTTTTGGGGTCATTTATTTTTTCTATTACACCATCGGCGATGGACCGACCCTCACCCAAGAGTACCAGAAAGCGAAAAACGCGGAAGAATACGCCCAATATGAACGCCGAGCCACGAGCGGCGGAGCCAAATCCCTTTCGGAAGGCGAGCTCATTGCGCTCGTTCGAAGCCCCGAAAGAAAAGCGGCGGGCGCCGCATCCTTTCAAACCAAGTGTGCCTCCTGCCATGGGGGCGCGGGCCAGGGCGGCATTGGACCGAATCTCACGGATGAGAACTGGCTTCATGGCGCAAAAATGACTGAAATCTTGGCGACCATTACCCAAGGGGTGCCGGACAAAGGCATGCCTGCCTGGGGCCAAGTCTTGGGAACCGAGGAAATTCAGTCTTTAACCGTCTTCATTCGAAGTCTTTTGGGAACGAAGCCTGCGGGAGCAAAAGCACCTCAAGGAGCTTTAGTCAAAGCGGAGCCTTAATTTTGTGAGCGCAGTGAAAAAACCTCCGTCGTCGCTTTCAACCATCGACACCACGGGCAAGCGACTCTGGATCTATCCCTCGGACAGCGCCGGCCGATATCGCACGCGCCGGAGCTGGATCAGCGGTTTTTTGCTTCTCGTCTTTCTTTTGTTACCGTGGGTTCGCATCCATGGCTCCCAGGCCGTGCTCTTGGACGTCAGCACGGGGAAGCTTTCGCTTTTTGGGCTTCGGTTTTGGTCGCATGACGCGCCCATGCTCCTGTTTGTGGCGGGAGGGGGCGTCATTCTTCTCGCTTTTATAACCGCGGTTTGGGGGCGAATCTGGTGTGGATGGGCATGTCCCCAGACCGTGTTCGTCGATCTCGTCTTTCGCCGGATCGAGCGCTGGATCGAAGGAGATGCGTATAGACGCCGGCAAATGGATCAAGCGGATTGGTCCTCAGAAAAAATTTTAAAAAAAACGCTCAAATGGACCCTCTATCTTTTGATTTCCCTGCTGCTCAGTCACAGCTTTCTCGCCTATTTCACAGGGACCGAGGCGCTGGCTTCGATGATGAGCCGAGCTCCCTCGCAAAATTCAAATTGCTTTCTCGCCATGATCGGCATGACTGGCGCCGTTCTTTTGATGTTCGGCTGGCTCAGAGAGCAATTTTGCACGCTCATTTGCCCTTACGGAAGATTCCAATCCGTTTTGATGGATGAAAAATCCCTGGCAGTCACCTATGACTCGGAGCGGGGCGAACCGCGTCGAGGGACATCCCTGAATCCGGGATCTCATGGAGACTGCATCAATTGCCTCAGGTGCGTTCAGGTCTGCCCGACGGGAATCGACATCCGAAACGGGCTTCAGCTGGAATGCATCGGCTGCACCGCTTGCATTGACGCGTGCGACGCGGTCATGCGGAAAATCGGAAAACCCACCGGGCTCATTCGATTGAAATCCGATCGAAGGGCGGATTGGAGCGGGCTCGCTCGGCCGGCCGCTTATTTGCTGATGCTGAGCGCACTCGTCGGAGGGTTGAGCTGGCGCCTCATTCACCGCGAGCCCGTCGACGTCGCTCTCATCCGAAAAACTGGAGCTCCTTACGAGATCGTGATTCGTCCTGGCTATAAAAACGAAATCGTCAATTCCTTTAAACTTGATCTGCTCAACCAAACCTTTGAACCTCTCTTGCTCTCATTGGGAGATCCAATGAAGCTCAACGCTCTCGGAACGCAACTGGTCGCTCCCGCACTCCCATTGCAGCTGCAGCCCGGGGAAGCGCGACGGGTGGATCTTTTCGTTCGATTTCCCCTCTCGCAAATTCAGGATGGAAAAGGGAAAATTTTTCTGGAAATTTTTTCTCAATCGAAACGATCCTCTCAATCCATCGCAAGTCACAAGGAGGTGTCGCTTGTCGGCCCCCTACGCTGACCTCACCCATTGGGTGCCGATCGCCGTGCTGCTCGCTAGCCTCGCCGGAAGCGCCCACTGCATTTCGATGTGCGGGGGCCTGGCGATCGCGACGGCAAAATCACGTAAAAGAGCAGTCTTATACCACTTTGGGAGACTTCTCGGCTACCTGGGACTCGGTGCCCTAGCTGGAGGGCTGGGAAGCCAAGTTCTGAGTGAATCCATTGAATTCCAGTGGCTGAGCCTCAGCTCGGCTTTTCTTTTGGGAATCGGTTTTGTTTTGGGAGGTGTCCAAGTCTGGCGAGGAAAAACTCCTCACCTCCCCTGGATTCCTCAGCGCCTCTTTCATCGCATCTATCGCCGTACCCAAGGAAACGCGCTGACTACCGGACTCCTTTCTTCCTTTCTCCCTTGCGGGTGGCTTCATTCCTTCGTCTTAGGGGCCGTCACGACTCGCAGCGTGGGATTGGGGGCGGGTTTTTTGTTGATGTTCTGGCTAGGGACGCTGCCCGCCCTGAGCGCCACTCCTTGGATGACTCATCGACTTTTTCGTCCGGTGGCCCTGCGCGCGCCTAAAGTCGCCGCACTCATGCTCATCCTGGCTGGAGCTTTCAGTTTAAGCGCAAAAGTATGGCCTCAGATTTACCCGCACGCCCGGGCAGAGCACTGCTCTCATTTTTCGCATCCCAAGTCTTCTTCATCACCCTAGGTTCAATTCTTCCGAAAAAACCTTCTCCGTGATCTTCCAGTAGCGATCCTGCTTCCTCGCAATGACGAAAGACGGCAAGCGAAAGAGACTCTGATATTTAATGACGTCCCGGGGCGTTCGCAGTTCGATGGCGAGCTCGGGCCGCCGCAAATGGGAGCGCAAGAAGTTGATATTGAATTTCTTGATGGAAGTGGGATTATTGAAAAAATGGGATTCGCTGATGTATTGCGCATCGGCGTCGTAGTACTTGATCTCGAGAAAGGGATTGGAGTTCCGGTCCGTGCGCTCCTCAAAGGTGATGCGATCCGGCGTGAGAATATGAGCGTTCTTCGAGAGTTTGGCCTGCTTCAGCTTCGCGTCGGCATCCACTAAAACCGCCTGACACTTCTCGCACGAGCGCGCAGTGAGATCATTCTCGCTCCCGCAGCTAGGGCAGCGCTTCAGGCGGAACCGAAACCCACAGGCGCTCACCTCAAGCGTCACGGGATCCTGCGCAGCCCCCCGGCATTTTCGGCCAAAATGCTCGAGGATCACCCCGTCTTCATCCGCGTATCCCCAAAAATCGTTCTCAAAGCCGCACTCGGGGCAGGGCACCCTCACTGGCACCGTGTCTTTAGCGGGTCTCTTGTCGCTGATCTCCGGAGCGTAGAGGTCGTGCCTCATCCCCGTATAATCCAGGATGTAGCAGTCCTTTTTGCCCTCCGAGAGCCTAAGCCCCCTTCCCACGATCTGCTGATAGAGGCTATTGGACTCCGTCGGCCTCAAAATCGCGATCACATCCACATGAGGCGCGTCAAATCCCGTCGTGAGCACCGAGACGTTCACGAGATACTTAAACTTCTTTTGCTTAAAATCCTCAATCGTGGCGTTCCGAGCGGCCCGGTCAGTCTCGCCTAAGATGAGGCGCGCGTCACCCTTGGGCAGATAAGAGAGAATCTCTTCGGCATGTCGAACGGAGGCCCCAAAAATCATCACCCCCTGGCGCTGGTAGCGATCGGCGATATCCATGACATTGCGGATGATGAGCGGTGTCAGGCGCTTTTGGTTTTTGAGCACTTCCTCAACTTCAGCCTCGGTGAAGGGGCGATCGCCCTCAGTCAGCTCCGAGAAATCATAGCTCGTTACTGGGATGTCGATTTTGACGGGCACCGTGAGGTACCGGTTTTGAACCATGGAGGAGAGCGGGAGCTCATAAACGCACTGTTTGAAGAATTTGGGCTGATCCGTCTTGATCTCGCCCCGGTGCGAGTATTCGTAGATCCAGCCGATGCCCAGCCGATAGGGAGTAGCCGTGAGCCCCAGGATGCAGAGGCTGGGATTGCGATCTTTGAGCTTTTTGATGACGGATTGATACTGGGTATCGCCCTCCTCGGCCACTCGATGGCACTCATCGATGACGAGCAGGGAGAAATCCTCGAAGAACTCATCGGAGGCCCGGGCGATGGATTGCACGCTCCCAAAGATCGCTTTCTGGCCCCGATCCTTCTTGCCCAGGCCGGCTGAGAAGATCCCGGCCGAAAGCCCGTAACTCGTGTATTTTTCGTAGTTCTGCTCGACGAGCTCTTTGACATGGGCCAGAACGAGAACACGGCCCTTGGCCAATCGCGCGAGCTCTGCGATCACCAGGCTTTTGCCCGCCCCCGTGGGCAGCACCACGAGCGCCGGATCGCGCCTTTTCTGGAAAAAACGGACGACCCCACTCACCGCCTCGCGTTGGTACTTCCGAAGCTCGTACATGAGCGCGATTATAGGGGGTAGCCCGGCTTAAAAACATTGAATTCTCGCCCCCACTCCCCTACGCTGCGGCTCCCATGAAAACTTTCGCCGAACTCGACTTGCTTTCCACCCTCCAAGAAACGCTCGCTGAAAAAGCGCTCGTGCATCCCACCGAGATCCAGGCGCGCGCGCTCCCCGCACTTCTGGAAGGGCGCTCAGTCGTCGGCGTAGCGGAAACCGGGAGCGGAAAGACGCTCGCCTACGCGATCCCAGTGCTTCATCGCCTCAAAAGCCTGGAAAATAAAGGCGATCGCATCAGCGAAGAAGCCCGCCCCCGAGCCGCAGTCATCGTCCCAAGCCGGGAGCTCGGCGAGCAGGTTACCCGCGTCTTCAAGCTTTTCACGCACCACACGCGCCTGCGCGTGCGAAGCCTGCTTGGCGGAACGGACCTCGACGTCGCCAAGCGAAATATCAGCGGGACGTTTGAGGTCCTGGTCGCGACGCCAGGACGGCTCACCCAGCTTTTGGACCGAGAGCTGCTGAGCCTTTCTGACATCCGTATCTTGGTTTTTGACGAAGCCGATCAGATGCTCGATCGCGGATTTCTCCCGAGCGCTCATCAAATCACTTCGGCCTGCCCCCAAGGCATTCAAATGGCGCTTTTTTCTGCAACGGTTTCACCCAAGACCCAAGAACTCATCAACGAGCTTTTCTCCAAAGCCGAGGTCATGCGGAGCCAGGGAAGCCACCACGTCGTTCAGGGACTCACGACGCGCAATCTGACCGTGGAGGACGGCGACCGCATCTCGATCTTGAAGAAATTGCTCTCCGATGAAGTCGAAGGCGGCACCATGATCTTCACCAACACCCGCGAGCAATGCGACAAAGTGGAGTCCGAGATGAAGAAACTCGGTTACACGAGCGCCGTGTACCGGGGCGAAATGGACAAGGTGGAACGCAAGAAAAACTTGAAGCTCTTTCGCGATGGCAAGATCCCGTTCCTCATCTCGACGGACCTCGCCTCGCGCGGCCTGGACGTCGAGCATGTGGGGCGCGTCATCAACTATCACCTGCCCCAGCAGATCGAAAACTACATCCACCGCGTGGGCCGGACCGCCCGCGCGGGACGAAGGGGCGTCGTTTACAACCTCGTCACGGAGCGTGACCTGCCCCTCCTGAAAAAAGTGGATGGCTTGCGCTCGAGCAAGCCGGGGGAGAAGTCGCGCGACTCATCGGCGGAATGGCCCGCCGAGCCCGCACATTCAGCGAAACCTCCCAGAATCAGGCCGCGAGCCATTCGGTCAGGAAAACCGAGAAAGAACCCATGAAATTCCACTCCTTTAAAATCACCCAGCTCGTCCCTGCCCCGCGCCGAAAAGCCTACGCCGCATGGACTAACCTAAAACTTGCCAAGCGATTCGCCGCGCCTCCCGGATGCACCGCGACCGTGTTCAAGTCGGAGTTCAAGGTCGGCGGTCGCTATGCAACCACGATGAAAACTCCGCATGGAGTGATGAAGAACTCGGGAGAATTTCTCGAGATCATTCCTCATCAGAAAATCATCCAAACTTTTGTCTGGGAATCGCCTGACACAGAGATGAACGTGATCGTGCTGGAATTCTCGACTCGCGGAAAAAATACGCTCCTCACTCTCACGGGTCATGGTTTCAGCGTCAAAGGGGAAGCGGCTGGGAATCGCGAAGGCTGGAAAGCGTCCCTCAAACAGTTCGCAGCCTACTTCGGGAATGTTTCCCCTTCGTAAGCCTTTCGTGACCCACAAACAGTCACTGCGCCTCTTCAAACGCATGGCCTCGCTCTTGCATTTCACTCCGTTGAACCTCTCAAACTCAAAGGAGCATTTATGAACACTGAAACGCATCGAGTTTTAAATGGAAGCAAATCCCTGGTGAACAAAGCGGTGGACAAAGCCGCTCACTTGATGACCCTCAATGAGGATCATCATGAGGGGAAAGTCACGAAAGCCATCGAGAATCAAACCTCGAAAATACCGTCTGGAGTTTATCTCGGCCTCGCCGTGGGCTCCATGGCCGTGTCAGCCGCCTTCGCGCTCACGTCAAAGCGCAAGGACATGGCCAACTTCGTTGGGCTGTGGGCTCCCGCTTTCCTCATCATGGGGCTCTACAACAAAATGGTGAAAACCCAAGGCTCGGATGGCGAGACGCCAGCTTAATGGAATTCGCATGAAGCAAAGGCGACCCTGCTTTGCTTCATGCTGAAAAACTGGCCTACTCCCTGCTTCTTCGCGGTGCGATTGGATTTTTTCGCGCGGCAAGAACCTTTCCCCCGGTCTTAGGAGGCTCTAGTCCCTCTTCATGAAAGCATTCATTCAAATAGCGCTTTTCCTCTTTTTGCCCCTCTCCATTCCCGCCTTCGCCCAAGAATACGAATCTGAAGGGCAGAAATTCACCGTCGAAAAGCTCATTGAAGGCCAAGACGTCATCTGGGGATTTGATTTTCTGGATCGAAAAAACGCCGATGAGATCCTCTTCAGCGAAAGATCGGGAAAACTCAGATTCCTCCATCTCAAGACCGGGAAAACCACTGAAGTAGCGGGTGCACCGCGCGTCCTCAACCAAGGTCAGGGCGGGCTCTTAGACGTGATGATCGACCCTAAAAAAAATGAAATCTACCTCACCTACTCTGAGCCGGTGGGCGATGAAAGCACGACGAGCTTATTCAAGGGGATGCTCTCTCCGGATAAAACTCGGTTAAATGGCCAGAGGATTTTTCAGGCGAAAGCTTTTTCTAAATCAACGATTCATTTTGGTTCGCGCGTCGTTCTGGATGGGGAGGGATTCCTCTTCATGAGCGTGGGAGAGCGGGATCAGCGCGAAAAAGCGCAAGACTTAAGCGCGCACAACGGAAAAATCCTCAGGCTCACTCCCGATGGAAAACCCGCTCCAAGAAATCCCTTCGCTAAAACCCCGGGGGCGTTGCCTGAAATCTGGTCGCTCGGCCATCGAAACCCCCAGGGACTCGCCTTGGAGGGCTCGGGCGCTTTGCTTGAAGCGGAGTTCGGCCCCCGAGGCGGCGATGAGGTCAATCGACTTGAAAAAGGAAGAAACTACGGTTGGCCGCTGGTGACTTATGGAAGCGAGTATTGGGGGCCAAAAATCGGGGTGACGCAAAAAGAAGGCATGGCGTAACCATTGGCCTACTGGGTGCCTTCCATCAGCCCTTCCGGCATGATGATTTATGCTGGAAAAGCCTTCCCCAAATTCGAAGGAAACCTTTTTCTCGCGACTCTAGCGGGAAGTCATATTCACCGGATCGTCACGAATCAAAACCGAAGGCCGATTCGGGAAGAAAAACTCCTTGAAGACTTGAATGAGCGCTTCAGGCAAATCAAGACCGGGCCAGACGGCTTGATCTACGTGTCCACGGACAGCGGGAAGATTTTTCGACTGAAGCCGAGCCCCATGCGGTGACTCCCCGTCGCTGAAGCGGTGGCGCTCAGTGAAACGGGCGCACCTCAACTGGCGCCCGGCAAGCGATGACGGCCTTTCGCCCCCACTCGAGCGCTTCATCGAGGCTTGACGCCTCCAGCACCCAGAAGCCCCCAACATGCTCCTTCGTCTTGAGATATGGCCCGTCGGTGACGAGCACTTTTTCATCCGGCTGCGCCCGCAATGATTTTGCGCTACTGGCTGGATGCAAACCGCCCACGAACACCCTGATCCCTGCTGCGACCATCTCCTCGTTGAGGACGTCAATATCGCGCGACATCTGCTCACTCTCAAAAGACGGATCGTAGTTGTCGGGGTGATGGATTGCGACTAAATACTGCGCCATGGCGCCTCCTTTAAGGTGACCAAAACTTTTCCTTTTGCTACCATTTTTCCATGTCCATTGAATCAGAAAAGGACCTCATTGGCCTTCGCAAGATCGGTCGCATCGTCGCCCAATGCCTTCAGCATATGGCGGCACGCCTTGAGCCGGGAATCAGCACCCGGGAGTTGGATGAGATCGGGCGACTCTTTCTCGAGTCTCATGGAGCGCGCTCGGCCCCCAAACTGACCTATCAGTTTCCTGGTACCACCTGCATCAGCGTCAACGAAGAAGCGGCGCATGGCATTCCAGGCCCTAAGATTTTAAACGCGGGTGATCTCGTCAACATCGATGTCTCAGCGGAGCTCGAAGGCTATTTCGCGGATACGGGCGGGTCTTTCGTCATTCCCCCGGAATCGGACGTAAAACGCGATCTCTGCCGAGCGACTCGGCGGGCCCTCGATCTTGCATTAAAGGAGGCCCGCGCCGGACAAAAATTCAACCGCATGGGGCGCGCCATTGAGCAAGAAGCCCGTCGGAGCGGCCTCTCCGTCATTAGAAATCTCGGCAGCCACGGAGTGGGTCGAGCACTGCATGAAGAGCCGGGTTTCATTCAAAACTATGAGGACCCCAAAGACCGGCGCGTCTTGAGGGAAAACCAAGTCATCACCATCGAGCCTTTTCTTTCAACCGGAGCCCACGAAGTTTTTGAGATGGACGACGGTTGGACGCTCGCGACAGACCAGCGGTTTTTGACTGCTCAGTACGAGCATACTCTCGTGATCACAAAAGGCATGCCCTTGATCATGACGCTGCCTGCATAGACTCAATTTTGAACAAACGAGAAAGACCTAACCCTAAAAAAACTCCAACCATCTGCGCCCCAATAAAGCCAAGCACCCCGTTCCACATGACTCCAGAAAAAGTGTCAGTTAGGCTGCGCGCCAAAGTCGCCGCTGGATTGGCGAAAGACGTGGACGATGTGCACCAATAGGCTGCTGCGATGTAGAGAGCCACTGCTGACGGAACCGCCTTTGCCCCCTTCTTGCCGGAGAGCGCGATCACCAAAATCAAGCCGGAAGTCGCCAACGCCTCAGACAACAAAAAGCGGGGCTCCGCGCGCTCGTGACGAGAGAGCTGAAAAATGTCCTGACCAAACATGGCGTGAGCGAAAAACACTCCTAAAACCGCACCGGCTATCTGCGCGACAACAAAGGTTACAAAAGTTCTCCATGAAATTTTCTTCCAGAAATATTCCGCTAAACTGACCGCCGGATTAAAGTGCGCCCCAGAAATCGGCCCAAACGCCTGAATCAATGCGTAGAGCCCAGCGCTAGTGGCCAGCGAGTTTGCCAGGAGTACCAGCGCGACATTGCCCTGGGCGAGAGACTCTCCCATGATCCCCGAACCTACGACTGCGATCAGAAGGCCTGTAGAACCAAGAAATTCAGCGAGAATGGATCGGCAAGAAATCATACCCGCACTTCTAAAGAAGAAACGGGCGCCTTCAAAGGTTGCGGCTCCTCGAGCCTCTGAAGCTGCAGCTGCCACCACCCCACGTCCCACCACTTGCCCTGCTTGAAGCCTACGTTCTTGAATATGCCGATTGGGGTAAACCCCAAGGACTCATGCAGGCGAACGCTTTTCTCATTCGGCTGAGTAATGCCGGTGAAAATATTGACGACGCCTTGATTCTTAAGCAGCTCAAAGAGAGCCCGGTAAAGCTGCGTTCCGATTCCCTTCCCCTGCATCGAATGGCTTACGTAGACCGAAGTCTCGACCGACCACCCATAAGCGCAACGGCTTCGATGCGGGCTTGCATAGGCATATCCGGCTACAACATCGTCAATGGTATAAACGATCCAAGGGAGTCCTTCGAGAGTCCCAGAAATGCGCTCTTTGAACTCATCAAGCGAAGGAACCTCAGTTTCAAACGAGGTCGCTGAGTCCACGATGCTCGGAGCATAAATGCTCAGCATCGGAGCAGCGTCATTCTGGGTTGCTAATCGAATGAGGTGAGCCATGACTGGGTCGTCTTTCTAAGGGTTAAATTCCGAGAGCCTCTTTGAGATCCCATCCCGGACCTCCCTGAATCGCTTCACGGCTTCTCTATCGGAGGGGGCGCTTTTTGTCACAGGATCTGGAAATGGCCAGTGGAATCTCTGGGCCTTTGAAGTCACGAGGGGGCAGACCTCTTCCGCGCAGAGCGTGATGACGTAGTCCAGCTCCATCAGGAACTTTGGAGAAAGGTCCTCGACTGACTTTGAATAGTGACTTGAGATGTCGATGCCGACCTCCTTCATCACTAGCACGGCATGAGGGTTGATCCGACCGGGATGGGACCCGGCACTCTGGATCTCCGCTCGCGGAAACCTCTGTCGCGCCAAGCCCTCAGCCAATTGACTGCGTGCGGAGTTGGCCACGCACAGGAACAAAATCTTCATATCGCCCTACCACTTACCCACAGCAGCTGGTCTCAGACTCATCCGAGGCGCAGCACTCAGCTCCTGCTGTCTTTTTTTCGTGGAACACTTCAGCATCCGCCATGGTTCGATAGGTTTCCCAAGCGACGCCCGAGGGGTCCTCCACCCAGGATTTTTCGGATTGGGCGTAGCAGCAGGTGGCTTCGCCTTCGTCAAACATCTCCAAATCCGCCTCTTTGAGGCGACCCCTGATCTCATCCAGCTCA
>CAZLYB010000005.1:86634-129079 GCA_964563795.1 uncultured Bacteriovoracaceae bacterium | reverse complement strand
CACAGTCTGTTTAAAAATCAACCCCTTAGGTGTCCAGTCGGAGGGGCGCAGTCCACAGCCCGTGTGCCTTTCTTGAAGTAACCTCGCTCATCTTGGTCATGTCTGGCACAATATTTATCGACCATCTTTTCGTCATCAGAGCTGCAGGCCCGCGAACACGCGGAGCTCGTTCCATAGATGACCTCCTGCTCCACCTCAAACTCATGAGGCTCTGTGCTCAATGCAGAAAATGAATGGACCCAAATTACGAATTGAAAAATGCAGGCATTCAAAAGAGTAAGCGCCCTTAAACTCCGTCTATTCATGGGCCTTCACAAACCATAGACGATAAAAGTCCACAAGCTTTATTCCGCCCTCCTCGATCGGCCTCTCTCTATCTCCTCCTGAGTACGCTGCCCTGACCCCGAGGATCCGCGATGAAAGCAGCCAATTCCGCGTCGGTCGGCGCAGTGAGATAAGGGCCTGAGCTTCCATCCCGGTAATCGATCTCAGCCGTGAGACCCTGTTGCTCTACGAGGAACGCGAGCCAATACCGAATCGTGTTGGAAGGATCGGAGGGGTCATTTTGCTGATCCACTTGAATAATCCGGATCGAACCCACCGTGCGAACGGCTTCATAGGTAAACTGCGCCTCCCCCGTCAGAACCGGGGAATCGCAGTTTGAATCCGTATAGAGCACAAACTCGCTTTTGCCCGAGCCATTCGAATCGAAGGTGAGCGTGGCATCCGTGTAGATGTCCTGGCCATTGCCTTGAGTGGCCATTTTATTTAAAAAGCACTGCTCCGTCGAAAAAGCCCCGTAAATGCTCGCGGGCTGCGATTGAGAAGACTCCTTCTGCTTGAAGGCCTCTTCAAGCGTGCAGCCGGTGACCGAGCACCCCAGCGCGATTCCCACCCCTAAAACTCGAAACTTATTTTTCATATTCAGCGTCATGGCCTCTTGGAATTCACGATTCGGGCCAATTCCAATTGCGATCAATATCCGCACCTTAAAAATCAGGCGGCCGCATTTACCCAGGTTAAAGGCGCCACAGGGGGGTCTCACTTGATCTGGAGGATGCCCATGCTAGGATCGCTCATGCGCTTCAATCGATCTCAGATGCTCGCCGCCTTTGCACTCATGATCGCGCTCGGCAGCCTCTTCTTGAGATACCCTTTCAACACAAAATCCAGCGCCCCTCTTCCCACGGATTTTTTAGTTTACATCAAGGCGCTCGAGCGGGTGAATGCGCACCAGAATCCCTACGTTGAGGCCGACACCTCTCCCTATAAATACTCTCCCGGGTTGCTCGCCGTGGCGCAGGTTCTGCCAGCTTACCCCGCACTGGCCTGGATGACGTTCAGTTCCATCAGCCTCTTGGGCTTGGCGTGGATTTTTTTCAGCGCCTTGAGAAAGATCCCCGCGAAACACGCGCTTCTGCTTCCTCTAGGCCTGATGATTTCCTGGAAAGGCATCCTAGAAACGCTGGACTACGGCCAGATGGAACTCCTCATCTTGGGTTTGAGCGTTCTGGCGGCTGAAGGAGTTGCGAAAAGACCGATCGCCGCGGGCTTCCTCGCGGGCGCCTTGCCCTGGATCAAACTGCCCTGGGGTTTTTTGATCGTTCCGCTGATTTTGTTCCCTCAGAGTTCGCGCAGTCGTTTGCTTTTAACCTTCGGCTTTTTTCTTTCCGCGTTCGCCTGGGGAATTCTGCTGCCCGTGAGTTCATTCGGGATATCCTCCAGCTGGGACTACACTTTGGCATGGATTCAGCTGCTGAAAGTCCAGCCGCAGCATCTTTTTACTTCGGGCATGAACCAGAGCATTTGGATCTCTTCCCAACGATGGGTTTCCCCGTCCGGGCTAGCTCTAGCCGCCGCGACTTGCTTCGTCCTTTTTCTTTTTTATCGACTCTTCAAAGCGCTCCGGTCCTCTGAAAAACAGGGTTCAACCGCGCTCATTTGGATCAGCCCCTGGCTCATTTTCATTCAGCTGATCAATCCGCTGGCCTGGCGCTGGGGGAGCGCGTTACTCATTGGGATGCCCCTTGCTTTGAGAAAGAGCAGCGCGGTGGGGCTCGCGATTTCAGGGGCGCTTTACCTCATTCAGCTCAATCCTGTCGTAAAAAAACTGGGCTATGCCCATTGGAGCGAGCTTCATGAAAGTGGCTCCATCACCGCTTTTTGGCTGAGTTTATTGATCAATCATCTGGGTTTGCTTAAGCGACTGCGACCATCTCATGAGACGGCCTCTGAAAAGGGACATTCCCTTTGCGAAGCTGACTGAGAAAATCCCCCTTGAGCTCCAGGAACTCATCGCACATCTCCCGCGCGGCCTGGCGGTCGAAGGATTTTTTCGCCTTCTTGAAAAGCTCTTCCTCTTCCTCCTCGATATGATGCTCCAAGTTTTCCTTTGCAACGGTGATCAACGCCGTCCACCGCTTATCCCTCGGCGAAGTGCACTCGATCTCTTCCATCAACCAATCCACGACGGCATGCTCCTCGTACCCCTCAAACGCCACGTGATCCGCTTCCTTTACAGCGCTTTTCTTCAATCGATCGTAGAGAACCCTCTCTTCCGCGCGCGCATGGGGCACCAGAACTTCCTTGAGCTGCGTCAAGAGCGCTCCCCGCTCCGCAGGTTGTCTCTCCGATGTTTTTTCCAATTTTTTGAGGATTTTTTTAATGACTCTGTGATCAGCTTGAAGTGCGGCGTAAATTTCCATGATCGAGTGACCTCCTCAGATATTTTTTTTGAAATCGGCTGCATCCGAAGAAACTATGCAACCCTTATGCCGGTAGTCCGCTGCGAAAAAGAACCGAAATTTAAAATATATTTTAGCGCCTGAGGCACGAAAGGAGTCCTCCTCTCCGAAATAGCCCCTTCTCGATTCCTCCAGCGAACTTTTCGTCGCGAAAGAGCTTGGTATTAAATTTGCTTTTCTTTTCACATCACCATGACGCCACGAGGATACAAATCAAAATACAAACCATTAGACGGAGCTGGGAAAGCGATTCATCACTAAGAATCCCTGCTTTCCATCAGAAGAGGATGAGAACTGAAAAGGAATTGGGTTCTCATCCTTTTTAGAGGACTCTTTTGAAATCTATGTAAGAATCTCCCCAGGCTCACGCCAAGGAGAACTCATGAAAATACTTTACCGCCTCTCGATCGCGCTTTTCCTCTCTTCATCTTCTGCGTTTTCCGCTTCTGAGTGCCCCGATTTGACGGGAGAATTTCTTTGCCTCGGAAAAGCAGCCGCCCAAACCGAGGCCCCTTTTGGAGTCCCGGGAAGATTTCAAGTGAATCAACGCTCGAGCGAAGGCTTGGGTTTTTCCTTCAAAACTAAATTTTACAGGGACGCGGTGGTCTACGAATTTTACAAGGATCAACCTCTGAAGATCGCCTTTGGGATGCCTGAAGAAACCTTTACTCAAGAAGAGAATGGGACTTATTCCTCTCAAATCGCTTCCTGCTCAGGAAGTATCCTGACTTTTGAATCCACAGCTCAGTATTCTTATGATGCAAAAAAAGATGCCCGAGGAACCTCGAGGAACATCCCTTTTCGGAGAGTGCAACGAACGAGTTTCAAGTTAAACCCGAAAAATGCGCTCGTCATTTCTTATTCCCGCCCGCAGCTCGAGAGAAAAGAGGGATTCGTCGTGGAAACGACCGTGACGACTCAACTAAACTGCTCCCCTGTTCCTGGACTATTCCATCAAAGCGACTGGAAATGACGAGGACGGGTTAGCGATTCGCTCCCAAAGAGGGGCGTTTTGTCCTGAAATGGCAGGAGGCTCGGCCGCCTTTTTCAACGTATTGCTGATGGTAGTCCTCTGCCTTCCAGAAGGGGGCGGCTTTCACGACTTGAGTGACGATTTTTCCACCGCCCAAGTCCCCTGAATCCTGAAGCCGCTTCAAGGAGCGCTCGGCGGTTTCGCGCTGCTCGGGGGAATGATAAAAAATCACGGAGCGGTATTGCTCCCCCTGGTCGGGCCCTTGGCGATTGAGAGTGGTGGGATCGTGGAGCGCCCAAAATAAATTCAAGAGATCGCCATAACTGACTCGCTTGGGGTCATACTCCACCTCCACGGATTCCGCATGCCCCGTTTTTCCGCCGCAGACTTGCTCATAGGAGGGTTTTTCCACCGCCCCCCCTGAATAACCCACCGCAGTTCCTACGACGCCGGGCGTCTTGCGAAATTCCTCCTCCACTCCCCAGAAGCAACCCGCCGCGAACGTCGCGAGTTCCGTTTTCTCAGGGGAAGCGGGGGCGGTCTTAGTCTTCACCAGCCCCTTGGAAGTAAGCGCAGGAGGCGCTGAAGGCATGCTTTTTTTCATGGCCGCTCCGTTCGTTTGAAGCAAAAAAACGCCCACTCCGGCGAGCATGAGCAAAATAAATCCCATCTGAGCCCGAAAGGCCGTTTTTTTATTCTTCATCTCCATTAAGATAAGTTATGGTGAGCTCTATTTCAATCCGTCCTGTATTAGTGCTTTTGCTTTTGGAAGTCATTTTTTTTCAGGAGGGGCGATCCGCCATGGCCTGGGACTCAAAAACCTACAAAAAACCCTCTGACGCCGAGCTGAAAAAATCCTTGAGCGACCTGCAGTACCGCGTCACCCAAAAAGAGGGCACTGAAGCGCCCTACAACAACGCTTATTGGGATCATAAAGAGCCTGGCATTTACGTGGACGCCGTTTCTAAACAACCCCTATTTAGCTCGATCGACAAATTCGACTCGGGCACGGGATGGCCGAGCTTCACTAAGCCCCTGGTCTCCCAGGCGATCACGACCAAAAAAGACGATAAACTTTTTTCCGTGGAGCGGACGGAAGTCCGAAGCTCCCTCTCCGACTCCCACCTGGGCCACGTCTTCACGGATGGCCCCCCGGATCGAGGGGGCATGCGTTACTGCATGAACTCCGCGTCGCTCCTTTTCATCCCCGCTGAGGAGCTCGAGCAAAAAGGGTACGGGGAGTTTGCGCGGCTCTTCCCCAAGATCAAGCAGAAGAAAAAATAGTTCCGGGCCATCACAGAGGGTGATGATAGCTCTCCCCCGCCTCAAGGCGCATCGCAGCACCTTCGCGGGTGTCAAATGCGATGGGGATGGACTGCTTTTTCCCCGAAGCATCGACGACGTAAACCATCGCATGCAAGTGAGGCTCCGTCACCCAGCCCGTCTGCCCGGACTTGCCGAGTGCGCCGCCCCGTTCAACCCAGCCCCCAACTTTCACGAAAACCTGATCGGGCTGCAGGTGATAATACTCAGCCTGAGTCCCATCGGCGTGCTCAACGACGACGTAATTGGAGAGTTTGAGGTTTTTTTCATCCGTCCCGCCCTCATGCGAGTCCGAGCGGATGGCGATGACTCTGCCGGCGCGCATCGCGCAAACCCAGGTTCCCGGAGGCATTGAAAAATCAATCGCGAACCGATGCACCCCTTGGTGGGTGAAACCGCCTTCGAACGTCTGAAGCACGGGATAAGCCTCGGAAACACGGTAAGGCAGCCGGTAAGTTTGCGTCCAATCCGGAATCACTGGGGAGCCTTTCGCCCAAGGCTGAATCGCCCTCGGCTGGCGAACTCCGGGGAAAAAAGCTTCATCCAGTCGGTTGAGGAGTTTTCTTCGAAACTGCCCCTCATAGCCCCAGAGCGCCTCCGTATGACGCCCCCCCTCCACTCGCCAGAATTCCTTCGGGGAACGGGCGAAATGAAAAATTTCCCTCCCGCGCTCCTCATCGATCATGGGATCGCGGCTTCCGTGCATCACCACGATCGGAAGCGAGGAAAGACTTTCCCTTTGAGAAACCGGGGACCATCGATCGCTGAGCACCAGGTGTGAAAGCCGCTGCAAGGGCCAGGTGACCCAAAAGCGGGAGAGAACGTCCTGCCCGACATCACGATAAGATAAAAAAGTGGAATCCAAGATGAGGATCTGGGGATGGATCTGATCGCGCGCCTCCTGCACCGCTCTTTGAGCGATCGCCCCACCCAAGCTCTGAGCGAAAATTCCCCAGCGCATCTTCTTCGCTTTGGCCCGCTCTTCGGCCCAGCGCAGGAAGCTCACTCCGTCTTGAACCGTCGTTTCGGGGGTGATCTTGGAGCCGCCGGGATCCGCGAAAACGGAATCCGCATACCCTCGGTAATCCAAAATCGCGAAGTCATATCCCTGCTCGAGGAGGAACATGAGCGTCTGGTAGTGGGTCGTGCGATTTTCCGCATTTCCATGGAAGAACACGATCAAAGCTCTCTCAGAAGCCGGGCGAGCTGACTCAAAAAGCCAGAGACGCAGCCTCCCTCCCCTCTGCCCAGGAACATCGAGGGCGATCTCCTGGGGCACCGGTCGAATCTCAGAAGCTGTTTTGAACATGATCGGAGAAGGGTGATAGAGAAGCGACGAGCAGGAGGAGAAAAAAAACCCGATCAGGGCGGCCCCGGGAAATGCTCCCTCCTTGAGAAACTTAGAAATAAAAATAGGCTTTCGCTCCTACTTCAGACCGAGTTGAATACCGGGATTGGCTCAGACCCCAAGAAAAACGATCCGACGAAATCCAGCGAACTTCAAATCCCTCCTCCCAAGCGAAGGCGGGGTCAAATCCCGGGTACCACTTGCCGGAGGACTCCACCTGAGCGAAAAGCCTTTTTCCAAAGCGCGCGCGGTATCCGACCAATGGGCCCATTCCGAGGCGAAACTTCGCTTGATAAAAGCCCGGTGCGAACGTCAGGTCGCTTCCCGCGAGAAAATACACTGATTGCGTAGAATGCTGCGAAAAGTTGTAGGCGGCGCCGCCATACAGGGCGAGCTGCCCTCCCAAGCATTGCGAGCAATGCCGCTCCTCCAGGCGCTTCAGCACCGTATCGATCTTCCACGCCAACGGAAACTGCTTGGGCCGGATGGAGGGATAAGAGGCGATCTCCACGAGGCGCAGTGATTGGAGCTTGGGAAGGGGACGGTTCGCGGGAAATCGCAATGTCGCGCCCAAAAGCTGCATCTCGGCGTCATCGGGGTACCCGTCCACCGGATCCAGGAAATCATGAAACGCTCCGCGATAAGAAAGCTCAAACTGAGTCTTGGACCGAAAATCCCGCGCAACTCCCCATGCGAACCGCTGCCGGGCATGCCCCAGATGAGGCTGCTTTTGCCAAGGAATCGATACATCAGGAGGCGAAGAAACCCCTCCGAGTTCGCTTCGGGTGATGAGCCACTCCTGTTTCGTTTTCGAAGCTTGCGACTGAGGATCCATGAGCTCCTTCGCATAGCGGTAATCATAGTACTCAATGCCAGCGTCCAACGCCGCCCTTCCCCACGGAGAGCTTGGCGTGGTTCCTTCTCGGGGGGCGATCAAACGCTCAAATTCATCCCGATCAGAATCCGAAAGAGCGCTGTACCTCGCCTCAAAAAGAGCGCGATTGGAGGGCCGGTATTCCACCTTTGAAACAAGGCGCGGCGTTTGCTGCAGCACTCTCATGGTCTCGGAAGGGATGATCACCTTGGGGACTCGGGCGCGAAATCCCCACTCCGGCTGCACCGCATCCAAAGCCATCAAGAGATGGTAGGAGCAGTTCTCAGTGAAATAATAATAATCAAAATAAGTGTGCCCCACCTCCCAGAGATGCTCCACCAACTCCTCGACTTGGGGTGGGGTCAGGGCGAGCTCATACGTCCAGAGATCCCGGGATTCGAAATCGCTGTATTCCCTCACTTTGTAATAAAAAGGGAGCTTCGTGAAGCTTCCGCGAAACCAGCCCAAAACCCCGCCCAGAGCATAGAGCACCGCATTCTGAGTGGTGACCGTGGCCTCGTAATTGATCCCGTAATCCAAGAGCTCCGCTTTGCCTCGTCCTGCGTGCTTCAACCGCAGGAAAGTATGTCCGAAGGCCGAAGAGGGATTATTCAGATGGTAGGACGAAAACATGACTGAAACCCCAATCGCGGAAAGGCTGGATCGGAATTTCTCGAAATCAGGGCAAGCGACCCGAGGAAACTGCGCCGCCTCGTCGGGCAGGACTTTCCTCAGCCACCGCGCCCTCGCAGGGAATCTGCAGAGCGCGTGCGAATTGAGATCGACCTCGAGCGTTGATGCGGGCTTTTGCATGAACCCTTTGAGATCCGCTTCGAACTCGGCCTGCAATGAGCTCTTTCCCTCCGGCGCCAAAAAAAACTCGGGGCCATCCGCTTGGCTTTCGGAACCGCTCCAGTGCAGGAGGCTCATCCATTTCGGATCTCGAGCGAGCGCCCCCCAATCAGGAGAGGCTGCGACGGAAGAGGACTGAAAAAAAGAAATGAAAAAAACAAAGAGCGGAACCGCTTTCGCGATCCCGCTCTTCCTCAAGCAAACTGCTTTTTGAGGTGTTTGCGCTGAAAATGCAAACACGATTCAAACTCAGACGGTAGTTTTGCAGGAATTCTTCAACTGTGGATTCCCTTGAATCACCTTGCGGATCGAAGCATCTACTTGATTCGCTTCGATATCGGATTTCGGGAAAATGCTGCGATAGTTCTTCTGAAGGGCGACATCCAATTGTCCGCGATCGTTGCAGCCTAGGATTTCCGCCAATCCTTGCAGGGATTCGCCGTTGCCCTGAGCGATATCCGTCGCTAAGGCATTCTTGTTGGCTTCAATGTATTGGACAGAAGTAGGGCTAGTGCCGCCGCCGCCGCAATTCGAAGTACCGGAGCTGATCCCGAAGGTCTGGCTTCCGAATGTTCCGTTCGTAGTTGCCGCGAGGACTTGAACCATCCCATGCTTGCCTTCAAACACGATGGAACCGAGGCCGCAGCCTGCAGCGCCGTAACCGGCTGCCTGCGCCTGCGCGCCGCTCAAACAAAGACCAAAAACTGCGAGTAGCGAGAGTCTTTTCGTCATGTGTTAGTTTCCTTTCGAATTGAACTCCATGCTAATGGAGCCTTCGCCCATAAAGCAAAGGAATTATGCGAGATCATTAAAATAAACCGCGCTTGTTTTTCCATTTTATCCAGTTGCGCATGAAACGAGATGCTGGCGTTTTTTCGCGATCGCGCGGATCAAAATTCCATTTTTCATGAAAAAGCCGCAACCCCTCTTTCTCGTGATCCGAGCTCAGCGAGGCGCGCGTTCCCTTGGAGTGGTGCCAGATGTAGCAATCCGCGGTTTGATAGTATCTCATCCCCGATCGCTCCATGCGTTCGCGCAAATCATTATCTTCACAGGTCACGAAAAAACGCTCATCAAACAATCTTCCAGGATCCCCCGAATTTTCACTGAGCCTTTGGATCGCCTCTCGCGGCAAGAGCATGAGGATGGAAACCCAGCGCCTCGCGCTTTTTCCATGATTGCGAGTCACGAACCTCGAGGCTCGCGCTTCCATTTCTTCCTCAAGCCACGGAGACTCATCGAAATAAGGCGCGATCAGATCCGCGCGCAATCGGCGCAGGCCGAGAAGAAGAGCCTGATCCCACCCCCGCATCAGCCAGGTGTCATTGTTTAAAATGGCGAGATAATCCCCTTGAGACGCTCGAATCCCTTGATTGCAGGCTCTACCGAACCCCTGATTGATCTCATTGTGGATCACGCGAAAAACCCAGCCTCGCGCTTCGAAAGCCCCCTCCATTGAATTGAGAACCTCCCTCGTTCCGTCAGACGAAGCGTTATCGATGAGGATCAGCTCGCGGGCGATGCTGGAATGGGTTAGGAGGGCGTTGAGGCAACGCTGGGTGTGATGAACTTGATTATAGACGGGAATGATGACTGAAAGGGACCCCAGTGAAGTCATTGAACCTGGTCATAAATCCATTTTCAGCGGAGTGGTACCCAAAAAATACGAGCGAGGAGGAATGAGCGCTCATTCCTCCTCGCTTCTCATTTTGCGAACTTTTCTCTGTTTTTAGAATTTGCCCGAGATGCTGCGCTCGATGTGCTTTTCCTTGATTTGCGCCAAACCTTTTTTCAGAAGTTCAGGATCATAGACTCCGTAGAAGTACATCTCAACGCGGCGGTTCTTCGCCCAGGCTTCTTCCAGGCTGCGGGAATCCAAAGGACGGCTTTTGCTGAAACCGTGGGTCAGGATCTTCGAGGAAGGCACTCCGCTCGAAATCAAAACCGACTTCACCGAGTCCGCTCGTTCGTTCGAAAGGTCGAGATTGTATTCAAAAGTTCCGCGTTCATCCGCATGGCCTTCGATTCGCAGGCTGCCCCACGCTTGCGGGTTGGAGCCGAGGAACTTGGCGATCGAGCTCAAAAGCTTTTTGGAGTCCTTCCAAAGCGCCGCCCTGTCCGTGTCAAAGTGAATCACTTCCGAGTCGAGCGAAAGTTGCACGTCAGCACGAGGGGCCGCTGAAGATGAGGACAGGGAATCCGCCGATGCGAGATCCGATTCAAGCCGAGTCCGATCGCGCAGGACCGAGAACCCGATCTGCAGCCCGACCTGAGCGACCATCAGCTGTCTTTGACTGATGTTCAAATCCGTCATCACTTGAATGCTCGCCCTGAATTTGTCGTCGGACGCCGGGGAAAAATCATAGAGGGCTTGGACGCCGCTGAAAATGGCGTTCGAGTTTTTTCCGATGGACTCCGAAAAAGTAGAATCCGTGCCAAAAAGAATTTGATTGATGAGCCCGAGTTGCAATGAGGGCCCCAAACGGTAACGGGGGCTCAACTCCGCGAACCCTGAGCGAGTCTTGACTTCGTAACCCACGTTGTTTTCGCTCTGCATCTTGTTGTAAAGCCAGCCCAGGCCGCCATCGACCGCCCAGTGGAGGCTTGAGTAAGAGAGCAATCCCTTGAAGTCGAGTTGCATCCCGTTTTTCTTGCTTTCATTGGCTGAGCCAGCCGAAAGCTGTGCGCCGCCCACGTCGGTGCCCAGCAAAAACCAGAGTCCGCGGGAGCCCGCCTTCGTGGAAGCCGTGGAAGTTTCAGCTGCTTTGGCTTCGCTTACGGAAAGACTCGCTAAAGTCAGTGCAGCGGAAATGACAGTCAATTTACGATTCCAGGCTTTCATGGCTAATCCCCTCCAGGATTGGTCTAGAAAAATTTTCATGTTTCGTTGCGAAAAAAGAGGAGCAACAAGAGTGCCAATCAAAAACCGCCGCTAAGGGGCTTGAACTACAGCGCCTTTTCAATGTCTTGAAAATATCGAACTGTCTAAAGTGAGAACACCCGTCGACTAGTTACTAGACAACCATGAATTGACTCTCGATTCGCTTTTCAGTAACCATGGGGCCTCATGCTCAAAATGATTTCGGGGTTTTTAGCCCTCGCTCTCTTCCTGCCGCGAATCGGTTTTTGCGACCCCGTCCGATTCCAGTTGAGCGAAGGCTCAGTGCGAATCAAAATTCCCTATAGCCTGGGAACGCACGAAGCCATCCTAAGCGTGGCGCAAGGCCTTCAAGGCGAGCTTTTTCTTGATTTGGAAAAAGGCGTTCTCAAACCCGTTTCCTTTAAAGTCCCCCTCTCGGCACTGAAAACCGGAAATGCCGAGATGGAATGCCATCTCATGGAAGCCCTGGGGCTCAACTACCAAAAATCAAAATACCCCAAGCAACACGTCTGCAGTCAGGAAAACACGCTGCCCCTCAGCGGCCCCGATCAAGTGGCCTATCCCGAAGTCTTGGTTCAGGGGGCCGAGTGGATCATTCCACCGGAAGACAAGAAGACATTTCTCTCGAGTGATCGGATGCTGGTTTCTTTTCCCATCCAGTGGACGGTTCATGGCGTGAAAAAAGAGACGCAAGTCCCCCTTCAAGTGATGCTGGGCCTTCCCGTCACTCCCCCGGCTCCTCTCAAGCCGGCTCCCAGCGCGGGCTCAATCCCTGATATTCAACCGCTTCCGAATGCTTCGGGCGGGCCTGAAAGAACCCTGAGAGTCCAGGGCTCGCAGGAATTCACTTTGAAGGATTATGGGATTGAGCTCATTCCCGCGACCATCGTTTTTTTCACGATTCGAGTTTATGAATCCGTCACAGCCACGTTTGACTTATTGCTTCGGGCGCACTGACCGCAAAAGCCCTACCACTCCAATCGTTCACCGGTCTCGCCTTCGAAAAACCCGCCAGAATGCCGCGCGTGCAATTTCCCTATCGTCTGGAGCATCCCCCGAACGGAATCGCCCACCTGCGTAGGGGCCTGGGGACCTCCCATATCCGTTTTTACCCAGCCAGGGTGCAAGGCGGCGCTGACCAACCAGGGGCAATCCACCGCGATGCATTTGGTGAACATATTGAGCGCGGCCTTGGACATTCGATAGCCGTAAGACCCGCCGCTTGAATTATCCGCGATGGATCCCATCAAGCTCGTGATGTTGATGAGTCGCGGCTCAGCGCTTTTTTTGAGCAAAGGCAGGAGAGCCTGTGCGGTCCGCATGGGGCCAAGCGTGTTTACCGAAAAACTTCTTTCGATTTCAGGAAATGAAAGCTTTTCAAAAGCCTCCTCCGCTCCAAGATAAGCCCCGGCGTTATTCACCAAAACGTCGAGCGCCGTTTCATCGCCCAGCTCGCGCGCCAAGCGGCTTAGGGATTCAGTGGAGCTGACGTCCGCTTGAAAAACGCGGGTGGGATTCAGGGCGAGCAAGGCCCCGGCGCTCTTAAGATCCCTCACCACCGCGAAGACGGAGTGCTTCCGCTCTAGGAGCTGCTTAACGAACTCAAGCCCAATGCCCCTCGAGCAACCCGTGACCAACCAGTTTTTGGAGCTCATGAGAGCGTTTCATCATGAAACCCCCGCCTCTGGCAAGGGATCCAAAAAAAATCACAGCAGGGGCTGGATCGGCAGGCACGAAGAAGCCGCTGACGCGGTTTTATTGAGCTCTTCCAAAACGCGCGTCAGGTTCTTCATATCGCGCTCAATCCCCTCCTGCCGCTCAGCAAAGCCGGGCTGACCGGGATCCCTCAAATTGTCCTGACTGCGCTTGAAAGCGTCCTTCACTTGATCGATCAACGCGCCCACGGTGATATCCGAGGAGATCGACACTCGATTACTGAGGTAAAAGGCGGGAATTTCCGTGGAAGGAAGCGCTCCCAAACACTGGTACTTGCGGAGCGAGCACTGATAAATGGCGATGGAACTGACGTTCGTCAAAGAGCCCTGCGCGTTGTCCACGATGCTCAGCTCCGAAGTGATGTACTGGCGATTCAATTGATGGAACGCGCTGTAGGGGTTCGGCTTCAGGTAAAAGCTTCGGATTTTCTGCGCATCTTTCTTGACGATAACCTTCTCCAAGCCATTTTCCCCGCTGGCTGAGCCTGCGTAAATTACGCTGTCATCATACTGAGGCAGAAAAAGCTGGTAATAGGTGGTGTCATGGAACTTCACCGTTTTGCATGACGTGTATGAGCCATCCGCGGCGCAAGAACGAGGGCACTCATCCCCATCTAATGTGCGGCCCACGGGGTACGCCGAAACCAACCCTTCAATCAGCCCCGGCTGATCTTGCCGAAGCTCCCCTTGACGGGTCACCACGAGATCATCGAGGATCAATGAAGTCGCGCAGCCCGGCTCATTTCCCCGGGTCACCTCAGCCACCACTCGGTAGCAGCTCTTCATCCACTTCATTTTAAAGCTCAAAGTGATGTAAGGCGAAACCCTCCCTTTAGGCGTGCTCAGCGGGATGAACTCAATGAGATGCCCATAAAACTTTTCCGCTTCAGCGCGCGCGCGGAGATCACCAGCGTAAACGCTGACATCCTGATTCCTTGAAGTCAAAACCAAGCCGCTGCTCTGATCGGTGGGCGAAATGCCTCCTAAAGTCAGCTCCATCAACTGTCCGCCCGGGACTTCATTTCCCGCGCTATCTTTTAGAAAAAGCCGAATTTTTTCCGCCTCAGGCGCTCGCCCCTGGCAGGTGGTCGCCACTCGAAGATTCACGTCCCAAAAATGATCACTGCACGACTCGGCAGTTGCCTGTGAACCGGGCTGAGAAAGCGTGAATCCTTCCAGATTCACGGAAGCCCGGTGCGGGGATCCTTGCTCATCCGCACCCCCACGGACGCGAGGAGGAGGACTGGAAATGCTTTCATATTTGAGCGGCGAAGAAAATTCTTCGGCATTTTTTGAGGAAGTCCCAAAGACTTGAAGCCCAGCCGCTTGCGTCGCCGTCACTAATAAGCGATTTTGCTCAGGTAAAAGGAAGTGATCCCCGTTCGGAAGCTGCTTCGCAACAAGCTCAGATGGGTCAACTATTCCAACCCCGCCGTGAACCACCATGGGGACCACGAGCTCGGATCGATCCGCAGTCCAAGCTGCTGACACCAGAGAGAAAAATGAAATTGAAACGAAAAGCGAACGCATTAGATTCGGCATTGATAAACTCCTTAAAAGCCAAAGCCACAGCGGCAATTGCTTATAAATTAAATGAATTTATTTTGCAATTTTTTATCCTTTCTCGGTACATTAAGAGTGGGGGGAATGGAAATGGGGAAAAAAATCCTTCGTGGCTGGGGCTATACGATCGTGCTTTTGATTTCAGCAGCGAGCTTTGCGCCGCCTCCCAGCTGGGCCGCGGGCAAAGCGATGAACTCCGATGAAAAAGAATTTCCGGAGCCTCTCTTGGACGCGGGCAAAAAGGACGGCTACTGCGATCCTAACTTTTATCAGGGAGAAGCCTTACGAGCCCATCCGGAGCGGGTCACCACCCCCGACTCCAATTCCCGGGTCATCCGCATTCAAATCGGTCAAGTCGTTCTCTATGGCTCTCCCGTCGGCAATGACAGCAGCGGGAAACGCTCGCTTGCGATAGCCGCTAAAAATAATGTCGGCGCTGAAGCGAAATATTGCACCTTTTACGTGAGCGGCGGGAACGATAAACCGGGCGAGCTGTTCATCCAGCGGTCCCTTTTGAATCAGGACCCCCGCACGATCCTGGACCGAAAAATCAATGGAAGACCGATCACGGATGAGGAAGTGGGGTCCATTTATTACGGAGTGGTGGGAAAAACGTTTTACCAGGATAACGCCTCAGGACGGCCGGAGTATGAGCCGAGCATGCTGAGTTGCCTGCGTGATTATCGATTCCTGAATGTCGGATGCGATGGGATGAAGCATCGGGGACCTACGGTCTTCGCCATGTTGCTCTCCTTCAGCGGGTGCGCCCCTTGGCGCTCGGCGGTCATCGCGAACCTGCTTTGGGATTCCAATGGCGTTCCCTTTCAGGTCCGCTACGATGCGGCGTCCACCGCATGGAAGCAAGGGCAAGGTCCCCTCGCTGACTTTCAGGCGCGCGCCGCGAGCATTCAACTGCAAGCCTACTTTTCTGAAATTTGAGCGAATCCCGCCCGCTTGAAATTGACATTGTGTATCAATTCTATTAGGCTCCCGCCTCATGATGAGGCGATGGATCCTAGCCGGAATGACTGCCGTGAGTTGCCTGCTCGCGACGGCGTCGCTCGCTCAAACGGGCAGTCAAGATTTAAGAAATTCGCTGCTCCCATGGCTCGAAAAAAATCCCTTGGGTGAAATAGGAATCAACCTCAGCGCCAAGTTCGATTGCGCTCACTCTACCCAAAATTCAATCCATATGGGGAAAGGGACCCTCAACCTCGCTTGGAAAAATGAAAAATCGGAGGAAAGCTCTCGAAAGATCGAATTCGAGATTTTTGAGGCTGCCCCCAGAATTCAACTGCTCCTCGGCCTTCAATCCCAGAGGAGCGAGATCGTTCAGGCGTCGCTTGAATTCAAGGCCGATCCTGAGTGCAGGCAGACCCCCCTCCAGTTCCAGTTCACTTCAACTTCAAATCCCAGGAGCAAATCCGGCGAGTTCTGGGATGAATCGACGATTGAATCCCTCGCCAAACAATACGCTCCTTTTATCGTGAGATCCCCGTCCTCCTCGTTGGATCCTTTCAAGAATCTCCCGCTGGCCGTGACTTATGAATGGCAACAAGGTCCGCAAGAGTGCGCGCTGCAGTATTTCATTTTCTTCTCCGCAAAAAACTCTCAATTCTCGACCCCCCTCACTCCAGCGCAAATTCACTTTCTCCCCGTCAGCCTAGGTTTCGACTGCTTGACGCTCGCGCCGACTTTCAATTCTCCCCGTCATTTTTCGGGCAGATTCCTGAAGGACTCTTCCCATCCCTTGATTTCGCCCGCGAGAATGCAGGCCTCCTCGCTCATGCAGGGGCATTTATGGGTCCCTCAGTCCGTCAAATCCGAAAAACAGCCTTTTTCCGATGGTCCTGAGTGGAAGCTCTTGAGATTCATGCCCTGGCTTTTCGGCTTGAATGATCAGCTGGCTAAGACCGATCGAAGCCCTTACCGCTCTGAAAATTATCTCTATATGTTTTTGGATTGGACCAACCCTAAAAAGCCCCTCGCACGACTCCCCGCTCAACATCCCCTGAACTTAAGCTTCCACGGACAACCGAGCAGCAATGTGAGCATGATGATCACTCCGCCTTTCAGCGCGGAGGCTTCGACCCAACAGGGTTTTTTTGCCATTCCCCTCACCTCGCAACTCATCAATGCATTGAACAATGAAACCATCGCGGGAACGATTTCCTTTAAAGCCGAATCCCCCGGCTCACTGAATCCCTCTGAACGCTGGGAAGTTTTATCCCCGACATTTTTCATCCTGCTTCAACAGCCCCGCAAATCCTTTCGTCTTCTCACTTCAAAGGAAATCACCCGGCATTTTCGGTGTTTTCACAACTCGCCACCCGCTCAGTCCTCGATTCAGTTCGACTCCAACTCCAACCAGTTGGTTTCATTGTCCGAGATTACTTGTTCGTTTGGGAAATAGTTTTTACGGGAAAGGAGGAATGGTTGGCTCGACTGGGATTGAACCAGCGACCCCCACCGTGTCAAGGTGGTGCTCTCCCGCTGAGCTACGAGCCAACAGTATCGAACGGGTGAAGCTCGGTATAGCGCGGGCTGCAAGCAGCGTCAACCCGCCAGAAGACCCGAAGCGTCTCCTGAACGAGGATTTTTCCCAACCCCTGAAAATCAGCTTCCTCTTCTGAATCCCAGCAATAAGCGACTTGCGCATCGAGTCCACAAGGCCTGATCCCCATGAAACTGATGGGAGTGCGATAGGCATTCAAGGAGAGCCCATGGAGCACTACGCCTCGCTCAACGCGAATACCCACGGACGCAAGCTTTCCTTGCGGGGTCCATAGCCCCAGTTCGGATCCGAAGCGGATCTCGCTTTGAATCCCCAGGGCCTGGGCGCTCCTCTGTCCAATGCCCAGAAGATCTTGAACGAACTCTCGAACCGCAGTCCGCTGCCCTTTGAGCCGCTCCAAGGCATCCACTACAAAAAGGACCCATTGCCCGGGGCCATGATAGGTCGCCCAACCTCCACGGTCCGCGGGGTAAATCGAGATTCCCAAAGCCTCGTACCGTTCTAAGGGCAAAAACAAATGAGACGGGGCATTCATGCCCATTTTTCGGCCGAGAGTGATGACCGGCGCCAATTCAGAGAGCAGAACCGCCCCGCTCCCGCCCATCTGAACGCGCGATGCGATGCTGCGCTGTTGAACGTCCAATGCGGCATACGTCCAGGGGGCATCCAGCCGATGCCGATGCCATTGAAGTTCCGGTAAAATCATCTAGTACAGACGTACTAGATCATCTTTTTGAAAATTTCCACCCGTATGGAGCTCCGTGATCGCCCCTCCATTTTGGAGAAAATCGATCACTTCAAGGGTCCCTTTGAGCAGGCCCGGCGACCTTCCCAAGTACGTGTTCGTCGTTTGATCCACGATATCTTCACCCGGAGTCAGAACTTTGAGGATATCCCCGATGACGAGGCCGGATTCCCGGCCAGCATTGATGATGATCTGCTTATTGTTCTGACCGAGCTGAATGATGCGCCCTTCCCACATCATCTTCTCAACCGCCTTCGCCACGTCAGGAACCATGAGCTTCACGGCTTCACGCACGGCGAGCTGCACCAGTTCCGCCCGATACTCGGCTCCTTCGAGATTCTCAGGCTCAGTGGCCACAATGGCGTTGGTGGAGGCCTCTCCCGACTTAGCGGTGGCCATGAGCTCTCGCTTCGCAGCGACATCAAAGAGTTTCAGCTCCACATCCACCGCCGCGAGGGATTGCTTTTGCCTTAAGACACCGATCTCATCGCCCCGCTGGCGAAAGACGATCTTCGTGATTCGTCCGATGATCAATCCTGCGACACCGATGCTTTTTCCCTGCTCGATCAATTGCCCCACCTTGATGGAAGCTTTGCGGCCGCTTCCCAGGTCGACGAACTCTTCGGTCTTGGGAAAAGGTTTGCTATCGGGCGTCACGATCACGCGCTGGGAGAGCATCAGGGCGCGGCGCAATTCATCGCCTGCAAACTCCCCAATCTCCCCGTTTTTGACGTAGGTATCGTTCCAGAAATCAAAAACAGCGACTCGCTTCTTGGGTTGCCCCATCATCTCGACGCGCTGGGTGGGGGATTTGCGGTCCCGATCCGCGTAGTAACTCATGGGATCTTGCTGGTAGTAGCTCTGATCCTTTTTGTAAGCCGTGGAACGTTGGCAGCCGCTGAACGCTGCGATGCAAAAGAGCAAGAGCCTGGAGCTTTCAGCAAAGAAGGATGTTTTCCCGAAATGAGTCATGGCCACTCCACTCGAATAAGGCGCGCCGACGCCAATGTAGCGGGAAGGCCGGCGAGCTTTTGACGGATCGACTCAGCCCCCTGTTTAGTGCGCACGGTAAAAGTAACGCTCGAGGAGGAAATCATTCTTTCATAAACAGCATCCGCGGAGCTTGGAACGAGGAGCTCTTGAAGCTTTGCTCGAACCTCCTGAAGCTGGGCGAGGCTTCTGATCGAAAGCACCTCGATGCCCAAAGGCTCTTCGCTCGATTGGCCGACAGTTTTAGGGACGAAGCCCTTTGCCCCCCCTTCAAGCGCGGCGCCAAACTCGCAAGTCGCCTCCACCCACTGTTTGGAAACTTGAGCGTCAAAACGCTCAGAAGAATAAAATTCAATCGCGCTTTTCTTGGGAGGGAGGCCGGCGACCACGAACCAAGAGCGGGACTGAAAGCGCTCTTCATCCGCATGGGCCACATCATCCGCGTCCGCCTGCAGCTGCTCCAGGCTCAAAACTCCCCCGCCAGCGGCTCCCGCATCCCGCATCTGCTCCTGAAGCCATTCCAAAGCCGGGTCCGCAGAGCTTTTCCCTCTCATTGAACGGCTGATCACGGATTCAGGCAGCTTCACCCATTGCGGCGAGAACCCTCGGCGATTTAGGCGAATTTCCAGTACTTTTTTAATCGAAGGTGCGGAACGCGCGCATTGGGCGCACGAGGCGTCGATGCTCGCCGCGAGAATGAACTTTTTGTTGGGAGCCGATCCACGGGAGACCGCTTCTTCATTGAACTTGAGATAGTTCAAAACCGTTTCCCGGTCGACATCGACTTGCTGGAGAAGCCCGGGCTGCGCCGAGTTGGCGCGATAATCCCGAATGAAAAGCGGGGCCAGCGCCATGACTTCGATGTCAAAGATCTTCGTCGCGCTCTCGGACAGGGTGGGAATGCTCTTCTTGAAGTCCTTCAGCGCATTTTTTAACTGCGCCTCAAGATCCGCCGAGGCAGGGGGTGCGCCCAAGGCCGCGAAGGAATTCAAAACCAGGAACACCCAGCCTATGAGAGCGCTTCGACCGAATCGAGCATGCACATCCATAATTTTAGTCTAGCCTGCGGCTTCATTCAGTTCAAGCGCACGGAATGAGAGCCAAAAAGCCCTTCGAGAGCTTGCACCAGACCAGGGGTGATGGAAATTCCCAGGGAACTCGGCAAATCCAGCCGAGTCTCAAAGTCATCGTCATAAAAATCGATGCGCACCGCGCTCTTGCCCCGGTGCTCGAGAAGATTCTTCTTCAATGCGCGGAGTTGGTCCTGAGTGACCTGGCTCACTTTGAGCCTCAAAGTGAGCTGCTGGAGACGATCGCGGTAGGCTTCGGAGATCCCCAGGACTTTTTTCGCGAAAAGCTTGGCTTGGTCCTCAGAGGCTTCAAACTCAGCGTGCAGCCATAGGGGCTCTGCCTCCGATGCGGCTCGCTTCAAAAGCTCCTGGGAAGCGGCGAAACTCTCCGGAAAAAAAACGACTTCCAATCGCCCGTGCAAATCTTCGAGTTGGCCAAAAGCCATGCGCTGGCCTTTTTTGGTGGTGACTTCCTTCATTTCATGCAGAATCCCAGCGCATCGGATCTCAGGTCGGCTGGGCCGCTGATAACGCCCCCCCTCGCCCTGACCCCAACCTCCGGACGGAGCAGGGAGTTGGCCTCTTTTTTTCTGTTCCGCTTTTTCTTGGGCCTGTCTCCGGATTTTTTCGGTGTTCCAGCCCAGCCAATCATCGCAGATCTTTTGCCAGGGATCCATCGGATGCCCTGACATATAGAACCCGAGCACTTGCTTCTCTAAAATCAGCTTGCGCGCCAGGGGCCAGTCCTCGCCCTGCTTGAACAATGCATCCGGCCTCAGCGAGACTTGAAGCTGACTTGCGGGCAGGGCATCGAAGAAGGAAGCCTGCCCTAAATCGCGCTCAGCTTGCTCCCCGCTGGAAAAAGCGAGGATCCCTTCGATCGACTGGAAAAGCGTGGCGCGATTCACTCCCGGGGTCGCTTCAAAAAGGGAATCCAAAGCCCCCGCGAGAGTCAGGGACTCAAGGACTTTTTTATTGATCTTCCGACTCGGGACTCGATTGCAGAAGTCGAGGAGATTTTTAAATGGCCCCCCTTCGTCCCTGGCCTGAATCATGGCATCCACCGCGATGGAACCCACTCCCTTGATCGCCTCGAGACCGTAGCGAATCGCTTTCTCGCCGTTCAACCGCTCCACCCTAAAGCGATGAAGCGATGCGTTCACATCGGGCGGCAGCACTTGAATGCGGTGGGCGCGGGCATCCGCGATGTATTTGGCCAGCTTTTCCGTGCTGTCCATTTCAGTCGTCATGATCGCCGCTAAGAACTCCGGGGCGTAATGCGTTTTTAAGTATGCCGTCTGATAAGTCAGGACGGCGTAAGCGGCTGAGTGAGACTTGTTGAAGCCATATTCGGCGAACTTGGCCATGAGGTCAAAAAGCGCGGCGGCTTTCGCTTGAGGCAATCCTCGAGCGACCGCCCCTTGAACGAAGAGCTCGCGATGGGAGGCCATTTCCTCGGGTTTTTTCTTCCCCATCGCGCGCCTGAGGAGATCCGCCTGCCCGAGCGAGTATCCCGCGAGCTCCCGCGCGATCTGCATCACTTGCTCCTGATACAGGATCACTCCGTAAGTATCCCGGAGGATCGGCTCGAGCTGATCCAATTCGTAAGCCATGGATTTTCGCCCATGCTTTCGGTCAATGAAGTCATCGACCATTCCCGAACCCAAGGGGCCGGGCCGGTAGAGCGCGTTGATCGCGGTCAAGTCCTCGATCGAATTCGGAAGGATTCGAAGGCAGAGATCCTTCATCCCTGAACTTTCGACCTGGAACACTCCGTCCGTATCCCCGGTGCCGATCAGTTGGAACGTTTTTTCGTCGTCCATGGCCGCCATGCGGTCCAAGCTGAAACTCTCTGCCTCCTCGCCGGGGAGCGCCGTGGAGCGAATCAGCTTCACGGCGTTCTCGATCACCGTCAGGGTTTTCAGTCCCAAGAAGTCGAATTTGACGAGCCCGATCGATTCGGCGAAATCTTTATCGAATTGAGTGACGACATCGCCGTCTTTACCCACGAACAGAGGGCAATAATTGACGATCGGTTCTTCCGTGATGATCACGCCTGCGGCGTGGATGCCCGCGTTGCGGTACAGCCCTTCCAGCGAAAGCGCCGTGCGGATGACTTGCGCGACTTTGGCGTCGCTTTCCATCCTATCGCGCAGCAAGGGCTCCGCCTCAAGCGCGCGGCCGATCGTGATATCCAGCTCGTCAGGCAGGAGTTTGGTGATTTGATCGGTCTCCGCGAACGAGAGACCCAAAACTCGGCCGACATCCCGGATGACAGCACGCGCCTGGAGTTTTCCGAACGTGATGATTTGGCACACGTTTTCAGCGCCGTATTTTTTTGAGACATAATCGATCACTTCGCCGCGGCGGTCCTGGCAAAAATCGACGTCAAAATCCGGCATGCTGATTCGCTCAGGATTGATGAAGCGCTCAAAAAGCAGCTTGAACTCGATGGGATCGATATCCGTGATCTTCAGCGCGTAAGCGACTAGAGATCCCGCGCCTGAGCCTCGACCTGGACCCACGGGGATTCCATTTTTTTTCGCCCAATTGATGAAATCCGCGACGATGAGAAAGTACCCGGCGAAGCCGGTTTTTCCGATCATCTCGAGCTCGTCTTCCAGGCGCGCATGGTACTGCTTTTCATGCTCCGGCCAATCCTCGAGTTTTCGTTTCTTCTCGAAGACTGCGCTCTCAAAGCGCTCTGAGAGCCCTTGACGGGCCTGTTCCTGAAAATAACTCTTAAGATCGAACGGAATCGCGGCGGGAGCGCCATTTTCAGGGGTCGAATCAGGCCTGAAATTGGGGAGATGGTAGATCACCCTGCCCTGAGCGTCCTTGAACTTGAATTCCACGTTGCAGCGATCCGCGATCCGCCGCGTTGCCTCAAGAGCCTCGGGATAACGCGAAAGCGATTGAGCGATGAGCTCGGGAGGCTTCAACCAATAGTCGATGGGGACCAGGCTTTTGGGGCGCTCAAGATCCAGATTCTTCCCATATTCGATGCACTGAAGAATTTCATGCGCTTCGGCATCCTCGGGCTTCAGGTAGTGGCAGTCGACCGTGGCGACGCAGCCAATCCCCTGCTTCTTGCCCCACTCCGAGAGCGTCTCATTGACGAAAGCCTGCTCAGGCAGGGCGGAATCCTGCAGCTCGAGAAAAAAATCCTCCTTGAAGCGCTGGTGGAACCATTTCACCGACTCTAGGGCGGAGGACTCATCGGAACTCAAGATTTTTTGGGAGAGCTCGCCCCGCAAACAGCCGGAGAGGACGATCAAGCCCTCCCCGTATTGATCGAGCAGTTTTCGATCAATATGAGCGCGCGGTGGCTTTCCCGATGCAGTGGTGGATTTGAGGTAAGAGCGCAGCTGCAAATAGGACTGGGAGATCATCCGGCAGAGATTTCGGTACCCCGCCAAATCCTTGCAAAGCAGGACCAAATGATGCGGCGAAACTTTTTGTCCCGGAGGAATCCCCTCGGGGGCGAAAAAAACTTCGCACCCTAAGATGGGCTTCACTCCCGCTTCACGTGCGGACTGATAAAAATCAATCGCCCCGAAAAGATTGTGAAGATCCGTGATGGCCACTGCATCCATCCCGAGCGCCTTCACTTGATCAAAAAGCGCCTCCATGCGGATCGCGCCTTCCAAGAGACTGTACTGCGTGTGAACATGTAAATGGACGAAGGGGCTTTTTTCGCGGATCTCGGGATTGAGGCTGGATTTTTCGCTCATTCCCACTCAATGGTTCCCGGAGGCTTGGAAGTGACGTCATAGACGATGCGATTGACGCCTCGCACTTCATTGCAAATACGCGAAGAAACACGGGCCAAAAAAACGGGGTCGAAGGCGAACCAATCCGCGGTCATCCCATCCGAGGAGCTGACCGCGCGAAGGGAAACAACGTAGTCATGCGTTCTCCCGTCTCCTTGCACGCCTACCGTCTTCACCGGCAAGAAGACACAGAAAGCCTGCCAGATCTGATCGTACAACCCCGCTTCTCTCAAGCTCTCGATGAAAATCTCATCCGCCTGCTTCAAAATGGAGAGCGCCTCGGGCGTGATCTCCCCCATGACTCGAATCGCGAGCCCCGGCCCGGGAAAGGGGTGCCGCTTCAGAAAACTCCCCGGAACTCCCAGCGTTTTGCCCAGCTCTCGCACTTCGTCCTTGAAAAGCTCCCGCAACGGCTCAATCAATTGGAGTTTCATATCCTTGGGCAGCCCGCCCACGTTGTGATGGGACTTGATGGTTTCAGAGTGCAAAAACCCAGGACTCGACTCAATCACGTCCGGATACAAAGTTCCCTGCACCAAAAACTCAGGCGCTCGCCCCAATTCCCGGGAGAGCACCCGCGACTCCTCCTCGAAAACCGCGATGAATTCAGCGCCGATGATTTTTCTTTTTTTCTCGGGATCGCTCACTCCCTGGAGCTTTCCCAAAAACCGGGCCGAGGCATCCACGCATTTGACGGGGAGCTTCAGCTCTTTCTCAAAAAGCGCCATCACCCGCTCCTGCTCCTTCATCCGCAAAAGCCCGTGATCCACGAACACGCAGTGGAGGCGATCTCCCAGCGCACGATGAGTGAGGAGCGCCGCCACCGCAGAATCCACGCCTCCGGAGAGCGCGCAAATCGCGTGGCCCTTCTCCCCCGCCTTTTCGCGGATCGCGCTGACTTGCTCCTCGAGGATATTGTTCATCGTCCATTGAGCGGGAACCTTCGCGATCTCGAGCAAAAATCGCTTCAACAAGAGGATCCCCTGAGGGGTGTGGGCCACCTCCGGGTGGAACTGAATCAGATAAAGCCCTCGCTCTGGGTCTTCTAGTCCGGCCAGCGTGCCGGTGTGGCTGCGCGCGGTGATTGAAAACCCCGGGGGCGCGACCGAGACGTGATCTCCGTGGCTCATCCAAACCCAAGCGCTCTCACCCAACGAAGGCTTCAGAAGCCCTAATTTCTCTTCGCGCGAAGCACTGCACTGAAGCTGGGCCCGGCCATACTCACGCGCCGTTCCCGCTTCGACCCGGCCTCCGAGCTCCCGCGCGATGAGCTGCATCCCATAGCAGACCCCCAGGAGCGGAATCCTTTCCTTCGCTTGATATTCCAAAAGCCCTTCGGGCAAGCGCGGGGATTTCTCCTCCAAAACGGAGGCTGGGCCCCCGGAGAGAATCAAAGCCGCCGGTTCATGCCCTTGGATTTTTGAGATTGAGGCATTTCCAGGCAAAATCACCGAATGGATCTTGAGCTCACGGACCCTGCGCGCGATGAGCTGTGTGTACTGGGAGCCGTAATCCAGGATGACGACGGTCGCTGAGCGGCTCACCGAGTGCTCTCCAATCGGTAATTCGGGGCTTCTTTGGTGACTGCGATGTCGTGCGGATGACTCTCTACCAGGCCGCTATTGGTGATTCGCGCAAAAGAGGCTTTCTCACGGAGCTCTTTGAGGTCTCTTGCCCCGCAATACCCCATCCCAGCGCGCAATCCGCCCAAGAGCTGATGGATATTGAAAGAAAGCGAACCGCGGTAAGGCACTCTACCTTCGATCCCCTCGGGAACGAGCTTGCTTACTTCATCGACTTCGCCTTGAAAATATCGGTCTTTGGATCCCTGAGCCATCGCTCCAAGACTTCCCATGCCGCGATAAACTTTGTAAGAGCGCCCCTGGTACAAAATGGCTTCCCCCGGTGCCTCATCGGTTCCCGCGAAGAGAGAGCCCAGCATCACGGAGCTAGCCCCTGCGGCGAGTGCCTTCGTGATGTCGCCGCTGTATTTGATCCCGCCATCCGCGATGATGGGAATCCCCCGCGTCGCTCCCGCCAAAGCCGCTTGTGATACCGCGTAGAGCTGCGGAACCCCGACTCCTGCGATCACGCGAGTCGTGCAAATGGAACCCGGCCCGATCCCTACTTTGACGGCATCCGCGCCCGCATCGATGAGCGCCTGCGCCCCTTCGCGAGTGGCGACGTTCCCGCCGACGACATCCACTCGCTCCGAAAACTTCTTCTTCAATGCGCGCACGGTCTCGAGCACTCCCAATGAATGGCCATGCGCGCTGTCGACGAAAAGGACGTCCACTCCCGCTTCGACCAAGGCCTGCGCGCGGACCAGGCTCGCCTCGCCCACGCCGATCGCCGCGCCCACCACCAAACGCCCATAACGGTCTTTATTCGCGTAGGGATAGGCTTTTTGCTTTTGAATGTCCTTGATGGTGATCAAGCCCCTGAGAAACCCCTGCGCATCCACCACCGGCAATTTTTCGATTCGGTGCTGTTGAAGGATTTTTTTGGCTTGCTCGAGCGTCGTCCCTTCCGGAACGGTGACCAAAGGCAACGGAGTCATTCGAGCTTTGATGGGCTGCGAGAGATTTTCCTCGAATCGAAGATCGCGGTTGGTTAAAATCCCCAGGAGCTTCAGCCCCTGGCCCTGCTTTTCGACCACCGGGACGCCGGAAATTTTATACGTCCTCATCATCTCGAGCGCGCGCGAGATGGGAGCGTCTTGATCGATGGTGACGGGATCGAGGATCATTCCCCATTCGCTCTTTTTGACCTTCTCGACTTCAAAGGCCTGGTCCTGAACGCTGAAATTCTTGTGAATGACGCCCAATCCCCCTTCCTGGGCCAGGATGATGGCGGCCTTGCTCTCAGTGACTGTATCCATGGCGGCCGAGAGGAGCGGAATCTTCAAGGAGATGCGAGAGGTCAGGCGGGTCTCGAGCTTGACTTGGGAAGGCAAAACCTCGGAATACCCAGGTAACAACAAGACATCATCAAACGTCAGCGCTTCTTGCTCAATCTTCATCGATGAAACCCTCCGCCAAATCGAGATCCGAGTGATTCGCGCCCAGTTTGGATGGGCCGCGAACATAGCCCATGTATTCCACTGAATCCGCCACGTAGTTCTCCGCGCTTCGGGGGAGAAACGCGAGTTCTTTTTCATTCAAAGGCCGGATCACTTGGGCGGGAAAGCCCATCACTAAGCTGCGCGGCGGGATCTTCACCCCCTTCGTCACCAGCGCCCCGGCGCCGATGATGCACTCATCGCCGATCTCGGCGTCATCCAGCACGATCGCCCCCATTCCCAAAAGAATGCGATTCCCGACCGTGCACCCGTGCAGCGTCACTCGATGGCCCACCGTCACCTCATGGCCGACTTTCAAGGGGCTCACTTTGCGCGTCACGTGGAGCATCGAATGATCCTGAATATTGGTGCGATCCCCGATGCGGATCGTGTTCACGTCGCCGCGAATCACGACCTGAAACCAAATGCTCGAGTGTGCGCCGATTTGGACGTCCCCGATGATGTCCGCCGATGGGGCGACAAACGTCGTCTCATGAATCGCCGGCCAAATTTTGCGATAAGGTAAAATCATGCCGCCCCCGCTCCCGATTCTTCCACCCACTGGCCTTGCAGCGCCAAACCGCTAGCCTGGGTGATGCGCACGGGAATGAACTTCCCCGAAAAATCTCGGGGCGAATGGGTCGCAAAATTGACCACCCGAAAACACCCGGTGCGCCCGATCCAAACCCGGGTCCCCGTGTTTGAGCTGTTTTTCTCCGAAATATTCTGGTGCTTCGCGGGCCCTTCCACCAAAACCTCATGCACTTCGCCCACACGCTCGGAATACCGGGCCTCCGAAATTTTTTGCTGATGGGACAAAAGCTGATTCAAGCGGCGGCTCTTCTCCTCTCCCGGCACGTCGTCGGGGAGCTTTGAAGCGCGAGTCCCGGGACGGGGCGAATAGGCGAACGCGTAGACGGCATCAAACCGGAGCTCACTCATGAGATCCAGCGTCGCCTGAAAGTCTTCCTGCGATTCGGAGGGAAAACCCACGATGAGATCCGTCGAAAGGCCAATCTCAGGATTCACCTCCCGCAGGCGCTTCATCTGCTGCAAGTAAGTCTCGATGCGGTGATGTCGCCCCATTTTTTGGAGGATGCGATTCGACCCGCTCTGAACGGGCAAATGCAGGTGCGGGGAAAGCTTGGCCACTCCTCCCCGCTCAGCGCTCGCGTAGCATTCGATGAGCTCATCGCTGAAATCCAGCGGATGGCTCGAAGTAAAACGGATGCGCCTGAGCTCGGCGCACCGCGGATCCTGATCCAAAACCCTGAGGAGCTGCGGAAAATTTTCCTCTCCCTCACGCGGGCCGACTTTGCCAATGGGATTGCTGAGCTCCCTCGGCTCTCTGAGCTCGGTGTTGGGATTGCCTTTTCCGAAGGAATTGACGTTTTGCCCGAGCAGCGTCACTTCCCTCACGCCCTGGCTCACCAGATGAGCGACGTCACTCACGACTTCATCGATCGTGCGCGACTTCTCCCGGCCCCGCGTGTAAGGGACGATGCAGTAGCTGCAGTACTTGTCGCAACCCTTCATGATGTTGACGAAAGCCTGGGCTTTTCTCGAAAAAATCTTGGTCTGCGTCGAATAACTCAACGACGGGTCAAACTCGGCGCAAACGATCCGGCTCTCGCCATTTTCAGCGCGATGCAGAATCTCGGGGAGCTGATCGATGGCGTCCGTCCCAAAAACAAAGTCGATATAAGGAGCGCGCTTGAACAGGGATTCCCGGTCCAATTGCCCCACGCAGCCGCCCACCCCGATCAAAGGGGCGCGTCCCGCGCTCTGCTTCTTGATGAGGTGAAATCCCCCCAAAGCGGAGAGCGCTTTGTGGACCGCTTTTTCGCGCACGGTGCATCCGTTGATGAGGATGACCTCGGCCCGCTCGGCTGAATCGACCGCTTTTAAACCTTGTTCGGAGAGCAGCGCAGCCATGCGCTCTGAATCCGCTGAATTCATCTGGCAACCGAAGGTTTTGATGAAAAAAGTCTTGCGCATGGGAGACGGATTTATAGCGTCTAGCCCACGAGAAAACAAGGGAGCTAAAGCGGGCGGGAAGACTCGATTCTCGAAAGCGCCCTTGAAAAAAGCTGTTGCGGATCAGGGGTTTCACTGGGGCAATGCGAGAACCCCCATTCGAACTGGCCATCCGGGGCCACTCCTCGCAAGCTCTTTTGGATGCGGTTCGCCAAAAGCGGCACATCGGTCGGCTTGCAATCATCGAGGATCAAAGCCACGAGCTTGCGTTCCGGAAGCGGGTAAACCGCGTCCGAGGAGCGAAACAGCGCCTGCTTCATCTGCATCGAGACGCGATCCATGGATTCCACCGAAGGGATCTTGAAGAGCACGAGCGCCACCGAGCCCAGCTCCGTTGAAACCTCATAGGCGCGCGAAGCGAGCACGGCGTGCACCGCCTGCTCCGAATTGAGCTGAGGGAGGTTGAGCGAAAGCATGAGCCGATCCCCCGCGCGCTTCTGCTCAAAGCGACCTTGATGAAGGCGCGCGATCTCATGAATGAGCAGAAGCTCGCTGCCCAAGCCCTCTTCCATCCGGGTGAGGAAGTCCTGCTCCGAGCGAAGCACCCCCCCGAACGCCGAACCAAAGGCGGAAATCGAGGAGCTCACGCCACTGTAGCGACTGACGAGCGCTTCCGACCAGCTGCCGTCCCAAGTTTTCGAGGCGATCTCATTCAGAGTGAAGCTCACCTCGAAGCGATTGGCCTTCAGATGAATTTGAAGCGTTTCACCGGGACGCGACTTGTGAAGCGCAATCTGAAAAAGCAGGTCCAAAGCGCGCCCGAGCTTCTGCGGGTCCGCCAAAACCGGGGATTCCAGGCTTGCGTCCTCGACGCCGCGGACCTGCTCGCGCAACCGGGGATCGCCTTCCACGCGGCTCAAGATGAGTTTTGAAAAATCCGTCTCGCGGAGCCGGACATGGAACGTCCCGCTCTCCAGGGAGGCGAGATCCAGCAGGCTCGAAAGCGCGTAGCGCAGGCGATCCGCGTTTTGGTGGGCCATGCGCACCCACTCGTTGCCCTCGACTTCCTGGCTCAATACACTGAGAGCATTTAAAATTCCTGTGAGCGGGGTCCTGAGCTCATGGGAGATCAGGGAGAGCAGATTGCTTTGAAACGCCCGAAAAAGCTCCTGATCCTGGGGCGAGAGCGTCCGCGGGGGCTCGTGCCCCGTCGCGAGCGCCTGGGCGAAGGACTCAAGCGTCCCGGTATTCTTTGAGATCCGAGGTGTCTTGGATTTCGAGGCGGATGAGCCATCCTTCTTCGCAGGGGTCTTCGGTGACGATTTCGGGTTCTTGCTGCGCGGCTTCATTGATCTCCTGCACAATCCCCGCTGCCGGGGTGATCAGATCGAGCTTGCCGGCGGAGCCTTCCACCGTCACCACGATCTCTCCCTTTTCGAAGTCATCGCCATCGGCGGGGAACTCGACGCGGCGTATGACGCCCACGTCCTCAAGAGCCAGCTGAGTGAGGCCCAGGGTCAAGAGGCTCCCCTTTCGCTCAAACCAAAACTTTCCTTCAAAAAACTCACCATTTTTGGGCGCGACTTCTGCCATGGCCTGAGTTTGCCATGGGCCCCCGGAGCCTGGCAAGAATCAAAGCCCCTCGTTCGCTCAAGATAAATCTCAAGAGAATCAAGCTGTGTCCCCTTAGACTCAGATCAACTCGGATCTTTCCTTAATATCTGATTAATTGACTCATCTTTTAGTCCGATAGAGTATTATAGAAGTCAGGACTTGGACTCAAGCAGTCGACCTGAGCGATTGAGGTGTGTGTTTATGAAAGTAATGAAAATGAACATGAAGTTAAATTTTACGTTTTTCATAACGCTGATCGGCTTAAATACTAGTATCGCGCTTGGTACTGAAAATACTCGAGCGAGAGTCGTTACTCAGCAAGTCATTGATAAAGCCAATAAAGACAAAGAAACTGCTGGAAGCAAACTTTATAACAACTGCAATACGCTTAACCAATTCAACTGCCGAAATCTCAATACGACGAGTCAATTGATCGGAGTCACCAAAGCAGCGAGCGAGGCCGTGGGAGCGGTCACCACCGCCGTTCAATCCTACAGCGCCCAGCAAAACGTGATTCAACAAGGTACGCAAGCCAGCGCCCTGGAGCAAACGGCCGCCCTTCAGCGCGGCGCCGCCAACCGCCAGCTCATGATGAGCGCTGCCATGGGAGCAGGCGCCGCCATCAGTCAATGGCAGCTTCAGCAGCAACAAACAAAGATGCAGAACCTCGAAAAGGCTTATCAAGCCCAAGGGGGAGGAGTAACAAGACAAAGGGTAGCAATTACCGCCGCCGCTTACGAACAATCCAAGGCCGAGCAAACCCAAGCCATCGAAAACGGCCGAGCCGTCTCCCAATACGCCATGCAAGAGGCGCTCAAGCAGGGCATCTTAGGAGCCGGTAATCGCGCGCAAGCCAATGCGCTCCAAAAAAACGCGGACACTCTGAAGCAAGCTGAAAACGCAGCCAATATTCCGCTAACTCCTACGCTCCCCACGGATACGACCCCGACCGATTCTTCGGGCGGACTCACCGACACTGGAGTCAACGGACTCGGAACCGCAGCGGCTGATCCGCTGGCGGATCCCAATCTCGCAGGACCTGCCGCCGGCAAATTTAACGCAGGTGGAGCGAATGCTCCCGTCGCAGGCGCAGGTGGGTTCTCCGGAGGCGGCGCTCAAACCCAGGCGAACACCGGCGCAGCCAAAGAAGACGCGGGCGCAAGTGCCGCCGATAACTCCGGCAACAAATCCATCTATGCTCCGGGCGGGGGCGGTGGATCCTCCGGAGGCTTAGGCGGTGGCAAAGGCGATAACTCGCTCGCTGATATGATGAAAAACCTCCTCAACCTCAATGACCCAGCGGCCGCTCCAGGTGCACCGACCAGCATCCTGAACGCCGGAGAAGGCGCGGATCGAGGCCCCGCTTCCGATGGCGCGTTCCTCGCTCAAAACGTTTCTTTATTTAAACGAATCAGCGAGCGGACGGCTTTTAAAGTGCAAACGGGCGATGTGGGCGAGGTAGCCGCTCAATGAGCTCCCTCAAGCTCTGGGCTTTAGAAGTCTCAGTCGGATTTTTTTTGAGCGTGTCGCTCGCCCCAGCGGCTGACTCTCTCAAGCAAGTCTGCGGGGATGTCTTAAGCGGTTCCGCTCCCAAAGCAGGGGCTGTGAACCTCTTGGACACGCAGGCCTTTTCGAACACCCAAAAACGGGAATACTGCCAAGCCGCCAAAAGCGCGGAACAAGCCGCTTCAGCCGATGGGATCACCTGGAAAGTCTGGGCGGGGGTCTCTGCGGTCTGTACCGTGGCCTGCATCCATTCCTTCGTCAACCCGTTTGCGAAATACATGTGCACCGTCGCTGGGATCGCGGGTGGCGCGACCGATGCCTTAACCACGAAAAATTACGCGAGCGCGCTGATGGGGATTGGAACGACCGCCGGACTTCAATTCGCGACCAAGGCGATCAATCAAGGGGCCGCGGACGCCGCAAAAGGTGAAGTGGTATCGATCAAGGACGGAATTGCAACGCTCAAGGACGGTCGCATGGTGCCCGCCGACCAGGTTGCAAAAGCGGCTCCCTCCCGCGACTGGTCTGCCTGCATTTCCGCAGCCACTGCTGGCCTCCAAGCGGCGACCAAGAAAAAAGCCCAATCCTCCCAGCTTCAAACCGCCAAGCAGAACCTGGCCTCCGCCAAGCAAATGGATCAAGGCCAAGGCTTAGCCGCAGGCAATGGCACGGCTGGGGATTTCAGCTCCGACTGCCAAAAGGCGCAAGCCTCGGGCAATACGTCCGCCCAACTGGCATGCGCAACTTCGACGGATCCTTCCCTCCCCCGCTCCGTTCTGGACCCACAATTCGCCGATGCATTCAAAAAGGCCTCAGGCATTGGGCTCGGGGATTATCTCCAGAAAGATCCGAGCTCCGCAGGCCAAGCCATCGGCGCTTCGACCAGCGCGCAACTTGGCTCTGACCAAGCCCTTCAAGTCGCCAAAGCGACGGACGAGGCCGCAGCTCAACTCAACGCAGAAGACGGAAGCTCCACCTACGCAGGCGGCGGAGGGGGCGGAAAATCCAAGGGAGACTCGTCCCCTGATTTCAACCAATTCATGAACCAAATGATGGGCCAGATCAATGGCGGCGGCTCTCAAGGAGGCCCCCAGGATAAAAATGGCGTCGGCCAAGTGGCTTACGCCTATCAAAATCGCTCGTCAGACGATATCGCCCACGACACCAAGCTTCCGCTTTTTGATCGCGTGCAATACCGGTATTCCAAGCTTTCAAATCGCTTGGAGAATGGCCCCAGCGAACGGACCCTGCCTGCGACTTCTCGCATGCCCGCGGGCGCTGGCTTCGGCAATAGCCGCGCTTATTGAATTAGCCTTGCAAAAGGATTCGCCTCTGATTTAAAACCCCTTCATCCATTCTTGGAGATGGGGCTTTAGCTCAGTTGGTAGAGCGTCTGGATGGCATTCAGAAGGTCAGCGGTTCGACCCCGCTAAGCTCCACCATTTTGAATTTCGCTGCATTTGCGAGACAACCTGAAACGGTTTTCTCAATTCATATTCAACAGTTGCTCCTCTCAACCTCTGGTTAGAGAGGAGCTTTTCTAAGAACTCCCTACGTTCCCAGGCCGATCGAGAATTCCAGAGTGTTTTCACCGAAGTAGCCAGTTGGAGAGTAGATACTGCGATCTCCTTCACTGACCCTACGGTGGAGCGTTTGACCCGATCCATCTCGGCTATCATTTGCTCTTTCTCTGTTTTCAACCGCTGAATCTGCCGCTGAAACATTTCCGAATCCAATGTACCAGTGGCGAATAAATCGTATGCTTGATCTTTCCTTTCGTCAATGCCTCCAAGAGCAGCTTCGTACTTTCGGAGGGCTTCTTTCATTTTTGCTTCTGCGTTTACAAAACTTTCGTTCAGTCGCTCCGTGATTTTTTCCGCGAGTTCTTCTGAAATCATGATCTCATCAATGACCCCGGAAAACTGCTCCCACAGCGTATCTTCGGACACGTACATCCCTTTGCGCGATTTGTGCCAAGGTGCTCCGTTGGCGTCTGTTTTGCCGTTGGTGCAGTGGTACAAATGATAGGTCCGAATCTCGCCGGTGGCCTTGATTCTTTTTGTGTGCGGATCGTAAACGATGTTGCAGCCGCAATCGGCACACGTAAGCCAACCGCCAGTAAGAGCACCGTAGTCACCCGTGATGCGTCGGACTTTCTTCTTTCCGAAGGTTAAGGCAACCTTATCGCGGATCGGCTTTGGGATGAAAAGCGGGTGTTTTCCCTCGTATTCGATCCCTTTCCAGTCAAAACTTCCCGAGTAAAATTTGTTTTTGAGCCGCCATTCGATTGCAGACACCCAATACTTTTTGACCGGAAAACCGCACTTTTGAGCCAAACCCTCGCCAACAATTTGCTCGCGGATTTGCTCGTAAGTCATGCCCTTCGCACGCAGTTCGTATTCACGGCGCACTAGCGGCGCGGTTGTCTCATCGACGATGATCGTGGTTTGAGCTTTGCGAATCTCGTTTCCTTTGTCGTCCTTCGGGCGCACGTGCATGTAACCAAGATAGACGTGATTGCCCGGAAACCAGCCTTTTTCCGCTTTGACCTTGCAGGCGTCGGAAATTTTCTCGCCCATGTTTCGGCTTTGATGCTTATTGGTGACGGCCTGAATGTCGCGCATGAAAAAATCTGCGCCGGGGCTTTTCTTGTGCAAAACCTTTCGATCGTGGACGTAGTGAAGGATGATCGTTCCATCCTTGACGAGTCTTTCGTTTTTCTCGTTGTCAGTCAGGTTCCGCGTCTCGCGGTCAAACATATAGAAAAGAATGTGCTGGGCTTTTTGCCGAATCGAGCGATCCATTGCCGCTGCGTATTTATTGCGAATCTCTTTGAAGGCCGACTCGACAATCGGGATAATATCATCCTGCGCGAGCACCAGACCGTGCTCCTCACAATAGCGCTTGATCTCGGCCTCTTGGGTCTCATGCGAGACACCATCTTTTTGGCGTTTACTACTGACTCGCAGTACGGCAAACGCCTTCGTATTGCTCGTTCCCCATTCTTGATTCATGACTTACTTCTCCAGTTACCAGCATGAGATGCCGTTTTGCCGCAGCCTCATCACGCCATTGTTTCAAAATCCTAAACACGTCCACTACAAGCTCAAATTCCTCTTCGGTAAGTGCGCCTTCACGTACTGCTATCGCCATCGGTGCCTCCTCTCCGCGCCGGTTGTGCCGAGCTAAAGTGAGGGCTGCGAGCAAGTCTCCAAACCCGCAGCCCTCTTTCCTCCCGCGTTTCTCAGCACGTTATTTACGAGAGAAAATTTCCAAAACTTCACTTGATCGAATGCGGATTAACCGGGCCTCCTTGGAAGTTATCGAAGGTATCTTGCTTCTCGGGATCGCGCGATGTCGCCTTTTCGACAGTGGAATCAGTGTCGGGCTTTTTTACGTTTGGGCTGGCAGCTTTCACGCGACTGTTGAGGTCGCTTGCTTTGCCGCCGTGGTCTTGCGGAACCTTGAAGTAATCCGTCACGTTTCCGAATCCATCTTTGAGCGACTGATAAATCCGGCGGAGCTGCGAAAGCTGGCGCTCGGTGATCGCATCGGCTTTGCATCCGAAGGTGTTCTCGATCATCGCTCGCGTAACGGCGACCTCCTCCATTGCTTTGAGCATGGCGGCGATCCGGTCTTTCAAAGGCGTATCCGATTTCGAGAGAGTCTTGTCACACTCTTCAAGGAAAGAGTCGGTCACGTCGCCGGGGATCACCGCAAGGATGCAGTTACGAAGACGGCGCGATCCATCGTTCATCGTGCGCTCGTAAACGTCGCGGCTAGAATTCAGCGCAACGGCTCCATCGGCTTTGTCGCGAACGTGCGGGACGGTGAACTCCAAAAACTTCCAGGTGTTCGTCTCCAGATCGCCGGCATAGGCCATCATGATCGACTCGCGCTTAACGGGATCGCGCTTCACTTCGGTAATGCCGGACATCATGTTTCCCCAGCACTGTTGAAGAGTCTCGGCTGTGCGAATAGAAGGACCGCTCACCAAAGAGCCGCCGCGCTTGTATTCGTACTCCGCGGATTCTGCGAGCCTGCGGCGTTGTGCGGCCTGTTTGATTCGATTGACCGCCTGAACTTCGTCACGCGGGAAACGCTTGGCGACTGCCATCGCGCCTTGAATCTGTGCAACGGCCTTTGCCGTTTCCACGTCCATCAAACTTTTTTCGGTCTGTGCTGCCGGCAATGCCCCGGCGTCAACTTGTTCGAGTTCCATCTTTTCTCCTTTGTTAAGCTAGAGCTTCCATTTCTCGCTGCCGCACCCAATCGTGCATGCCAATGTCTGCGAATCCAGGCCACACGCCGGTTTTCTGAGCTTCAGCGATTTGCATGAGAACTTTTTTGTATTTGCGCCGACCGAGTTCCACGTCGATGTCGTTTGCAGGAACGCAAAGCACGCGATTCGGTTCGCCCTTTTCAATGAAGACAAAAACGTAAGGGCCTGGGTCGATGCCTACGGCTTTGAGTCCGTCGATCGTGAAGGCCGCGGACACGTGATAGTGATGATCGGCAATCGCGTCTTGAATGTGGCGCTTTGAAAATTGTCCGATTGATTTCCAATCGGCGATCAAGGGTTGGCCGAGAAAATCCGGCACGCGCTTGTCAGGTCTGCACTTGCAAAGCACTCCGGAATCCCGGTCAGTCCAGAAAATCGTCTCTTCGTATTTTCCAGCGGCCTCGACGATGGCGCGAGATTGCGGGTTGGCAATAACCCCGGCAAACATGGCTTCGATGTCAGCCTCTTGCCCCTCGGTGAGAATGGTGTAGCCCTTGTGAGCGAGTTCCCATTCTTCGGTGGCCGCGCGGGCACCACTACCGGCAAACTTCGGTTTCACGACAAAGAGTTTTCGATACTCTTCGAGATTTGCGTGAAGTTCAATGCGAGAGTGCAAGAGCTTGCCGATCATAAGTGCGTCGCTGTCGGTCTCTTCGCGGTTTTTCCGTGCGACCATGTTGGCGAGACTCCACGAAGCGTATTCGATGTCAGTTTTTGAAACGCCTGGAAGCTCACGGTGATACTGGTCTCCGTTTACATCCGCGAAAATGCCGGCGAGCTTTCCAGCTTCGGCGAGCTGGTGAAAACTTTTGAGTAGGTTCGAGTTCATTTGTTTCATCTTTCCCCCTTAGAGCTGTGACGGCGGCGGTGTTTCAGATACTTCCGGAAGCCCGCGCTGAAGTGTGTTTTCGAGCACGTACCAGCTCGACTTGACGTGATCGCGGAGCGTTCCAACTCGGTCGCACTCGGCACTCATGCCGCGAACCGCGGCGAGTTCTAAGGCCGCTTGCTCAAGCGAAGACTGCGCATCTTGAATGTGAGCCATCGCTTGCTGGATTCTATTTTTCGCCGTCATCTCGTTTTGCATTCCATTGCCTTTCGTTAAAGTTTGAACCCTGGAAATAGAGCCATAAGCGGATGTTCCGGGCGGCCATCCCAATAAAAAATTCCGTCCTTCTGGTCGTAAGAAATTATGTGGTCTTCGCTGCTATGGTCCGCAGGCAATTTTCCTAAGCCGCGAAGCCGCACTTCGATGCGAGCCCAATGCTTTTTGCGAATTGCTTTCGCTTCGTCACTGAGCTGCGAAGCTCGTTTGAGCAGAAATTCAATTTGTTGCCCTTTATCTTCTATCTCCGTATCGAGATCGCGAATGATCGCTTGCAGTTCATCGTCGTCCTTTGCGTGGCAAAGGTATTTCCGTCCGCTCATGCAGCCTCCGCAGCGGTACGCTCTTTCCAAGTTGTGACAATGAAACGACCAAAAGGGCCGCCTCTCTGTGGGCGATAGTCCCCAATGCCAACACGCCTCCCCGCATCGGTCAGAATTTCATGGACGTTGCTTGAATCTAAAATCTCGTCGTCGATTTCTAACTCAAATTGGAGAGACCACTTTTCAAGTCTCGCTCTGTGACGCATGATTCGGGCGCGCTGAATGACACAGGGGCGGGAATCAATTTCGATTTGATTGAGGGTATAGGCTTCGTCAAAGAATGCCCGCTCAAAAACAGGGACGATCGCACCGCCGCTAACTGATTTTACCGATTTTCTGGTGCCAGGAAGTTTGTAATCGCTGGCAACCGCTTGAATTGCACCTTTGATCCACGCAGTAGGCACCCACAGAAGTTTACTTTCCTCGTCGAAGTATGCAGTTTTTTCGGCTTGCTCGCGTGGGGTGCCATAGTCCTTTTTTGAGGACTTCTTCATTTTTTGCGGTTGTTCATCTGTCTCTTTGAACCGATTGATGAGCAACGGTGACGTGCCCTTGATTCCAACTTCGATTGTCTTCATGCTTTCATCTCCTTTTGTTGTTAAAAAAGCCGTGCGTTACCGGACCTGAACGCGCCATCCCACGCCGCACCGAACCAATGCTTGCGTTGCCCCGCCCTTTCGCGCCTCGCCAAGCATCGCTGCTCCAAACCGCTCCCCGGCAGACCAATGCTGACCGCTCCATGCCTCACCAAGCCGGACGACACCCTGCCTCGCCGCGGCCTAATCATTTTGTTGTTCCTCGATTTCCGAGTTCTCAGAATTTACGTGCGCGCTGTCTTCAGACTTTCGGATGAGTTGATCGGATGCTATGTTCAATGTCCTAGCAACAGCGTCGGCGATTACGCGGGAGACCGCTTCGCCGCGCAGAATTTTGTGAGCAGTCGTGATAGAGATATTTGCGCGGGAGGCGAGGTCTTCTGTGCGAAGTCCTCTTTCGTGAAGTAAGGGCTTAATGTTTGTGATGACAACTTTCATGAGAGGAGTTATAACACTTTTGTTAACTTAAACAATACAAAAGTGTTATTATTTTTAATGAGCAGTTATTGGGATTCGCTAAAAGCGGTAATCAGCGATGAAATGGAGACGCGGGGCGTGACAAAGACAGCCCTTGCCGAAAGGCTAGGCTGGCAACAGCCTGTGGTCTCTCGTTATCTCGGCGAAAAAGCGGAGATGGAACCTAGCCTGGAAAAAATTCAGGCAATTCTTTCGGTGCTAGACCTCACGCTTTCAGAAGCAGCAAAGCGAGCCGAGCAAAAAGATAAAAACCTCAAAGTGGTTTCTACTTCTCAAGGTCGCGATGGATTGCTTGCACGACTCATGGATATGGCAGTTCAGATGAGCCCCGAAGAACTTCAAACAATTGTCAGTGTAGTGCAAAAGACGATGGCAAAGAGGGCTGCCAAAAAAGATCAAAAGAACAAAGCTCAGGCGGGATAGATTTCGCTCATCTCTTTTTGATGAGCTTCAAGCGCTTCAAAAAATGCCTTTTCGTAGCCAATTGGAACAGTTGGAAAATCTTGTTGTAGTCCCTTCGGCGTAATGAGTTTGAAAGCAGCTCTACGCTTCACTGCTTCAAGCTCTCGGCGGCGATTCTCGGTCTCGCGACGATCCACTGCTTCGGACACGATTTCAGCAGCTACGTCCTCAAGCTGCGCACATGACTCAGCAGCGGTCCAAAATACTTTCGATTGCTCCAAAAACACGAGGCCCCCATTAAATACTGGGAAAAACACTTACGATGCGAATAGCTCATAAGACAAGTTAATTATTCTTACCGTGGTAAAGAATCTTTCCCACAAGCCCGCACATTAGGCAATTTTTAAGCCTTTTTTGGCTCCTGACGGCCCAGGCCAAGTCAACAGGTCGTATAGCAGAGCATAAAAAATCAGATTGACAACGGGTGTACGTTGTCATAAACTGATCTTATGAAGTCGTGGGCCTGGAAACCAGAGAAAAACGAACTACTGAAAGAGATGGGCCGGCCCTGCTTCGAGGATGTACTGGAAGCACTAATAAACGGTGGCTTCCGCGACATCCTGAGTAATCCCAATTATCCCGATCAAAAAATCTTGATCGTGATGATTGACGGATACGCGCATGCAGTTCCCTACAAAGAGGCGGACAAAATTTTCTTCGCTTTTACGGTCTACCCTTCGCGGGCTTATCAGAAGCGATACGGAGGCAAACTAGAATGAAAAAGAAAAAGCCAAACTTTAAACTGAGCGCCGATGAAAAGCGGATGGAAGCCGAAATCGAAAATGGCGATTGGACTCCCGTTGCCGACAAAGAGATCAATCGCCTCCGCTCGGAAATGGTCGAGGCCGCACAAAACCGGAGCAAGGACGCGCGAGTAAACTTGCGTCTCAATCCCGAGGACGTGGAAAAAATTCGAGAGAAGGCAGAACGCGAAGGCATCCCGTATCAAACCCTTATAGGGAGCGTGCTGCATAAGTACGCCACCGATCAATTCCTTGATGAAAAAGCGGTGCAGGCAGTTGTCCGAAAGATCGGGAAAAAGGCTGCTGGTTAAATGACGATGAATAAAGATTTTTGGAATGATATTTACCAAAGTAAATCAGAAAAAGAAGTAAGCTGGTATCAAGACACTCCGATAAAGTCATTGGAGCTAATCACTGAATTAGAAATCGGATCAGACGATAGCATTATTGATGTCGGTGGCGGCGACTCTCACTTAGTCGATCATCTCCTTGCAAAAGGGTTTAGAAATATTTCGGTTCTTGATATTTCATCTGCCGCGCTAGACAAGGCAAGAGAGAGACTTGGAGAAAAATCGAACTTTGTTAAATTTATCGTCTCTGATGTCACAAAGTTTGAGCCAAAAGAAAAATACAAGCTCTGGCATGATCGAGCTACATTTCATTTTTTGACGAGCGTGGATGACATATCCGCTTACTTGGAAATCGCCAATCGGGCAATTGCTCCAGGCGGTTATCTGATCGTCAGCACATTTTCTAAAACAGGTCCGGAAAAATGCAGCGGTCTACCTATTACGCAGTATTCGGACGCAGATTTAAAATCCCTATTCAAAAAACACTTTGAAAATATCAAGTGTTTTGAAAGCACGCATAAAACCCCGTGGGATACAGCTCAGAACTTTGTCTATTGCGGCTTCAAGAAGCGCTGACGAGGATTTCAGCCCGCGTTGCTCTCAAGCTCTAAACGCGCCTCACGAATTGCGCCGACAAACGCATTCCCGTGTTTGGCGATAGTGGATGCTGCCTTTTCAGAAATCCCCTCAATGAGAGTGTTTCGCCGAAGCTCGCCAGTCTCGTCCGTCCGATAGGCGTTTACGTGCCAAGTCCCGTTCGAGTTGGCGTGAACAGTGAAATATTCGCGTTTTGTTTCCATAGAATCCTCCAAATTTTCAGAATGTGCAGGAGAAATAGCTCGCTCGCCGCACTCCGGGCACTCTTCATTGACCATGCAATCCCAAACGTCGTCCCATTCATGCTCGCACGTTGGGCATGCGTAGAAATTTCGATAGCTCAAGCGACACCGCCTTTTGATTTTGGCACCTTTGCATAGACCCGCTGCACCTCCGCGCTCAAGTCGGAATCTGAAAACGTGCAGTCGCGGGGGTGACGACCAAAGAACACGTGCTCTTGCACGAGCTTTCGATTGAGAAAGGTTTCGATGAAATAGCCGATCTCGGTAAGCTGTTGAAAGTCGAACTTTTCAAAGTCGGCACACAGCAAGAGATTGGCCACCATTCGGGCGCTTCGGTCGTTGTCAGCGGAGAGATCCACAAACTCATTAGCGAAGGCTTGGAACTTCGGACAGCATGGCTTCATTTGGGTTGGCTTCATTTGGCACTCCTTCGTTATCAACGACAAAGATAAATTACGCGAAAATTCGCGTAAAAGCAAGTACGAAAATGAATCGCTGCGAAACCACTGCCATTTTCCAGCGAAATTAGATATTTACGAATTTTCGGATAACTGACATAATCATCGAAGAGATGAGAGATCAGGTCGAAACCATAAAAAAACAGCTCATGGATGCGCTTCGCGCAGAAATTGCGATCCTAGAAAAGACCATGAACCAAACGGAGATCGCAAAAAAGGCCGGCGTCTATCAGCAGCTCATTTCCAGTCTCAAAAACATGAACGAAAAGAGCTTCAAGACCCTGGCAGTTCAAAAGCTCATTTCAATGGCAAATAAGCTCGGCCTCGACGTGGAAGTGATAATCAAAAAGCGGTCTAAGTAACCTTCTCCGCGGGGGGCAAATGCAAAGCATCCCGCTCCTCGGCATCCAATTCCTTGAGTCTCCTGTTGATCTCTTCCATCCGGGCCAACTCAGCCTGCGTATTCCCTTGGCTCGGCGTTTCGCCCCCGGACTGTCCGAGGTTGGCGTGGGCATGAAGTGATTTCTGCACCGGAGCACCGAACTTGCGGTCTTCGAGTTCGCGCCGAAGCTGCATCTGCACTTTGGCGAGTGCCACATTGATGCGCCCGCTCTTATCCATGATCGGAGCTGAAGCAATTTCAAACGCGCGCTTGGCCAAAATCGAAAGCACTGGCTCTAGGGCCGCCTGATAGTCCTGTATTGGGGATAGCAGCCACGCCACGCGCTTAGGGTTGGCAAGGACGCGGGTAAGCCAATGGTGATAGGTGCAGATGCCACCGTACACGTCTTGCGGCGCTACTGAGCCGCCGCCCGTGGCGGCACGCCTAATCGAGTTCCAAAGGGCTACTTTCAGCGCCCAATCCGTTTCCGTAGCACCGCTTGCCCCGCCGAAGTCTTGGGCAAGGTCTTCTTCGTCCCGTTGCCAGAAGTCCAGAGGAACGCGCTGAACGGCATTCATGAAAGCGTCGGACGCAATCAGCCGCGTGACACTTGCCGGATTATCGGGATCGACAATCGGAGGTAACGGCTGCGCTTCACTAGGTAATCCAATGAGGGCAAATAACTCTTCTTCGGTATCCATCTCAATACCAGCATAAATCCGCTTGAAATCGCTGACAATTGCAGAGACGCAAAGGGATGCGGAAAGAGGGAGACGGGGGAAATTCCGCAACGCGCGCATGTGAAAGAGTTCGCAAACCGTTCGCTTACCGTTTCGATACCCTTGCCAAACCCTTGCCAAACCCTTGCCAAACCCTTGCCAAACCCTTGCCAAACCCTTGCCAA
>CAZLYB010000005.1:0-86534 GCA_964563795.1 uncultured Bacteriovoracaceae bacterium | reverse complement strand
GCCAAACCCTTGCCAAACCCTTGCCAAACCCTTGCCAAACCCTTGCCAAACCCTTAGCTAACCCTTTGCGTACCGTTCACTCTCTAACCAGCAACGTGGTGATTTCACGTGGCCATTGCTGAAAACGTGGGCTCGAAATTGCCAGTGGTCTACCAACGTCCAACTCTCTAACCAGCCGCCCAGATTGGAACCTGATTCGGTTCGGACCTCACGCCCACGGTTACGATCGGAACCAAGCGCAGGAATGGCCTATAAACGCACGAAGAAAGGCCAAGGGGATTTCTTTGCATTGATCCATGAGCAGAGCACCAAGGGCATTCCTCGGGCCAGGGCAACGCTTGTATGGGGGGATGGGGGTCGGCCCGGCACCGACGCGGATCATCCCCTTAGTCCGCGAAAAAAAATCAAGCCACAAAAGGCAGGAATGGTGCAAATGACTGGTTGCGTAACGAATGTCTTCTACTTAAAAGTTCTTCATCGCCCATTTTTGCATCGACGCAATAACGGGCATAAAACTTTTCCCCGCTTTTGTTAAGACGTACTCAACTTTAGGCGGATGTGTCCCAAAATCGGTTCTATTTAGAAGTCCAACTTCGGTTAATACTTTCAGTTCGCGACTAAGGACGCGCGGAGCAATTTCTGCGGTTCCTATTGTGCCAGTGAGGAGGCCTCTCCTAATCTCGTTGTAGCGCATTGGCCCATCCTTCAGTCCCCAAAGAATTCTGAGCTTGTACTTTCCGCTAATCATTCGCTGAAATTTAGCCGCCGGACACTCCTTTGCCGTTGAACAGTCGTTTCGTCTCATTTTCTTACTCCCCATCGTTCATTTTCTGGAGTTCAAGTTATTTCATAGGGACATTTTTGTCTATATATACAGAATCGTAGCTTGCTGTTACTCTAGATTTTACGAACACGAGGGAGAAAAGTCATGGGTCACCACATGAAACAAGGAAGTGTTACTAAAAAGAAAGTTTTCGTACTCGTTGTAGGTGCAATCTTTGCGTTTCTCGCCATACTTTGGGTGAAAGGAAATACAATGCGCGAAATAAAAACTGAAATTGAAATCTCGGCTCCTCCCGCAAAGGTTTGGAGCGTCTTAACTGAAATCGATAAGTGGAAAGACTGGAGTCCCATCATCAATGATGCTAGCGGGAAAGCCGCTCTAGGGGCAAAACTTAGCATTACGATGTGTGGGAAGGACGGCAAAGAGGGGAAAGGCGGTCCGAAATATCAACCTATTGTTACTGTCTTTGAAGCGCCAAAGCGCTTTGAATGGATGGCAACTATGATGGCTGGATTCATTTTTACCAATGGAAAAATTATTGAACTCGAACAATCCGGATCTGGCACGAGGCTAGTTCATAAGGAAACGTTCAGTGGAATAATGGTTCCTTTGATGTGGGGACAAATGGAAGGCAGTGTGCCTCAGATGTTGAATTCAATGAACGAGGCCCTGAAAAAGTTGGTCGAGAAAGGCTCTGGTCTGTGATTCGATAACTCGCGCTTATCGAAGTGAAGTTCCAAAACTATCACCTACCATTTCATCAAATATCCGCTTAGGGAATGGACTGAAAAATTGTCCACTCAAGGGCTCAGCTTTAAAAATTCTATCCACCCGAAAAGTTCTTGGAGCTTTGCGTAAGTGATCGAATGCAAGTAGATACCATGCGGGCCAGTTGATAAAAAGGGCGTGCGGCTCAACAATACGATTGGTCTTGGCGCTCTTCTCATCCGCGTACTGAATCTTGACCTTCATCTCCTTCACGAAAGCAGATTGGAGAGCTTTCATCACATCGTCCTTGGGAGACTGATAACTCTCATTCACTTGTGAAGATGCGGTGTCACCCACGAAAATCCGTTCTTGGAGTTTGGAAACCATCTTTTTTTGCTGAGATGGAAAAGCCGAAATGATCCGCTTACGAGCCTGCTGAAACCCTAAAGCAAACATCGGGAATCCAATTTTTTCACTGATCGCTAGCGACAAGAGAATACAGAGTCCCTCTTCATTCGATAAAAAGAGCTTCCCCAACCCCCAATTGGGATGGAGCCGTAAGCCTCCGCCGCGCCCACGGTCAGCTTCAATGGGGTGGCCCCGCTCCCGCAGGTACTCCAAATCCCGAAACACGCTGCGCAAACTGGTTTTTAGCTCGCGGGCGATTTCAGCGGCCGTAAGTCCTGGGCGCTCACTGAGCCAGCGTAAAATCAGATCAAGTCTTTCATAGCGATCCAAAGAGACACCTCAGATAGATTCTAGTGAAGAAATATGACATAAAATGGCATATTTAGCGACTACCTTTTGATTAGGAGGAAATAATGGAAAACAAATTCAAATCAATGATGCTTCTTGGACTCACTCTGATTGCATCTATATCTTTTGCCGATGAAAAGTGTCCCGTAATAGATGTCGTGGTCGGCAAGCTAAAGGCGGGTGTAAATGAAACGAAGTTTCTAGCGGATTCCACAATCCTCGATATTCACCTTAAAAAGCAAAAGGGCTTTATTAGCCGAAAGTTTTTTAAGATTCCAGAATCCAATCAGTGGATGGATATTCTTTGCTGGAAGTCCGAAGAAGAAGGAAAGAAAGCCGTTGAAGTCGTACACGCAACGCCTGCATGCAACACGTTTCTCGGTCAGTGGGAGGAGAAGTACGAACTCTACCACGGGATTCGGAAATAAGGTTGTATGGATAGAGTTCCTGAGCAAAGGTGCGAGTGGGCTGCCGATCCCCTGAACGCCAAATACCATGATTGCGAATGGGGTCGCCCTGTTCACGATGATCGCAAGCTCTTCGAGTTTCTGATTCTCGAAGGTGCTCAAGCGGGTCTCTCATGGACCACTATTTTGAAGAAGAGGGAGAACTATCGAGCGGCATTCTCCAACTTCGACCCAAAAAAAGTCGCCCGGTACAGCCGCGCTAAAGTAAAATCACTACTCATGAATGAGGGAATTGTGCGCAATCGCCTCAAGGTCGAATCTGCGGTCTCCAATGCGCAAGCATTTCTGCGAGTTCAGGAAGAGTTTGGGAGTTTTGACCGATATATCTGGCGTTTCGTGGACGGGCACCCAATCGTGACGCTCCGCAAGCTCTTACGGGAGATTCCCGCACGGACGCCGGAGTCTAATGCTATGAGCCGGGATCTCAAGAAACGGGGTTTCCGATTCGTGGGCTCGACGATTTGCTATGCTTTTATGCAAGCCTGCGGGCTGGTTAGCGATCATACAACGAACTGCTATCTCTTCCGCTCGAACTGAGACCGGATTTCGGCGACGAGTTTATCCGGGTCCTTTTTTAAGCGATCAATAAACTCCCTGGGGGCGGCGGTTTTTGGATCGTGTTTTCCGCTCCAGCGAACGATCTCCAGCATGGCGGGGATTAGATCGAGTCCTTTTTGTGTCGGGGAATAAAGAATTTGTTTCTTATTAGTTGGATCACCCGTTTTTGAGATGATCCCGTATTCCTCCAATCGAGCTAACCGATCCGCGAGGATGTTGGTCGAAATACTCTCTTCAGAGGTTAAAAACTCTTGATATCGTGACTTCCCCTTGAAGATCAGGTCCCTTAAAATCAGTAATGTCCAAGCGTCTCCAAAGATGTCCAGAGCAAAGGCAATCGGACAGTGAGAACGGTTACGTCGTTTCATCTACATTCATTATCCAATTATCACTTGCATAATGCAAGTGATTCCACTATGATTGAGTCCTTGAGACAAATTCACCAAGGAGAAACCATGGCCCAATATATCGATTGCTTCGTCATGCCGGTTCCGAAAAAAAACCTCGCTGCTTACAAAAAAATGGCCAAGGCTTCGGCCAAAGCATGGAAGAAGGCAGGTGCGCTAAAATACTTTGAGGCCATCGGCGATGACGTGCCGAAAGGAAAGATTACGTCCTTCCCCAAAAGCGTGAAGCTGAAGTCCAGCGAGAAAGTCGTGTTCGGCTACGCGATCTACAAGTCGCGCGCACATCGTAATGCGGTAATGAAGCGCATACACAAAGATCCGGTCATGATGGAATTCTGGGAAAATATGCCCTTCGACGGTATGCGAATGATCTGGGCTGGCTTCAAGGGTTTCATCAGCGCATGACTCGGAAATTCATCTTAGCAACTCTGATCTATGCGATCGTGACCATGATTCATGGATTTACCTGGCACTTTAATTTCTTTCCAGAGGTTTACGCTCGGCTCGGAATCTACAACCGGGAACCGCCTATCATCCCGTTAGGTTTCGTATCCATGCTGATCCAGGGCCTGATCTTGGCCTACCTCTACCCGCGATATTATCGCGGAGGCAAACCGTTGGCCCAGGGCATCAAATTTGGATTAGTCATGGGCCTGTTTCTGTTTAGTGTCTCGACTCTTGCGAACGCCGCCAAAATCCAAGTTTCATCGATGAGCACCTGGCTCCTCATTCAGACAGCGTTTCACGTAATCCAATTTGTCGTAGCTGGCGCAGGAATCGGCCTAGTGTATGGCAAAGTGCAGAGAGCCTGAATCATGCCGTTTGATGAAAAACTTGCCGAGCGAATTCGACAACTCTTGAAAGTAGAGAATCGAGGATTCAAGCTCAGTGAGAAAAAGATGTTCGGTGGTCTGGCTTTCATGCTCGACGACAAAATGTGCTGTGGTGTTCTCGAAGATCGGCTTGTTGCTCGCGTCGGCCCCGAACAGTACGAGAGAATGCTCAAGAAGCCTCACGTCTGCCCCATGGATTTTACGGGCCGACCCTTGAAGGGGTTCGTCTATATCGATGCCAAGGGGGTCAGACGCGATGAACAGCTTCAATCTTGGCTCTCACTGTCGAGTTCCTTCGTTTCCACTCTGGAAATTAAAAAAGGTAGCAAACGAAAACGAACCATTTCGCAGTTATCACCGAGCGAAAGTGCGCGAGACCAACCTCTCTCACGACTCGTCAATTTCGGGCCAGTCACTTTGCGAGAGTTTAAGGCGATGGGAATAACTACTTTCGGCCAACTCGAAGACCTGGGATGGGAGTCGGTCTGCCGACAATGGGTTGAGAATTTTCCTGAAAGGCTGAACGTCAACGCCTTCGTCGGTGTGATCGCCACCTTGGAGGGAATCTCGTGGACCCAAGTTTCTACCTCCGATCGAGCCAAGGCCAAGAGCCTGGCGAACTTACTCAAACGAGAATACGGTATAGCGACGCCATCGCGCAAAATTCAGCGAGGACGTTCCCGCTCCTGACGGCAGTAATTTTCTAACTCGCGCATGACCTTTGAGGTTAGACGTTTGAGCATTGGCCTGACCATGGGCCAGAGCAAGATCCGAAAAAATGAACTTTGAGTAGTAAATCGACCTTCAACCGTTAATAAGGTTGTCTGATCGCGCCCTTCGATGGTGCTCCATCGGCTTGAGGCTGTTAGAAACGGCCCAGCCGATCCCTCCAATTCATAGGCCAGCGTCTTTCCGAGCACAAACTCAGTTAATGTCTCTCGTGCTTCGGTCCTGCCCATCAATGGCTTGGGAAGTGTACAAGTTCTCTTGGTGCCGACCGACACATAGGGTGTATCACGCACACAATTCCTCACTGACTTCGTCCAGCGGTGTTCCGTGCCGAAGTCGCCCAAAACCTTCCAAATAGCTTCCGTAGATACATTCAACGACTGCGTAACAGCGAAAGATACTGAATCGTTAGACATATCGCCATCATAACCGTATCAGATTGTTTCGGCAACGCGGTCCTCGTTACTGCTTTAGTTTTACTTTCGACATCGCTTTGCTACACTGAACCTACTCAGCACGAAACTCCAATGGACGTTTCATGCGCGAGCCTTCCCAAAAATCTCTCACCGAAAAGCTAAGAAAACAGGAAGAACGGCTTCGTTTACGCGAGGAGCGCATGGCCTATGTGCGCGGCCTCCCGCATTTGCACGGCTGGAAGTGGTACAAATGGGCACGCGAATTTTTTGAAAGCACGAATCGCCAAAACTTTCTCTGCGCCGCAAACCAAATCTCAAAATCCTCGACGCAAATCCGAAAGTGCATCCATTGGGCTACAGCAAAAGACCTCTGGCCTGAGCTTTGGAATCACCAGCCCACGCAGTTTTGGTATCTCTATCCGTCGCAAGAAGTCGTCAACATCGAGTTCGAGCTGAAGTGGAAACAGTTTCTCCCAAAAGACGAATACAAAACTCATCCCGTCTATGGCTGGAAGGAAATCAAAGACCGCGGCGACATCAAAGGGATCAGATTCAACAGCGGCGTTTTCGTCTTCTTCCGCACCTACACGAAAGACACGCAACACCTTCAGACCGGAACAGTCGATGCAATTTTCTGCGACGAAGAACTTCCAGAAGAACACTACGACGAACTCATCATGCGTCTGTCGGCCACCGACGGCTACTTTCACATGGTCTTCACCGCGACACTCGGCCAAGAGCTTTGGCGGCTCACAATGGAGCCTCAAAAGGGCGAGGAAGAAAAATTTCCGCAGGGCGCGAAATGGACTGTCTCGCTCTACGAGTGCAAGACCTACGAAGACGGAACTCTTTCACATTGGACTGAAGAAAAGATTGCACTCGTCCGCGCTCGCTGCAAATCCCACGCTGCCGTTCTTCGCCGCGTTTACGGTCGATTCGTGGTCGAGAAAGGGCGAAAATATCCCACTTTTGATGCGTCTAAGCACGTAAAACCCAGGCATCCGCTCCCTTCCAACTGGCTTATTTTCGGCGGCGTTGACCCCGGATCAGGCGGGGCTAAGGGACATCCCGCGGCGATTTGTTTTGTGGCCGTTCGTCCTGACTTCAGAGCTGGCCGTGTTTTCCTGGGCTGGCGTGGTGACGGCATCACGACCACAACCGGCGACGTGGTGGAAAAATTCATGGCGATGAAAGCCGAGAACTCTTTGGCTCCGATCGCGCAGTCCTACGATTGGGCGAGCAAGGATTTCTTGGAGATCGCAAGCCGCATGGGCGAATCCTTTGCGCCGGCGAACAAATCCCACGAAAAGGGCGAAGAAGTTCTCAACACGCTTTTCAAATTCGACATGCTGGCGATCTACGAAGACGCCGAGCTTTCAAAACTCGCAAGCGAACTCTCAACGCTCAGGTCCGAGACCCCAAAGAACCACGCGAAAGACGATTTCATTGACGCGCTACGCTACGCGCTCATGGCAATCCCTTGGGATTTCTCGGCACTCACCATTCCAGAGTCCCAGCGGGAGGAGATACCCGAGAAAGAACTGACCCCCGAAGAACGCGAAATCAAAGAAAGGAAAAGTCGCTTTGAACAGGAAGAAAACCAAGAAGCCCAAGACGAGTTCGATGAGTGGAACCACGCCTACGGAACCGGATAAAAGAACCCCCTGGTCTACAACGGAAATTTGCCGTATTCTTGAAGTAGGTGCAAAGGTAGGAGTCCAGGAGCTTCGCTTCAATGGGCTCCATGTCCGGTTCGGCAGGCCCGCCGAATCCCTGTCGCCAGGCCCGGCACTCGAAAGATCAATCCCTTCATCCGCACCTCCTGAGAAGGCCATCTCAGAGGAACAACACCAAAAACAAAACCAAGACGCCCTTGAAGCCGATGAACTTCGGCTCAAAGAGGATCGCCTTGCGCAATTATTCATCGAAAACCCTCTCGAAGCAGAGCGGATGTTGATGAGTGGAGAGTTGGGGGATGCCGAAGAATCGGATGAGTCAGAAGCACTCGATTGAGGACTTAAATAGCCTCTATCGCGACGCTGAGACCGTAGACCAAGAGATTTTCGCCGAGCAGAGATCAAATCTGCTTCTCGTATCCGGGGAACACTACAACCGCCGGATGAGTTCCTTTTATCGTCGCATCCGCGAGGCGAAAGACCTCAGCAGCGAACAAAAACTCCGCCTGACCAAGAATCACATTCAACGAATCTGCAAAATTTACTCGAACAACATTATTTCCGCGAACCCCGGCGTGGGTTTTTCTCCCAAGAACGAAAAAGAAATCCACGATCAAAAGGTATCGAAGCTCCACCAAGCCGTTTGGCGCGACGCCGTTGAGAAATACAACATCGACGAGCTGATCGACGATTGGGCCGACAACTACGTTCAAATCGGCGAGACGATCGTCAAACTCTTTTGGGACGCAAGCGGCGGCAAGATCAAAGGCTACGAACAGAAAACCGATAAGCAGGGCCAGCCGCTTTTTCTTGATCCTAACGGCCAGGAGACTCCCGACGATGGCTCCGGGATGGGCATGCAGTTTCAGCCTGCACCTGATAAGGGCCGCCCGGTCCACGAAGGCGAATTTATTTTCGAGGAGGTCTTCGGCTTCAACTGTCTGCGCCCGCCCGAATGCAAAGACATCCGAAAATCCCCCTGGCTTTGCATCCGGAAAATGGTCGATCGCGACGAGTTGATCGCGCGTTTCCGCGACATCCCCGGCATCGAAAAGCTCGCTCAAGAAAGCCAAGACGAAACCTTCATGGTCTTCGATAGCGGCAAGGGCGGTTACACCAATTCAAAAAACCAAGTTTTACTGCGCGAATTTTATTTCCGTCCCTGCACGCTCTATCCAAACGGGTATTTTTATTTCACGACGAAGGAAGGCACGATCGTTGAAGGCGAATTGCCCGGCGGCATCTTTCCGATTCTATTTCGCGGTTTCGATCGCGTTCAGACGACTCCGCGCGGACGCGCGATCGTCAAGACGCTCAGGCCGTACCAGGCCGAGATCAACCGCGCGGCTTCCAAAATGGCCGAGCACCAAATCACCCTCGGCGACGACAAACTTCTCATTCAAAACGGAACGAAAGTTTCCGCAGGTGTCTCGCTCCCTGGCGTTCGCACAGTGAACTACACCGGCATGGAGCCCAAGATTCTTCAGGGCCGCGACGGCTCGCAATACCTGAACTACATGACCACGCAGATTGGCGAAATGTATCAGGTGGCAATGGTTCAGGAAGAAACCGAGGAATTGCCTGCCCAGCTTGATCCATACGTCATGCTTTTCCGGTCAGCGCGGCAGAAGAAAAAGTTTCAGCGCTACATCAAGGGATTTGAGCGCTTCTTGATCGACGTTGTAAAAACCTATCTCAAGCTCGCGAAAATTCATTTGCCGGACGATGCCGTGGTTTACGCAATCGGCACGAACGAGGCCATCAACATCGCCGAATTCCGCTCGGCTTCCGATCTCTGCTATGAGGTCAAGGTCGAAGCCCAAAGCGACGACATTGAAACGAAGCTCGGAAAACAAATCGTCATCAATCACGCGCTTCAGTACATCGGCAATCAGCTCAAGCCCGAAGACATCGGAAAACTCCTGCGACAGATGCCTTACGCCAACCTCGATGCGAGCTTCGACGACCTTACTCTCGATTACGACAACGTGATGAACGATCTTCTCGCGCTCGATCGCGGAGAAACGCCGCCCGTGCATCCTTACGATCCACATCCGTATTTCATCAAGCGCCTGACAGCAAGAATGAGGCAAGCCGACTTCCGGTTCCTCAGTCCGCAGGCTCAGATGAACTATCAGCAAAAAGTAGCACTCCACGAGAAAATGGAGGCGTTCAACCAGCTCCAAATTCAACGGGCAAAGGCCGGCTACATTCCAACCGGCGGATACCTTGTGGTCTGCGACCTTTACATGCCGGACCCGAACAACCCCAACAAAACTCAACGCGCACGGCTGCCTTATGAAGCTCTCACTTGGCTCATCAAGCAGCTCGAAGCCCAAGGCAGTGGGCTTGCGCAAATCGAGACGATGAACTCGGGAGTTTTGGCCGAACTTTCTCAGCACGCCACCCAAGCGCAGCCTCAAGGGCTACCAGCCCCGCAAGGCGGCGCAATGAGCAATGGCGCATCCGCAAGTCCGTGGAGTGCCGTCGCTTGAAATAGGAGAAGAACATGACGACTGAGGAATTGACCCAGGGAACTGAGGGCGCGACCACGACTGAAACCGCAAGTCAGGTCACGGAGACAACTACCGAAAACGAAGGCGCGGCTTCGGCTCCGGCCACCACGATCCAAGCCCCGACTGCGATTGAAGGTGAAGGCTCGCGGCTCACGCCCGAGAAAATCGCAAGTAAGGCGAAAGCGCGTAAAGCTGCGCCTGAAACCGCTCAAAAAACTACGACAACCGAGACGAATCCCGCAGCCTCCCAGGCTGCCGCCGTTGTCCCTCCTGCTTTTGCGCCCAATTTCAAGTTCAAGGTCATGGACCAGGAGCATGAAATCCCTGAGCGCTTTCGAGAACTCATCAAAGACGCCACGACCGAAAAAGAGGTTCGAGAAATTTTTGAAAAGGCTTATGGCCTCGATCACCAGAAGCCAAAATACGAACAGCTCAAGACCAAGCACGGTGAAGTAGAACGGAATTTCAACGACGTTCTCGGCGCGGTGCAAGACCTCCGCTCCGTGTATCAGCAAGCCGTGAGCACCGGAAATCTGCTTTTGCTTGATGATTTTTTCGATCGTTTGAAAATTCCGGATCAAGTCATCTTGCAATACGCTTTAGCTAAGGTACAATATGGGGAGTTGGACCCCGAAGCCCGCAAGGCTTACGACCAACAAGTTTTTGCTCAAAAACGGCTGCTAGACCTCGAAAAGCAAAATCAAGGTTACTCTCAGCAAGCCATGAGCGCAGCCACCCACGCAAAGGGTGCGCTTCTCGACTCCTGCCTGGCCAGGCCGGACATCCAAGCCATCGCACAAGTATTTGAATCAGCTCCGGGCCGCAAACCTGGGGATTTTAGAAAATCGGTGTGCGAGCACGGCGAGTACGTTTGGTTTAAGACAAACGGACAAATGGACCTGTCTCCTGAAGAGGCAGTCCAACAGGTCATGCAAAGATTTGGAGTTTCTGTGCCGCAGCCTGGAAGCCAGCAAGTTTCCATCCCCAACACCGCGGCCAATCCCACAAACGCAGCTCCCCAGCCAGGGACCGCCGCGGCGAATACAACCGCCGCATCTCGACCTGCCGCTCCTGTCATCCCAAACGTCGTGTCACGTGCCGCCTCACCCATGAAACCAAAACCGAGGTCCATTGCGGACCTTCGCAAACTAGGCCAGGCGGCAAGCTCGTAGTTCAGCATTCGAGGTCGTCACCTTGGCTCTAAGAGGAGCAAGACATGGCAACGAATCGTGAATTTCAAGACATGCTGAATGAATATCTGAACGAAGACTTACTTCGTGAAGAGTTCATTCCGCGTACCTACGTTCTCAAGAACATTGAGAAGGACGATGGGTGGAAAGGTGGAAAGTACGTCGTACCCTTCCGCGGCGCTTATGCGTCGAGCGTAGAGTACGGCCAGCTTGCAGCGTCTAACGACGTTGCATCGAGCAAGTACGTCCGCGGTAGCGTCGATGCGCAAATCGAAATCTGGGGAACGATGAAGTTCAACTCCCGAGATTTGATGGAGCACGACAAACTCTCGGAGCAAAACTTCCTCCGCATCCTTCCCGACGAGATCGAAGACTTCATGGACTACATGAAGAACGTGGTCTCGGTGAACCTTCTCGTGGGCGAGCACTTCGCAAAACTCACGGCGGATTCGACCGCGAACGACGGCATTATCTTCGTCGATCGTCCGGATCGTTTCACCGTCGGTCAGAAAGTGCTCGTGGACGATGATAACTCGTCTCCGTCCACGGGTTATGTTTCGGCAATCGACATCAACAACTTCAAGGTGACTCTGGTCACTACGAGGGGCGGCGCTACGCCGGTTGACTTCTCTGCCAACAACATGACCGTGGCTCAGAACGCGAAGTGCTACCACCCCGGAGCGCAAACCAGCGCCTTCAACTCGGTTCGGAAGGCTCTGCTTTCCGCGGCGAACGGTGGCTCTGCATCGCTCTACGGTCAGACGAAACTCGCGTACCCGTATCTCCAGGCCATCAACATCCCCGGTAACGACATCACTGGCGCAAACATCCTGCTCAAAGTCTTCGACGCCCTCACTCGATACAGGCTTCTCAGTAAAGGGAACGCCAACGAGATTTGGTGCTCGTACAAGAACTTTGGCGCGATCGTCAAAGCCGTCGAGTCGTCCAAGGGATCGTTCAATGTCATGCCTGAATCGAGAAAGACCTCTGTCTACAACTGGCAGGAAGTCACGATCGGATCGGTCACGGGCGGCGTAGTGAAGTTCGTCGGTATCCAAGAGGCTGATGACGACATCATCATCTTCATGGATTGGAGGGCTCTGAAATTTGCCTCCAACGGCTTCTTCCGCAAGCAGCGTTCTCCGGATGGGCTCGAATACTTCGTGGTTCGTAACCAAACTGGCTACGAATACCTCGTCGATATTTGCCTCTTCGGTGAATTGATCGTCACGCGGCCTTCGTACTGCGGGATCATCTTCGGCATCAGCTTCTAACCCAAGAATCTGCGGGCTGGCTCTTTTTGAGCTGGTCCGCAGGTTTTGACTGAAAGGAAATCGACATGAGAAAACAGTTTGAATTTTTCTATCTCACGGCAATCGCGCTCATTCTGTGTGCGACGAAAGTTTGGGCACTATCCGCGTCCGATCTCGGAAGTGCTGAACACAAGCTCAATCAGGCTTCACCAAATGCGTTAGCTGAGACCCAGCTTGGAACTCTGCTCTTTCGCGAGCAGGTTCACACGCTGAAAGCGACCTATGATTTCGCAAAACAAGGCGGCGTCCAGGGCGCGATTCAACTGCTCGGTCCCGATGGGAAGCCCGCGAAACTGCCCAAAGGCGCGATCGTCCGGGATTGCTTGATCGACGTGCTCACCGCACCGACATCGGGAGGTGGCGCGACTATCGCGCTCGGCACGGGACAAACAGCCACCGACTTGAAGGCTGCAACAGCGATTGCTTCCTACACGGGGCTTGTCGCTTGCGTTCCGGTTGGCTCGGCGGCGACCGCGGTCAAGCTCACGGCGGATCGAACGCCCATTGCAACGGTCGCGACGGCGGACCTCACCAACGGCAAGATCAACGTGCTCATCCACTATGAGCTGAGTGATTGAGGTGCAGCCATGAGCAATCAAGGAATACTTGCACCAGTTCTTGCCCTGAATATCGCGGGAAGCACGCCGATCACATTTGCAGCGTGGACTCAGCTTACGGCAGCGCTCGCGAAACCGGCGGCGGCTTTTCAAATCATCAACACGACAAACCGAATTCTTCGGATCGGCGTGGGCGGTTCCGGCCAAGAGCAGGAAATTCCATTTTACGTGGGTCCAGGCGTAACGAGTCCAGTGATCTCGCAGGACTTCGCCAAAGACGCACGAATCTCGGCACGCGCATTGGGGGCAGATACAAGCTCAGGCGATCTTGTCGTCAACTTTTTGGGGTAACTCACTATGAAGGTTTATGGACCACTTGAGGTAGCCCAATTCGAGAACATCGCAAGCGACAATCCCACGCCCGGCGCAAGAGGCCGCGTTTATGCCGACATTTCCGGCGGTACGACTGGCATCCCGAAGTTTCACAACGGATTGAAATGGCTTCCGTTCAGACTTGGCCAATCTGAAGCGCTTTTTGATGCGGGAAACTCCGGCAAGGCTGTCACGATCAATTGGGCTAATGGGCTTTCTCAGAAAATAAAGCTCACCGATAACTGCACAATCTCTTTTCAAAATCCAGTGTCGGGTGAAAATCACACGCTGGTAGTCCTGCAAAATGCGACGGAAGCTCCTGGCGTTAAGCCATTCGTCTATAAATTCAATTTGACCGATCAGGCCACGAGGCGAACTCCCTATCAGCCTTATGGGATTCTCCAAAGTTCAGCCATTGCAGTTCACAAATGGTACTACGCCGCGACCAGCGTACCAGCCTACGCAACGATCCCCGGCGCTTTCGGAAACCCGAACACGCTTCTTTCAACCGCGGGTTTTGGAATTTGCTATGCGCCCGATGGAAAGACGCTTTACCAGGGCAACGCCACGAGCCCATTTCTTCACTACTACCAGTTTTTTGATGACGGCCCGAAGGTTTACACGATCGGCGTCGATCCGACTTCGGTCACGGCTGGGCCGGGACAAGTCAACTCGGTCGCCGTCGCTCCGAACGGAAAATTTGTTTTCTTCGCATCGAGCACGTCTCCCTTCATTGGGATGCGAGCCGTTGATCCGAACGCCAATCCAAGCCTTCTCTCTTACTCCAACCCTGGAACTTTGCCGGCAGCCGCAAGATTCGTAATCGACGTTCACCCGGCAGGCTCACACGTGATCGTAGGCGGCGGCACAAGCCCGTTCATGGAAGCATACCCGATCAACAACGGATTTGGACCAAAGCTCTCAAACCCCGCGTCTCTCCCTACAGCACAAGTCAACGGCGTCGCGTTTTCTCTTCAAGGAGATTACGTCGCAATCGCGGTAAACTCTTCGCCGTTCATCGAAGTCTATCCGTTCGATTATTTCACCGGATTTGGCACGAAAGTATCGGCTCCCGGCACGCTCCCGACAAACGCAGCGCCTACGCTCGGCGGAAAAGTGATCGCCTGGCGACCACAAGGCGATTGGATTGCGATGGGTATGACCGGCGGAAACTTTATTTATCTCATTCCATTTGATCGTTCCGCTGGCACGTTTGGATCAGCCGCGTTTCTCGGCCCCCCGTTTTTTCTACCAACGGGGAACATCAATGGGCTTGCGTGGAGTCCAGACGGGCAGTTCTTAGCGGGAGCGTCATCAGCGACCCCGTTTCTATTCGTCTGGTCCTTTAGCGGTTCCTCGGGGATCGCGCTTCCTGCGATTCCATTCGACGGCGCAAATCCAGGTGTCCAAGTCAACGACGTGGCTTGGCATCCGAGTGGTGAGCTTCTTTCGCTTTCGCTGAACACGTCTCCCTTCGTGATGACCTATGCAGTTCCGCGAATCGCGAAGAACTACCTGAAACTTTTGGAATGAGCATGGAGGCCGAGATGGAGCGACCCGAGAGAAGAATGGGAATTTTGAGCGAGCGGACCCTGGTTCCGATCGGCTCGCTCATCATTTTGATCGCCGGCATCGCGTGGATCGTAAACATCAGCTTTCAAGCAAATGCAGCTTCAAAAACAGTCGATACTGTAGTCCAGCGTCTCAATGAAATCTCGGAGCGCCTGGCTCGCATCGAAGGAAAACTCAACCTCGAAAGCGGGGCCAAGCGATGAGCGAAGCAAGACGCGCGAAATTTCGCCGAGGACTGCATCACTTATATCTGCCGATTTACGACGCGCTTTGCGCCGAGCTTCCGGAAGACTGGCAGCCCTTTTGGGGATTTCGCACTTTCGATGAGCAAGCGCAAATCTATGCGCAAGGGCGCACTCTGCCGGGCGCAATCGTCACCGACGCTGAAGCCGGCGAATCGCCACACAACTACGGGTGTGCTTCGGATTGGACACTTTTCGTCGATAAGAAACCGCTTTGGATCGCGCTCAACGATTCGCGCTGGAACGTCTATCAGCACGCTTGTGCGAAAGTCGGAGCCCGCTGGGGCGGACAGTTCAAACATCAAGACCGTTACCACAATGAGCTTCCAATCAACGTCCGCTGGACCGAGATCGGGGAAGCCTACAAATCAAAGGGACTGAATGCGGCCCTCACGACAATCGAGAGGAGTACCGCGGTGTGAATTGCCATGACGTTGAGTGGTGGAAATTTGGGCTGACAATCCTGGGCTACGCGGTCCTGGAATATTGGCTCGGAAAAACGAGCAAGATTAGGCAGGCCAGCCTGATCGAGCTGATCTTATTCGGCGTAGTTCTTATCGCGACCTACGTCTTAACCAAAGTGAGGAAAGAAAATGGAACAAAAGGGAACGAAGGAAATTAAGGAGCTGTTGGATTTGGTTTTGACCGGAGTAGAGGTCGCCGTGGATGCCGGCAAAGACGGGCATGTTGGCGTTGAAGATTTAGGTCTTCTGCTGAAGCTCGTCCCGGTAGTTCAACCCGCGCTTGACGGAATTGGTGAGATCCCGTCGGAGCTGGCCGATCTGAGCACTGAAGAGGCAGCCGATGTCGTGGCACACGTGATGGCGAAACTCGCTATCGACGACGCCAAAGCTCGTCTTGTCATCGAGAAGTCGCTCAAAGCGATCGTCGCCAACTACGAACTCATCAAGGCGGTCAAGGCGGCATGAAATGGCACTCCTTCGGTTCAGGGATGATAGTTGGAATGCTGTTCACGGCGGCATGCTCCAGTCTCGTTGTAGATCGGAGCATGCCAGCCGTTGCAGCGGGCGATTATACGTTAGCGATCAGTGCGTGCGAGAACGTACCCGGTGGCGGCATGGATATATGCCGCGTCCGCGAGAACACCACGATCGAAAGCGTGTGGAAGCTCATCGTGCCTCAAGGAAAAAACATCGTCCAAGGCGGCGAGATCGACGTTTACTATCGCGACGTGCATCGACAGTACGGCGTCACTGGCACCGTCGTCGAAATCCCTTGGCGCGATTTCTTTTCACAAGAACGATGGACAAGCGACCTCGATGGCGAAGCGCTCGCCCTGGTCCTCGTGCGGTGGAAGACGCCGGAGGGGATCGAGGAGATCGTGAAATTCCGCGGTATCGCCAAACTCGTCGTCACCAAAGAAGGATACGACCGCCTCCCGATCGACTCAGGCTTTGCGGCCTGGAAAACCACCTGCAAGGTCCAATACTCGACCGCGGGGCGTGGAGCTGTTCAATGCAAGTGAGGAAACGAGCATGAGCACAGTTCTTCAAATTACTGCCTCAGTTCTCGGGATCTTTGCAACGTGGTGGATCGGCAAGCAAGTCACGAAATGGCTTCAAGCCTATCGCACTGCTCGCCAACAAAGCGAAGTCGAAGACGCCAGAAAACAGGCTCAGTCAGACAACCAAAAAGCAAATGAGGAGTCTGAGCGGCTGAAAAAGATTGATGGGAGGTAACGATGCCAATTTCAACGCTCTCGAAGGGCTACAAAAAACCGACGAATCCGACGACAGGCGACGCCTGGTTTCCTGCGATGGAAGACAACATCCAGCGCATGAACGACCACACCCATAATGGGACCGACGGTGCGCTCATCGCGGTTACGACTCAAGACATTCTCGCTGCGAATTGGGGATCGGACTTGGGCGGTGGATTTTATCGCCAGCTCATGACGCTTCCTGCGGGATTTCAATTCGATCAAACGCGAATCGAAATCCGGACCTCGGGCGGTGAGGTCGTTTATCCAAAAATCGAACGTGTGAGTGCGACGACTTTTTACGTCTACTCAAACGACAACACGGTTTCGATGAAGGCGTTCTATGGATAATCCGGTCGTTCAGCCCTATGAGGTGAAGGACTTCTCCGGAGGGATGACTGATTATTTCCTTCAGGGCGGGCCTACGCGCTATCAGCGGGCGGACAACCTTCTCATCAATATCGACCGTAAGCTCGAAAGCCGCTTTGGCTCTTGCCCGTTTGATTCGGTGAACTACCGGATTCCCGGACAACCGCGGCGGATTGACGGCTTCGTTCACTTCAGCAATGAAAAGGAACTCTTCGCGCAGGCTGGCCGCGATATTCACTACCTAAGCCCTAATTGGACAAGACTTCTTGGGCCTACGGGAAACGAGGCGCTGGGCTCCGGCGGATCGTACACCCAAGTCACGTCTTCAGACTGGAATGGGCATTCGTTTCTCACTCCAACTTCGGGAGCGATCCCAAGTAAAATCTATCGCGATAAACTCGGCAGTCTCCAAGTAAGAACGGCAGGGCTGCCCACTCCTCAAAGCACTCCAGGCTACACCGGCGCTTCGCTCTTGAACGCCTGCATCGCTTTGGCAAACGATTTACGTGCGAGCATGGTCGCTCATATCAAAGACGCTTCAAACGCCGGTTACTCTCCTGTCGCCGGATTTCTGCACGGCTTCGTTGATAAGTGGAGCCTCAGTTATTTTGAAACGCAGACTTGGTTTTTCTTCGATACAGAATATCCAGGTCCAACACCGACTCCGACGCCACGACTTGCAGCAACGGACGAGAGTTCGCTTTTCGACCTCATCGAAGCTCTATGTCTAGCTTTCGAGCATCACGGTGCGGATATTTTCAGCCAATTTTATCATTTCAATATTTACCTCGACACGGGCGGTGGCGGCAGCACAGTTCCACCGGCGGGACCATATCAGAGGCTCAACGATAACACCCGACCAATCGCGATCGAGCAGGCAGCTCGCCAACTGGATGAGCTACGCACAAAATGGTTTTGGCATCAATTTGCCGTTTACGGCCACGCGGCTCAAAACGATTACGCCGGCATGAACAAGTACCGCGTCACTACGCCTGCGATCGGGATTATTGATCTTGAGGGTGTTCCCAAAATCACTCCGAACTATCAGCCATTTTTAAACTACGTGACGAAACTCAAGCAGATTCACAACGCCCACGTCACCAACGGGGTTGTCGATTATTTCACGGTCATCGACTACTGGCACTATCAGCTCGAAAATTCACTTTTCTATCACCATGTCACGCTTCCTGACCCAACCGATTTAGACTCGGCCTACCTCACGATCTATTGGGTACTCGTGATGTACGGCTATCTACACGTCTTCGATTCAAATTGGCCGCAGCACACGAATTTTACGATGGATACGACTTCGGGATCGGCCAACGTCACCGACGTAAAAATTGGCGGCTCTCCCATCACGCTTCCAACGGACGCATGGGTGATTTCAACTTCAGCAATTTTTAACGACCCGAACCCTAGCAATCAAAAATCGGCTCGTGTGGTTACGTCCGCTTCGGGTACAGCGACGCTTTCAAAAACTCTTCAGAATACGGTTGGCGATCAGCCCGTACAGCACTCGCTTTCGTTTTATCACGGGGCCGCGCAATTTGGATCACTCATCACGACCACGAATCAAAGAGCTGGAACGGACGAATTCATCGACATCCCCGTGGGCAGCCAATGGGTCATGCCGCCAACGCTTGAAGCATGGATCGAAGACGCTGCTACTCTTTTTAACGCCCTAGCGGCACACGTCGGAAACGGCGCAACTCACATTCAAGGTGAGGCGGTTCAGAATTTCCTCGGCGGGAATTTCTTTAAACCAGAGGTCTCTTCCTACGCCTATTCCTTCACCTATAAATATAAGTACACGACGGAAAATGGCGTCGAGTTTCTGAATGTTTCTGCGCCGATTTTTGTCGGACCATTCGAGACTTCCAAAATTTATCCAAAGTTCACTGAGCTTTCGAGTGGCATCGAAGCAGATTTTGTTAATCCAGGCGTTGTTGCAGAGGTGGCCTCAGTCGCAGTTTCAAATCTGCCGGTACTTACGAATACGCCAAACACCAACTACGACACCGCAGAAATCGACGTGCAAATTTTCCGCACGATTGATTCCGGAAACACGTACTACTTAGAGGGTGAAGTCGATAACGGAACGACCTCTTTCACCGACACCATTGCCGATTCGATCGACGGCCCAGGCGTGGATAGACTCGACACCCGCGAAGTTCTCTATACGACGGGCGGAATTGTTGCAAACGAGTCGCCGCCGCTTTGTCACTATCTTCATATTTTGAATGACATCGCTTACTACGGTGACATCACGGACTCTGGCCAGCGCTTTCCGAATCGAATTTTGCAATCCATTCCCGGATCGCCTGACTCGGTTTCGCTCACGTTCTTTGACGACATCGAAGACGCTCTCATGGGGATTAGTTCGACCCGAAATAACGTCGTAGCGCTTGGGCGAATCAGCATTTACCGGCTCAACGGCGCATTCAATAATCTTGGCCAAGGTGCGATCACGCACGAGAGAATTTCGGATGAGATCGGCTGCATCTCCACGCGCTCAATCGTGCGAACGGAGATCGGAATTTTCTTTGCTGGAAATGATGGATTTTATTTCACCGACGGTTTCCAGCTCATCAAAATATCAATTGACCTTGACGAAACCTATGCGCGACTCACTCGCAGCGAGGAGCAAAGAGCCCGGATCACTGGCAGCTACGACAGGCTCACGAGACGAATCTGGTGGACCGTTCAAGAGGAGCCGACAGATACCGACTGCAACGCTTGTTTTATTTTCTATCTCAATTACGGCGTAAAGCCCTCGGGCGTTTTCACCACGGCCTCGAATGGAACTCATTTCCGGCCATCGGCTTTGGCTTTCCATCAGGGCTACATGATCCGCGGCGATGAGCGCGGACTACTTTTCCGTCATGACCCAAACTACAAGACCGATCCGAAAGTGCCTCTGGATGTTTCCCTGTCGCTTACGCAGTGGGGCACTGTGCATTTGCCTTACGATTACAGGTCTTGCGCTTTGGATTTCGGAAGCACGGCGACCGGCCAGTGGGTGACGAAGGTTCACGCCCTTGGAAAGAACGTCGGAAACGCTGCTTTCCACATCAATTCCATCAAAGAAAACAACCTTCTCACGAAGCGCTCAGTCGCGCCGATCCGCTACACCCGCAATCCAACCTGGGGCGACGCTACGATTGATTGGGGTGATCCGGATTTCACTTGGCGCTATGACGGCAAGCTCGACGAGAAACGACGCTTTCCAGCGGGAAGTCTTCGCTCGCAGTTCCGGCAGCTTCAAATCACCCCGGCAGATGACGTGGGCGTGTACCGCTCCGAAGATTTTCCAGAGGGCGCTACTGCCAATGTGGATGCGACCGCAAAGACTGCGACCATTGCAACGCCTTCGGGATACACCGCGATCGTTTGGCCGCTTGACGCCGACGACATGCGGATCGCATTTTCAACGGATAACTTTGAGCAGGAATTCACCGTTGCCTCGGTCGCAGGAAACCTGCTCACGTTTCTTGATCCCGATAACAAATCGACCAACGACGCTACCGCGACTTGGGTCATCCGCGGCGTCGTGAAGGAACAGCGTCTATCGCTTCTCTCGTATCTGCTTCACTTCAGCAATTTCGGCGAGCTGGGAGCTGCTTACGCCGGAGCTGAAAGCCGTGGGGAGAACACCCCATGATAAATCAATCCAAGGGCAACCGCTCCAATCCGCCGCTTGCGGTGAAAGAAATCACGGACGTTTATATCCGGGAAAACTTCAACGCTCTAGCTCGCTATTTTTTGGAGCAGAATCAGCTCCTCAATTTCAAGTTTTTGGAATTCACCTTCGACGGAGCCGTGAGCGAGCAAAGAGTCCCGCACGGTCTTGGCTTCGCTCCGAAGGACATCATTCGTTCCAAAGTCACTGGCCCCGGCGTCTGCACTTTTAATCACGATCTTTTTGACGACGAGTTTATCAACGTCTCGACGACGAACTCCGTGCGCGTGCGCTGCTTTGTTGGAACCTATTTCCGCGACGCAAGCCAAATCAATCCAAGCGAAGCGGACACTGAAGATTTTTTTGCAAAGATTCCGACGATCCCAGGAAAGAACGGAAACATCACGTCCGTTATTCGAGCCTACGCCGTTCAAGATTCCGACGATCTCATTTTAATCGGCACACCCAACGACTCCGACTCAACTGCGGTCACACTTCCGGATGCAACGCTTTCCAAAGGGAGAAGCGTTCAGTTTCAGAAGAACGACGACAATTTTATCCAACACCAAGTCCTTCCGTTTAAGACCACGCAGACGATCGACGGCCAAGCCAGCACGACTCTTTGCACGTATCGGGAGCGGATCACGCTTCAATCCGACGGCGCAAATTGGCGCACGCTCATTCGCGATTACCCGAAGGAATGGCGATCGACAACCTACGCAAATCCATCGGCCATCACGAACTTTGGAACGCAAACGCTTACGCACTACCAGTGGCGAAGAGACGGCGATCGAATCATTTTCAAGTGGACCTTTCGAGCGGGCACGACCGCGGCTGCTATCGCCGATGTGCGCTTTCCGAACAATATCCGTGTGGACACGACTAAAGTCTCAATCAACGCCCGAGGCTACAACCTGGGGCTTGCCTTTCACGTCACCAATGGCGGATCGGCTGCCTTTTGGTCGGGCAACAACACCTACGTTCTTTTCTACGACAACACGAGCACGGACAGGCTCTTTTTTGCAAACGCCGGCGCGAGCAATGCCTTTACGAAGCTCAACGGGAGCAGCGTTGCTGTCACGAGCGGCGATATGTTTCTCGAAATTTCAATGGCCGTACAAGGCTGGCGGGGGTGAGCTATGAGCGATGAACAAAAACTTTGGACCTTCAAGGACCATGCAGACAAGGTGAAACTCGATCTCGTTTTAAACGAGGAAGACCCGGAAGAAAAATTCGTCACCTACGAAGAGTTGATTGGGTATTTCAACGACGGCATCGACGACGCTGAAGCGGAGATCACGAATCTCCACGAGGATTACTTTTTAACTTCCGACTACGTGCCGCTGCAAGTGGGCGTCTCGGAGTACCCGATGCCCAAGAACATTTTCGCAAATAAGCTGCGCGGTGTGGTCTACGCAAACGGCTCGATCATTTATCCGGTCAAAAAATTCCGGATGCGAAACAAGTTCGAGCTGATCGCCGTCTCCAATCAGTTCGGGCAAAACGAATGGTATCGTCACAACCTGACTAATGATGCGCCAGGACAAAGGCGCTTTGTAATTTACCCGCCATCGCGCGAAACTGCGGTGCTCCCGCCGCTTTCTTCGCCGTTTACCCCCATGCAGCGCTGGTACATCCGCCAGGCCAATCGGATTCCCTTGCCAGGGGAATACACGAATCCGGAAAACCTTCTTCCGGCTGCCGTGAATACGGGCACCGACATCCTTTCGCTCGCACCACTGGTGCCTTACGTGACCGGAGATCAGGTGAAGCTAAAAGCCAATAGTGGGGGCCTCCCAGCTCCACTTGTCGAAAACATCGTTTACTACGCGATCAGAGTGTCAGATAATCAAATAAAGCTGGCTTCCTCGTTGGCCAACGCAAAAGCCGGCACTTCAATTGACCTCACCACGCCGGGCACGGGCTTTCACACTCTGCGGGTGGCGGCCACAACAGCGATCATCGACGCAACAATCATCGACATCCCTGAGTTCGCCGCCTTCCTCCAACAGTACGTCAAGGTTCAGATCCTCGACAAAGACGTGGGCGATCCCAGGTTCACAAAAGCGGTCGTTCAACTCAAGCAACAGCGCGAGCAAATGATCGACACGCTCACCAATATGGAACCGGACAACGATGACGAGGTTGAACCAGATTTAAGCCATTACGATGAGATGAGCTAAGGGAGGCAAAGATGAAAAACCAGTATAGCACTGCGGATAACATCGTTTACGGTGCCAACCCCTTTGATTGGAGTCGCGGTGGAAAATCAAAAGTGGGCGCGATGTTCGACCCATTTAACTTCACAGGATGGGGAGAAAAAGTCACGCCACAGTATGAAGCGCAGCCGACACAGCCCGGTTATCAGCAAGTCTATGATCCGCTTTCGATGGCCTTTGCTCCTGAAGTCCAAAAGCGCCTCGATGCATTGGCGCTAGATACCCGCGGACTTGAAGCGTTCCGAAACGAAGCGCTGAGACGCGGCCCTTCAAGCTGGGCCAAGCTATCGACGAGAAAACAATTTGCCGAAGAAGCCGACGCCAGAGATCGAGCCAAACAGGAAGCCAGGTCTTCCCAAGCGCAAGCCGAAGCCGATCTTGCGATGCGAGGTGGACTTTCAGGCGGAGCACGAGAACGACTCACCGCTGGCGGCGCAAGAAATCTCCTTGCTATGTCTCAGGATGTTGGCAGGCAGGGCGGACTCAACCGCATGCAAATTGGGATTAACGACGAGCAAAATCGAATCTCTCAGCTCGGCATGCTTCCAGGAATGGAAAACTCAAACCTGCAAGCCCAACTTCAAAAGGAAAATCTTTGGGAAAATGCGCGGCAGTCTGATCTCCAAAGAACTCAGGCTGAGAACGAGCGGAGAAACCAGTGGAACCAAATGCTCTATCAACAACAAATGCAAGCCTGGGCGTCCAATCGCCAAGCGCAGGCCACAGAGAATGCGGGGAAAAAATGATTCCCATTGTTGAAAAAATCTCAGTCAAGGATTGGGAGCCGATGAGCGAAAACGCTCACTTGATTGCCTTTGGGAAGAAAAAGCCCGCACATTGGGACCGGATCGACTTTGCTCTGCTTGTCCGAACGGAAAAGGAACTCATGGGATACGTGACCTGCCGCGAGTTCGATCATGAGACTATCTATTGGCAATTTGGCGGTGCCTTCCCTGGCACCCAATCAACATCCTTGTCATGGATAGGCTACCAAGCCTTCGTGGAGTGGTGCAAACCCCGCTACAAACGGATCACAACTCTTATCGAAAATAAAAATACCGTCATGCTCAAGATGGCGATGAAAGTCGGATTCCGCATCATTGGGGTGCGAAACTTCCAGGGCTCCATCCTACTTGAGCACCTTTTGGAGTTTTCCGATGCATGAGCTTAGAGTGATTCCAATTCGCTTGGAACTCGACTTTCCAATACTCAAATCGTGGTGGGAGAAAAGAGATTTTCCGCCTCCCAACCCCCGATTTCTTCCGCCGATCGGAAAGCTCGTGCTCTCTGGCGAAAAACCGATTTGCGGCGGATTTCTTTTTCGCTCCGACGCTGGTGCCGCAATTATTGGGCATCTCGTCTCCAACCCCCATGCACCAGGCGCGATCCGGAATGCGGGACTGGATGCTCTGATTGAAAGCCTCACGCAAGAAGGGCGTAAGCAGGGTTTTGAAATGATTTGTTGCTCTACGAACCTTCCAAGGCTCATGGAGCGATTTGAACGACATGGCCTCACCAAAACAGACGACGGTGTGGCTAACTTTGGGAGGGTACTATGCCAATAATCGCACTTGCCATTGGTGCCGGCGTCGGGCTTCTGAAATCAGAGCTGGTTGATCGGCCAAAGGAAGATAGACAACGCAAACTGCGAGCAGCGGAGATTCGCTATTCGCCTTGGACCGGCTTAACACCGAGTACCCAAATTCAAGAAGCTGACCCGCTGGGGTCGGCAATGCAATTTGGGAGCACGGGCGCAATGCTAGGACAGTCGATCGAATCCCGCGACTTCAACAAAAACTTTAACGAGAAACTACTGCAAAACATGGACAAGCAGTATTCCACTCCGACAAGTGTTCAGGTCGTAACCGCACCCCAGCAAAGTCCAATGATGGCGGCACCCAGGTATTCGCTCGCTCCTGAGTTGTACTCACGGAATCCGTGGAGCATGGGCGGTTATAGCTACTAAGGAGGCGAAGATATGCCAACGGGGAGAAAAGCAAACACGTGGGATTTGCTCAATATGATGCAAAATCCCGCCGAGGATACGAAGAAAATCGCTTCGATGGGCCAACAGGCGTTGGCGATGGGAATTGTTTCTCCTGAAGATGCCATGCAGGAGATTCGGAATATCAGCCGTGACGTAAGCCCGATTTTAAAACGCCTGCAAGTAGACCCAAAAGCGCAAATGCTGGCGATGAATTCTGACGAGGCGACTGCGCTCATGAATCAGCGCCGGGCCGAAGCGCAAGGCCAGGCCGTAGGTAGCCCTTCGGTTCCGAGCGCAACACCTGGCGTGTTCAGTAAAATTCAAATTCCCAATTTGCCCGAGCCTTCGGTCAAATCTGTTCCGAAAGGCTCCGGCTTACAGGAAAGCGATACGACTACCGGAAAAGCCGGCGGTCGAACCAACGTGCAGCGCATGCTCACGATGAGCCCCGACGAATGGCAATCCTCCTATGAGTCGGCGATGCAAACCCCCGCGATTCAGGAGCAGATGAAAGGCATCAATGATATTCGCGATCTTCTTACGATGGAGGCCCAAGCTCCCGCGCAGCTCAATCTCGCGCCGCTGGCAGCATTGACCGATTCACTTACAGGCTCGCGCCTTCTCGCCGGATACGCGCCACCGCAAGACCGGCAGAAACGCTTGGCTGATTATATGCTCAAAATTCAGGATGATCGCAAAGACCTTGCGAAAACAATCATCGACGCCATCGGAAAACAGAAGGCCGGTACGATGCAAGAAATGCTCTATCAGGATTTCATCAATAAGCGGGCCGCCGAAGCGCAAGATCCTTCGATGAAAGCTGGCGGGAGACCTGTCATGCCTCTTGATGCGCGTGCGATTCGAGACGTGCAGGGAAAATTCAACAAGTCGATCGAGCCTTTCAGCAAATCTCTGAACTTCTCGAAGGAAGTGGAAAGCCTGATCGGGAACGCTGGTCCGGGGAGCAAGCTCACGAAAAAGACCGTCGAGACGATTCTCGCAAGAGCCCGCGGCGAAGTCGGAAACTTGAGCTACTACGAGCAGGCCGGCACGGCAGCTCCGCAGGATGTCTTGAGCCGATTGACGCAAAATCTGGAAACGCTCACCACTGGCGAACTCACTCCCGAAACGAAGACAGAAATTTTGGGACTCGTGAATCAGTATAAAGGCGCAGCCAAAGAAGCGATCAACGCTTACCGTGATGTTCACGCCAAGCAAGGTGCCGAAGCGTATGGCTCGATCGGTCTCGGAGAAAGCCGTTTCAAAAAAGCTCTACCCGGCGTGGATGCCGGCGTGAACGTGAAGCCCACTCAAACGAAAGCCTACGACGGCTCGACTGCGCTTCCGGCGGATGCGACTCAAGCGATGAAGGACGCGCGACGAGACTATTTGAAGAAAAAGGCGGGAGGTAAATAATGGCGCTCACTCCAGAAGAACAAGCCGAACTCGCCCAGCTCGAAGGTGAATCCAAAGGTGCAGCCGCCCAGCCTGCCTCTGCCGGACTCAGCGCTGCCGAGCAAGCCGAGCTTGCGAAGCTCGATTCTGAACGTCCCATGACCACGCGACTCCGAGAGTCGATCCCCAAATATTTGCAGAAAGCGGGACAGGCGCTCGATTACGTGCGAGGTGCGACGACAGGGCCGGCGCTTGCCTACGGCCTTGAGAAGCTGACAGGGAAAGACGTATATAATGATAAGGAGCGTCAAGACGCTCTTTCGATGAGCGCGAGCTATCCGGAGCCCGGCGAGCTTTTGAAGCGGGCGGGCCTTCAAATCCCCCGCGGCCCATCGGTGTCCGACTACCTCCCAGGAGCCAAGGGCCATTGGTATGACCTCTCGCCTGGCGACGTGGCTGATTTTGCTTTAACCGTGGGCACAGACCCTCTGACCTACCTTTCAGGGGGCTTGAGCGCTGTCGCCAAAGAGGGAGCCGCCAAGGGCGCATTGCCGGCGCTTGCTCGCGGCGTGGGCCTAGCCAATGAGGCTGGACTGAATAAAGCGGGCCGAGTCGCAAACGCTGTCTTGAACCCCATCGAAGGACTACAACGCGCCAGGTCACGAGGACTTTACCGAAAGGCGTTCGAGGAAGTCGATCGCTTCGCCAAGCAAGAGGGCAAGGCCCTGTCACCTTCAAAAATTCTTCAAGATGCGAAGTTCTCCGGGAACATGACCGAGGCTGCCGAAAAGCTGGCCGAGGTCAATAAACAGGCAGGCGAACGGATCGGCTCGATTTTAGATGAAGCCTCTCAGAAAGGCGCGACTGTTCCCCTGATGGACGCCATGCAGCCCGCAATGGACTTTGCCTCTGAGCTTCGCAAGAAAGCTACGCCCGAGGCAGCCGACCTCGCCAAAGAAATCGACGACCGAATCCTCTATGCCTGGCAGAAAACAGGCGGAGAAATGTCGGCCAAAGAAGCGACCGAACTCAAGAGCTTCGTCAATCAGCTCATCAAGGATTCGGGTTATGCACAGGGCACCGAAGCCTCTCTCTCGACGAAAGCGAAGAAAGCAATTTCTGGTGATCTCGCTCAAGGCGTTGAAGAGGCCGTGAAAAAAGTGGACCCAAAACTCCACAAAGAACTTCTCGATGCGAATGTGCTCTATGGATCGACGAGTCCGCTAGTGACGGACAAGGTAACGCAAATTGCGAATCGCGTGGCCGAGCGCCGCGGCCCGCTTGATCTCACTGCGGTTGATTTGATGCTTCTCGGAGCCGGTGCCGGCGGCGCTGCTTTATCTGGGCAACAGCCCGGCGAAGGAGCGCTCGGGGCGCTTCTCCTCAAGAAAGGAGTCACCGGACTCACTTCGACGAGTGGGCGCACGCTCAGAGGAAAAATGGCAGATACGATCGGTCGCGGCTCGCGCGGCGTGCTCGATTCTGCGGCCAGAAATACGTGGTCAAACATCGTGCGAGAAAAGGAGAAGGAACAATGAAAGCGCAAGCAGTGAAATCACCCAAAGATTCTGAAGACGAATGGCAAGCGGACTCCGACATGGATACGCTTATGCGAGCCGAGGAGATCAAGCAGGACAAAGATCGAATGAAAAAAATAGGAAAACGCGCGGGCCGAAAGCACAAAGCCATTTCTTCAATCAAAGATTTGGTCGAGCACTACAACACGAAGTACGGCCCGAAAGACGATCTCGGCGACATGGGAGAATAAGTTATGGCTGGTTACGAATCGGGGTACGGTGACGTATCCTACGATCCAAACGGATACCTAAATTTTCTTCCAACGCCTGACTACGGGACGAACCCGTGGAGTTCCTTTGTGCAGACCCAGCAAGGCAACGCGAACACCGCTCAAAACGCGGCAAGCTCCATGATCCCAGGGATGCAGCAACAGCTCCAAGGCCAGATGCAAGCCTATCAGCAAGCAATCAACGCAAATGCCTATCCGAGTTTTCCAAACGCCGGCGGACTCGGCACTCAAGCAGGCTACGGCTCTGCGCCCGCGCAAACGAGCCAATCCAACTCCAATCAGGCCGACGGGCCGGTGCCGCGCGGACTCAACCCCTGGTCACTTCAAGGCGAGGCGCTTTCACGCAATTAGCATTTATATGCGCATTCTTCTGGTTTTATTTTTCCCATCTCAATGAGAAACGCCTGCGCATGCGCGTAGGTGATATTTTTTTTGTGATCGTATTTTTGCTTCCGTCGATTCCAAGTTGCTTGCATAAAAACGTAAAGCAAATGATCGACTGCTCTTTCAAAATCATCCATAGTAACCTCAAAAATATTATCCCGATTTCCGCATCGCTCGGGATCACACGACTGAAATATGCGTGGCCTTTGCGGCCTGAAGGCGCATTGCGGGGGCTTGTTCAAATCGGAATCACAACTTTTGTTTTACCCGTTTTCTTTCCGACTTCTTCGATGCACTCACGAGAACAGGCATCTTGAATGCCGTCTTGATCCGATCGTTGAAACCACTGAGAAGGCTTAAAATACCGATGATCGGCTTCGTTTGCCTTCTGTTCTTTACCGCATCCATCGCATTTATATAAGCAGGCCACGTTAGTTTTTCCTCACTTCACGCGGGCAAGCATCGGATGATTGCGCTCTGCCTCGGAATCGTCGATCAGATTCTTTAGACTATCTTGATCGAGCGCCGACATCGGCATGTCGCGCAGGTCGTGAAGCGTGAGCGGCGGACGATCAATCAAAATTGTTTTCTCACCAAAGGCTTTGAAGGCGTCTTTGAGCCCTTCCTTCTGGTCGTCGTCCGGAACAAAGCCAAGAGGGTCTTTGTCGGGCTGAACGCGCACGACGTTACCAGATTCATCTTTCTTTGAAAATTTCTTCACTATTTCTTCATCATATTCGCCTGCGATCTTTTTCTTGGCATCGTTCACGGCACGGCACATTTTCTTAATCTTGTAGGCCGAGTGCCCATCAGTCACGACCTCGGCCATTCGAGCGAGCGTTGAGTCGATGTGAAAGTTCGAGAGATCCGAATATTTGAGTTCGATGCCAACAGGTTTACTTTTTTCCATGTGGTTTCCTTTGTGGGTTTGGCTGAGAAAAATTTTGTTTCTTGGGGCGAATCCGCTCGGGCAGTCGTCCCTTCGGTGTGTGGCGATTCCATTCGTCGAAAGTCTCTTGGCTCATCTTTCCTTGGGCGACGAGTTCGGCGAACTTGCGTCTTTGCGCTTCACTCTTGAACGGCATAAGGTTTCCCCCTGATAATTTTTGCGATCGACGGACGGCGGTGATCGCCTTTCCAAATGAAGAGGTCCATCGGCCCGACACCCTTCCACGCCTGACAAATGGTGCGAAAGCGCATGTTCTCAAAACCCTTAGCCTCGTGCGCTTCATCGGTCTCTCGCGACTTATTGAAAATCACGAAGTCAGATTTCCAGTAGAGGTTTCCGCAAACGTGAAGGCGCTGCTCAATGCGGAGATTTTCATACTCGTCCGTGAGGCACCAGAGCTTGAGTTCGCAGTAAACCGCGGCGTGAAACTTCGACGGAAAATTGTAGCCGTCAACCGCCGTGGGTTGAGCTTTGACGTAGGATTCGCTTTTCTGCGAAAGCCCCATCTTTCTTGCGTAGTGAGCTGCGAACCGCTTGAGCGACATGAACCTTAGCTTTCCTGCCAGCTTTCGAGTTCACGAAGAATCGTCTTCAAATCAGAAAGCCACAGGTCAATGGCCTCCTGGTCCTTCAGTCGAATGCGGATTGCGCCTTCTCCTGCGGGACTATTTTCTAGTTTTACTGTCTGCCCGGAATCAGCGTCCAGAGCCACGGCTACGAATTTTGATTTTGCCATTTTGTTCCCCTTAAATAATCACGTACCGGCCAAGCTGATCGCTTGGGATTTCGAGACGCTTGCAGTGTGGGCAAACGAATCGGTAAAACTTGGCCTGCTTTTCTTCGACTTCAAATGCTGCGGTTGGGCAGACGCCTCTCAGTTCATGCTCGCCGAACTTTGCGCCGCATCTCGGGCACGGCGTCCAAAAGTATCCAAGGCACCGCGCATAGATGAGATTCAAAAGCCTAGTTAATTTTTCTTTCCAGTTCATTGTCAGTTCCTCACTTCAGAGCAAGCCAAGTGGATTTCTTGAGCGTTGCCGATATTTTTCCGTCGATGTTGTCTCCGACCGTTTTTCCAAAAGTTCCCGTTTCACCCGAATGCAGACCCGTGACCCGCGACCAAACCGCCGCGGCGATTTCATCCGCAGACGGTTGAAATCCAATCCGAATGAGCGCAAAGAGATTGGCAGGTCCAAGCAAGCCGGCATTTGAAAATCCACCAAACGCAGAGATCAATGCATCGGCGAATTTCAGTCCCGTGAGCGCAGCACTTGCCACAATGCCAAGCCCCGAGATCGTGGTCGAAAGATCGGCAATTCCCTCAAGGGGGGCCGCGCTCACCACGCCCGCCGATTGGTTTCCAAACGTCACGCCGAGACCGCCGTCCTTCATCGCCGGCGCATAAGAGTCGCTGGGTCTGTAGCCCACTGGAATCGCGTCGATGTAGTCGGCGTTGAACCTTCGGGCAGACAAAGCTCCGGGGCCACCTTGCACAGAACGCACGGCGACCCCGAAGTTTGCCCCTCGGAAACTCATCGGATACTGAGTGTTGATGTCAGTATTGGGTCTCAGCATTAGTTCCAACCTTCATCGAGGTATCCGTTGAAGTTGGTGTTTGCCGCGGTCGCTGCTCCCGTGAACATGAGCCACGCCAAGCACGCACCGTCTTCGATTTTCGGAAGCGACGGCATTTGGAAAAGCAGGTCTCGCTCGGACTGAACCCCAAGGGTCGTGAGAGGGAGCTGCGCAAGCGGCTTGCAGAGAACAAGAGACGCCGTTCCCGCCGCTCCCGACGCCACCGAAAGTTGAACGGTTTGCACCGATCGTATTCCGCGGTCTCCGTTTGCAAGTGGGAGAAACGGCCCGTAGTTGTTGGCAGCCAATCCCGAATGCGTAAGATGCGGAATGATCGCAGATGCCGTGCATGCCACGGTGACGGGATTGACTGAACCTGCCGTTCCGCCCTCGTCGGTATAGTTGTACGAGAGGTTGTGCGCGGTCGCGCCTGTTGTCGCAGTGATTTCAAGAAACCCTCGCACACCCTCACCAGTCGTGTACCTCGGAAGGCCCACACCGTTGACGAGCGTTTGAAGTGTCGCCACGTTCATGTTGATGCCGGGATAGTAGAGCAAAAGGTCCACAAGCATCAGCGTGGTAGGCACTCCCGTCGCAACGGCAGTCACCGCACCGACGTTGAGCAGGTGCTTGGTGTCGGGACTTACGTTTCCGCCATGCCACATGGCCCCCTGGGAAGCATCGTTAAGCTGAACCGCATTCAAAGCGGTGCCGGTATAGTTCCCGGCGACCGGCGTACCGGCCAGCGTGAATGTGTTGTACCAGCGACCCGCGGTGTAAGCCGCGGCTCCCGTGATTTTGTTCCACTGCGTTTTGTTGAACTTCCCACTTACTGTGATCGCATTTACCAATGCGTCGATTGATGAAAACCCCATGATTAGTCCTCCTGAACCTGTAGAGCCGCGGCTGGAAACTGCGGCGTGATGAGATTGGAAACGGCGAGCGGAGAATTCAGAGCGCCCGAATAAAGAATCTGGCCGGCACCACTTGGCAGCGTCCCAATCGAAACGTGCGTGATCGTGTTCGATCCGCCTGTGCATTGCGGAAAGGAGATCGCGCCTGTGTTCGCTGATTGGTTCCCGGCGATCGTCCAGCCCAAAGCGTCTCTTGAAACCGCCACACGTGCGTAGCTCGTGTAGGTCGCTTCGCTCGTGGTTTGATCTCCGCCCTCACCAGGATCGGCGGTGTGGAGTGCGACGTACAAATTTGTGTTCGCATCCCAAGGTATCGCCGTATTGTTGAAGAGTTTCTTTACTACGTCGTTTTCTGTCGCGTTTGATTTGCTCATGTCTTTTCCCCCTTTACGAGTAAGATAGGCTTCCGCGGTTAGCCCAAATGTTGTCAAAGTTCGTATTGCCATCGGCAAATTGAACGGTTGTCACTGCACCTGAAACTTGAATTCGCTGAACCTGCCAAAGAGGGTCCGAATCGGAAGTGCCGGCAAGCGCTTTGCCGACGTAAGTAAGCGAGGCGGAAACTTCATCGACTCGCGTGGCGTAAATCGCATCCGCAGTCGAAAGCGTGCCTTCCACTTTCAGAGCGTTCGTGCCTGAATTGAAAATCTTGTTGAGAATTTCAAAAATGCCTTTGACCATTTAGGTATCCCCCAAGAACTGTAAGCAGAGCTGACCGTAGTTCACCGGATCAGGAGTCATCGAACGCAAACTGATCCGAGTTCCGCGGTGAAGTGAGACATCGACTTCGCGAACGCCTGGGCCAATGATGCATTCAAGCTGCTCTTGTCCCGAAGCCCCCTTGTAGACGCCGACCATTTGCTGCGCGGAATCCGCGACGATGAGTTGGTAAGATGTTTTTGCGAGTGAAGCGATCACTTGAAGAGGCGAACTCGCGTTACCGGGGATCGCCGTAATCGAAGCATCCAAGACTTCAGGCGTGTCGAAGTAGTCAACGATCTTGAGAGACTTCAACATTGCGAACCTCCTGAACCGCTGTCATCGGGATTCTTCACGCATCCGGAATCGGCGATGAAACTTTGTTGGCCTTCCGCCTCGTGAGCCAGGCGTTCATACGTGCCAGGAAATTTCCGGCCACAAGTTTTTCCCATGCCAATAGCGATAGAACGTGGATGGCGTAGAACTCGTTTGCAAATAAGACATACAGAGCTTGGTCCACTGAAAGTTTTTCCATTTCCTTGAATTCCTTGAGCAGAGTTCATCGTGTCCTCCGTGTTGAAGAAAAGAAGACGGCGAGCTGACCGGAGCTTTTGGTTCCGGCTTCCTGAGCATGCGGCAACATGGATTCAGGGCGCTCGCCGTCCTTCGCGGAACTGGTGAATGGGGAACAAACACCAGCTCGCGCGAATGTGTGGTTGTGGGAGAAATTGGTTTGGCTCATGCGCTGGTCGCCTCCCTCTTTGCGGGCAGCGTGGTTCCAGCACGGGCGGAGATCATGCGGAACCTAGCCATGATTTCTTCGCTCCGATGATCTTTGCCTTTCATCGTGAGCGGGATGCACTGGCCGATGATCCGAGAAACGATGCGTTCATGCAGCCGTTCCTTCAGCTCGTCCATTGTCAGGTTCGTCGTGACGATCGTTGGAAATCGTTGACTGAGGCGGTAATCGAAGACGCGATAAAAAACTTCACGGCTCCACTCGGTAATGTGCTCGGTGCCGAGGTCGTCCAGAATCACCGGCGCTGAACTGCGCACGCGATCCGGAAGCTCAAAGTCACCGCGCTTGATTTCAGCGAGAAGTTCCGTTACCGGGTAGTAGGCCGGAAGCGGCGCTTGCGTGCTACGAGCAAGAATTTGGTGTGCGACCGATTGAGCGAACGCCAAGGCGAGATGGCTTTTTCCGCAGCCCGCAGGCCCCATGAGAAGAAATCCGAAATCGTCGTTTGATCGCCAGCTTTGAAGCAATCGCACGACACGCTCGTTTTCCGGAATGACCTTGAACGTCTGGAAGGTTTTGCGATCGAGGTCTCGCGGAAAGTTCGGGCGCTGTTTCCATTGCGTGAGCCGGTCTGTGCGTTGTTTTTGAATTTCTTCAGCCTTGCGACGGCGGTCTTCGTCGATGCGAATTCTTTCGACGGAGGAGGCGCACTCGGGATGTTCGTCGTACTCGTAGCAAAGCACGACGGCAAACGCCGCGGGCACGATAGAGCCTGGCTTGTAGTTTGCTTCCCAGCCTGGTTTGAGTCGCGGAGTGCGTGGCTTGTTGCAGGCTTCGCACCGGAGTTCGGGTGCAACGGGGGGCGTGAGTGTTTGCTGGTTCATTGCAAATCCTCCGACATCATCGCGTCGATTTGGGCATCGAGGCTTTCAGTTCGTTCGTGCGTGGTTTTCGTTCGGCCAGCTAGACCGTTCGCGTGCGGCGCGGACCAGTCGTATTTGCCTTCGAGAATTTTGGCGTGGTTATCGGGTCGGGTCAGAAACTCGATGTCGGCCTTCCAACCGCGCTTGTTCGTGCCGAGGCAAAAAGGCGTCGAGTTAATTTTTTCGATGACCGAAGTCCAATAGGCGCGGTCGGGCCGCTCATCCCATCGCTTGTCGCAGGCAGTTCGGCGGGCGCTATTATGGGCCATCTCCCGAATCTTGGGCAAACGCTCGTCAATGAGTTCATTCCAGAGCAAGGCAATCTCTGGCAGGTCAATGTCCTGGGGTGGCTTCGGTGGGGATTTCTTTGCGGGCTTTTTCGGTGGCGGATCTTCCGCAGGCGTAGCTTCCTGCGTTAAAGTTTTTTCGCCTTTTTCTTTATCTTGATCCTTTTCTTTATCTTGATCCGTCTCCTTGTCTTTATCTTTGTCTTTAAGGGTATCCATACCCTTTGCAAACCCTTCGGTAAGGGTTTGGGAACCCTTTGGATCGGTCGGGGTTTCAGGAATCAGAGTTTGTTTTTCTTTGGATAGGGTAAGGCTTACAGGGTCAATACCGTGCTTGCGCAGGGCTTTGATGGCAGCAATGTGCGGCTTGCAGTCTTCCGACAAGGTGCCGTATTGAAATTCGATGAAGCCAGGCAGGAAAATTTTGTCTTTGCCGATTCGGACAACACGCTCACCGAAGGCTTCTTGAACTTCCTCCCAGGTAATGTCGTCGCCAATCTGAAACGATGCGAGCCCGTAGTCCTCGCTCCAGATGCCCGCGAGATCACAGTTGTCTCGCAGGTATTCCCACATGCATTTGAGTTTGGGCCGTAAAAGTCTAAACCACTGTTTGCCCCATTTTTCCGAATCCGTCATGCGCTTGGCCATAAGCCTTCCCCCATTTTTTCCCGCAAGATTCGGAATTGCGGGTTAGAGAGAGTTCCGATAGGCTAGTCTGGTTAGAGACTCCGCCACGGTAGAACCCTGTCTTTTCAATAGGTTTCAGGCTGACATTGGCAAGCAGGCAGTTAGAAAGTCTTCCAGGTGAGTCCACCACTTGATTCGCGTGACGCGAATCAAGGCCTGGCGAGCGAAGAACCGAGCCAGCATCAAAGCTTGCGGCGCCGTTCGGCCTGCGCATTCGTTGGCACTTTGTGCGTCTTTAACCCCACTCCTAACGAATTGCTGACTTGATCTCTCCATTTTTATTTAGTAAACATTTTCAGTGTTTAAAATAAAAGCGACCCTGCCTTTACCCCTGCTTCTCATTTTGTTCGCGGCTTGCGGCAATCAATCCTCCCAGCGCATGGGGTCCGACCACTACGTCTATACTCCCGCGAATTATCAAAGCCTTCAAAGTGAGCTGGAACGCGCCTCGCTCACGTGCATGCCGGATCAGGACTGTCCCGAAAACGTGGGACTGATCCTCGCGAACTTCGGCGATGAGAGCGCGCCTGCCCTCAAACAATGCACCGGCTCGTTCGTCTCAAAAAACGTGGTAGCGACCAATAGCCATTGCATTCCGGATTCTCTCAAGAAAGCCGGATCCACCCAGGATTGCTCCCAGCTCCTGGGCATCAAGGTGCTCAGGAAAGATCAAAACGTGAAGCCGTTTTTTCAGTGCCGACGCCTCCTCGCGCATGAAAAAAGCGGTGCTCTCTCACCGGATTACGCGTTTTTTGAAGTTCAGGACGCGGAGGCGATCGCTCCCATTCCCGTGGATCGCAGCGGGATTCATCATCACCAAAAAATAATGACGATTCAGGTCACTCCCCTCCACCTTTCGGATGAACACGCCAGCGGCCTCATCGAAACAAAATCCTGCCCGATCGTCATGAGTTCCCTCCTGAACATCATCAGCGTTACCCAGTGGGCTAAAACAGGGGTCGCCGTTGGGTGCACGGCTGTCCACGGCAATTCAGGTTCCCCCGTCCTCAATGAAGCAGGCTCCGTGATCGGGATTTTACAAAGTGAGATAGATGCCGATGAACATCGGAAACTCATGAAAAAAATTTTCGAGCAATACCTCCTCCCTTTACCTTCCCGGTTCAAACCTCATTTCATTTTCACTCATCTGGCGTGCGTTCCTGACCCCATGACCGGAGAACCCGCAAAAACAGAGTGCAAAGAACATGAAAAGCTCAATATCAGCCATTGCGGATTAGTTGACGTTTTGGGGAACAACGACCCAAAAATGAACGAGATCGATCAGACCTGGAGGAAAAGCCTCCCGAATACCTTTATTTACCGCTGGATTTTCAGCTTAGGCACTAAGGCCACCTCTGCTGATCCTCTTTGCGTGAAGAGCGAGGCCGTCGGCCGAAAGAAGACCCTGGACTTTATTTTTCCTAAAAGCATGAGTCAAAAATTTCAGTTTTCCTATGATGAGGAATACCGTTTCAACCCAACGCTTAAAGTAGAACCTCCTTCCCAGTTCGAGTACCGCATCGCGCTTAACCGCCAAAAGAATAAGAAAAGCACGTTCTGGGAAGGTGAATCTCATTCGACCTACTCCTCTCTCCTTCTCGGAATCGACCTCACCCAAATGAAAACTCCTCACACCCTCCCTCTCTGCTCAAAAGAGCAGTTGGAGGCCCCACCCATCAACCTCGTTCAACTGACGGATGGCAAGCTCATCACCGAAGAGGAATACCGGAAGGCCAATCCCCCCATGCAGAAGCACCCCGCGTGCGATTAATGGGGTGATCCAGTCCCGATTCCGAGGCAAATCTCGTCCACTTTTAAGTTGCAAAACCCTTTATTTTTTGATACATAACCTAAGTTTAATTTCGTTGATTGACCTCGTTTTTTGCGAATGCTGTGAATGATGTGATGAGTGGCTGATAAAACCGACGGTAAATAAAAATTAAGTCCTCGCTAAAATACCCATGCTCAAATTCCCACGCCAACGATCCCTATCCGATTGCGTCAGCCCTTTGAGCTGGTTGTTCATTTACCTGGGCTTCGCCCCGCCGATCATTCTTTTGCTCAGACCCTCTCTGCTCGAATTTTTCGTCATGATGGCCGTGGATGCCCTCTCATATGCGGTCTTTAGAGCCATCGACCGCAGAGGATTTTTATGGCTTTACCCGGAGAGCGCTTCGTTCTTCCCCGAACTCGACTTCAGTCAGATTCAGCACTTTGGCACCTCTCAGAAAAAAACCCTTCTCGAATCGTTCTCGAGATTTCCCGCCCGACGCGCGAAGTTTCTCTGTGGCGGGAGTTTCTTGAGAGCGCTTCCTGCCCTCCTCATCGTGATTTTTTTCTGGAAACACTCCATCAGCAATCAGGAGCAAGCATTGATGATGCTGGGGATCATGGCCGTGAACCTCTGCTACTTCTACGGAGCATCGTTCCTGGATTCGCATATTTTCCTCTCGCGAAAGATCCGGGAGCTTCATGAGCGCTTTGATTTCTCCGAAGCCTTCGAGCTTTTGAAAGGTCAGGAACAATTCAAGAACCATGAGATCATCTCCTTGATCTCCATCGCCTTCTTCACGTTGAGCCTGCAAATCATGACTCTCCATTCCAACTTGTTCACTGAGCGCACCCCTACCTTGCTCGCTATGACGCTGATCGCCGCCTTGGGGGCGGCCCTCTTCGGCAGAATTTGGTACCTCGCAAGAAGCTCCTTCATTCAAGCGCTCATGGAGCTCTTTCATCAGATGGATCGGATGGATTTCAACGGGGATCTTGTGACGCTTCCCTCGCACACCTCGCCTTTGCTCGCCAAGTTCGAAAGCTCTTACAACCTGCTCAGCAAGAGGCTCAAACTCAGCCAGCGGGAGCTTGCGCTCGTGGTGATCGAGGAATCCGAGAAAAACCGCTACAAGCAACTCGGGGAGATGTCGGCGCTCATCGCCCACGACCTGAGCGGTCCGCTGCATGCGGCGAGCTACGTCTTGAATGAGCTGACGGAGAGCCCCGACTCCCCCCGTCGCGGTCTTTATCTCGAAAAATTGAGCGCCAACTTCAATCGCATCCAACAGCTGGTGACGTCCTTGAAGACTCACGGCAAAAACCCTTCCATAGCCCACTCAGAAACCAACTTCATGGAAGCCCACCAAAATGTGATGAAACTCCTGGAGCTTCAATTTGGGCCCGAGGATTTTAAGAAAGCACGATTCACTTGCTCTCCTGAACTCGCTTCATTAACGGTTAAAATCGCTCCCTTGGATTTGGTACACATCCTCGACAATCTTTACCGCAATAGCCTTGAGAATCTCTTCAGCCATCGGACCCATGACCCTCAAATTCAGGTTCGCCTTCAAGCCCTGAATCCCTTTTTCATAGAGCTAACCATCAGCGATAACGGCACAGGGCTAAGCGCCGCCGAATTTGAAAAGTTTATTTCCAATGACCAGAATGGAGTCGATCTCAAATCAGGATCCAAGCGTGGCCTCGGATTGAGATTGACTCGGCGGTTGATCGAGAATCACGGGGGGCAACTCTCAATAGTGGATCAAAATAGACCGGGTACAAGTTTTTGGCTGATGATGCCCCTTGCTCAAAGCACGGGACTTACGCGAAATACTCCATTAGAACACTGGAGCGAGGTTTTACCATGAAGTCAGAACAAGTGATTTGGGTGCTCGAAGATGACTCTGATGTCGAGTTCGTGTATCGCGAGATTCTCGAGCTGCGGTATCGTTACCGATCGTTCTCAAACTTAGGTGATTTAAAAAATGCGCTGAAGGAAATGAAGCCGGGCGAAACGCCGGATCTTCTAGTCGCCGACCTCAGGCTTCCGGATGGCAACTTTTTGAGTTTTTTGGGCAAGGAGTCCGAGGTCAAAAGCCTTTCCTGCTCCATCATCATCGTCTCCTCATGCGATGATCTCGACATTCTCAGAACCTGCTTCAATGAAGGCGCCGCTGATTACCTCACCAAGCCCTTCACAAAAGCGGAGCTCATCGTCAAAGTCGAGCGCCTCATGAGCAAGCAGGAGAAGGCTTCTTGCTTTCCCGGCGTTTTCTTCGACCCCACTGAGCTCGCCATCCGCCGCAATGAGAATTCCTTCGCTCAATTGACCGCGAAGGAGCTTCAAATTTTCTCAATGCTCCACCGCGCGAAGACCCATGGCATCACCCGCAAGGAAATCCTCTCGCAGGTCTGGAAAAACATCTCCATCAGCAGCAAAACCCTGGATGTCCATCTCTTCAACCTGCGCCGCAAATTGATGCCGCTGAACTTGGAAATCCGGTTTTCACCGCCGGATCTCTACGCGCTTTCAGGCAATGGGGTGAGCACGCAGCTCGCGAACCCATCGGCAGCCCCCCTCCAATAGGGATCCGCTCGACCGCTCACAAAGCCCAGGGCGCCCGCTTATCGACAATAGAATCCACCCAAGACATTTGTGGAAAATGCGCGTGAGGCAAGCCCGTGGTCAGGTAAATCTTGGTAAACCCACGCACTCGAAGTTCCTGCGCCAGGTCTTCGCCGCGCAGGCCATCTCCGAGCCGAGAATCCACATAGATCGGCGTATCGAAGCTGATCTCATCGATTATGGCTAGAAAGGACTGCACCGATTCGAAACTGCGGAATCGATGATGCGTCTGCAAGGCGACTTCCCCCCACATCCAGCGAATTTCCGGATCGTCATCGATTAAAATGGCGTCCCAATGCTCAACGGGATTGGCGAATTCAATCGGAATTCGCTCGGCGCAGCACTTCGGAAGCAGAGTGCAGCCCAAGGCCACACATTGCTCGCGGACTTGGGAATCATCGTGCCGGCTGGTGACCAACGTCACATGACGGCGCAAATCATGGGCCTTGATCAACTCAAGACCGCTGGATGAGCCCTTGCCTAAATCGAGATCAATCAAGAAGCGAAGTCCCGAACGGGTCTCCGGAAGCTTTCGGTCCGTCATCCAGAGGGTGAAATCAGGCGCCGAATGAAAATGCAGGAGTTCGAACCGAGTGCCCTTTCCATTTTCATGAAACGACGAAAATCGCTCTTCCCAGAGAGCGTGAATGGAAGGGTCATCATCCACAATGACGAACGTGGAATTCGCTGGGATGGAAAGGCGAGGCAAAAACCAGCGAGGCGGCGTGACCGCCTGCAGACGAAGCCCAATGGTCGTTCCGCACCCAGGATTCGACTGGATCTCCAAGACCCCAGACCAATCTTCGATGCAGCGACGGGCATGATAAAGGCCCAGCCCCATCCCACCAGGCTTTTCGAAGCTGGCTCCCCGAGTTCCAAGTCGCTCCAAAATCTCAGCGGGAATTCCTCGGCCGGTATCTGAAATCGACACCCGCACCTCCGCCGAATCCCTCTCCACCCTAACTTGAATGACCCCTGCCGCTGCAATGGAATCGGCCGAATTATTGATCAGGTTCGAAAGAATGCGTTTGAAGTCATCGACGCGGACTTTGACGAATTGATGATAGGCGGATTCCTCAAGAACCAATTCGAACTTAAGGCCAGGACGGCCGATGTATTGAACCCGTTTTTCCGCCAGGATTTCTTGGAGTATCGGCAAAAGAGGGGAAGCTTCCACTGGTCGCTCCGCAGATCGGCGACTCACCACGGATGAGCCGTCCTCGCCCTTGAGTCCTTCGCTCATATGGCCCAAGTCGGTGGCGATCGCCCGAATCCGACTGACGGCATTGTAAAAAAGAACCCTTTTCCCCTCGGGAATCTCTGAGAGTTCACGCGAGGCGTATTCAAGAACCGTCAGAGGGGAACGAATATCATGGGCCACTTGTTCGGCTACCTCGCCAACCGCCGCATCCGCCCGCGCCCGAGACTGCTCTTCCTGTAAGGTCTGCAGACGCTTTCGGAGTTGCAAGATTTTTTCTCGCAGAAAGACGACCGCCTGAGGCGTCCAATGGGGCCAGATCGGCATTTTGGAAGTCATCGGGGGGATGTCGGCCAGATCATGGTCCAAGCATTGGAATACGGAGTGGATTTGCCAGCGCTCGCGTCGGCTCCGGTATGCAATTCCCCAAATGGTGAGGCCCAAAAGGAGGAGTGAGGTGCCAATCGAGACTGACCAGGCATCGATCCAGGGTGCGACAGCCCGTGCTTCCAAGACAACGTTCTCTCCAATGAATGGCACAGGAGTTCGGATCCGCAGGGCACCCACTTCATAATTCTTATCTCCCTGACAGGACCACGTTCCCGTAACATCCCAAATAGGGAATCGCGCCACGACGGTTCCCGACTGACAAAGAACGAGGGTCAACGAGGCGGCCCCAACCCACTTCGAATCCCCCAAAGATCCGGAGTTCAGCGCGGCCTGGACGGTGGAGTGAACGAGACGAAGGTAACTATGAACAGTTCGAGGATTCTCTTCGTACGACGACGCAAGTACAAACTGCTGCAAGGCATACCGAACTTGAGTGTGACGGAGCCAGATACTTGCGGCGACTCCGATCGCCAAACAGAGAACGACCCCTCCCATGACCGGCACCACTCTGCGAAAGCGCGCGTAGAAATAGGTCAAAAAATGAGGCGATTCCTCCATCATAGGGCGAGGAATAGAAGAATTGACGCAAATAGTCAACTATGAAATTATTAGATTGGTTTTTCCGTCAAACGGCTCTGAAAATGGCAGGGGTTACCCTAGAAACCTCTTGGCGTACGCTCACTCGGATTGGGCCGGCGTGGGCAGGATTCGTTTCCGTCAAATTGGGGCCAAACCAGGACTTCCTCGGCGGCGCGGTTGACGAAAGTCGGCGCGTCCAAGCCATTCGCTGCCTCATGGAGGCTTTAGAGAGCGTCGCCATCACCCAATCCAATCTCGATCTGCAGAGTCGCACAGGGCTTTCAGCCAACTTTTCTGAAGAATCGGCGAAGGCAGGCGCCTATGCGGAACTCGTCGAGCGTGACGCCCTGCTCTACCATTGGCTCAGTGAAACCCCAGCTCGGGAGGTCGATCACCCCCATCCGCTCGTTGAAACCGCCCGCAACCTCACTCAGGAAGGTCAACTGCGAGTCGTACAGCTCTCCAGCGCGGACCCGGGGATCGTGGTCTGTCTCGCTGCGAGCCGTTCGCCGATGCATGGCTGCTGGCACTTGGGAATGGGAACCGGCCCGAGCGTTTCATTCGCGAGCCGCAAAGCGACTCTGGAGTGGCTCGCCTCGGTGCATGCCCACCGCGCGCGAGGGGATTGCCCCAGCAAGAAGTCCAGGGATGCCGACCTGGCTCGGCATCACCTCATCTCAATGGAACCCGATGTCGCGCGACTCCTGGAGCTGATTCTTGGGGTGAACCCCTCAATGTGCGCCTCTTCATCGGTTTCTTTTGACGAAACGCTCATCGACTCATCCAGTTTGCGATCCGCAACCCGATTTACTCGGCTCAAGACCCTTTCACCGCGTTACTTTGTCATTCAGGCTCAAAACAAATTGCTTTTGCCGCTCCATTTTAGCCAGCCCTACGTGGCAGCGCGCGAGTTCTATCTGGCCAATCCACGCGTGAAGAGCGCCCGAGAACGGCGTGCCCCAGGCCAGTTTCATCCTGCCGACCGATTCTTGCTTCATCCCTTTGACTGAACTGAGCGCAGCCGAAAAACTTTCTCAAATCCGACCTGACGGTCAGGATGAAGGAGATAAAGGAATTTCACCAAAGGCCCCCAACGTTCGTCGAGGTTCATCCCCTCGATGACAAAACCCTGCTTCAAATAGCTGATCAGCATGGGCGAATTATTGGGCTGCACCTGGGCCGTCACTCTCTCATAACCGAGATCCCGCAGATAATTTAAAAACCTGCCTAGGAACTGTCCCGCAATGCCTGCCCCCCTCGCTTCAGGAGCAAACCCCCCATTTCTTAAATAAAATGTATGAAAATCTTCGGCGTCCCCGAAGAACCAACCGAAATCGTTTCCGGCGGCATTCCGAAAAATCACGCCTTCCCGGTGAACGGCGGAATAATAACCTTGGAAGAGTTCCGCATCCCTGTCGCGCCGCTCGACAGAGAGCTGATATTTGGCGAGCTCCGAATCAAATGAACCAAAAACCTTGCTCCAAAGAGAATCCATCAAGCGATCAATCTCGGCCGATGACGCGAGTACCGCTTGATTTCCGTCGGGAAAAGACATGGGAAAATGCTTCTTACGGATGGTTTCCAAGTTTTTCAGGTAACTCATACCGAACTCCTCTTCATTTATTGGTTTCGGACTTTCCAAAAACGTAAGACGTATTGGTTCGCGGCGTCGGAGGCAAGTTTGAGCCTTTTGCTGACGATCAAGAGCCGAGAAACCCTCAAGAGCGGAATGAAGAAAGGGTCCCTCGCGTTCTTCTTCTCGAATTCTGAGAAGAGGGCGCTCTGAAGCGCGGGCCGCGCTAAAGTAACCCGCTGGACCTCGCGGGTGGTCAAGGGAGGGTGACGATATTCCTGAATTTCCGCAAATTTCTGCCACATGGCTCCCGACGTGCGAAAATCGACGGGGTGTGCGTAATAAAGAAGATCGAAATCACCGCTTTCACGGCGCCTGGTCTCGGCCGATTCTGGACGCTCGGGATCAAAGACCACTTCGTGAAAATCCACGGGTGACGAGATCAACGCGCGTCGCGCGATCTGGTAAGCGGAGCCCGATTGGAGGGGTCGCGCCACGAAAACTTGAACAGTAAAGCGTCGGCTGGGCTGGGCTGGGAGGCCCTCGATGAGGAGATTCCATTCGTGCTCCGATAGGCTCCCTTGGGCAAGCGGCGGCGTTATCCCCACCGGAAGCAAGGAGAGATCTTTGCGGCCAACGCGCACGTCCTCCCGAAAAGCTTCGACTAAGCGACGAAACAGGTAACTTCGATCCCGAGAAGAAATACGGTCAGCGCCCCCTCGTCCAACGACGAAACCCGCTACGGTGCCCCGAGCACTATCCCCAAAAGTCTGATGCCCCAGGGACCGAAGGCGTTCAAGCTCCGCGGTCGGCACAGAATCCGAGTAAAGCCGCGCAATATCCGCTTCATTGCGCTCGACCCGGGCAACCATCTCAGTCGGAGGGACGCCTCCTTGGTAGGAAACCGGCAGAACTAAATGGGGATCGACCACCGGTGAATGAGGATTCGCCTCAAGTTCGAGATGGTTCTGATTCCATTGTTTGATGCGATAAGGGCCACTGAAGCGAGTGCGTGGGTCCTTCAGATCGATTAACCCGGCTTTGGGGTCTCGATAGTTGCTCGGATCAGCGATGTAGCCGGTGAACCACGTCAATGTCGGCAAGAAATGCTCGCTATAGGCCTTCAGATCCAGGGTGATTTCGTTCGACTGGGATACCCTCACTCGCTTTACTTGATCGCGAAATCCTCGATTCCGCGTACGAGCGAGGAGATCTTCAAAGGATCGTACCACGGCACTCGCAGTCAAGTCGGAGCCATCGGCCCATTTCAAGCCCTCTCGGATCCGAAACACCCAGTGTCGGCGCTCCAAATCGTGCGACCACTTGTCAGCGATCGCGGGCAAAAACTCGTTAGCTCCATCCCACTCCACGAGCGGCGACCAAAGCTGCGCCACGAGCAGATTTTCGGTTTCGAGTTTTGGATTTCTAAGATTGATCGAGGTGCGCAGGGGCAAATCAGATACATATCGAATCTGAGTGACGGGCTCGCTTCGGCAACTCGCGCCAATCATCCCGAGGAGCGGTAGGATCGCAAGGAGACATCGCATTGTGGATCGCCTCGAGGAAAAGGGCAGTTCGAACCATCGCACTTCTTTCATCGTGCGATATTAATAGCGGACTCCCAGGTCGAGGTAAACCCCGCAACCTGGGAGTCCGCATTTCTTAGCGATCGCCTCGACGGCAGCCGCCGCAATGGCTGCAATCTTCATAGGGGAGCAAGTCTGCTTCCACCATCTGATCGGTGATCTCAAAGATCTCTGGATTTTTCGCCCCATCGTGCCGCAAGACTGCCGACCCTAAGACCGAAAAAGAACTCAGTATCCAACTTAGCGTCCTCATCATGTCCTCCTTTGGAAAAAGAAAGGGATCATCCCCCCCTTTTGAGTGATGCTAAATACATGTTAAATAATGGGCCACTCGAGTTCAACTAACGGTGCGTTAAAAAAAGCCTAAAAACAGAGGTTTTTATCTAAATTTTAAATTTTTATGCTTGATAAAATTTTTCTGAATCTTGATTGAGAACATCAACTCATTTCCTAGATTCGAAACCTTTTTAGTTTTCATCGGAGACAGGTTCTTCGAGCTCGCTAATCATCCGCAGGGTCATTATGATGACGCTGATGCAACCCTCTTTATCCGCCCCGATCCGCTATGTCGTCTCGCGCTTCGCAGTGGTGTCCTGGCTCGATGGCCAATGCCACATCGCCTCACCGGCCGCCGTTCGAAGCATCCGCCTTAAGAATCCCGAAATCCTGGGTTTACTTCATCAGTTCGCCTCGCCGACATCCCTCGATGAAATCCAAACGACGCTCCCGGCCACGCAACTCGCTGAAATCGTCGCCGACTTGCAACGCAACGAGATCCTCTGGATTGCAGATCGGGAAAATAACGCAGGTGAGTCTGACATCTTGAGACATTGGACCCCGCACGAACTGCTATTCCATGTGCGATCCCGCTTAGGGAAAGGAGGAACTTATCGTTTCCGCGATGCGATTCCCGAGGAGGCTCCCCATTTACCGTCCCGCACGGAGAACCCCATTTTTTTGCCCGACGCCAAAGAAATTTCCCTCGATCTCACGACGGCTCTTAACCAACGGCATTCAGCAAGAGATTTTACAGGGCCTCCACTCACGCTCTCTCAGCTCGGATCGCTTCTCGATCTTTCAGCCCGAGTCCGCTCTGGAATTCCTCAAGGAGAGCCCTCCCACCGTAGCTACCCCAGCGGAGGTGCGAAATATCCGCTCGAAATCTACCCCGTCATCCCAGAAAATGGTGCAGTAGGCCTCCCGCCCGGCGTTTACCGCTACCTCTCAAACGAGCACGCGCTCGAAATGCTTTCTCCTTTCAATGAAGAAGCCCGGGAGCTTCGAGATCGAGCCCGGCGCGCGGCGGACCTCAGCGGCGACAACTGGATCCACTTCAGCATCTCCGCGCGCTTTGCGCGCACTGCCTGGAAATACGAGGACTTCGCCTACGCCTTGATCTTAAAGGAGCTGGGTGGCCTCTTTCAGAATCTCTACCTCGCGGCAAGCGCCGTGGGACTCGGAGCGTGCGCTCTGGGCAATGGTCCTTTTCAAACCTTGGCCAAGCTCAGCCGTACGGATTGGTTGACCGAGCCCCCGGTCGGGGAGTTCGCGATCGGGTCAGTGGGCTAGCCTTTAAAGCCGGAGCGCTTGCCGGCAGCGGCTCCAGGTCTTGCGGGGGTCGACTTCGCCTCGGAAAAGCGGGAATTTTTTCGCCAGGTAATCTAGCCCATAATAGGCGCTCGTATAAAACGCGCCCGCATAAGCGGTCATGGCAGGCAACCAAAACCCCCAATTCACATCGGGCCTGAATGAAAAAACGTAAAGCGGAACCGCAAGCATCGTGGTTGCGATCGCGATAAAAGCATTCACTCCCCAACTCACGAGACCATGAATTTTAGTGTTATAAGGGGGATTTTTTCGGGCGTACTCCAAAAGCGCCTCCCCCCGCAGCTGATTCACGCGCTCCAAAAGTTCTATTGGGCTCTCCTGATATCGCGCCCGAAGCTGAGCCTCCGCCTGGGCGACCGCTTCATCGCCTCCTTCCTCAGCGTGGAGAGCCCGATCGAGCTCCATCAGCGCTTTGATCCCCTCATTGAACCAGTCATTCACGAGCACGCGCTCAGATCCGGAGAGCGAGAAAAACTGCTCCACCTGCGCGAGATTCGTCTGCAAAACCTCAGGGAGCGCGACGCCTTCCCGGGCGTAGATGGCCCTGAGTTCTTGGACAGCGCTTCGAATCTGAGCGTCATCCTGGATCTCCAATCCTTGCATGAGTCTGACGCGGATATTGTCCCACTCTTCTTTTCGCGCGCCCATTTTATCCTCGGACATTTCAAGCCCTCGTGACAATCCCCAGATCCATCCAAAAACCGGGGTGCTTGCGATGTAGACTGCTAGCCAAGGCAGCTGAGCCTGAGTGAAGGTCTGCACGCCGGAAGCAACTCGAGAAAAGACACCAAAGATCCAGCCCGATTGGACTGTGCTGAGGCTGCTCGTAAGGCGCTTCAAAAAGACTCGCCGCGCATAATCGGCCTCTTTGAGGTTAAGGGCGTTCATGACATAATCCAGGATGCCGCTAAAAAAACTCTCCGTCTTTTCATCCCCCAAAGACTCTTGGTACTGAGGCGCATCGTAACGAGATTCCGTAATTTTAGCCGCCCTTCCATACACGAGCGCGATTTGAGAGCTAAAGGCCAGCCAGCCGATCAAAGTTTGTTCGATCATCTCCGCGAAAAAACCCTTATTCGTGTAAGCTGGGCCATTCGCATCCGCAAAGAGAGCTGAAGGATTTTTGAGGTTCGCGCGTTCGCTAAATAAGGCCACCTGAAAAATAACGATGAGCTGGTCGATAATGTAAGACTGGGTCACGAGCCGCTTGACGAAATCACTCGCCTCATAAACTTTCAAAAAGCGGCGCTCATTCACCGCAAAACTCGCGCTCCCCACTCTCAGCGCTCGAGTCGCCTTTCTCCAAAGCCGAGCGCACTTTTCAAGCACGGGCTTGTTTTTCTCCACCGTCAATTGCCGCGCGACGACCTGAGCCGCCGATAAATAATGACTGAGCTCCTGAGGGTCGATTTGGCTCAGCAGAGGGGCGCCATTGAGTTGAAGCCGTTCCATCATGCGAATGAGCTCTTCATGCGCTTGCTCGTACTTTTTCCAAAGCGCGGGGTCCTCCGCTAAACGCGCATAAATCGTCTCAGGAATCACGCCTGAATCCCCGCTTTCCCCGATCGCGATGGCCAGCGCCGCAGGATCGATCTCGCCGTTCTCGGTGCTCACGATCATCAAAGCCAGGGCCATGGCGGTTGCTCGACGGTCTTGCTCAGCTCGGGCAGCCCCAGTCAGAAGCTTTAATTTCAACTCTTTTTCAGCTTCGAATGACTCTCGGCTTTGAAAAGGATTCATCAGCCCTAGGCGAAAGTTTTGATCGAGATTAAACCTCTGCCCTAACGTTGAACTCGGGGTGACTCTTCTGCTGGAAGGAAGATCATTTTGCGCCGCCACCATGAGATTGGGTTGCCTAAAAAACCCGATCAACCGATGATAAATTGGATAAAAAACCTCGGCATTGAGTCGATTGCCCGTCCTCACAAAAGCGCCACTGGGACCCAGCTTCCATCTCATCATCGCTGAAGCCGCCCACGTCAGCGTGAACATGACGGGAATCGTCAGAGTCACGAGCGAGGCCGCGCTTTTCAAAAGCGTAATACTGTAGGGGCGATCCTGAAGGACATCGGGCGTAAAGAGGTGATAAGCGCGATGAAGCGTGAATTGAATCCAATGCGGCATGAAACCATGCCGCATCATCCATCCTGAACCTGCTCCGACTGCGACTCCTCCCGCCAAAGCCGCGGACCAGCGCAAGACTTGGGGAGTCAAAAAATCCTTCCATGTTTTTTTACCTTGGGTCGCGTCTTTCAAGACGGCTTCGATCAAAAGCGGCGTCATCTCGGCAAAATCACCGTTGTCCAGTCCTGCCTGCATATTCTCGGCTAACGCTGGGGTCAGCTCGCCGTTTTTGTAAAAGCCGATCTTCTGCCTGACTTTTTGAAAAAAGCTATTCTTTCTCTCAAGCATCTGCCGGGCCTTCGCCTGAATCTTTTCATAAGAATCGACCCACCCTTTCCTCGATATTCGATCCTTCACTCGAGAGCGGTTCTGGGTTTGCTGGCTTTGGTTGACGCTGGCTCGAGCGAGCAAGCTCGTCACCATTCTGGTGCTCAAGCTTTGAAACGTGCGAGCTAAAGCGGGATCCATCGTCTGGGTCAACTCCCGGTAAGCGGCGACCAATTCACGATCCCTTAAAAGAGCAAACACGGTGCGCACGAGCCCGCCGGACTGAGCCCGGGGACCAGCGAGGAGATTCGTCACCGCGGTGAGCGCTTCGGCTTCCGCGACTTTTGCATGCAAAACATCGCGGCTGATCGGAGCTGAAAGCGGAACCGCGCTCCCTGAGGAATGATCCGTGATGAGTAAATCTCCCCCGTCACTGACTTGATCCAAGCCCGATGAAACCGGCCTCAATCCCCTTGAGACGAAGTTCAATCGCGCATTCTGCGCTTGTCCTGGAGAAAGGCGGAGCTGAACCACGAAATTGGCGAGCTGAGGCGCATCAAAGAGGGTTCCAGGCATGAGTCCCGCATCCATCACCAAAACCCGGCCCTGATCATCCATTACGGCGAAAAACTCCCGGTCTCCCTGCAATCTCGTCGTTGCGACAATCCCTGGCAGTGGAATCAGCTGCTGAGCGATCTTGCCTCCTTTGAGCGACATCGTGAAAACAAGTCCCTCCGGAGTAACGGCGACTTGGACTTTGGAAAAATCCCCGATCGCAATGGAAGGGCGACTGAGATCGAGCTCATCCAATGACCCGTCAAACTCAACGGTGCCATCGGAGAGAGTAATCTTGAGCCGCTGCCCAGACAAATGGGAAGGGTCAACTCGCGGAGGGGGCTGCGTCGCGTCGGTGGTATCAAGGCCGGCAAGGACCTCCCGCAATTCATCTTCAGGGCCTGCGATCGCGACGGAAGCGGAGGGACGCAAGACCACGCCGAGAGGTAGGCTCACTTGAAAACAAAGCGTCAAAACGAGGATTTGCCTCAAATGATTTTGAATTTTCTTTAAATAAAAAAATCGATCGCGCCCCACCCGGTTGCCTCATCTTTTGTTGCTGAAACCCACCCCTGCTTAAAGGAGGGGTCGAAATACCACACTCCCCCCCAAAATCAACGCTCGCGAACGATTTTTTTTCCGCAACCGAGACGACGCTTCATTCTCAGAAGCAGCCAGCCAATTTCTTGACCCCGTCCTTCTTCCTTGATCCGCCCCTCAGTTCATTCATAATGATCAAGTTAGTGCCCCCAAAAGCCGAACCCAAACAAGAGTGCTGATGAGAAAAACGAGCCACCCACCCTTATTTTTCATCCTAGGCGCGCTTCCCGGGATCTTCTGGAGCGCGGCCGCCCAGCCGGGCTTCATCGAGCCTGAGCGCATGGACCCGGCCACCCCGCCCGTGAGCGAGATGGGCCCCCCGCTGCCCAAAGTCCTGCTGAGTCAGATCCTCAAAGACGAAAGCCTGAGCGGCCTCATGCACGAGCCTGAGGAAATCAAAAGCCAGCTTCAGGATGACGCCTCCCTTTACCTGCAAATCGCCCAAAACCGCTCGAAAACTCAGCGCTCCCTCAAGGAAAAACTCATCGATGACTGCGCCACCGAAGTGGGCATCAATCCTTTTTGCCTCTTGATCCTGCCCTCAGAGGGACGAGACCCCTCGACCCGTCTGGATAAGGCCACGAAAAAAACGCTCTCCTCCCTCACTCAGGCCTTTGAGAGCGCCGACCTCAAAACTCTGAGCGAGGCTTCGGAAGTCTTCTTGATTCGCGCGCTGAAGCGATTTCAAGGTTATTCCTCCCTGCAGGAAGTCGCCAAAAAAGTCCTGGAATCCAAGGACTGCTCCATGGGACCGCTCGCCACCACTCTCGGGCTAAAAGCCGAAGAGTCCTTCCCGGATCCGGCATATCGCGAGCTCGCGATTCAGCTCTACAAGAGGGCAGCGGGCTGCGGGACTGATCTTTCAGCCACCAAGGCGGCTTACCGGCTAGGACTTTTGAGTCTTTGGGAAAATCGCTTTGAGGATGCCGACGCTCTTTTCGCCAAAATTTTGGAACGCCCCGAAGCCACGGAATACCAGTCCCGATCCTTCTACTGGAGGATTTATTGCCAGAAGAAGCTCAACCCCCAGGGCGCTTCTTCTCGAAGCGCTGCCCATTCGCTTGAGCAATTGACTCGAAGCTATCCCTTAAGCCTCCATGGCTTGCTCGCGATCACTTCCAAGGAACTCTCCCATTTTTCGGATCGCGACCCCGAGATCTTGTTTCGCTCTCAAATCAAACCCGAGCTGAACCTCAACATCCAAGCTGTCGAAACGCTCCAATCCCTGGGCAAGCTCAGCTCCGCGATGCCCATCCTGGAAAAAATCTTGAGCGAAGCCGCCCCCACGGAAGCGGGATTTAAGCTGTATCTCGCGGTTCTTTTGAAACGCTCCGGCGACGTCATCCGCAAATTTCAAGTGCTCGCGGAATCCTTCCGCCAAGACGCCTCGACCCTCTCCAAGGTCACGCTCGGCATGATGTATCCCCGATACCGCTTTGAGCTTATTGAGCCCTTTCAAACGAAAATCGACCCCTATCTGATCCTCTCCCTCATTCGTCAGGAGAGCGCCTTCAATGAACGGGCTCGAAGCCCAGCCGGAGCCATGGGGCTCATGCAGCTCATGCCCAATACCGCTAAAAAAATGGAACACGTCCCGAAGAAAGCGCTTTTCGACGCAAAAACCAACGTCAGACTCGGCGTCCGATTCTTCTCGGGGCTTCTGGCTCGTTACGAAGGGGATGCGGAGCTTGCGCTCGCTGCCTATAACGCGGGACCTGATCACGTGGATACCTGGGTGAAGCGCTATCCCGTCACCGATCGATTGCTTTTTTTGGATTTGATTCCTTTTCGGGAAACCCGGGAATACGTGGCTTCAATCGTCAGAAACTACTTCCTGTACCTTCAACTCTACTCGTCGGGAAAGCCGCCGATCTCGCACTCCCAGCTCGTCATCAATACGCTGCCAGGCGGTGCGCTTCGAACCGGAATCGACGCCACTAAAAGCGCTCTTCCTCGATCCACTCAATAAGCTTCAGCACGCTTTATTTCCTGAGCCTCAATCGCAATCCGCCCGCCACTTGAGCCCCGAGCGAAGCGACGCGATCCGCCTCATCCATGAGTTGCTGACGAAGCTGAGGGGCTTGCAGATGCCTCGCAGAAGGCTCCTGGAGGATGCGAAGCGCAGCTCCCGCCACCAAAGCGGCTGACATCGAGGTAGAAGTGCTCCAATCCTTTCGATTTCTGGGGTTGGCAACTCGAATCTGAAGCCCAGGGGCGGCGATCGTGACCCCTTGAGGATCAAAATTTGACCAGCGTCCCGAGACTTGCACGAGGCGATCTTGAGGGTCGACCGAAACCGCGGTCAGCACGTTATCATAGCGACTGGACCAAGCCGCGGGATAAGCGGGAACATCCCGAAGCGAATCCCCACGATCCCCCGCTGCGGCGATCACGAGGACTCCCTGCTCTTGAGCCTGTTGGACTCCCAGCTCAATCGCCTTGGAATAAACCCGAGTCGCCCAAGCGCAGACGATGACCTTCGCCCCTTGCTTCAAGGCGTATTGAAATCCCGCCAATAGAGCCGCTGAATCCGTGATCCCGTAGGGGTTAAATACTTTCACCGGCAGGATCCGGGCCTGGGGAGCGACGGCCAAAATCAAACTCGCCACTTCCGTCCCGTGATAATGATCATCATAAGGGCGCTCATCCCCAGAAATAAAATCCCAACCCCGGCTTCCCCGATCCTCAAAAATCGAATCGTGCAAAATGGGGTGATTGTAATCCACGCCGCTATCAAGAACCGCCACCAGCGGGCCATCCGAATTGGCGGGCTGACCGAGAGGCAAGGACGACGCTCCGATTTGCTGCGCCCAAGGCTCCGAGCGCGACGCCCTCACCCAATCCATCAATCCTTTTTCGACTGAGCTCTCGCCGCTCCCCTGCTCTGAAAACGCGCCATCCGCGGAAACCTGGTACCCGCGATCGTACTGAAAAAACCTCCAGATCCGATATGGCAGCGTCCAGCTTTGCACGAGGCTTTTTAAAATGGCCTTCCAGAGCGGTGTTTCCCGAATGACTCCCTTTAAGTCCGCTTTTTTAAGGTTCGTCCAGGGCAGATCCACGGTCTCCGAGGCGACGAGTTCACGCGCCTGAAAAGAATTCGCTGAAGCAGAAGCCGCTTGGATCGAGGCCACCGAGAGGCGAGATTCAGGAGCCTTCCGCGCGACGAGCTCCTCAGCCGCTGGAGCCGCTTCGAATCCTTTTTGCAAAACCAATGCGCCTGGCTGAACCCAATCGCGAGGACCCGAAACCCACTTGGCGACTGCCCCATCCTCAAGACTTTCCACTACCTCAATCAAGGAGGGCTGACCCGCTGAGGAGCGGCTGCCAATCACTTCATATTGAGTCCCCGGAACAATCTGGGCGTTAAAGCCCGTCCCGAGCAGGATCTGGTCGCCTTGATCGGGCAAGGTGGCATCGATTCGCGCGGTCAACGGCAAATCCGAAAAAGATCGCTCAATGGCTTCGTAGGCCCCGTCCACGGCCTTTCGCATCGCTTGAAGCATGGCATCGGAGCGGGCCACTTGGATTCCCGCGCTGTATTGGAGATACGCCCCCGAGAGGTCGAAGAAGTACCCCTTCCCATTGACCTGAATGGCGCGCGCATCGGAGCGCCCGATCAAAGGAGCGTCCACCTCGACTCGCAACTGAAGCCGGGATTGATAGGTGGCGTACTTCACATCGAGCCAAGCGGCGAGCGCTTGAATTTGAAACCCTTCGCCCAAATCAAGTCCTGAGAGGGAATCAAAAGGCGCGCTCCCCTTGGAATCAAAAGTCCGGTCAAACCAATTGGACTGAAACTGCACGCTTGAAAGCGGGAATTCATTGGGGAGCGAGTTCACGCCGTTGTTGAATTCCGTCCGAAATTCGGGATTGAAGCCGTAGAACATCCGCCCGCCTCGAGAGCCCGTCTGCAAACTCAAAGCCTCGACGACGAATCTCACCGTGGCGGCGGGCACGGAGCTGGAAGGCCAGTGGAATTCGCTCGCCACGCCGGCGCGCTTGAGCTGAGCACGGCCGGCCAGATCGACAGGCTCGGGATCCACGACGATGAATTTCCCGCTCTGCTCCAGCCGCGTCGAAAGGGCGGCCTGAAAATCCGATCCAAAATCATGGAATCGCTGATCCGGAAGCTCAATTCGGACATTTTGAATCGGCTCGATCGCAATCACCCGCTTGCCGGCGGACAGAGCTTCTGGTGCGGCGGGCGGTTTTTTCGCCGCGCCCTGCGCCTCAAAAACGCAGATCCAAGCGGAAAGGGCGAGCGCGAGAAGGGCTTTTCTCATTATTTCTTACTGCCTGCTGAAGAAACAGGAACCACGCGGACCATGATCACATCGCCGGCGCGAACGCCCCGAGCATCAAAAATCTGGTCGACTTGAGCCTCGCTGCTCATCAGATCCACCTGCGTCGTGTGCGCGTAAGCGACGCTCTTGTAAACTTCGCATTGTCCGGAGGAGCGCTCCAGCGTGTCGATCTCAAGCGCCTGATTGGGCGCAAGCAGGGAGAATGAACCGGCATCGAGGTAAATCAAGCCCGACTCCGGCCGATAAGTCAGGACCGACGCGCTCCAGGGCAGCAGATCCACCCGCGTAGAACTCGCCAGGGCTGTCAGCCCCTTGTTCATGATCTTCGCAAGCAGGGAGCCCAGAGCGGTGTTCCAGGTCAGATCAGAGGCGGTTTTGATGAGATTGAAATCCACTTGAAAACTGAGGTTCGTCCCCACGGTCGCTTGGTTGGCCGACTGAGCCGCGATCTGGGTGCACCGCGAACCCACGCAGCGCCAGACGCTGAAATCCATCGCGATCGTTCCCACCCGCACGCCCGCACTCGCGCTGAGCTGCGTGAGGTTGAGCCGGGTCTCTCCCGCAGGGGAGTAACCAAAGCTCACGCGGACGTTGGCAGACATCGTGTCGAATTGCATGGCCGTCACCGCCGCCCGGATCTCAACCCTCTGAGCGCAGGGGTCAGAGCTGAGGCTGAATCCATCGGTCGGAGCGAAAATCCCCGTTTGAGTCACCGCGGTTCCCAGCATCGTGTTCAAATCAGTGCTGAGGTCGACTCGCGTCCCATTGGGGAGCTGAAACGGAAGCGTGCTCACGGGTCTCAGCACGACTTCACGAAGAGGCTTAGGAGTGGAAAGGCCTGAAGCACTCGGGGTGCAGGTATTAGATCCCGCGGCGTGAACTGAAGGTGCGTGAAGCAAAATCCCAACGCTCAAGCCGTAAACCGCTAACCCCTTAAATCCAATCCAGAATTTCATTTAAAATGCCTTTTGTTAATTAAAATTAATAATATAATTAATTATTAACTAATTATAAAGACTCTGTCAAGCCTCATTCGACGGGCTTTAACAACTGAAACGCTTCGCTCATTATGGTATGCGTCATTCTCTCAGAGAGGAATTTATGAAAAAAATCATCGCACTTACTGTCATCGCCTTTTCTTTCATTTTAAAATCAAATGCTTACGCAGGAATTTACATCAAAGCTCCTAACGCCGAAGAAGCCCAAGAACTCAGCGGCAGCATCATTGGCTCTACTTTTCAGCATCAAGTCAGCATCAATCTTGGCAACGGAGAAGTCACCCTCATCAATCCCCTGGCCATCGAATTACTGGATGCCCGAACCCAAAAACCCAAAGGAGAGCTCCTTCTTGATGGAGAAAATCTCGCAGACGCCCAGCTCCTCCTCCTCTCGAGCGGAAAAAAACTTCACTTGATCAGCATCACGCCAAAATCATCCATCTACCAAGGCGTGGGCCACTACAAAGTCACTAAATAGCGTGAACACTAAAAGCTGAACCAATCAATATTCAGGCAACTCAGTTCTTCAGAGGGCGACTCAGAAGCGAGCTTCGTCGCCCTCTCGATGAGCTCCAACAGCTCTTGTCGAATCTGCGCTCGAGCCTCGCGCGAAAGCGCCATCGGCCCCGTGTAGAAAAGCTCATCTGGCGCTCGATGATCCATTCTCTCCAGCGCCTTTGCCCTCCACTGAACCTGACGTGACTTCACCAAAAGCGACCCTGACTCCAAATGGGTGACGGCTGGCCCGATTTTAAGCTCACCGCCCTCAAACAGGCAAAGCCCCGCATCAACTAAAAAATCCACCACCTCCTGCACCACCTCAATCGACAATTTGAAATAAGCGGCGATTTGCGCGGGCGAATGGAACCCCGAGACAGAACTCAAAAGCCTGACCCCGCTATAAATCCAGCTTGAATAAAAAACGGCTCGGGTCGCTTCGGTCAGTTCCTGCTTCTGCCGAAGCCGCTCGCTCAACTCCTGGGATTTCTCGCGGAACTCCTCGATTCTTTTCCCGCAATACTCTCTGAGTTCCGCATCACCCGCACGAGCATGCTGAAGTAGAAGCATGAAGAATTCTTTTTCGCGTTCATTGAGCCGCAGATAAGAGGCGAGCCTCAACCCATGCTCAAACGAAATCTCTTTCTCACCCCGTAAAACTTGCGTCATGTACACAGGATGCACTCGAAGCACCTCAGCCATCTTTCGAAACTGACCGCGACCCCGCTGAGGCATTAACTTAACTTTTTCATTAACGTATTCTTTGTATGAGTTAAATTTATAAATATCCATATTTTTCATTATAACTAGATAGTTATAATTTTAAATTATCTAGTTAGTTATCTTTTAAGGCTAAAATTGACTAATTTTATATAGAAAGATATAGCCTCTCGCGTCATACCTCTCCCACTCAAGGAGATTTGATATGGAAAAATTGAAACTATATAAAAAAGCAGGGTTTCAGGCGACGAGCTTGGTGTTCTTGATACTTCTCGGAAACGGATGTGGGAAAGACCAGCCTGCCCGCACCACGGACCATTCCTCAGCGGCAAGCTCAGGAGGGGTGGATGGATCCGGCGGCAGCGGATCCAAGAGCACTCCCGAAGAAATTGTCGCGGCCACTCAAGACTGGCAGCATCAGCTTCGAAACATCTTTCACCGCGCCGAGCTTGAAATTCAAGGAGGGAACTCCCGCTTTGAACCCAAAGCGAATGAAGTCTTCAAAGGGATTCTCGAGGGCACCTCTACCAAGACCCTTGGAATCAACGAACTCTTGAAGTCCCCCGGGCCTGAGATCGAAACGATTCAAACCTCGCCCTGCATCAAGCAAGAGAGCGCTGAAGAAGAGGCGTGCGTCACGCAAAGCGGGAAAATCTTCCTCAACCAGGAAAAGCTCACCCGCATTCCCCCGAGTGCACTGGATTTAGAACTACGCGCGCTGATCGGCCACGAGCTCGCCCACATCTATGGATTCAATCAACACGCAGCAATCAGCCTGCAAAAAGCGATTCTGAAGCATAAAGCGATTCTGATGCCAAACCCCGAGCGAATTGCAAGGCTCCAAGGTGCCTCCGAGGAGCTCAGCGGCATGTTGAAAAAAATCCAGACCCAATTAGTCTCAAAAAGCAACGGGGACGAGATTTGCTCGAGCCTCGAAGAATTCGGAAAAACCCTGAGCCAGCTCGACTTTGACGCAGAAACAGACCCGAAAAAATCCCCTTATCCCGCAGCGCTCCACGAGTCCCTGGAGGCTTATTTTTCCAGCGTGGAACAAGCTTTCGGGTTTTGCCATGACTTCAAGGATGTCCGGCCCGAACTCGCTCGGACCCAGGTCCCAGTGGGAGATTTCACAAGACTTATCGATCAAACGACGGTTCTGCATTTCAAGACTTTTTCGATTCTCAACGAGATCTCGTTGTTCGTGGACCGGGACGCGAAGGAAATCTTTCCGGATGGCACTCACGCCAAGCTCGCGCTGAGCCTGCCCTCGGCGAAAGATTTTTATAAGAAAGGCGGCACCGGAAGGTCCATCACCGGGATCAAAACTCCCGCTAAAATCTGGGACCCGCTCCAAGAAATCGCGTGCGCATTTCGAAATGAATCCCTGAATGAAAATGCGCCGATCACGATTCAGCATCCTCTTCTCAGGCATAATGCGCCTGATAATGAATTTTACGCCTTTCGAATCGAGCCGGACCATCCTCAAAGCGGAGGGCGAGCCATACATGTCCACTTTCAATTGGAGCGCCCAAGACCTGATTTTGAGCTGGGACTGACCGTCAGCCTCAATCCAGAGTCAACGCAGCCCAATGAAAGAATGATGATTCGCATGAAAGACATACAGGGCGGGCTTTTGACGGCTCGGAATGAAAATGAAGCGTGGCCCATCCCAGCGGCGTTGATCTTGAAAAGAGGGGCGGTTGAATCCTTCAATGTCGCCTTCTCAGTAGCTGCTGAGGGCAAAAGCGATTCGGAAACTCATTACCGATTCAGCTGCAAGTTATTGAACCCCGGCGAAGACCCGAAATCCGTAGCTCTCGCGCTCTCAGCTGATCCCGCAGATCAATTGAAGGATCAACTCTTGAAAATCAAGGCCCATGCGAACCGAATCCTGACGCTCACTGAAAAAGCGGAGCTTCAATCGCTGACGCCTCACCTCATTGAATTGAGCCGATCCCTTGACGAAAGCCTCGCTCAATTCAACCGTCTCCCCGAGAAAACTCAGAAAAAAACGCAAGACGCCAGAATGACTTTCTCGAGAATCGAATGGTGGAAAGCGGCGTTCGAGCAATTTGACGGGGATCACGAGAAGATCGTCAGCCTGGGCGACTGGTACCAAAAGTCCGCTCATAATCTGAAGATTTTTCTGGTCTCATTGATGCGCGATCTCACGATGGAAGCGGAAGGTCTCCCCTCACTGGTCCAGGGCAGCGATCAAAACGGCGCGAAAATGAGCCAATACGAGATCTGGAGATACTACAACGATAAAGTGCTCCCCAAATTCGGGGATTTGAAGCGCTATTAAAGCGTTGCCGTTCAATTCAAACACATCTCCGGCACGGATGCCGGAGCATGCATTTTGGCCGCGGTTGCTCGCCTGATCTGCTCGACGCTGACCCCCGGCGCGCGCTCACGGAGCACGAAGCCCTCCGCCGTGCGCTCGAGCAGCGCGAGCTCAGTCACCACTTTATTCACCACACCCACGCCTGTGAGCGGGAGCGTGCAGCGGGACAGAATCTTGCTCGCTCCATCCTTCGAGACGTGCTGCATGGCCACGATCACATTCTTGGCGCCCGCCACCAAATCCATCGCGCCACCCATGCCCTTGACGACTTTGCCAGGTACCATCCAATTGGCGAGATCGCCTCGCTCATCGACTTCCATGGCGCCCAGCACGGTCAGATCCACATGGCCTCCGCGGATCATCGCAAACGAATCTGCGCTTGAAAAAAACGCGCTTCCGGGGAGCACAGTCACCGTCTCCTTGCCCGCGTTGATGAGATCGGGATCGATCTCGGCGGCGCCTGGATAAGGACCTACGCCCAAGATTCCGTTCTCACTTTGGAGGATTACCGTCATGCCTTGAGGAATGTAATTGGCCACCAACGTGGGAATTCCAATTCCCAAATTCACCGTGTAGCCGTCTTTGAGTTCCTGGGCGATGCGCATCGCGATCTGCTCGCGCGTGAGCCCTATTGTAGCGCTCATGAGCGTACCGTCCGTTTCTCAATTCGCTTTTGATAGTTTTTTCCCTGAAAAATCCGCTTCACGTAAATGCCGGGGACGTGAACCTGATCGGGATCGAGCGCCCCGAGCGGCACGAGCTCCTCCACCTCCGCGATCGTGATCTTCCCCGCGACCGCGACCAACGGATTGAAGTTGCGCGCGGTTTTTCTAAACACGAGATTGCCCCACGCATCGCCCTTCCACGCTTTCACGAGCCCGAAATCCGCGTGGAGCGCCTGCTCCAAGATGAACTTGCGCCCATGGAACTCGCGCGTTTCCTTCCCTTCGGCGATCTTCGTTCCCACTCCCGTTGGAGTATAGAACGCGGGAATCCCGGCGCCCGCGGCGCGAAGCTTCTCCGCGAGAGTGCCTTGCGGCGTGAGCTCCACTTCCATCTCGCCACTCAAGAACAGCGACTCGAAGAGCTTGTTCTCGCCCACGTAGCTTGCGATCATTTTTTTGACTTGCCGCTTTTGCAGCATGAGTCCGATTCCAAAGTCATCGACGCCCGCGTTGTTCGAGATGCAAGTGAGGTTCTTCGTTCCCCGCTCGACGAGCGCCTGAATGCAATTCTCGGGGATTCCGCAGAGCCCGAAGCCCCCGATCGCGAGCACCGCGCCATCCGCGATGTCGCGCGTGGCTTCCCGCGCGTCGGCGACGATCTTATTCATACGCGCTCAATGCAGAGAGCCGTGCCTTCTCCGCCCCCGATGCAAATGCCCGCCATCCCGCGTTTTAGGCCCCGATCCATCAGCGCCGAAAGCAGCGTCACCACGATGCGCGCACCGCTCGCCCCGATCGGATGCCCGAGCGAGATCGCTCCGCCCCAGACGTTGTACTTCTCATTGGGAATGCCGAGCTCTTTTTGAACCGCGAGCGCGACGACCGCGAACGCCTCATTCACCTCGACGAGATCCACGCTCTCCATCGGCCAATTCGCCTTGGTGAGAGCGCGCCGCATCGCCTCGATCGGCGAAGTGGTAAACCAATTGGGGTCCTGCGCGAACGTGCCGGAGGACACGATTTTGGCCAAAGGCTTGAGCCCGTGTTTTTTAACCGCATCCGTTGAAGCGAGCACCAGCGCCGCCGCGCCGTCATTGATGGTCGAAGCGTTCGCCGCGGTCACGGTTCCCTTGGGATCGAACACCGGCTTCAGCCCGGGAATCTTATCGAACTGCGCTTTGCCGGGGCCTTCGTCTTGATCCACGATGATCGGTTCCTTTTTGGAGGGGACCTGCACTGGCGCGATCTCCACCTTGAACTTGCCCTGCTTTTGCGCTTCTTGGGCGCGCTTGAAGCTCTGAATGGCGTAATCATCCTGAGCTTGGCGCGAGAATTGGCGTTCGCGAGCGCAAAGCTCGGCGCACTGGCCCATATGCTGACTCTGGTAGGGATCCCACAGACCGTCGCGGATCATCGAATCCACGGCGCTTTGATGCCCCATTCGAAAACCCGAACGCGCGTTTTCAAGCAGATAAGGGGAAAGGCTCATACTTTCCATCCCGCCCGAGACCACGATCTCGCTCTCGCCGGTTAGGATGGACTGAACGCCGAGCATGATGGCCTTCATGCCGCTTCCACAAACTTTATTGATCGTCATCGCGGGTACGGAATTCGGGATGCCCGAATAAATCAGGGCCTGCCGGGCGGGAGCCTGCCCCACCCCAGCCGAAAGCACGTTGCCCAGGATGACCTCCGACACGGATTGGGGCTTTACCCCGGCGCGCGACAAGGCGCCTTGAATCGCCGCGGCTCCTAATTTTGGCGCGGGCACCGAAGCCAAACTACCTTGAAAACTTCCGATCGGCGTACGAGCCGTCCCAACGATCCAAGCTTCCGTCATGAAAATGCTCTCCTTCCCCTCGCAAAGCGGGCGGTTTTTTGCTACTGAAACTAACTCTGAACGAGGTCCATTGCAAATGCCCAAAGCGATTCGATTTTGCCTCCTGCTGACCCTACTGACAAGCTGCCAAAAATCACCCTCTTCTTCGCTGTCAAGCGCCCCTTCAGCCACCTCTCCCCACTCCGATGTCGGCGTTGCGTGGGCCTCTCCCCCTCCTCCGCCCAACCTTCCAGATCTTGTCGAAAAAATCCTTCCCAGCGTGGTCAACATCAGCTCGACGACGATTTACACGACGCAAGTTTTGGGAATGGATGAATTCATGCGGCTCTGGGGCATTCCCCAAGAAAGAAAGCAGACCTCGCTGGGCTCCGGTCTTTTGATTGATTCCGAGGGATACATCCTCACCAATGACCATGTCGTCGATCAAGCCGATGAAGTGGCGGTCACGCTCTTGGATAAACGGCAATTCACGGCGAGGATCGTCGGGAAAGATCAGAAAACGGATTTAGCCCTCCTGCAGATTCAGGAAAAAGGGAAGAAAACGCCGCCAAAGGACCTGAAGCCCGTGATCCTCGGGAACTCCGAGACGGTCCGCATCGCCGAATCCGTCTTCGCGGTCGGCAATCCTTTCGGGCTTCAGCACACCGTGACCTTGGGGATCATCAGCGCGAAAAACCGCACCATCGGCCAAGGGCCTTTTGATAATTTTCTCCAAACTGATGCCTCCATCAATCCTGGAAACAGCGGCGGCCCCTTGTTCAACCTGAAAGGGGAAGTGATCGGGATCAATACCGTGATTTTTTCAAAGACGGGGCAAAGCGGGGGGCTTGGATTCGCCATCCCGGTCAATGAAGCCAAGAACAGTCTCCCGGATCTTAAAAAATTGGGCCGCGTCGTTCGGCCTTGGCTGGGAATTCTCGGCGAAAAAGTCACCCTTCCCTTGGCCCGTTATTACCGACTCGGCTCAAACAAAGGCGTTCTCATTTACAACCTGGTTTCGGAGGGCCCCGCCGATCTCGCGGGGCTTCAGCAGGGCGATATTCTGCTGAGCCTTGCGGGCACCCCGACGCTCGAACCCAACGAAGCCGAGCGCATTCTGGCCAAGCACAAGCCCGACGACAAGCTTTCAGCGCAAATCCAGCGTGGAAAGAAAAAACTGGAGCTCATCCTCCAACTCAAAGAACTCCCCCGACTTGAAAAATTGCCTGCGGGAATGATCTAAAATAGGAAAGAACTTTCATGCAAACCCTCGAACGCAGAAACAATAAATCCGGCAAACCCTCCCTCCTCCCGCACGACTACCTCAAACTCGTGAGGGGGGTCTTTGGAACGCATTATCAGGGCGAGCTGAAAGAGCTCACTTCCGCCCGCTCCACGCCGAGCTTTGAAGTGTACGGTGAAGTATTCGCGGATGAAATTGTTCTTTGCGTTTCTTTGACCCAGTCCAACCAAATTCAAGCTTATTCGGGATTCGCAAGCTGCGACTTCGATCCCCAGGCGAGCGCCCCTTCGCTCCACGACCTGCTCTCCGAGTGCGTGGATGCGCTCGAGTCGCTTTTTTCAGTGCTCTTGTCGAAAAAAAATCTCGCGGATTGGGAAGCGATCCAGAGTCAGCCTCTGAGCCAGATTGAAGGCCTCCCCTTGCGATGGACGGAAGCCCCGGCAAGAAAGCACACGATCTACTTCAAAGTCGACCGCACGAACCTCAAGCTGGATCAGCTCGCGGATCAATGGCTCGATCAAAACGATCCGAGCCGAAAAAAACTTCATTGAGCGGCTTTAGAAGCCCTCACCTTCGTCATCAAAGTCGCGCCGGATCGTGTCAATCACCGAATCCACGGACTCCCCACCCTCGACGTCAAAATCATCCACTCCTTCGTCAAGATCCAAGTCATAAATCACTTTGGCGAAATCCTTGTCGCTCGCCAAATCCTGGCGAATCGCCTCGATGTATTTATCCGGGTACTTGGCGACCAATTCCTCAATATATTGATTGAGCTTCTTCTCCTTCAGGATGAGTTCCTTGCGTTTGATCTTTTTCCAATTTTTGATGTAGTGCAGCCGGCAATACCCGCCAGTCGTGGAAAGGCCTTCGCAAGCTACCTCTCGGCACATCTCCGAGCTGTGCAAATTCGAGCCGCCCCGGCTGCCCGAAGAAGCTCTCTTACCCGCGGCTGAACCGCTTTTCTTTTCTTTTCCCGCTGCTTTCTGAGGGGCGGGGGCTGTTTTGGCAGAGCTCGCGGCGACTGCAACGGGTTTGGGTTCCGCCTTTTTCTTGGCTGCTGAGGGTTGAGGTTTCGCTTTGGCCGGGGCTGGAGCTGCCTTCTTGGCAGTTGCGGGCGCGGGCCTTTTGTTCTTTGTCAGACTCATGAGGGATATCACTTTCTTGTGTAATTGCAGCATGATATGTTTTTTGAGGTGCCACGCAACCGTGCCGCAGTCAAGACCATTTCACCAAAGTCCTTGTTAAATCAAGTTCAAGCGGTCGATCTGCATTTTCATGGGGCATTTGGCGTGGACCTTTCAAGCGCCCCCATTTCTCAACTCGATTGGCTCACCCAACGCCTTTGGAAGGCTGGGATGGCTGCTTTTTGTCCTACCACAGTTTCATCGGATTGGCCGCAGCTGAAAGAAACGGTCCAGCGACTTGGCCAATGGATCACTCAGTTTCGTGCCCATTCTGGAGATCGAACCCCCAAAACCCGCCCCCTGGGGATCCATTTGGAAGGGCCTTATCTCAATACCCAGTGCTGTGGGGCTCACCCTCCCCAGTTTTTGCGACCCTTTCAGCTCTCTGAGCTCAAAGAACTTTGGGAACTGAGCCAAAAGACGATCCGAATCGTCACTTTGGCCCCTGAGGCGCTTTCCAAGCGCGAACTTCTAGCCCTCACGGAGTGGGCAAAGCCCCGTCGCATCCGCCTCTCCATCGGGCACTCACAGGCAACTCAAGAACAGGCCACGCGAGCGTTCGATTCCGGATTTAGCCAAGTCACCCATGCGTGGAACGCGTTGAATTTTCATCAGCGGGCCCCAGGCGTTTTGGGCGCGGCACTCGGCAATCCCAACGTTTGGATTGAACTCATTTTGGATCAAGTCCATGTGCATCCTACAGTGATCGACTGGACGCTCAAACTGCATCCCAGAAATCGAATCTGCTTTGTATCCGATTGCGTGACCGCAGCGGGGATGCCAGCGAATCAGTGGTTTCAGTTCGGGCCGCTCAAGGTGAGGAATGTGGATGGCGCGTGCCGACTTGAAAACGGCGCACTCGCGGGGGGCGGTTTGCTTTTGCCAGAGGCCTTTCGGCGCTGGGTGATGGCAGAGGCGATGCGGACGGGCGATTCCAAGAAAGCGCTACTCAAGCGATACGCAGCGTGCACTTCGAGCCAGCCCGCACGCATTGAGAGATGAACCGAGATGATCAACCTCGCAGATAAGAGGCCCTCCTTAACCCAATAACCGACTATTTGACACCCACCCTATTCCCGGGTAATGTCGTCACCTTTATGAAAGTCCATCTGAACGAAATTACTCAACAAGAGAAGCTTCTCGACTTCTCAGAGAAGGATGCCTGGGTCATCAAAGCCATCGAAAATCTCGATGAATTTGATGATGATCAAACCAGCGCCCTGAACTTGGCACGCGGGCTGACCAACAAGCCCAAGCTCCGTGCGGCCGATCTTCACTTCAACCTTCGAAAAGTCGACGAAGTGGTTGTCATCACAGGAAAAATCGCCACTTCCCTGAACCTCCTTTGCAGCCGCTGCGGCCAATCATTTCGGCTCCCCTGCGACACTCAATTTTCCGCTTTGTTCTGCCAAGACCCCGTTTTGGCCGGGGTGGACCACCGAGGTCACCCCTCCAAACAACTGCATGGGCGGGCGCATGACGAAGATTCCTCCGATTTTGAAATGACGTTTCTCACTGAGGACTTCATTGAACTCAGTGACGTCCTCACCGAGCAGCTTCGGCTGCAAATCCCTTTTCAGCCGCTCTGCAAAGAGGACTGCAAAGGGGTCTGCCCCAGCTGCGGAATCGACTTCAACCGCGGAAACTGCGCCTGCAGCAAGCTTTTTTCGCATTCAGCCTTTGCTTCATTGAAGAATTTGCAATAAAGAAGACGTGGAGATTTCACTATGGCAGCACCTAAAAAGAAAGTTTCTCGAAGCCGACGCAATATGAGGCGCTTTGCCTCGGGCAATCGCATGGAAAAAACCACCCTGGTTTCTTGCCCCAACTGCAACGAGCCGACGCGCCCTCATCGCGTCTGCGCTTGCGGCTTTTACGGCAAAAAGCAGGTTTTGAACCTTCCTGCCGCGAATCCGACGGCTTAATCGACCGCGATGCAGCTCAGCCGATACGCGTCCCGCATCACCGGGACGGGTTCCGCTTTTCCCAAAAGAAGTCTTCATAACGAAGAGCTCAGTCGCACGATCGATACTACGGATGAATGGATCCGCGAGCGCACGGGGATTTCTGAGCGCCGAATCATGGATCCCAAGGATCCGAACGAGCGAAACTCCTCGCTAGCGTACCGTGCCGCCCTTCAGGCCTTGGAAATGGCGGGAAAACACCCCGAAGAAATCGACCAAATCCTGTTCGCGACGTGCTCGCCCGATTTGCCCATGCCTTCCTCGGCGTGCCTCCTCCAAGAAAAATTGAAGGCGCGCAAAGCCTGGGCCTTGGACCTCAACGCGGTCTGCTCGGGCTTTGTTTTCGCTCTGGCCGTCGCTGATCAATTCATCCAGACCGGGCAAGTCAAAACCTCGCTGGTCATTGGAAGCGATGTCTTGAGCACGATGACCAACTGGAAAGACCGTTCCTCCTGCATCCTTTTCGGCGATGGGGCGGGCGCCGTGGTCGTTGAGCGGACCGAGGCAGGCTCTTCGCGCCGGATTCTTTCCCACCACCTGCGCTCCGATGGGAGCGAATGGGACTATCTCTTCATCGAGACCGGAGGGTCCAATCAAGAGACGACCGAAGAGCACCGAGCGCAGGGGCTGGATAAAATGCGGATGAAGGGGAAGGAAATTTTTAAATCCGCGGTGAAAACACTTTCCGAGTTGACCTTTGAAGCCTTGCAGGCCAATGGATTGAAGCTTGAGGATTTGGACTGGATGCTCCCCCATCAGGCGAATTTGCGCATCTTGGAAGCCACCGCAAAACGCGTGGGGCTACCCATGGATCGAGTGCTCGTGAATCTTAAGCAATACGGCAATACTTCCGCGGCTACCGTCCCCGCTCTTTTGGACGAGGCGGTCCGGGATGGTCGCATTCGCGAGAATCAGCTCCTCTTGCTCAATGTTTTTGGCGCGGGTCTCACTTCGGGATCATTGCTCTTACGGTGGGGTTGAATCATGAAAACGGTCGCGCTTTTTCCGGGACAAGGCTCACAGCACGTCGGGATGGGAAAGGATCTTTATCAGCAATTCCCCGTCGCCCGCGAAACCTTCGAGGAGGCTTCGGATGCGCTGAGCGTTGATTTGAAACGCCTTTGCTTCGATGGGCCGGAAAGCGACCTCACTCGCACCGAGAACACTCAGCCTTGCTTGCTGACCGCCGCCGTCGCCGCTTTTCGTGTGGCTGAAAAAGAGTTGGAGTACCGTCCATCTGCGACCGCCGGGCATTCGCTGGGGGAATACTCCGCCTTAGTAGCGGCGGGAGCCCTCCCCTTCGCGCCCGCCGTTCAATGGGTGCGCGCGCGAGGTCTAGCGATGCAGAAGGCCGTTCCGCTCAACCAAGGCGCCATGACGGCGCTTTTGGGCATGACGGAGCAGGATACGAAAGCGCTCTGCGAGCTCGCCACCCGGAAAGCCTCTGAAGCCCGAGGGTCATCCTCCTCCGAAGAAAATTCCTTTGAAGTCGAGGCGCTGGTGGAACCCGCCAATTTCAATTCGCCGGAGCAGACCGTGATCGCGGGCTCGAAGGACGCCATTGAGATCGCCGCTCAGCTCCTGTCTACGCGCCCGGAGTGGAATCGAGTGAAGGCGATTCCGCTTCCCGTGAGCGCCCCGTTCCATTGCTCGCTGATGAAGCCGGCGCGCGAGACGATGGCCGAACTTTTTTCGCAGCTCCCCCAGACCTCTCTGCCCCGATCTTTAAACTGTCCTTATGTACCAAATGTGACGGGCCGCATGAGTTCGGAGCATTCAACGATCCTGGAGCTCTTGATCCGGCAGATCGATCATCCGGTGCTCTGGAAGCATTCCGTTGAAGCGCTTTTGCAATCCGAATTCACTCGCTTCATCGAGTTCGGACCGGGCAAGGTTTTAAGCGGGCTTCTCAAGCGAATCGCCGCCCCCCTGAAAGTTTCCGCGGAATCAGCTCAAATGAACTGCGCCGCGAACCTCTCCGCAATGGAGTCTTTCATCCAAGGAGCCCGCGCATGACAAATGATGCTTCAAAACCGATCGCTCTTGTGACTGGCGGCTCCCGGGGGATCGGAGCCGCGATTTGCCGCCAGCTCGCGCGGGACGGCTACTTCGTCGTGATCAACTACGCTTCGCGGGAAGAAACGGCGCGCGAGCTCGCCGCGTCCATTGAACGCGAAGGGGGGCACGCCGTGCCCTGCGGCTTTGACGTCTCCGACTCCGCGAGCGTGCGCGAGAAGTTCGACTGGATTCTCTCGACTTTTCATCGACCCGTTTCGGCATTGATCAATAATGCGGGGATCTCCATTGACGCTCTCCTCGTGCGCCTCAAGGACGAGGATTTGGACCGCATGCTTGAGGTCGACCTCAAAGGGGCAATCTACTGCTCCCGCGCGGCCTCCGCTCAAATGATGAAACAGAGAAAGGGCTGCATCCTTCAAATCGCTTCGGTCATCGGCGAGTGCGGCAATGCGGGCCAGTCCGCTTATGCCGCCGCAAAATCCGGGCTCATCGGTTTCAGCAAAAGCATCGCCAAGGAGCTCGCGAGCCGCAACATCCGAGTCAACGTCATCACGCCCGGATTCATCTCGACGGATATGACTCTGGCCTTGACTGAAGCGCAAAAAGAGGCGATTCTGCGAAACATTCCACTCGGGTTTTTTGGATCCCCGGAAGACGTCGCATCGCTCGTCTCATTCCTGGCTTCACCTGCGAGTCGTTTCATCACAGGTCAAGTCATCGGGATCAATGGTGGAATGTACATATAGGAATTGGATCCAATTGAAGCATTGAGGAGAATGCGAAAATGTCTGCAACGGTAGAAGAAAGAGTTCGTAACATCATCTGCGATCAGCTGGCGGTTGAGCCTGAAAAGGTGCTTCAAAATGCTTCATTCATCGATGACCTCGGAGCCGACAGCTTGGATATCGTCGAACTCGTCATGACGATGGAAGAGGAATTCGACCTCGATATCCCGGACGAAGACGCTGAAAAGATGAAGACCGTCGGAGACGTCGTCAAGTACATCGCTTCCAAATCCACCCACTAAGCTTTGCCAATGAAAAAGCGAGTCGTTGTCACCGGCATCGGGGCCGTCAGCCCCCTCGGTCTCACGGCCCGCGAGTCTTGGGGCCATGCCCTCGAAGGCAAGCCAGGACCAGGGCCGATCACTCTTTTTGATCCTCAGGAAAGCCCCGTCACTTTCGCGGCGGAAGTGCGCGGTTTTGACGTCACTCGAGCATCGGGCCCCTTTTATCCTCGGGGGCGCGCGGAAGCCGCGGTGACCCAAGCGGCCAACGCCAAGGATGCCCGGCGCGTTGGGCGCTACGTCCATTTCGCGCTGGCTGCGGGACTTGAGGCCTATGAGGACTCGGGGCTCGACGCTCAACGTGAGCAACTCAATTCTGATCGCATGGGAATCAACATCGGCGTAGGAATGGGGGGGCTCCCCGAGATTCAAGCAGTGCACGACGATTTCCTGGCCAAGGGATACCGGCGCGTCACTCCGTTCTTCATTACGCAATCGATTCCCAATATGGCGTCTGGTCAGTTGAGCGTGCTCTTGAACCTCAGGGGCCCTCACTTTTGCAGCGTCACGGCTTGCGCCTCTAGCGCGCATAGCATTGGGGAGTCCTTTCGCCTCATTCAACGCGGGGAAGCCGATGTGATGTTCGCAGGCGGCAGCGAGGCCGTTATCTGTGAGATGGGGATCGCGGGTTTCGCGGCGATGCGCGCGCTTTCCACACGTAATGAAGCTCCGCTGAAGGCGTCTCGACCCTTTGACCGGGATCGCGACGGTTTCGTCATGGGAGAGGGTTCTGCGATTCTCGTTCTCGAGGAGCTGGAGCATGCGCGCAGGCGAGGGGCTAAAATTTACGCTGAGGTTCTGGGATACGGCGCCACTGGGGACGCGCATCACCTCACCTCCCCTTCGATTGACGGGGAGGGAGGCCGGCGCGCGATGAGCTTGGCTTTGGCTGACGCAAATCTCGCTCCCGAGAAAATCGCCTATGTGAACGCCCACGGCACTTCCACTCCCGCGGGTGATGTCGAAGAAATCAAGGCCATCGCATCAGTTTTTCCCTCAGGAACGAAGCATCTGAAAATTAGCTCCACCAAATCCATGACGGGGCACCTGCTCGGGGCTGCTGGATCGCTGGAGGCGCTTTTCTGCATTCTCGCCATGAGGGACGGGAAAATTCCTCCCACCATCAACCTCGAAAACTTGGACCCGGAGTGCAAAAAACTGGGCTTTGATTTCACTCCTCAACAAGCGAAAACCTGGCCCACCCCTTACAGCCTTTCCAATAGCTTCGGCTTTGGCGGCACCAACGCGAGCCTGATCTTCGGAAGGGATATTTCGTGACGGACCTCTCTGCCCCGCTTCTCATCGCATCGGACCATGCGGGCTTTGGCTTGAAGCAGGCGCTTCAGATGCACCTCAAGACCTTGAAATGGATGGATCTCGGGACGGATCGAGAGACGGCCTCCGTCGACTACCCTCAATTCGCCCTGCGACTCTGCCAAGCGATTCAAAAAGGACAGGCCCCTCTCGGGATTTTAATCTGCGGCAGCGGCATTGGAATGAGCATCGCAGCCAATAAATGCAAGGGCATTCGAGCCGCCTTGGTTGAAAACCCAGTTTCAGCGCGCTTCGCCCGCGAGCACAACCACGCCAACGTCCTGTGCCTAGGAGGGCGCTTCTTGGCCGCTCCATACGCCGCGGAAATTGTCCAGAGCTGGCTGCTCGCGAAACCCCTCTCCGAAGCTCGTCACCTCCAACGCATCACGCAGCTCTCCCAACTAGAAAGTGAATCCCCCTGATCATGGAAAATCGCCCTTTAAACGCCGTTGACCCTGAAATCTCCGCTGCGATTGGGCGCGAGCTCAAACGCCAAGAAGAGGGTCTTGAACTCATCGCCTCGGAAAACGTCGTGAGCCGCGCGGTTCTCGAAGCTCAGGGCTCGGTGCTCACGAATAAATACGCCGAAGGATATCCCCATAAGCGTTATTACGGTGGATGCGAGTTCGTGGATCAAGTGGAATCCCTCGCCATTGAAAGGGCCCAGCGCTTGTTTCGGGCGGAGGCCGCGAACGTTCAGCCTCACTCCGGCTCGCAAGCCAATATGGCCGTCTATCTGGCATTGATGAAACCGGGAGACACGCTGCTCGGCATGGATCTCGCCCATGGCGGACACCTGACTCACGGGAGCCCGGTGAACTTCAGCGGCAAGCTCTTTCGCGTGGTGAGCTACGGCCTTCACTCCCAGACGCATCGGCTCGATTATGATCAGATTGAGGAAATCGCCAAACGCGAACGCCCGAAAGTCATCGTCGCGGGGGCGAGCGCCTATCCCCGGCTCATCGATTTTCAAGCGTTTTCGGAGATCGCAGCGCGATCCGGCGCCAAGCTGGTCGTTGACATGGCCCATATCGCGGGGTTAGTTGCGGCAGGCCTTCACCCCTCGCCCGTCCCCCATGCGACCTATTCGACTTCAACGACGCATAAAACGCTTCGTGGCCCGCGAGGAGGCTTGATTCTTTCGTCTCAGGAAGCCATTAAAGCCGTGAACTCCCAGATTTTTCCGGGAATTCAGGGTGGGCCTCTGATGCACGTGATCGCGGCCAAGGCCGTCGCCTTTCAGGAAGCGCTGGCCCCATCCTTCATTGAATACCAAAAAAGGGTCGTCTCCAACGCCGCGCTTTTGGCCGACGAGCTCATGAACGCTGGATTCAAGCTCGTCACCGGAGGCACGGACAATCATCTAATGCTCCTCGATTTGAGCCCCTTTCTTGACGGAAGCGTCACAGGCCAGGACGCGGAGCGGTGGCTGGATCTCGCAGGAATCACCGTCAACAAGAATGCCGTGCCGGATGACCGACGATCTCCGCGAATCACCAGCGGGATCCGGATTGGAACCCCCGCGGTCACCTCGCGGGGCTTGGGATCAGCTGAAATGAAGCTGCTCGCCCAATGGATCCGCCAAGTGCTTTCAAGCAAGGGGGATGAAGTGACGCTGAAGAAGGTCCAAGGAGAAGTCCGTTCTCTTTGCCGAAGCCACCCCCTCTACGCCTTTTGAATTCAAGGCTTTCATTGAACCTCCGCCCAGAATCCGATAGAGATGGAGTGCAGGAGGTCCTCCCGTGAAATGCCCTTTTTGCAGCACGCCTGAAACAAAAGTGGTCGAATCACGGATCAATCAGACGAATGACAGCATTCGTCGACGCAGGGAGTGCCTCGAATGCCAAGGACGCTTTACGACTTATGAACGAGTGGAAGAAATTTTTCCCGCAGTCATCAAAAAAGACGGAAGACGGGAACCCTATCTCCGGGAGAAGATCAGCTCCGGCGTGCAAAGAGCCTGTCAGAAACGCTCCATCTCCCTTTCACGAATTGATGAGCTGGTCTCCAGCGTCGAAAAGCGAGTGCTCGCCCTGGGCTTCAAAGAGGTCCCTTCGGGGACGATTGGAAACTTAGTCATGCAGGAGCTTCAACGCCTGGATAAAATTGCCTATGTGCGCTTTGCGTCGGTTTATCGGGAATTCCGGGACGTTCAGGAATTCGTGGCTGAATTGCGCGGGTCTCTCGGATCTGAAACGGAGGCCCCTTGAGTTCACGGCATCGAGCGCGCGAGTCCGCGCTTCAGATTCTCTATTCCCTGGATACCGGCGAACAGAAAGCTCCTTCGGAGCTCATTCCCCGCTTGAACCAGCATTTTGATCACTTTAAAGTCCCGGAAGATCTTCGGGAATTCGCCTCGGAGCTCGTCAGCGGATCCCTCTTGGATCGTGAATCGATTGATGAACTTTTGGAACGGCACGCGACGCACTGGAAAGTCAGTCGAATGGCTTCCCTGGACCGCTGCTTATTGAGGATGGCCGTGAATGAGATGCTTCGTTTTCCGGAAACTTCGAGCTCCATCATCATCGATGAAGCCATTGAACTCGGCAAGCAATTCGGGACCCCGGAAACCCCGGGCTTTGTCAACGGCATCCTGGATTCCATCCGCAAATCCTTGAATCGTCCCTGATCCACCCATGAAAACCCTGGACACCCACGCCGAAGAATCTCTTTTTTCAGGAAAAATCGAGGGCCTCGTGCTCAGCTGCACCCAAAATGAACGGCCTCACGGCGGCTTGCTCGGCGTTTTAGATTGGAGATTGCGGGGTTTTTTCTCCAGGCTCATGAGTCAAGGGCAGCTCACCGGCAAGGAGGGCGAATGCATGTATTGCCCGATGGACTGGAGAGGAAGGACGCTTCATTTCATCGCGCTGGGAATTGGCTTTTCGGACGCTCTTGGCAAACGACACCTTCCGCCTGCGGCATCCTTGGAAGCGTTGAGAAAGAACCTCAAAACCCTTTCCCTCCCAATCATCGGAATCTCCTATGCCGATTTTTTGGGGAGCTCACCTGAGCGTCCCCTTCCCGCGAAACTGCAATCTTGGGATGAAGTGACTTGGATCCCGTGAGCCCCGTTTTCAAATCCTTGCAGAAACGCTGGAAGATCGCCCACGACTCCGCGCAGTCGCGCCTCCTCCAACTCAGCCTGCTCCGAGAGCTGGCCATTCACATCCATTTTAAAAAATCGAGCTCCCTCGCCACGGGCTGCCAGGATGACGCGCGATTGCTGGAGCAACTGGAGCTTCAAGTCATTGCGTGCCGAAACCTCAAGAAGTTCCCCCCTTCCCTTCTTGAGCTTTTGGAAAAGGAATCCCTGGCGGTCAGCCCCGCCTCAAAAACGGAGCTCCCCCGACCGCTTTTCAAGTGGATTAGCCGCGAGAAGTGGGATCGATTCGACCGTCGATGGGAATCCGCGATCGCCGCCGAAGCTCTGCGCGCGAGCTGGAGAATCTGGTCGATTGAAGCGAGCGTCGCGATCCGATCCGTGGAAAAGTGGGATCAATCCCTTCGCAAAAAACTCTGGCCCAAAGCGATCGTTCTCTTCATGGAATTCGCGGGGACTCAAAAAAATCAATGGGTCGGCCGATGGTACGTCGCCGCTCGACCCGAGATCAAATCCCTGGGCCGCATGCTGGGAGCCCGGAAAAAAATGAAGCTCTCGAGAATTTACGAATGAGACTCGTGGAATACCTCGTCGAGGTCCTCACTACCCAGGCTCAAGTGCTCATTGAAATGCGGGACCTCTTCGGCGAAACGGTTTTGCTCCACGCCTTGGAAAATCGCGGGGAACCGCCGAACGAATCTCTTTCCCCGGATGCGAATATCTTCAAGCCCCCGCTCACCGCGGAAGCTCTCGATGATTCACCTTACACCCTCTTGCAATCCGCGGTCCGAGGAGCTCATTTGCCAGCCGCTCTGGAATTTCACCTGTGGGCTTATCCCCATTACCGGGCCTGGATTGAGAGCCAAGCCGCCCTTCACTGGAGAACGCGCCCCTCCCTCACTCCCCCGGAGGAATCCGAGAGTCTTTTGATTTTGCCCGCCCTTCAAACCGCCCGAAGCTGGGTGGCCAGCTTCGGCTTCACCCCTGAAATCGAAACCAAGATCGCGCGTCGGGTAGAGCAGCATTGGATTCGTTTTCGATCTAAAATCCTTCAAAAATTGGGTCGCGCCTCGATACGGCCCCTGATCTGGTTGTTCATTGGGCTGGGACTCAGCTGGTCTGCCGCTTCCATCTCCCGCGCTGAAATCAATGCCGCCTCGATCCAAAGCGTCGATCTCCACGCGCATCTTTTCATGGAAAGAGGGCTCGGCTGGATTTTCAAGGGGAGCTTCGAAGGACCCATTGAATCTCAGTCCTGGGAAAGCCGCTTCCAGTCGCAAATCAATCCCTTGACCCTGGATCAATCCGGGGCTTCGATCGTCGTGGCTTCCCTCTACGCGCACCCTGGGCTGGTTTCATCCCTGAAAGAATCCATTCACGCTCAGATCCAAGCGGCGGAATCCTTCGTCAAAAAGGATCCCCAATGGATCCTTGCCCGATCCTCCTCTCAGGCGGAACAAGCGCTGAAGCAGGGGCGCAAGGTTTTAGTCCTCGCGCTTGAAGGGGCCTCGGGAATTCTTGAGACTGAAAGCGACTTGGCTCGCTTCATCGATCAGGGGGGAATCCGCATCGTCACTCTCCTTCATTTGACGGATGATGAGCTGGGGGGCGTGGCCTTTCTCGCGGGCTTTCGCGTTTGGAGCTCGCCGGGGGCTTGGATCAAACAGTTCTTTTCTCCGCGAATCGAAGAGGGAATCCGCACGAATCCCCGCGGGCTCACACCGGCTGGGCGTGAACTCGCGAAAAAACTCCTAGACCGCAAAGTCTGGATTGATTTGGCTCATGCTTCGGACGCCGCGCAATGGGAGCTTCTCCCTCTGCTCGAACAGGCCGGACAACCGCTGCTTTACTCGCACACCGCCCTTCGCTCTTTTTACGGAGCGGAGAGAGGCCTCTCGTTGAAGCAACTCGAACAGGTTCGGCGCACGCACGGAATCATTGGCGTCATGCCGAGCTCCGAAATGCTCGGAGTCAGCGTCGCTGAAGGACGAACGAGCATCCAAAAATTCGCTGAGCAGTACCGGCAGCTCGCCCAGACTCTTTCGGTTGAATCCATCATGATCGGCAGTGATTTCAACGGCGGGATCCCCCACCTGCCCGGCCTGCGGCACATGGGTTTTTTGCCCAAGATCTGGAGCGGCCTTCAAGCGCAAGGGGCGAAGCTCCCCGCGGATCCCGATGCCCAAGTGAAGCGCTTCCTGGAAGCGTGGAAGCAGGTGGAGGGGGGTTAGTTCGTCGGAGGCGAATCTTTGCAGGAAATTTTGAATACGGCGGATTTATTGCTCACGTTGAGGGGATCATTCAGCTCTCCGAGATTCACTTGCCTTGAACTCATTCCCCCGTACACGGCGCACCACTTACTCAAGATTGACACCCCTTCGCCTCACTGTTAAAGCCTTTTCATGTATCCATGAGGATTTTCATGCGAGTTCGCCTTTTTTCAGGAATCGTTATTTTTTCGCTTTTATTTTCCGCGCACGCCGATACTTCCAAACGCTCCTTTGAGCACCTCAATGGCCGGGAATTCCAAGATTACCTGGACGAGCTCTCACGCCCCATTCGCAGCAAGCACCATCATTACCAATTCCGCCCCCACAATCAGTTCACCGTCCTGGTCGATGGCATCGAGCATCGGCACGAGACCCTCGCCACCGTTCGTGATGCGAAACTCTTTCTCAACATCAGTCAGTTTGAACTCTACGGCGACCGATTCGGGTATATTTTGGGGGCAGAGATCATCGCTCAGCTTCTGCCCGATTACGATTGGCTTCTCCAAGGCAAGAAAGGAAGCCTGGAGCAACTGAGCGGAATCCAAAAGCAGCAAGCTCGACTCAACAACATTAGGCGCATCGCGAGCAAGCTCGAGAGCGCGCCAGGCACCGAACCTTATCTTCCCGATAAAAACGGAGAGTACCGTTTTTTGGAAAATCAAAAAGCCCTCGTGGATATCGAGCAGCTTCAGAGGGCCGCAAGTTCCGGGCACCGTGAGCGGGTGATTGAGCTCAAACGCGACTGGCTTCAAAAACAGCTCGAGGACGAGGGAGAGTCCTCGGCTTCAATTCAAAAGACGCTTTCTCGCTCAGAGAATGTCGAACAAGAGTTCGCGCGCCTGAGCGAACGCAGTCGTAGTCAGCTGAAGAAGATTCCCAGCGGGAAGACCTTCCTCAGAGAAGCTAAAAATCTAAAAAAAGAATATGCGCGGCTCAAACTCAAAGCGAGCCCGCTCGGCGACGCTGAACAGCAAAAAATCCTCTCCAGCTCCAAACGGATCGACGCGTTCCTCCAAAGCACCCTGCCTCCGCTTCAAGTCAGACTCTTTCTTGATCCGCTGAAAACCAATTACACGTGGAGTGTCACGCCGCTTCGGGCCCTGCTCCCGGCGCTCGAACTTTTCGGGGCGAGTTACCGCCTCATCAATGAAGGGGAAATCCAGAAGCTCCCGATCCAGATGATGCCGTTTTTCGCGGTCAACCATGCCAAGCTCGTCTCAAACGAATCCCGCTCGATCGTGAGCGGAGGCAATATCATTGATAAGGTCATGGGGTTCAACCGGAGGAACCTCGTCTGGCACGACGTCGCCATTCTGTGCAAAGGCCAGCTCGTCAACGACATCAACCGATTTTTCTTCGAGCGATTCAATTCCGGAGCATTCGACGACGATAAGGCCCCAATCTGGCGGCTGGATGATCCCGGGGATCCCTGGGGGCGCGAAGCCGCGCGCAATGAGACGAAGCTCGCTTCCACGGATCGCAAAGTTGGGGGCGGACGCTTGATTTACACGCTCCCGGTCACCTCCTGGTTCACAGGGAGCGTGACGGAACGAACCTTCAAAGCGGTCGTGGAGCACGCCAAGAGAAAAATCCAAATCGAAAACGCATTCTTCAGCGACGCGTGGACCGCTCACCTCTTGATCCAAAAAGCGAAGGAATGGAATCTCGCCGCCCTGAAAGACAGCCCAGAGCTGAAAGCGCTCGGGGAATCCGGGAAAAAAGCTACGTGTGGACCTGGCTCCGTTCAGACGCTCACCAAACGAGGGAAGTTCATTTCGGTGATCTTGCCTAAATACATGGACCAACCGCTGATCAAGATGGCGGAAATTTCCCTCATCAATTCCATGCTGAAAGCCGGGATCGACGTGTGCAAATGGTCGGGCAAACTCTTCAACACGCAAAACGAGGATCCCAAGAAGAGACGCTACAGCGAAAAAACCATGCTTCACACCAAAGCGTACCTCATCGATGATGAGCTCGGATTGATCGGATCGCCGAACCACACGCGCAGATCATACCGGGGCGATCTGGAGCTTGCTGTCCTCTTCACGGAGCCCACGACGATCAGCGATCTTAAAAAGCGGGTTTTGGACCTAGATCAGGAGAACTCAGAGCCCGTAGTCGCGCATTGGTACCACTGGCCAGCCCTCCTTCCCACGCTGGGACTCAACGCGCTGCAAGCACTCTGAGTGAGTGGGGAGTTTTTAAAGAACTGCCCAATTCTCGCCGGAAGACGCGTTCACTTTGAGAGGTACGTTGAGCTGCATCGCATTTTCCATCACTTCGCACACGAGCGAAATCACGCGATCCACTTCATGCTTCGGGCAATCGAGCACCACTTCATCATGCACCTGAATGATCATGCGCGCCCCGAGCCCGCTTTCACTCAGGCGCGAATCGAGCTCGATCATCGCCAGTTTCATGAGATCAGCCGCCGTCCCTTGGATCGGCGTATTCATCGCCATCCGCTCCGCGTTGGCGCGCACCGCTGGATTGGCAGAGCGGATGTCCGGCAGCTTCCTGCGCCTCCCAAGGAGCGTTTCGACCGCGCCCGTCTGCTTCGCATGCTCGATCTGCCCCTGCAAAAAAGACTTCACCCCGCTGTAACGTTCAAAATAGCGCTCGATCATCGCTTGCGCTTCCTTGCGAGGAATCTTGAGCTCCTGCGAGAGTCCAAACGCGGTTTTTCCGTACATCAGGCCGAAATTGATCGCCTTGGCCACCGCACGCTGGTTGTCATCGATCTCCCTCATTCCCACGCCGTAGATCTCGCTCGCGGTGCGGGCGTGAACGTCTTCCTCAGCTTGAAACGAACGCGTGAGCTCCGCATCCCCGCTCATATGCGCAAGCAATCTCAGTTCAATCTGGCTGTAATCAGCTGAAACGAGGGCATTGCCGGGGCACGGAATGAACGCGCGTCGGATGCTTCGCCCGCGCTCGGTTTTGACGGGGATGTTTTGGAGGTTGGGATCCGAGCTCGAAAGGCGCCCCGTCGCGGCGACCGTCTGATGGAAGCCCGCATGAATCTTGCCGGTCTTCGCATCGCGGAGCAATGGCAGCGGATCCACATAGGTGCCCTTGAGCTTGGCGATCTCGCGATGCTCGAGCAGCAGGCGCGGCACTTCATGAAGAGGCGCGAGCGCTTCGAGCACCCGCGCGTCAGTGGAAAACCCCGTCTTGGTCTTGGATTGCGGGGGGAGCTTGAGCTCCTCAAAGAGCAGTTGCGCCAATTGCTTGGGCGAGTTCAAATTCACCGGCCCGCCCTTCACATAAGCGTGCACGCGCTCCTCGATGTGCTTGAGCTCCTTGGCGAACTGATCCGAAAGCCCGGCCAGCCAATCTGCGTCGATGCACACTCCCGAGAGCTCCATCCTGCAGAGCACATCCACGAGCGGCAAATCCACCGTCGCGAAAACCGGGATCAGATGCTCTTTTTCTAAGCGAGGTTGAAGCTCCTTCCAAAGGCGATGGGCGATCCACGCGTCCTCAGCCGAATAACGCGTCGCCTGCTCCACGCTCACTTGATCAAAGCTGATTTGCGAAGCGCCCTGGCCGCAAACCGCTTCATAAGTGAGCACTTCGTAATCCAGGTACTGGCGCGCCAGAGTCGCGAGATTATGCCGACCTTCCGCCTCGAGCACGTATGCCGCCACCATCGTGTCCGCTCCGATACCGAGAGGCCGGATGCCGTGCTCGTACAGAACGCTCCAATCGTACTTCAAGTTTTGGCCGATCTTCTTGATCTTGGGATCTTCTAGAAGAGGCTTGAGTTGGTTGAGGACGAAATCGGAATCCAGCTGCCGAACTGACGAGTCTTGGTGTTTGAGGGGAATATAATAGCCCGAATCAGACGTTGGGCTCAAAGCGATCCCCACGATTTTCGCTTCACGGGGATTGAGCGATGTCGTCTCCAAATCAAAACCAAACTCAGGCCCCCGCGAAAGTGTTTCGAGCAAAGCCGAAAAATCAGCCTCGCTCAGAATCGTTTTGAAGTTCACAGCCCCCGCCTGCGCGCTTTTCTCGGGTTGGGGGTGTCCTTGGCCCGCTTTGAGGGCCCACTTTTCGGCCAGGCTCTTGAAATCCATCTGGCTCAAAAAACTGAAAAGCTCTTGGCCCGGGCGAAATTCAAATCTCAGTTTCTCGGGGTCAAATTTCAATTCGATCGCCTCATCCACGGTGGCGAGCTCCTGGGAGAGATGAGCCACCTCGATTGAAGCCGCGAGAGTCTGCCCCTTCTTGCCGGAGATCTTTCCCGCCTGCGCCGCTTCCAAAATGCCATCCAAAGTGCCGTAGGCCTGAAGCAGCTCCACCGCACCTTTGGGGCCAATCCCCGAAACACCGGGAATGTTGTCGGAGCTATCCCCCACGAGCGCGAGATAATCCCGAATCTGCGAGGGCTTCACGCCAAATTTTTCTTCGACCTCAGGAGAGCCGTATCGCTTGCCGGACATCGTATCCCACACCGTGCCCCGCTCATCGACGAGCTGCATGAGGTCCTTGTCGCCCGTGACGATGACGACCTGGTGCTGGGCCGAAATCGCCCGCCATTGCTTGGCGAGCGTCGCGATCAAATCATCGGCTTCGATCCCGCTTTTACGGTAAGAGTGGATCCCCAAGCATGCGACCAGTTGCTCAATGCGATCAAACTGCGGGATCAGATCCTCGGGCGGTGCCGACCGATTGGCTTTGTAGTCGGCGTAACGCTCCTTGCGCTTGGAAGGCTCCTTCGAATCATAGGCGACGACCAAGTGCTCAGGCTGCGCCTCCTCGATGAGTTTCGTCAGCATGGTCGCGACGCCGTAGATGGCGTTCGTAGGTTCCCCATGGCGGTTGGTCAGCGTGCGGATCGCGTAAAACGCCCGAAAAATGAATGAGCTGATGTCGATGAGGTAAAGGGTTTTTGAAGGGGGCAATTCTTTCATGAATGGGCGATCACTTCCGTATCCCCCATCACATCGCCCAAGCGATGCCCCGTTTGAACTGTCAGCATCAAATAAACTTCCATGATGAGAAGCGGAATCCCGAAGATTCCCAAAAATAACCACCCCCACACCGGGATCATCGCGAAAAAAGTCGCCACGCCCACCGGCGCGTTTCGAATCATCGAATCCTTATAATGAATGGGCTGCCTCGAATGCTGCTGAACCACCTGAAGCTTGAGGAGCTTTTTCCCCAAGCTTTGCCCGTGAAACGTCTTCCAAGAAATCCCGTCGGCAAGCAGGCTGTAGAGGAACCCCAGGAGCGGGCCCAAGGGATAAGGGAGCAGCAGGGCGAGCGTAAAAACCAAAAGCAAGTCGACACTTTTCGCGAGAACTCGCGAAAGGACGGGCGAAGATTTCACGGGATCTGCCACTAGAAATCAGCCCTAAAAAATGTTACGTTCCTCACCATTAATCCCCATTAGAGAGGTTTTCGATGTCTGAGTCAAAAAATGTTCATACCGCAACTGATCCTGGATTTGAATCGGATGTTTTGAAGTCATCTCAACTCGTCCTCGTCGACTTCTGGGCCGAATGGTGCGGTCCCTGCCGAATGCTCGGCCCCACCATCGAGAAACTCGCGGATGAATACGCGGGAAAAATGAAAGTCTGCAAACTCAACGTGGATGAGAACCCCGAGACTCCCGCACGTTTCCATATCCGCGGCATTCCCACGGTCATCCTCTTCAAAGGCGGACAAGCCGTCGCTCAATTGGTGGGAAATCAGCCCAAGGAAGCGATTGAGCAGACGATTCAAAAGCACCTCGCTTGACCCGCCGCCAAAATCCGTTATCCTGAAAGAGTCAAACATCGAGATTGAGTTTCTATAAAGGAGACGCTCATGGACCTTTCAGGCACGATCAACGGGGCAATCATCGCCTTCCAAAAAGGTGGGCCATGGATGATCCCCATCGCCATCGCCTTGACGCTTTCAGTCGCTTTCACCTTGGAGCGGTTCCTCCGCTTGTTCATGCAGTACTCGGTGGACGGCTCCTCCTTCATGCTTGAAGTTCAAAAATATGTTCTCGCCAACGACATTGACGGGGCCATTCGCCTTTGCAATGGCGCAGGGCGCGCCGCGCTTCCCCGCATCGTCAAAGCGGGGCTTCAACGGGCGACTCGTGAGGGAGATCAAGTTCAAAACGCGATTGATGCGGCAAGTCTTGAAGTGATCCCTCGGCTCGAGCGCCGACTCTCTTACCTGGCCCTGATCGCGAACCTCGCCACGCTGCTCGGTTTGCTCGGCACGGTCTCAGGCCTGATCAGCTCGTTTGCGGCGATTGAGCTGGCGGATCCTGCGCAGCGCCAAGCGCTTTTAGCCAAGGGCATCAGCGAAGCGATGAACGCCACCGCATTCGGATTGATCACGGCGATCTTCACGATGGTGGCGCATGGGGTCCTGAGCAACAAAGCGAACCGCATCTTGGAAGAAATCGACGAATTCAGCCTCAAACTCATGGATCTGCTCTCGATTCGCCGTGGGAGAACGACTCCAGGGAAAGCAGAGTGAGCATTCGGCGGAGCATCCAGCCGTGCTAAGACGCACCTCAACTCATCGACGCAGCGCGGACTCCTCGGTAGCGCTCAACCTCGTGCCGATCATCGATACGATGGTGACCTTGATTGGATTTTTGCTCTTCACCACTTCCTTCTTCGCGCTCGTCAGCATCGAGTCTCCCTTTCCCCAAGTGAGCGCGCGGGACGTGGAGGAAAAATTGCATGAAAAACCCCTGCAGCTCACCCTCACGCTGCGAGAGCGCGAAACCGAGATCTGGAGCCCCTTCAACCGCATCGCGCCCATCAAAATTCCGCATGAAGCTTCGGGAAGCCCGCAGCTCAAACCTATCCACGACGCGCTTCTCGGCATCAAGCAACGCTTTCCGCTGGAGACTAAGGTGGTGCTCGTTCCGGCCGCCACCTCGACTTATGATGCGCTCATCCAAGTGATGGACGTGACGCGGCTCCTCGATAAGACGGATCCCCCCATCTACGCAAAAAACGCGAAGACCGGCTTGGATGAGAGCGTGAAGTCGCTTTTTCCCGAGATCATCTTCGGCAATCTGCTGGGAGGCGCGTGATGCCGTTTCATCGGTCGATCCGCCGCCGAAGGAGAACGCATCGCTCGCAACGGCTTTTTGACCTTCAGCTCACCAGCATGATGGACGTGCTGGTGATCCTCGTCGTCTTTCTTTTGAAAAGTTACTCTACGACGCTCAATAGCTTCAGCGCCGCTCCGGGACTCAAGCTCCCCCACTCCCTCTCCAACGACGTCCCAAGCGACAGCCTCCAAATCACCGTGACTCCGGAGTCCATCACTTTTGAGAACGAGCGCGTGGTCGATTTCGTGAAGAGCGCAGGGCAACTGGGAAGCCCCTCCGAAGAGGCGAACTACGTCATCAATCCCACGGATCTCGATGAACAGGGACGCCGCATCGCCCGGCTCTATGACGCTTTGCTCAGGGCTCGAGACAAGGCGGAGCTGCTGCGCTCAAAATCCCAGAAGCGCGACGCCCAGGGCCAGCCCCTCCCCTTCGAGGGCGTGATCGCCATCCAAGCCGATCAGAACGTGAACTACGACGTGCTCCGCAAGATCATGTACACCTCCGCCACGGCCGGATATAAGGTGTTCCGATTCTTGGCGCTCAAGAAAGAGACTTAGAAAGATCGCGACTGGCGCCGCTACTATGCAATAAATTTAGCTATACAAAAAAAAAAGCATAGTTTAAAATTTTGTATAGATGAAGCGATCTCCCTTGCTTACCAGACGACCAGAGCCTTCCCTCGCCGACCCTTTCACCAAAAAGGGAGGGCTTGCGCTGTTCTGGCTTTTGGGGAGGCGGGGATTGGGGCATTCGGGAGATGCTCAGGAATTTTCCATCAACCAGCTCGCTCGCGACTTGGGGGTCATGCCGTTCACGGTTCACCGAGTCATTCAAGCCCTTGAATATGATGGAATCATTCGTTCCCAGGGGATGAGCACCAAAAAAAGATTCCATCTCGCGGAACCTAAAGCGCTCCTGATCCGCTGGCTCAAGCGTTACCAGTTCAGGAAGAAAAATAAACTCAGGCAATACGCGCTTTCGGATCCGAAGGCGTTCCATTCGAAGAAGGAGCGGCTCCTCGCCTCCTCCGCCGTCCCTGCGCTTCATACCGCGGCTCGGTTGGTTTTTCAGGCCGGCATGACGAACCTCGAGACGACGGAAGCCTATGTCCTCGACCCAAAAACCGTGAGTTCAATCGAGCGCGAATACGGGCTGGTTGAGCAAGAGCGGGGCTACGAGGTGCTGCTCATTGAGCCTTACTACCGCGGCGTCGTAGAGCGTTATTCCAAAGACCGAGATGACCCGCTTTGGAGGCAGGCGTTCGCGCTTCTGAATTTTCTGGACCTTTATTTTTTCCCGATCCGGGGGCGAGAGCAGGCTGAGATTCTTTTTCGCAAGATTCCCGCGCTCAAATCGCTGGGTTCGTGGCCTGAGTTTGAAGCGATCGATGAAATCTAAGCTCCCCGCCAACGACGCCAATGATTTGATTTTGGCGGAGCTTGAAAAGCTCTGCGCAAGCTTCGGAGAATGGTCGAAAAGCCTGATTTTGGGCGGTGGAGTCGCGCTCATCGTCTATGACCGCTGCCTCGCCCGGGCGTTTGCCCAGCCGGTAGGGACGACGGACATCGACTTTTTGATCCCCCGGCATCCGGTGATCGCCGGCGGAGCGGCGCCCCTGGCAAGCATTTTGAGGAAGCAGGGATTCAAGCATCGCACAAAAGACCTGGGAGCGCCCCCAGTTGAATCCTATTTCAAGGAAATGAATGAAACTGAGATCGAAGTGGAATTCCTGACGGATGACCGTACTCGCAAGAAATCGGAATCCACGCCGATCGCTGAGGCTCAAATCGTGGCGCAGCCCCTCTCCTATCTTGAGATGAGCCTGGAGTCGGCAATGATCGCGCTCCTTCCCAAACGAACCTCCATCCTCGTCGTGCGACCCGAGGCCTGGGTTTTTCATAAGGGGTTGACCTTTCCGAGGCGCAAAGCCCCCGCGAAGAAAGCGAAGGATCTTTACGGAATCTGGTTCGTGCTGACTCAACTCGGGGAATTCTCGGATCAAGCGATTCGCGAACTCCAGTCGCTTCAGGCGAAGCAGCCCGCCAATTGGAGAAAATCATTTTCGGAAAATCTCCGAGGATGGGTAGAGCATGCCTCACCGCGCGAATGGGCTCAGCTCATCGCTCAGGACCCTCTGGGGCGGCTCACGGAGGCTTCGTTTCGGGGGTTAGTGGAGAGATTAGGGGGGCAACCCCCTTGAAATTTCTGTTAACAAACTAAATAACTTCTCTCCTCTGCTCGAACGCTGAAGCATAAGCAATAGGACTGTAAAACACGCAGTCCCTTGCCTCGAATGAAGTTTTAAAAATTCAATTTTTTAAATTGATCTCTCTATTTACTCTGTAGATTCACAGGAGTTTTCCGAAAAACTCCTATGAGGATGAGTCTTCAAAGGAGTTTTTCATTCCTTGCCGTCAGCATTCTGACGAACCTCATTTTCAGCATCCCAAGCTATTCGACATGCACGCCTCGGCAATTCATCACTTTCTTCAACCACTACATCAAACGAGTTCGCATCGATGTCCGTCCCTCCAGACCCGGGGATTATTTGAGAAGCAAGAAGCTTCAGGATTTTTCATCGATCGTCATCGATGTGGCTGAGGATTTTGACCGAGGTGGCTCCGGGGATGTCGCTGCCGGATACTTTACGGCATTGGACCTCCGCCGACTTGCAGTTGATGGGCAGGTGATCACCTTAGTCGTGAATGAACGAGTTCTCAATCGACTCTCAGGGCTGGTGGGGCAAAAACTTCGAGTCGGAGATGAGATCAATGGGATTCAGATTCACACGCTTAAAACTCTTTCCAAAAAAAAGCCGGTTGACCTTTATCTCTCCGTGGCTGGAAGCACCACGGAGCGGGACCATTTCCATGAACTTGGCCTGCCTGACTCCGATCGAACGGTACGCATTACTCAAACCACGCTTTCTGACGCCGAGGTTCTGTTCGGCTCTGGGAACGCATCCATCAAGATCGGGAGCTTCGAATGGGAATTCCAGCGAGCAGGGGCCTATACCACGGAGTCCGGGATCTACTATGATCCGGTCGCTTCTCTTCTGCGAGAGTACTCCCCGCAAGCCACGCGAAATTTTATAAACAAAACCCTCGCTTTGGAGCCTAAATCCATGCTCCAGGCCTTCTCCCAGGTGATCAGCCGCACCCGGCTCAAAGGAAGCCAGCTCGGCGTTATTTATGCTTCCTCTCGATCCTCCACTAGCGAAACACAGATCAAAACTTTCTTGAAAGGCCTAACTTCACGAGCCAGCGCTGAAAAAAAATCGTTTGTCCTCATCGCCCCGGATAAATTCCAAGTCCAACCCGCTTTTTATTCTGAAAATCAGGGGCAAGTGATCCTCATTCAACCAGGGGAGTCGATTCCGGAGCAAGCCGAACCGGGGAGAGTATATATTCTCCTCACCCCAAGGCTCCCTCACGAAGCCTTTGCTGGAACTCTCGCTCTCGCTGACATTCCGCCATTGATTCAAGGTGATGGATCTTTTTCGACAGCGATGACTCTAGGCATTCCCTTTATCCCGATTTATGCGCCTCATTTTGAGATGACGATGCGAGTTCTCGCTGCTCGGCTCGCTCATCAGTCTCCTAAATTCTTAAAGGGGGTGGTCAATGAA
>CAZLYB010000004.1:33761-132186 GCA_964563795.1 uncultured Bacteriovoracaceae bacterium | reverse complement strand
ATATAAAGAGAAGCGACCGAGATTAAAGTTGCGAGAGCTGAAGAGATTTGGAGTAATTTCATATCATCCGCCTACGTACAATAAGGATATGATTGGTGTTTTTTGGGGGAGACCGCCCCGCATCAGCTTCTGGTGGGTCAATTCAGCGATAAATCCAATCTACCAAAAACAGAGTGTTTCTATCAACAAATAAGCAACTGTTTTATATATATTTAATTTAATAAAAACAATGAGTTACGTTTTAGGTTAATAATTGATTAACAATATGAGGTGATCCTGCTACCAAACGCACTGAATCAAGCAGCGCGAACTGAGGATGAGCTTGGTGTTTACTCTTACTGCGATGCGCCGGCCCCGGCCGCCCCTTCAAACGTTTCATTTCCCCTGACTTGAGACGGGGAAGGCGGGAGTTTTTCGGGATTTAAGCTGGCGCGCCGGCGTTTTCGTTGTTGCTGTTTCACTACCCTTTTAACTCTGAGGCGCTCTTTCTTCGAGGCGATCACAGGCGCTTCAGGCGCGTTGACCGGTGGGGCGATTGGAGGCGCTAAAAAATTTTCCGCCAAACGGCCCCGGACGACGCGTGCGCAGAGAGTTCCCGTCTTTTTGAAGTCCTGAGTGGAGGGTTGTGAGGCGTACTTCAGGCGTTCCTCTGAAGAGATCGCCTGAACCTGGCTCTCTTTCTGAGTCGGATCATTTTTTGAGAGGCTGATCCCGCCTTGCTCATCTTCCTTGAACGTCCCGAGAAGCAGGCCGGTTTTTATGTCCGAAACCTCGCAAACGGGGTTGGGGTTTTTGGGAAGCGAATCAAAAAGGGTTTCAGAGGAATTCTGGCTGAGCCTCAGGGCGGTAGCGGGGATCGAACGGAGCTCGTTTCTCTGGAGGGTTCCATCTTGAAAAAATATTCGGCTGATTTTCGCGTGAAACTCGGGGTCATCCTTCGGCGTGTATTTTGATAATGCGGACGCCTCATAGTAGAGGGAGGCGGGGTGATCCGGGCCTTGAACCGTTCGGCTGAAGTACTCCTCCAGATTCTGGGCGAGAATGAAGAGCTGATCCTTGGGAATGCCCGTGAGGTAGAGATCTTGCTGCGAAGCAGGCAGCGCCGCAGGAGCTAAAGCCTCATTTTTCTTGAGATCCGCTTTGAGCTGAGCATCACCCGCATTGGCGGCCTTCTTTGATTGAATGGGGGTGACGTTTCGCTTGCCATCCCCGATCGAAAGCGCCATTTTCAACTGAGCCCCTTCCACGAGGGGAGGCGCGGAGTAACTTTTTTTCACGACCAGTCTCAAGGTCGCGTCATCGGCGACTTGGACGCTGAGCACTTCTATTTTTTCGCGCGCTTTGGATTGCGGCGCCGAAAAAACTGAATGAATGGGGATCATCAACGGAAAGAGAACCCAGGTGAATTTCATCATGATAAGCCTAATTGAACCATCCCGCCGTTTTTCATGCAATCTTGCGGCGCTCCAACGATTCAGGTAATTCGGAGAAATGAACCCCATCCTCCTCGCAATCGATCAAGGAACCACCGGGACGACCGCGATCGCCGTCGAAGTCAATGAGAGATCCGAACTGAAGCGAGTCGCCGATGCGAACTTGGATTTCACTCAGCACTTTCCCAAGCCGGGTTGGGTGGAGCACGACCCCGAGGAGATTTGGGCCTCGGTCGTTCAGACCGTGAAGCAAGTCACTTCAAAGGTGCCGCCCCGGAAAATCCTGGCGCTGGGCATCACCAATCAGCGCGAAACGCTCTGCTTCTGGGATCGAAAAACCGGGCAGTCCTTGGGGAACGCGATTGTCTGGCAGGATCGAAGGACCGCCGCGCAGTGCGATGCGCTCCGGACGCGCGGGTTTGAGCCGCTCATTCGCGAGAAGACCGGGCTGCTGTTGGATCCTTATTTTTCGGCCACCAAAGCGGCGTGGGCGATTGAGCATTGGCCTGAAGTCGGCAAGGCCGCTCGTGAAGGGCGGCTCGCGTGCGGAACGATCGATAGTTTTTTGATCGCGCGCCTCTCGGGAAATCAAGCGCACGTCACGGAGCCCAGCAACGCTTCACGCACGCTGTGCTTTAGCCTAGAAGAAAAACGCTGGAGCGAGGAGCTCTGCCAAGTGTTTGGGCTCTCTCCTTCGATTTGGCCGGAGATTCACCCCTCGGTGGGGGAGTTCGCGCGCGTGAAGAGCGTTGCGGGGCTTCCCGATGGGCTTCCCATCACCGGCGTGCTCGGCGATCAGCAGGCCGCGCTCTTGGGCCAGGGCTGCGTGAACCCGGGCGAGGCTAAGTGCACGTACGGGACGGGTGCCTTCTTGCTTTTGAATTTGGGAAAAGACGCGCCCCGGAGCCAGCATCGGCTGCTGACGACGGTGGCTTGGTGGCTGGGCGGTGATCGGTGGACGTACGCGCTCGAAGGCAGCGCCTTCATCGCGGGGGCGGCGGTGCAGTGGCTGCGCGACGGATTGGGTCTCATCTCGGAGAGCGCCGAAGTGGAGCGCCTCGCAGCGCAAGTCGGGAGCTCGGAGGGCGTGGTCTTTGTGCCGGCGCTCACGGGGCTCGGGGCGCCGCATTGGGCGGCGTCCGCGACGGGGCTTCTCACTGGGCTCACGCGCGGGAGCACGCGTGCTCACATCGCGCGCGCGGTGCTCGAGGGGATCGCGTTTCAGATCGGCGATCTGCTTGAGGCGATGCAAAAAGATGCGGCAAAGGCGCTCATGAGCTTGAACGTCGACGGCGGCGCCGCGGCCAACGCGCTTTTGATGCAGTTTCAATCCGAGATCCTGGGCGTGAAACTCAAGCGCCCCAAGGATCTCGAGACGACGAGCCTGGGAGCCGTCTTCGCGGCGGGCCTGGGCGCGGGAGTGTGGTCCGACATCGGTCAGGTGAAAGAATCCTGGAAGCCAGACCGCGAGTTCGAACCCACGTGGCGGCAGGGTCAAAGGGAGCAGGAACTCAAGCGCTGGCGGCGCGCGTTGGATCAGGCTTTGCTTCCTTCACGAAGCGAGGTGCGTTCATGAAAATAAAAACCCAATACGTTTGCCAGAGCTGCGGGACCGCGAACTCCAAATGGCTGGGCAAGTGCCCGGGCTGCGGTGAGTGGAACACGCTGATCGAAGAAAAGAAAATGCCGGAATCCGGCGCGGCCGGGCGCGTGAGCGCGGATCGAGGGACCGTACGCAGTGCTGGCGCGGTGAGGCTCGGGTCCGCGGAGATTCCCACCGAAAGCCGCACGCGGCTTGCGACGGGAATCAGCGAGCTCGACCGCACTTTGGGCGGGGGCCTGGTGCGCGATAGCTTCGTCCTGCTGGGGGGCGATCCTGGCATCGGAAAAAGCACACTGCTGCTTCAGATGGCTGAAGGCCTTTGCCGAAAAAATCCCGAGCTCTCCCTCCTCTACGTGAGCGGTGAGGAATCGGTGGAGCAGATTCATTCGCGCGCGCTGCGATTGGGGCTTCCGCGCGATATTCCCTTGGATCTCGCCTCCGAAACCCTGCTTGAAAACGCGATTGCGCTCGTCGATGAGCTCAAGCCCCAAGTGCTCGTGATCGATTCACTTCAGACGTTCGCGAGCTCGGCTCTCGAATCCGCTCCCGGGAGCGTGAGCCAGGTGCGCGAGATCGCGCTTCGGCTCATGAGTCTCGCCAAGACGCGCTCGATAGCGGTTTGGCTCGTGGGGCATGTGACGAAAGAAGGCTCGCTCGCGGGTCCCAAGGCCGTGGAGCATATGGTGGACACCGTGCTTTATTTCGAGGCGGAGGCGGGGCAGAGCTACCGGCTCCTCCGCACGGTGAAGAATCGGTTCGGCAGCACGCATGAGCTCGGGGTGTTTGAGATGGATGGGGAGGGGTTGAAGGAAGTGGCGAATCCTTCGTCGCTGTTTTTGAGTGAGCGCAAGCAAGCGGTGCCGGGGACAGCGATCGCGGCGTCACTCGAGGGCTCTCGCCCGATCCTGGTGGAGCTGCAGGCGCTCGTGACGCCGACGTCGCTTGCGATGCCGCGGAGAACGGCTGTTGGGATGGACTCCTCGCGCATCGCTCTGCTCTCGGCGATTTTGGAGAAGCATATGCGGCTTAATCTCGGGCAGCAGGATTTGTTCTTCAACGTGGCAGGCGGGCTCAAGCTCAGCGAGCCCGCCTGCGATCTCGCCGCGGCGGCTGCGATTTGGTCGAGCGCGCGCGAGCAGGCGTTGCCGCTGGATTGGATTTTTCTGGGTGAGTTGGGGCTCACGGGCGAAGTGCGCCGGGTCGCGCAGCTCGAGGTGCGCGTGGAAGAAGCGAAGAAGCTGGGCTTTCGCACCTTCGTGCTGCCGGAGAGCGCGCTTGCGGGGACTTCACTTGGCAAGTCGCTCGGCAAGAGCGCGCGGACGATCAGCCGGATCGAGGAGCTCTCAAGGCTGCTCGGAGTATCGAGCGCGTCTTCTCCGAGGATTAGCCCCAATAAACGCGAGCACATCGAAGCGATCGACGCACCGCTGTCTTGAGACGCAAGCTGCCGCCGCTGCGGCGGTGCAGGCCCTTTAAAGACTAGTTTTTCTTGCAATAAAGAAGCGCCACAAAAGGAGGCATGTTGCTGTCCGCTTTGTCGCCGCCAAACGTAGTATCAGCGGCGGCGTTATGGTAATGGTCGCCGCCCCCAGAAACTGAAAGCTCAGTACCCGGAGAAGGCGCGGTTTCATCAGGCGCCGCGATGTGCGCAGCTAGCTGGCCAGAGTGGTGGCCATCGATGCAGAAGAGGGAACGGTGGTGTCGGTACCCACTTTTTTGCAATACAGGCGGACGACATAAGGAGGCAAGTTGCTATCGGCTTTAGCGCCGCTGATGGTCGTGTCAGCGGCGTTGTTGGTGAAAAGCGCGTCGGGCTCCGCGGCCACATTTCTTATGTAATTACCTTGAGAGCCGGGAGGTCCCACTTCAGCCACTGCTCCCGCTTATTGAATGGTTTCAGTTAACCTGAATGCCACAACAAAACTCAGCCCTATCGCAAAATGCGACGATCGAATCTGCGGTAGTCCTGACACAGAATTCCATTATTCAACTGCTTAGGCGATTTTTCGATTCATTTGTCAAGACACAATGGAGGCATGCCGATTGCTCTTTTAGTGCTCGACAGTCTCTCAATCAATTCAGTCAGGAGAAGGATCATGGCGAATCGAAAAAGATGGGTGGTTTCATTGTTGGTGATGAGCGCGGTGAATTCAATCGCGGCGGAGCCGGAGGATTTTTTCAAGCCGGCGTGCGAGCAAAGGGACAATCGCCGCGATCTCTATGACCGCGGGACGGTGAGCGGAACGAATGGCTCCGCCGCGGTTCAACAGCAGGCGATGGCCGCCTGCAACCAAAAATCGCTCGCGAGCCTCTACGTGACCGAATGCAGCACCTCCTGCTCGACCAACCCCTTCGTCAAAAACAAGAATAACGCGACAGTGACTTGTGATTGGTTCCTTTATCGCATCTCCGTGTACCGCTTCGTGCCCAGTTACACGAGCGAGCCCGAAGTGCTCATCGCGGATTACAATGCCGGCGTCATTCCCATCGAATTGTCGGATGGGTCATTGCTCGTCAGCGAGCAGGGCTCACTGACGAATTATTCCATCTACTCGAGGGATGGAAAAAAGCTGAGGTCCATGGCCCTGCAAACGCCCGAGGAACTCGGTGGCGCGCCGAAAATGGCGTCTCTCAGCGCTCGCCGCTTCGTGATGTGGAGTGGGAAAGAGCAGAGCAAAAGCGTTTCCTTCGCTTTTTTCAACGAGAACGGCCAGCAAATCGGCGCAGTGAAGAACTATGCTGATTTTGACTTGAAGTACGCCGTCGATTACGCGATCTCCGCGGATCGCAAGCAGATCGCATTCTTGATGGAATCCAGTCGAAGCTCCATTTACGACCCTCGGACCGCCTCGCTCAGCATCGTTTTGTTCGACGAGAACGGGAACCTGCGCAAGAGGATCAATCTCACGGAGCAGTTCCCGAACCTCCTGAGCTACAACGCCCAGATCTTCTTCGGTTCCTCGGGAGAATATTGGATCACCGCATACGATGGCTCGCTGCTCGTTTACACCGAGCCCACGGATTCGTTCCGATTCATCCCGTTCTTAGCGCCGACCCTCGCTTCGGCTGGATTCCAGGATTTCGGGTATGCTTATGGCGGAATCCCTGACATCAGCGGCTTGAAGTCTCAATCGGCTTCTGCGGCCTTGCAGCTTGGGGCATTTTGGCTGCACAACCAAAAGCGCATCGAAGAGAAGATCCATTGGATCGACGCGAGCGATCGGGTCACGACGCTGGATCTCATGAACCCGATGCCCCAGGACGAATCGTTGGGCACGACCGATAAACCCGGCTTTTATGGAAGTACTTACGCCAAGCTCGATCGATTCGGAAAGCTGGAGTCGGTGACTTACGCTCTTGAGCAGATCTTGAGCAATATTCAGGACACCCCGGCCCGAACGGTCACGCACTACTACCGTGACAACAAGATCGTCTCTGAAAGCGCCTTTGAGTCAGTCTGGTCGCCTCAAGCCAGCGAGCTTTTCGAAGCGGGATTCCGCGCGCAGATCCTACTGCAGGACCGTTACTTCTATGTGGACAAAAAATCCCACACTTGCGTGGATGCGCAAAGAAAGCCCTCGACCCATTGCGCGCAGCTCAGCATCTCGGATCTCTCCGGAAAGCAGCAGTGGAACATCGTGCTCTCCGATGTCGCTTATAGTCCGCTGCAGTTTAATCGCTACCGTCTTTACCCCATCAGCAAGGATGAGTTCAGCGTGACTTATCTCGGCAACGTGAGAAAAGGGGCGATGCCGCAGAACGGGCAGTATCTGAAGAAGTTCAAGCTCAACAAAGCTTGCGACTACGTGCAGCTGCGCAAGTAACCGCTGATTTTGGGATGATGCAAGCCCTGCCTGTCAGCAACGCTGATGGGCAGGGCTTTTTTTCGGATTAAATCTGCACCTTCTCCATTGCCTTCTTAAGCGCGATGAGCACGAGGCGATCCATATCCTCTTTGCCCTTCACGAGGGACATGCTCTCCTTGGTTTCTTCGCCTTCGAAAGTCTCAAACCAAAAAGGGCTGTCCTCCATGTTTTTGTAGGCGTAGAGGCTGACCATCCCCTTGAGCGGGCGCGCGCCTATTCCCATCACCTGGAAGCCGCCGACGATCGCGCGAATGTCGATGGCGACGACCGCGTCCACACCCAGGGCTTTGGCCAGGCTGTCGCGGCCCTCGGGCTTCATCAGTCGGGCGGAATCAAAATCCGGGATCCCGGGCGCGTAGTAGCGGCTCGTGCCTTCGGCGGGGGGCATCTTGTTTTGAAAGCCGGTCATGAGTTTTTGGAACTGCGCTTTCATGGCGGCGTGATTTTTGACTTTTTCGAGGGAGACGACTTGCCAGCCCGCTTTTTGGGCCAGGGTCTTGGAGATCTCGGCGTAGATCGCATTGACGTGATCAGAGGAGGTGGTGAGGCGGCCCGAGTGAGTTCCCAGGAGGCCGCCTTCTCGGTCTGGCTGTTCCTGACTCAAGGCGACGATGGCGACTTTCTTGATGGCTTTGATTTCTTGCGCGTTCTTTTTCTGGGTCATCCCGGCGCAGCCGGCAAAAGAGAATATGAGCGCTAAAGGCAGTGCATTCTGAATGATTGATTTTTTTATTTTCATGGATCCCCTCATTTTGAAAGCGTGAGGAGTCTATGAAAAAAAGTCAAGAGCCGCTTACCGTCCCTGTAGCTTCGCCAAACCCTCTTGGAGGAGGTAATCCGCCCAGAGCTGATCCAAGCGTTTGAACGTCTGCGCCACTTCAAAGGCAGCCTGCTGATCCGACAACCCCTGGCTCACGGCATGATCTCGGATGGAGCGGAGGATGGCGCTGAACGCCTCCGACTGATTGAGCGCCACGAGCTCGGCGGCGTTGTCCGCGGTTTGCACCGGCTGGCTTTTGGATCCGATCACTTTGACCATCGCCGTATGCAACGCCCGAGTTAACCCGCTAGGAGGGGCGGCAGGGGAGGGTTGAGCGGCGGTTTGAGCTTTTGGGGCGGAGAAAACGGGTCGCGTGATGATTGGTTCTGGCGTCATAATTTTAAGTGGATCCAAAGATAACTTTTTCGTTTTTAGCCGGCAAGCTTCGGTTTCAAATTTCTAGAGAAAAAAAAAGGGAACTGATAAGTGAGCTTAAATTTTATGGAAAACAAAAACTCAGATTTATTCGCGCTGCGACATATCGGTCCAAGACCGGACGAAATCCAGGAGATGCTCCGCGCATTGGGTTACTCAAGCCTGGATGAGCTGGCGCGAGCGGTCGTGCCGGAGTCGATTCGCCTCAAAACGCCCTTGGATCTAGGAGAGTGGAGCGAGCCTCGCAGCGAGGTCGAGGCGCTGAACCAGCTGCGTAAGATCGCTTCGCGAAACCAAGTTCGCAAATCCTGGATCGGGATGGGGTACTCGAATTGTCGCGTTCCCTCGGTCATTCAACGCAATATCCTTGAGAACCCGGGCTGGTACACCCAATACACCCCTTATCAGTCCGAGATCGCCCAAGGCCGCTTGGAGGCGCTACTCAACTTTCAAACGATGATTATCGATCTGACGGGATTGCCGGTCGCCAACGCCTCGCTCTTGGATGAAGCGACCGCAGCGGCTGAGGCCATGAACTTAGCGCGGCACTCCAGCCTCGGGTCGAATGCCGCAAGCAGCTCACCACCCCGCTCGACTTTTCTCGTCTCGGATCGCTGCCATCCCCAGACGATTGAGGTAGTCCAAACCCGGGCTCGTCCACTGGGCGTCCAGGTCAAAGTCGTCGATTTGAAGGAATGGTCATGGGATTCCTCCTCTTTTGGAGCGCTCATTCAATATCCGGATACTTTAGGCGAAGTGATGGATTGGAGCGACTGGATCGCCCAGGCTCACGCGAATGGGACTGCGGTCGTGATGGCCGCGGATCTCCTGGCCCTCACGCTCCTCAAGTCGCCCGGGGAGCTGGGAGCGGATATCGCGATCGGAAACACCCAGCGCTTCGGGGTTCCTCTGGGCTATGGCGGCCCCCACGCGGCCTATCTCGCGGTTCGCGACGAGTTCAAGCGCCAGATGCCGGGCCGGATCGTGGGTGTTTCGCAGGATGCCGAAGGCAAGTCCGCGCTCCGGCTCGCCCTTCAGACGCGCGAGCAGCATATCCGGCGCGACAAGGCCACGAGCAATATCTGCACTTCCCAAGTTCTTCTCGCCGTGATGGCGGGAATGTACGCCGTTTACCACGGCCCTGAGGGCTTGAAGCGGATCGCTCTCCAAGTGAATGGGCTGGCCTCCACTCTAAAGGAAGGCTTAGGGCAGCTGGGATTCAAATCCGCGGTCGGTCCCGATTTTTTCGATACGATTTGTGTAGAAGGAGGAACGCAGAGCGGGGCGGTCCTCGAGCGCGCCTCCGCCCAGGGGGTGAATTTGAGGATCGTGGACCCTCAGCGCATCGCCATTGCGCTGGATGAGACGACCACGGAGGAGGACATCGCGCAGCTGCTGCAGATCTTCGCCCCTGGGACGCCCGCCAAGAGCATGAAGACCTCCATGCCATCGGGAATTCCCGCGTCGCTTGAGCGCAAATCCGCATTCCTCGCGCATCCCGTTTTTCACCGCCATCGCTCCGAGACCGAGATGTTGCGCTACATGCACCGGCTCGAGACTAAGGATCTCGCGCTCAACACGTCGATGATTCCGCTCGGTTCCTGCACGATGAAGCTCAATGCGACGAGTGAGATGCTCCCCGTGAGCTGGCCTGAGTTTTCGAGTCTTCATCCCTTCGCGCCTCTTGAACAGGCGGGCGGTTACCGTGAGCTTTTTCTGGGCTTGGAGACCATGCTCGCCCGCATCACGGGGATGGACGCGGTTTCGCTCCAACCCAACGCTGGCTCCCAGGGCGAGTACGCGGGGTTGCTTGCGATTCAGGCTTATCACTCCAGCCGAAACCAAAAGCACCGCAACGTCTGCCTCATCCCCAAGTCCGCCCATGGCACCAACCCGGCGAGCGCCGCTCTCGCTGGCCTTAAAGTGGTCGTCGTGGAATGCGACGCGCGCGGCAACATCGATTTGCAGGATCTGCGCGCCAAGGCCGTGGAGCATCGCGAGGCCCTCGCTTCGCTCATGATCACGTACCCTTCTACGCACGGGGTATTTGAGGAGACCGTGATCGAGGTCTGCAAGCTCATTCATGAAAACGGCGGCCAAGTGTACCTGGACGGTGCCAATCTCAACGCCCAGGTGGGGCTTTGCCGGCCCGGGGATCTGGGCGCGGATGTCTGCCACTTGAACCTCCATAAGACGTTTTGCATCCCGCACGGCGGCGGAGGCCCCGGGATGGGCCCAATCGCAGTCAAGGCGCATTTGGAGCCGTTCTTGCCAAGTCACTTGGTCACCCGGGTGAATCGCGTCGGAGCGAGAGCCTCGGAACCCGCAGCTGGAGCGGTCTCCGCAGCCCCCTGGGGGAGCGCGAGCATCCTGCCCATCTCCTGGATGTACATCGCCATGATGGGGGCTGAGGGCCTCAAGCGCGCCACTCAGGTCGCGATCTTAAACGCCAATTTCATCGCCAAGCGGCTGGAACCTCATTATCCGATCCTTTACCGAGGCAGCTCCGGGCTGATCGCGCATGAGTGCATCTTTGATCTGCGGCCCCTCAAAGCGTCGGCGGGTGTTGAGGTGGAGGACGTCGCCAAGCGGCTCATGGACTACGGGTTTCACGCGCCGACCGTTTCGTTCCCGGTCGCTGGAACGATGATGGTCGAGCCCACCGAGAGCGAATCCCTGGATGAAATTAACCGCTTTTGCGAGGCGATGATCGCCATTCGTGGTGAGATCGCCGAGGTTGAAGCGGGCCGCGCGGATCGTCAGAACAATCTCCTCAAGCGGGCCCCCCACACCGTCGGCCAGGTGAGCGCCGATGCTTGGGATCGGCCTTATTCACGAGCGCAGGCGGCGTTCCCGCTGGCTTGGGTGCGGGAGCGGAAGTTTTGGCCCGCAGTCGCCCGGATTAACAACGTTTTAGGGGATAGACAGCTCGTCTGCGCTTGCCCATCAACGGAAGACTGGGTTTAGGAAAATTAAATAAATTCATAAATAACTTTAGTTTTCTAAAGCGATTTGCTAGAGCTCTCCTTACATTTGAGAATTCGAAGGAGAGTTTTATGACCAGATTCGCGATGGGAATCAGTGTCTTTTTGTTCAGCTTGGGATGGAATAGCTCCGCTTTTGCCAGTGGAGGGGAGGCTTGCTATCGATGGCTAAACAGCCATCCGCTGCTTAAAAATGCTGGGATAAGCATTAATTTGACCTCTGGACGCATCAATCCGTCGCAAAACTATAAAATTAGCCCCAGCCCCAAGCCTGAGGTCGTATTCAAGGAAGCTTTCGCTCTAGACAAAAAATCCAAGGAATTTAAGAAGCTCCAGGGACTGATCCTGACGCATGCCCGTGAAAATGACCCGTACACCTTGCAAACGGCCCAGCTCTTTTGGCATGAAGATGCAAACCGATACAATGCTGCTCCGAGCAGTATTTTCATTACTTTTATTTACGATAGAAATTACGATTGTTCCCCGCTTTCACAAAGGTTCAATCTTCCGGTGACTCAATGGCAGTATGACGTTGAAACGGATGCTTGCCGATTTGTCAGCAAAAACTTTCATTATGTTTCGGACAATCGTGCATTTCCGTCAGGGAGCGACAGCCGTTTAATGAGATACTGGGTGTCAGTTAATCCTAAAATAAACAAGAGAGAAGACTGGGTAAGCAATCAGACGTACAAGATCGCGCTCATTAACTTGAATAATATCTGCTTCGGGAAAGATAATTTCAGCGGTAGGCTTGGAGTTTTTGATTCCATCGCGAATCAGAGGCGCTAATTCGTCTCTACGGTCTTAGCGTAATCCCCGGCGCTCAGCAGGTCGCTGAGTTCCGCGGGATTCGCCGCCTCAAGGCGGATCATCCACGCGCCCGCGTGCGGGTCGGTGTTGATGAGCGAAGGATTCTGGATCAGATCCGAATTCACCGCCGTGACTTTCCCTGAGACGGGGCTGTAAAGGTCGGAGACCGCCTTGATGCTCTCGATCACGCCGAAGGTCTCGCCCTTTTTGAGCTCGCGCCCGACGGCAGGCAGTTCCACGAACACCACATCGCCTAGCGAGCTCTGCGCATGATCGGTTACGCCAACCGTGAGGGTTGAGCCTTCGATCTTGGCCCATTCGTGATCGCGCGTGTACTTGAGGTTTTCGGGGAATTTCATGATGTGGGACTCCTTCGTGGGGTGGGACGGTAAAAGGGCGTGGGAACGATTTGGGCGGGCACGAGGCTTCCGCGAATATCCACTTGGATCGCGCACCCAGGAGCGGCGTGGGCGAGATCGACGTAGCCGATTCCGATCGCTTCTTTCAGCGAGGGGGAATGCGTTCCGCTCGTGATGATTCCGATCGCTTGGCCATCCGCCAGGATGGGGTAGCCTTGGCGGGGGATTCCGCGCTCCAAGAGTTTGAAGCCCACGAGCTTTTTCTTCACGCCCGCGGCTTTTTGCGCGCTGAGCGCTTCTTTGCCCATAAAGGGCGATGCTTTCGCGAGCTTCACGACCCAGCCGAGACCTGCTTCAAGCGGCGTGGTCTCATCACTGAGCTCATGCCCGTAGAGCGGGTATTTCATCTCAAGCCTGAGCGTATCGCGCGCCCCGAGCCCGCAGGGTTTGATCCCGTGAGGCGCGCCTTCTTCAAGCAGCGCACGCCAAACGCGCGGCGCCGCTTGCCAGGGCGTGTAGAGCTCGAATCCATCTTCGCCGGTGTATCCGGTTCGCGCGATGAGAGAAGAAATTTCGCCCAGAAGCCTGCCTTCAGCGAAGCGGTAGGTCTGAATGGATGAAAGAGGGGTTTGAGTGATGCGCTGGAGGATCGTCTCAGCTTGCGGGCCCTGGATCGCGATTTGAGAAGTCTCGGCGCTCTGGTTTTCGATTTTAAAATCCGCTTGGGGATTCAGCGCGCGAAATTCTTTTGAAACGCTTTGGAAGTGATCCCAATCTTTCGCGGTATTCGACGCGTTGACGACGGCGAGAAAACGATCGGGGGCGCGGCGGTAGATGACGAGATCATCCACGATGCCGCCGCTCTCGTGGCAAAGCACGGTGTAAACGGCTTGGCCCACGGCGCAGGCGCTCAGGTCCTGGGTCACCGCAAAATCCAGGAACGCGCAGGCATCCGGCCCTTGCACTTCGATTTCGCCCATGTGGCTGACGTCAAAGAGGCCCGCTTTTTCGCGGCAGGCGAGGTGCTCGTCCATGACGCCGGTGTATTGGATGGGCAGTTCCCATCCGCCGAATTCGACGATGCGACCGCTTAGGCGTTGGTGTTCCTCAAAGAGCGCGGTCCGTTTCGACATGGACTTTTAGGTAACATCGGTTGCCCGGCCGGGCAAGCGCGCGTTGACGAATGCGATTAAAGTTCGAGCCTAAGCGCCGCGTAAAAAAGGGAGAGCTGATTGTAATAAGCCTGAAGGAGCGCGTTGCGCGTGAGTTTGAGGCCGATGCCGAAGGAACTGCCGCGACGGATCCAGCTGCCGGCGTCGTCGTCGAGTTTGATGCCGTAACCCGCGACGAGCTGAAGATCGGCGAGATGAATGCCCAGCGACGGCTTGATGGTTTTCGCGCGGCGGCCTTTATTGGTCGAGAAGTCGACAGCGAAGGTGGCCGCAGGGTCGATGTCGCTCGCGATTCCGGCGCCCCACTGATTGAACTGGTGATTGATATCGAACGCGGTGAATCCGAGTCGGGTCGTTCCCCGCGGATTGAAGAGCGCCCCGACGTTGGTGGAAAATGCGGCAGTGGAGCTGTCGCCAAGGCGGGTGGCCGCTGCGGCGCCGATCGCGATGTCCAACGGATCCACGATGAGACCCGCCCCGTAATTGAAGATCTTGTGATCCGTTCGGCCCCCCGTGGTCGAATAATTTTGGAGGCCCAAGCCCGCGCCGATGGAGCCGTTGCCCAGGTAGAGATGGCCGCCCAACCCGACGTGGTCGTGATCGTCGTCATCGGAGACCGCGGAAGCCAGCAGATTAAAACGGCGGTTGTGCCCGAGCCCAGCTGGATTTTCCACGAGAGCGGACGTGATGGAGGGGGAAGAGATTCCGCCTCCGATTGATAGCGAATGGTTCACTTCGGGATCTCCCACGGCTAACGCGTAGCTGGGGATCAGCGCGGCCAGGGTCGCTGCTGCGGCGGAAGGGAGGAATGTTTTTTTAAATAAATTTAATCTATTTTTCATAAAAAATACTCTGACTTATTCTGGCCACTGCGGCCATTTCTGTAAAGGGGCAATACCTACCAGGTTGGGAGCGTTCCGGTCAAGCTTTGCAAAAGCTTTGGAATTGAAGGGTTTTAAGCCAAAGGCAACCGTGATCTAAAGGCCGCATGAGAGATATTATCTATTTATTGTTTATCATGATCATCATGTCGATCGAGATCGTCGCGTTCGGGGGTGAGCCCAAGCCGAAGGCGTTCTCGTGGGACTTTGTCGTTGACGCGAATGACGCGAATTATTGCGGCAGCGCAGAATACAATACACTGAAGCAGAATAGCGAAACCCTGGTTTGGAGCCGATTTGGGGTCAAACTTCAGATCATGAGTTGTGAAGGCAAAAAAGTTAAGATTAAATTATCCTCGAACGCCGCGCAGCGAGCGTACGAAGTGAGTGCGTCTTTCCGCGATAACAGTTGCGAAAAGTTCCTTCAGCTGCTTCTCAAGGCGAATAGCGGAAAAATTCGAATCTCGGCCAAAAATAAGCCCCAGTCCCCCGCCGCTTCCGCTGGGTGCGTGGAAGATCAACTTTCCCTCAGTATCGCGAATTTGAATATCGACCTTGATCGGCCGTCTGAGGCCAGTAAAGTCAACGCGGCTTCCTATCGGCAGGTCACGAATGTTTTCAGCGATGGGAAATACACCGACATCGGAGCCAATACTCGATCTCCTTGAGACTCGAGGAGATTGTCTTTTTTGTTTTTTTTTCTTTTTTGTGTAAGCTTCTGTGAGGCCGTTCCATGGCCCCTGAGGAGGCAGGCATGAGAAAACAGCTGTTTTTAGGATGGATGGGAGTTCTTTGTGTTTTGCTCTCGCAGCTAGGGGCACAGCCGTCTCAGGCAGCCGACTGGGATACACGCCGCTGCTGGCTCCAGGCGGCTAATTCTGTTTATTCCGCCTTTGTTGATGAGAAGAATTCAGCTACTTACGTCAGCGGTGGTTTTTACTGTTCATTCGGCAGGGGCGGAGAGGGGCTGGCGAAGTTCGACGCGCAAGGCAAGCTGGATCCGTCTTTCCAGTTCAAGCGGGCTTCCAGCGTGTTCCTCAATTTCAGCTCGATTTCCTGGGTTATGAGGATCCTGGGCATCGATCGCAATTCTGATCCGAATCACCCTAAGCTTTGGGTCGTTGCCGCGATCGCGGGTTCTTCTTTTTCATCAGACCCTAGGATTTTAAGGGTCAATCCCGATGGCGCGCTCGATGCGAATTGGGCGCCGATTCAAGTAAAGCACGAGCGGCTCGTGGAGCTTCGCCCGGATGGAGATCTCTGGGTAGCTAAAAACGCGTTGATTTATAACCCGGTGACTCGCACGAATGAATATCGGCAATGGGTGGACCGAGTGAGCGGCAGTGATGGGCAGATAACGCCCAATCCTACCCGCCTCTTCGTGGACCCCGCTCGCCCTAATGAGATCCTCTGGATTTCCGCCCAATCCGATGGCGGCGTTTGGGTCGCGAGCCGAAACCGCCTCACCCGTCTGAGCGACCAAGGACAAGAAGAGGGTTTGGCCGTCGACCATCGACAGGGTTTCAAATATCTCGCTACGCAAGCCAGCTCGATCACCGGGGTGGCGGCGCTTTCAAACGGAAAGCTCGCCGTTTTTGGGCAGGGCTTGGCGAATGGTTCGGCAGAAGCACCTCTTCTACGGCTCAATTCGGATGGGAGCATGGATACGGGATTTAATCTCGATTCACGCGTCATTTCGCTCCATCAAATGAAACAGGCATCCTTGGCCCTGGAACGAGGGCAAGACGCGGGGATTTGGTTGCAGGGCCGGGCGAATGGGCGGCCCCTGACGCTCGCCCTGGATGATCAGGGTGCGATCCCCAGTAGCGCGCTCCCATGGATCGCTCAGCAGACTCAACCCGGCTTGATTCCGCTCGCTAGCCTGAGCTCCGGGCAGCTTCTTTTTGGTTGGAACAATTCCCGCGGTGGTGCTGCAGCGGGCCTCACTCAAGAGCCCAGTGCGCTGGGTCGCGTGAACCTGGATTTCAGTCCTGGCGGTGAACCCAGCGCTTCGCTGACCGAACAAGGGGATGTGAGCGCTGTTAGTCGCGTTACCTCGCTTTCAAACGGGGGCAGCGCGGTGAGTGGGAGTTTTTCGAATTTTTGGGGCTGGAGCCGTCCAGGTGGCATCGTAGTGCTCACGCCAAGCGGGCGCGTGGACCCGGGCTTTAGGCTCAGAGTGATTTCGAATCAAAGCGGTCTGCAAGCAATGGCGCAGGTGCTGGCAGCACGACCTGACGGCAAGCTTTTGATCGCCGGAAATTTTGATCGCTATGACGGCATCGCAAAATCCAGGATCGCGCTCCTCAACGCCGACGGGAGTTTGGATGAAAGTTTTGATACGGGCACGGGGCCGGATTACGACGTGAGCCGAGGGTTTTTTCGCGCAGCCGATCAGCGCTTCATCGTGCTTGGAAAATTCAGCAAATGGAACGGAGCCACCCGGGCTGGGGTGGCGATCTTGAACACCGATGGCTCGCTGTACTCTGGCTTTGGGGCGGGCGCGCTGGGGTTCGTCGAAACGAGCGCCGCCTTCAATGACGGGGTGATGCTCTCGGACCGGGGTTTGATGCTCGGCGGGATTTTTTCAAGCTACGATGGAGTGACGGGTCTCAATAGCCTTGTGAATCTCAAGAGAGACGGGTTCGTCAGGGAGAGCTCCACGCCGAAGCCCCCAGGACCATCGAACATCGAAAGACTATTCCCCGGGGGGAATGGTTCGTGGCTCTTTGCCGGGGTTTTGGGCCGCATGTCGCATTATCCCAGGGAAGCCGGATTTTTGGCGCGAGTGATGGCTTCTGGTCAATGGGATCCTGGTTTTATCCCAAGGCTATTTACCGCGTCGGATGGAACTTCATTGAGCATCGATTATCCCCTTTTCAATGACGCTTTGGCGTTGCCGCTTGACGGGCGAATTTTGGTGAGTTGGCAGGGCACGGATTCCTCCACCCGAAAGGAAGTCATCGCGCTCAAAACACTCGGTCCCAATGGATCGCCGCTTCCGAGTCCCTGGGATCCGTGGCTTCCTGTGCGCCAAAGCCAGAAGAGCGGGGCTCCCCAAGCTTTTGCGCTCCAGTCACAGGATCGCATCCTGATCGGAGGCTCGTTTTCGGCGCCTTACATGCCCTGGATTTTTCGCGTGAAAGTGTCTGATTTGAGTGTGGATGGGGAGGATCGCTGAGATGGAGAAAGTTTTTTCGCGTTTCAAGCAAGTGGGTTTGATCTCCGTTTTCATCTTCGGGAGCGCGGCCTGGGGCGATGTCGACCGAATCGCCGTTGAGCCAGGCACGGGTCACGTCTACGTGGCCGGGAATTTTTCAGGTTTGAGCACCCAGGTGAAAAGCGGACTCATTCGATTGTTCACGAACGGATCCGTGGATCTTTCATTTGACGTCGGAGCGGGCTTCCAAAAAAAGATCTCCGGGATTTTGGCCTTTGGAAAAATCCAGCATCTTCTCCCGCTTCCATCAGGCAAGATTTTAGTCGCGGGGGACTTCGATCATTTTCAGGGTGAGCCCGTTGCGAACCTCGTGAGGCTCGATCAGAACGGCAAGCTCGATGAGGATTACGAGATCGGAACCGGTTTTTTCTCGGATCATATCTACAGCGGCAAACGCTATTACGAGCGTGGCCGGATTCGTTCGCTTGCGCTGCAATCCGATGGCAAGGTCCTCGTGGTTGGAGAGTTCAATCGGGTCAGCGGGATTTCTGTGCAAAATCTCGCGCGCCTGAACGCGGATGGGACTTTGGATTATAGCTTCAAAGCGCACCCCAAAAATCCAGCGCCTACTGAAGATTTGACGGGATTGATCGGCAACGTTCATGGAATCGTTCAAGCAGCAGATGGAACGATCTGGGTTTCAGGAAAATTGTTTTCTTACTTGGGGCAAATTCGCCTCCCTCATCTGATTCCCGACGCAGGGCTTTTGAAACTAGGAAGAGATGGGGAGTTTCAAGGATTCTTTCAGGCGACGGAAGATCCGCTGACGTGGGTGGGCCTGAGCTATCGCTCTGGCCAGCCCGATGCCCGGGTTTTCGCGACGGATGGCAAATTCGTTTATCGTTTCCAGCAGGACGGGCAAAAAGATCAGAGCTTCATCTCGCTTGAGGCTAAAAATCTCGCTTATGCGCCGCCTTTGATTTCATCCGTGGAGCCGCTGCCAGCTGGAGGCGTGCTGGTGGGCGGAAATTTCGTCACTTACGGAAAAGGCACGTTTGCGGGATTGGTTCAGCTGGACAGCTCGGGGAACTTGGATCCTCGCTTCAACCAAAACCATCAGGGCAAGGGATTTACAGGAGGTTTTGTCACTGATGTTCGTTTGGGCTTGGAAGGGACGATTCTCGTTGGAGGAAGTTTCAGGAATTTTCAGGGGCAGTTTCAGCCGCTCTTGCTCCGGCTCTGGCCCAAGGGCAATCTCGCGCGGCCCATGGCGGATTGGGCGGATCTGGTGCAACCCATTCAAGACGCGCTGCCGGCTTTTGAGGGATCTTATGCGGGGACTGGTGGCGCGCTCGAGGCGGTTTCCACCGGCACTCGTTATGAGGTTTTATCTTCATCCGCGAGTGTTGAGCGTGTTTCGACTCAAGAGTTCAAGGTCAATGCGGAAGTTCTCTATAGCAGTTTGAGCGGGCCGACCAAAATCACGTTTGACGGCAAGGACGTGCTTCGCATCGCTGACAATCAATTCGACGTGGTCACCCGATGTTTGGACCAGACCTTCGTCGTGGGGCAGTTGATCACGAGCGCGCTTCCCTATGTTCTCACGGTTTTCGACAAATGCGTCGTCGTGGAGCGAAACGGAGTTTGGGTCGCACAGCAGGTCCCCGTAAACGTCAATATCAGGCTCTCACTGAGGACGGGAAATCAGCTGGGGCTGGAGCTCAATCAGATCATCGCGCCCAAGCTTTCAACGACTCAGCCGCTGACCCTGAATCGTAAATAGCGCCGCCTCAGCGGGCGCGGAGCTTCGCTGCCCTCACCGTGTTGCGCATGAGGATCCCGATCGTCATCGGGCCCACGCCGCCTGGCACCGGCGTGATCGCGGATGCGATCGGCGCCACGCGATCAAAGCGAACATCGCCCACCACGCGTCCCTCAGCGGCGCGGTGAATGCCCACGTCCACGACAACGGCGCCCGGTTTGATGAAGCGTTCATCAATGTGTTCGGGCTGGCCGATGGCGACGATCACGAGATCCGCGCTTTTGGAGAGCGATTCCAGTTGTGGCGTTTTGCTGTGGCAATGGAGGACGGTGGCGTCGGCCTGAAGCAGGAGAGCGGCCATGGGCTTGCCCACGATGGAGCTTCGCCCGAGCACGCAGGCGGTTTTGCCCTGGACTGGGATTTTGTAATGCTTCAGCAACTCCATGACCCCGGCCGGCGTGCAGGGCTGGAAGGAGTCGAGCCCGAGCCACAGCCGCCCCGCGTTCTCGGGATGAAACGCGTCCACATCCTTGGAAGGGTGAACCCAATAAAGGACTTCCTCTTCTTTGAATGAAGGGGGAAGCGGCCTTTGAATGAGGATTCCGTCGACGTCCGGATCTGAATTCAAGGCTGCAATGCGCGAGCGAACTTCGGCAGGTGTTGAGGTTGCGGGTAGAGTGATCGTCTCTCCCCGGATTCCCAGGCGTTTTGCGGCCTCGGATTTTCTTTTCACGTAAAGTTGGCTTGCGGGATTCTCGCCCACAAGTACCACCACGAGCCGCGGGGTTCGCCCCTGCGATTTCTTGAAAGTCTCCACTTCGTTTTGGAGCTCAGTTTCTATTGCGGCGGCTACGGCTTTTGCTTCCAGGAGGGTGGGCATCGGGAGCCGATCCTAGCGCGGCCCCAAAGGGAGTGCAAGAAAACGCAAGTCGTGCTAAGCCTGCGACCCGGAGAAGTGGTTATGAAAAAAATGATCTGGATATTGGCTCTGGTGGCTTTTATCGGGGCTTTTGACTGCGATGCGGGTTCAATTAGCTCTGGATGCGGCCCAAAGATTCAGCAAAAAATTCTGGAGCTTGCTCAAAATCAGCTGAAGCCCATTCTCATGAAAACCACTTATGTGACGGAGTTTAGAGGCTTGAATGATTGCAAATTCCCGATTCCGAGCAATTGCACCTTTGCTCATCGGAACGATCCTGAATGTAAGCAGTACAACGTGATCAGCTGCAATTATTACCAAGATACCAAAAACTCCGTTTTTTCAGAGAACTACGACTGGCACTCGTCAGTCGCAGCGTACTGGGCGCTTCTTTCAATCATCAGTGTTACTAGCGGTACGACATCAGAATTCCAGAGAACAGTCTATAAGCTGAATGATCGATGGAAGAGTGAGATGGCGTGGTTCAAGCCTTGGATTTACGGCAAAGGGAAGAATTTAATGTTCCCCATAGGGATGGGATGGTTTGCATTGCTTGCCTCACAGATCGATAAAGTGCAACAGGCGGATACCGCCTGGGTGAAGTCCTGGCTCAAAAAAACTTTGGAGGGCGATCTTCCTTTTCCTGAAAACCCAACTGGAAAAAAATCGGAAATCAGGATCCGTGGAGACCATTATTCTTGGCTCTATACGTTTTTTTTGGCGAAGAGCGCAGCTGATCTAAGCAGAGATTTAAATTGGGCTAACGATTTAAAAGATATTTGGGAAACCAGAGCGACAAAAGATTGGATTTTAAATGACTTGAGAGACCGTAAAACGGCTGCCTATGATTTCATACAGCCAAAATCCATTTTTTTCGCGAACCAAAGCCTCGTTTTTCGCGATTTTCAGAATCAAACCTACGACGTGAGAGAGTGGCAAGCCAGTGACGGAACTCGAGAAGATGGCCACCCTGTTGGGGAATATCTTTCTCGGTTACTCCCTTTCGCAATCGATGCCGAAGCGAGGAGGGATTCGAAAAGCTGTGGTTTTGCTCTGAATGCGATTCAAGCTCCATTAACCCAGCAAAAAATCCTGTTGGAAAAGAATCCATTAGTTTGGAAAAGCGCTTTTATTCAAACCGGTCACTGGATCCCGCAGGCGATCTGGCTCGTGCTTTGGAACTTGCTCGGTAGGCCCTGACAAGGGGTAACGCTCACTTATAAAGAAACCTTGGGGACCCGAATCAAGTATTGATTCGGGTTTCGCGGAGACCAGATCTCAAAAAGATTGCGATACTGTTTGGAGGGGGTCATGGCTTGCTCCAATTTGCAAATGCAGGCTTTGCGATCCTCACATCCTGATACAGCCACCCAGATGCGCCCCTGAATCTCCCCAACCAGCTTGCTTTGCCAATAAACGTCTTGAGCCGAGAACTCAAGCATGATCGGGGGATGCGCCCTGGATTCTTCGAGGTTTCCGAAAAAAACGAGTTCCGACTTCGACTCGAATTGATTCCATTTCTGCTTGAAGATGACCTGAATCAAATCCTCGGCGCAAGATTTGAAGTCGCTGCCTTTCCCCTTGTATTTCCATTCTTGAGCGAAAGCTTGCGATGAAAACGCGATTGCGATGAAAACCCCCAACCCTAAAATCGTTGATTTTGACATGTTCATGACCCTCACCTAGCACGGAGTTTTAAGGATGGCTAGCCGCGCCGGCGCGCCATTTTTTAGGCAGCATTTGCCCGTCTCCGGGAAAAAAATGCACGCCCAGGCCAGGAGTCGGGTATGCCGGAATCGCCTTGCGGGAACTAACCTCTCGTATTTAATGTTTATTTAAAATAGGATTTATTTTCCCTCAAGAAAACGGCGCGGCATGCCGATTGCTATCTTCTGTCCCCGGGGGACCGGGAATAGTGCCAAGTGGAATTTGGACTTCAGCTTCAGGCGCGGCGGCTCAATCACTGAGCGTCGATACGATCGCCAACAACCTCGCCAACGTCGATACGCTCGGATTCAAGAAGGACGCGCCCGCGTTCCGGGAATACTTAGCCACGCTTGAGCGCGAAAAACCCAGCGTCGACATTCCCCGAGGCCCGATCAAAGAGAAGGAATTTTACCCCCTCGATGGCCGTGACCAAGCCTACGTGGTGGTCGACGGAACGTACACCCAGTTCAAGCAGGGTGGACTCAGGGTCACGCAGGGAAAAACGGATCTCGCGCTCGAGGGGCCAGGGTTCATGGAAGTCGCTACGCCCCAGGGCATTCGATATACGCGGATGGGGAGCCTCAAGATCGCGCAGGACGGCCGCCTCGTGACGAGCGATGGATTCTCGGTGCTCGCCGGCCAGGCCCAGGGGATCGCCGGAGAAGCGGTGCCCGCGCAGGATTTAGCGGCTCGCGCGCCCGCCTCGGTGAAAGCGCGCGAGATCAATCTCCAGGACCGCGAAGGCGCGCTCTCCATCACCGAAGAAGGCGAGATCTACGCGGGCGATGAGCTCGTGTCCCGTCTGAGTCTTGTCGAGTTCAAGGATCTCAACCGCCTGAGAAAATCCGGGACCAGCCTTTTCGAGAACACGGACGCGGCCAACGTCGCGGCCACCGCGACCACTAAAGTTCACCAAGGAATGCTCGAGGGTTCCAACGTCAACCCCATCGAGGAGATGACGAAGCTCATCCAGGCCAACCGCCTTTTCGAACAAAGCTTGAAAGCCATGAAAACGCACGGCGAGCTCATGGGCAAAGAAGCCAACGATATCGGGAAACTGTAATTTATGATCAAAACCCTCACGACTGCGGCCACGGGACTTGAAGCGCAGCAAGCCAACATCGAACGCATCTCCAACGACCTGGCCAACGTCAACACTGACGGCTACAAGCGCAGCCGCACGGAATTCCAGGATCTCATGTACCAGACGATCAAGGAGCCGGGAGGGTCGACGGGGGCTGCGTCGAAATCCCCCGTGGGAATCCAAACCGGCCTGGGCGTGAAGGTGGGGGCCACCCACAAAGTCTTCGAGCAGGGGCCCGCAAGGACGACGTACCACCCTTACGATCTCATGATCGAGGGCAGGGGCTTCTTTCAAGTCCAGCTTCCCTCGGGCGAAATCGGTTACACGCGCCATGGGAGCTTCCACACGGACGCTCAAGGAAGAGTGCAGCTCTCCAGCGGGGCCCGCATCATTCCAGAGATCACGGTTCCGCCCAATGCGGTGAACGTCGTCATTTCGCCTGAGGGCGAAGTCAAGGTGACGATGCCCGATCAGAGCCAAAACACGATCGGTCAGATCACGCTCGTGATGATCGGCAACGAAGCGGGCCTCAGCGCGGCCGGCGGGCACATTCTCAAGAAGACCGACGCCTCCGGCGCGGCGACCCCGACGGCCCCTGGCGAGTCGGGATCCGGGAAGATCCAGCAGGGAGCGCTCGAAGGATCCAACGTCAACGTCGCCAACAGCATGGTGGAGATGATCACGACTCAGCGCGCTTATGAAATGGGGACGCGAATGATGGGCGTCGCCGACAAGATGTGGGAATCCACCAATCAGATGAAATGATGATTATGAAAAAAATATTTTTTATCATGAATTTAATCTCCCTCTCGCTCATCCCGCTCAGCGCTTTGGGAAGCGCGCTCGATGGGAAGGTTTCTGCGATGGTTCAAAGAGCGATCCAAGAGCGCTATCCCGGCGCCCGCATCGTTCTTCGCTCATTCATCCCTGCTCTGAGTGTTTCAGGCGAAGATGCCCCAGTTTCATTGAAAAAAGCCTCGCTCATCCAGGAGGACGCCTCCGGGCGCGCGGAATTTTCGCTGGAAGGGGGCGAGGGAGTGATTCATCAAGGCTGGGTGAGCTTTGAGGCGTGGATCAAAATTCCCACGGCGAAATCCAAGATTTTTCCGGGGCAAATCCTGAGCGCGGATCAGTTTGAGGCCAGGGAACTCAATATCGCATCGGGCTTGGGGCGTGAATACCGCGGCATCCTGTTCAAGGAGCGCCAATCAGTGGAGGGATTCGAGGCTCGTCAAACGATCCTCGACGGCGCCCCTCTTTTAACGACCGCCATGAGGCGGATCCCCGCTTTGAGGAGCGGCGAAGCGGTTCGCATCGAGATTTTATCGGGGGATTTGAAGATCGTGACTTCGGGGCTCGCTCAAGAGCCGGCCGAGCTGCAGGGGAGAGTGCGTGTGCTGACCACCAAGAGCAAGCGGGAATTGATCGGGAAGCTCGTGGATTCCAGGACGGTGGAGGTTCTTTTATGAGGCCGATTTTCGCGGCGCTCATCCTCGCGGTGCTGAGCACGGGCTGCTCGAAGTTCTTCGGGAACTTGCGTCGCGATTTCGATGACGACGCCACCCGCCCGACGATCGGGGGGAGGTGGACGGAACAGGGGCTTCTCTCGGATGAGGCCGAGGATGACCGCTATCGCTCCGTGGGCCATTCGGAGCGCTCGCCCGCGAGTCAGGATTACGGCCAGCGGGGCTACGCGAATGACAGCGCCTCAGGGACCTCCTGGATTTCGCGTCAGGACGCCGCGTCCAATCAACGCGATTTTTACCGTGGGCAGGGAGTCTCCGAAGGGGAGTCTGAGGAGAACCCCGTCGCAGCCAAGGCCATGGCTCTGAGAAAGAGGCGCGCGACGCGGGCCGACTTCAGGGATGAGTCGCCGAATGAGGGCTCGTTGTGGGCGTCCGACGGGCAGACAAATTACTATTTCACCAAGAACCGGATTCGATCGGTGGGCGATATCGTCACCGTGAATTTGGAAGCGCCAGTCCTCAAGGACATCAGCATGGAAATCCAGCGGACATTGAATGAGGACGAAAAAGAGCTCGAGCTGAAGCTCGCCCGCGAGCGAAAGACTCCTAAGGAAGACCCGGCAGCCGCATCGAGATCCCCGGCGGGATCCAAGGAAAAAGCCAAGAAACCGGAGGCCCCGGAAGTCACCGATCTCGACATCGACGTCCTCCCCTCGTTAGAGCTCAAGGCGGGCGACGGAATCATGGCCGAGATCTTGGAGCGGTACCCGAACGGGAATTACAAGCTCAAGGGAACTAAACGGATTGTATATAAAAACGGGACGGCGCGGATGATCCAATTTCAGGCCATCGCCCGAGGGATAGACATTGGAGATGACGACACTCTCCTATCAGGGAAACTTTATGAATATCGCATCGAATCTTCGTCATAAATCCTCGCGCATCCCGGCGTTCGCGTTCGGGCTGGCGATCTTCCTCGCGATCGTGGCGATCCTCGTGTCCTGGCCGAGATCCAGCGAAGGCGCCGCGAGACTTAAAGACATCGCCACTGTCAAAGGCGTGCGCGAGAACATCCTGATCGGCTACGGGATCGTTGTGGGCCTGAGGGGCTCCGGCGATTCAAGCGTCGAGGTGACGAGCCAATCCCTGGGGAGGCTCTTCGGCAAGCTGGGGCTCGATGTCCAGGGCAACGCCGCCGTGAAATCCAAGAACGCGGCCGCCGTGATCGTCACGGCCAAACTGCCCGCGTTCGCGCGCGTTGGGAATCCCATTGACGTGACGGTGAGCTCGATCGGGGACGCTTCAAGCCTCGAAGGCGGGATGCTGCTGGTGACGCCGTTGCGGGCGGGCGATCAAAATGTCTATGCGGTGGCCCAGGGCTCCGTGAGCATCGGCGGAATCGCGGACGGGACTTCGAAAAACTTTCCTACGGTGGGTCGGGTCGTGGACGGGGCCACTATCGAGAAGGACATCGACATCAACTTCGCGGGCAAAAAGAACTTCAGGCTGTCCCTGCATCACCCGGATTTCACCACGGCAGCGCGCGTGGTCGCGCTCATCAACGGTGAGCTCGGCGGAAAATTCGCGAGCGCGCGCGACAGCGCGACGATCGACGTCGTGGTGCCGTTCAACTACAACGGCAACTCGGTGGAGCTCCTCGCGGTTTTGGAGAACGTCCAGGTGAACATTGATTCCAAGGCGAAGGTCGTCTTGAACGAGCGCACGGGCACCGTCGTGATGGGGGAGCATATCCAGCTGAGCCCCGTCGCGATCGCCCACGGCGACCTCGCCATCGAGGTGAAGGGCGCCGCGAAGGGGGCGAAGCCCGAGCGGCTGGCCGATTTCAAGGGAGGCTCCAACGTCTCCGACCTCGTGAAGGCGCTGAACGCGCTCGGAGTTCAACCCAAGGATCTGACCGCGATTTTTCAAACCTTGAAGCAAGTCGGCGCCCTGCAGGCCGAACTGGAGATTCTGTGATCCTTTGGCAAGATTTCATCTTGAGTGAAACGCAAGAAGAATGGTTTTGGGGGCCTCTGCTTTACGTGCCGGAGTCCCCAGAAGACGGAGCTCGCCAGGCCAGCTTGGCAAGCCAGGAAGGCTGCGATCGCATCTGGTCTCATTCCACCCAGGAAACAAGACAGACGCAATGCCCTGCTAGGATGGTAGGCATTCACGATCTCAAAGATGCTTCGAGCGGCAAGGATGCCGGGCTAGGCGGTCTGGACCGAGCTCCGTTTGACTCGGGGGAAGCGACATGAAAGTCGCCCCCCCGGGTTTATCTTCCCCGCCCGCCCAGCGGGAGGTGGATCCCCAGTTGCGCAAGGCGGCAGAGGGAATGGAAACCATGTTTGTGGACTATTTGATGAAAGTCATGAGGCAAACTGTCCCCAAGAACGACATGGACTTGGAGTCATCAGCGACAGAAATCTACCGGGGGATGCTTGACAGTGAGTACGCCGAGCAGGCGGTTCGCTCCCGAGGGGTGGGCCTAGCCGATCAAATCATTGCGTATCTTCAGCGCGAGAGCTACACTGGAATTCAGGCTGGAAGTGCTGGGACAGGGATTGCCTTGAAGCCTCCGGTTGAAGGAGAGAAAAAACCATGAAGGTGGATTCAACTCAGTCATCGTCCGTCTCGAAATCGCAGACGCGCGGAACTTCGGAAGTCAATTCCCCCAAGAAAAACAGGGCGAGCGTCGGCGCGAAAGCCGTGGAGCAAACGCAGAACGACGACGTCAAAACCGAGATCTCCTCCCGCAGCCGGGATTTCGCTCGAGTTAAAAACCTGGCTCAAGAAGCTCCCGATGTCCGCGAAGATCGCGTGGCGTCGTTGAAGCAACGGATCGCCGAGGGCAAGTACCAAGTGGATCACGGCGCTGTGGCGGATCGCCTCGTCGATGATCATCTGAAGATGTCGGGAATGGGCTGAGTTAAAAGGAACTCGGGGAAAGGATTTTCCCGGGTGAATCGGTGAGGACAGGACGTCCGTATGGAACACGCTGCGCTCCAGGAAATTTCAAGCGTTCTGCTCGAGCTCGTGGGCGCTCACCACGAGCTTCTCGGCGTCGTTCGCTCTGAAAATGAGGCTTTGGTTCAGGCCGATATTTCCTCAGTACAGGAAGCGAGCGCTCAAAAGCAGAAAACCGTCGATCGGATCCGGAGAACCGAGGCCGTGCGAGTCAGCTGCATGGCGCGCCTTGCGCGTTCCTGGAAAAAACCCTCCGACCTTTCCATGACCTCCTTGCTCCAGTCGATCCGCGAAATCAACGAAGAGGGCATGCCAGGAATTTCAGCCGTGAGGCAGTCGCTTGAATCCTCGTTTGAAACCTTGATGCGGGTCATTCCGCTGATCACGCAGCAAAACACCTCTAATCAGCTTCTAGTCGAAAAATCGCTCGAGCATATCCAGAGCATGAAGAGAAACCTGCTCGGGGGATCCGAGCCCGCGTCGCGAAACTACTCCAGCGAAGGAAAAAAAGTGAGCTCCTCGACCAGCCCCCGTTTCGTCTCGAGGGAGGCTTAGGGCGATGGGGATCCCAAGCGTCTTCAACACCGGCCGCACCGGGATGATGGCCTCCAAGGCCGCCATCGCGACGACGGGCCACAATATCTCGAACGCCAACACGCCGGGCTACTCGAGGCAGCGCGTGCTCACCGAGACGACGACTCCGGATCAGGGTCCCGGCAGCAAGAACATCATCGGCACCGGGACGCAAATCTCCCGCGTGGAGCGCATCAATGACGAGTACCTGGATCGCCAAGTCAGGAACGGGGCCAAGGAGCTCTCCCACTTCGAGGAGAAGGACATGGCTCTCAACCAGGCCCAAGATATTTTTAACGAATCAAACGGGGATGGGTTGAGCCGATTGATCTCACGGTTCTTCAATGAGTTCAGGAAGCTGTCCTCCGAGCCCGAGAACCAGGCGATCCGCGAGTCCGTGCGCGAAGCTTCGCAGTCGATGGTGAACGACTTCAAGCGCCTGCGAAATCAGACCATGGCGACGCAGGATCACTTGGATTCACGGCTCGCGGGTTACGTCACCGAAGTGAATTCGCTCGGTGAGGAGATCAAGGATCTGAACGCGAAAATCCGTTCCTCCGAGGTTTCCGGCGGTTCCGCAAACGACCTCAAGGACAAGAGGGATCAGGCCCTCAAGAAGCTCGCGTCGTTCATGGACATCAGCACGCATCAGGACGGTAACGGCAACTTGCACGTGGATATCGTCGGCGTCGGCCCTTTCGTGGCGGGCCCCATCGCCGAAAAGTTCACCGTCGAGCGCACCAAGAGCGACGATCAGGGCAAGCGCGAGAATACGCTCTCCTTGAAGACGACTGCGACGGCTCGATCGGATGTCACGCACCAGCTCAAGGGCGGAAAGCTCGGCGCCCTCCTCGAAGTGCGCGACAAGACGCTCGCGAACGTCCTGACCCGGCTCGATGACTTGGCTTACGCGATCGGAACTTCTGTGAACCAGGTTCACCGCACGGGTTTTACCCGGGATGGGGCGACGAACATCGATTTTTTCGCTCCCATGGCCGGCCCTGAGCGCGCCGCGGAGGCGCTCAGCCTCTCCGAAGCGGTCCGCTCCAACGTGCGGTACATCGCGACCGCCGCTGAGCCGGATTCGCCGGGCGACAACCGGGTCGCGATTGCGATCGCGGGGATTCAGAACATCCGCATGATGGATGGCGGAAAAGTCACGGTCGATGACTGGTACAATTCGATCGTCAGCGACATCGGCGTGGCTTCGGCCCGGACCAAATCCAGCCTCAATCAGCAGCGAGACATCGTGACCCAGCTCAACAAGATGCGCGACCAGATCTCAGGAGTCTCGATCGATGAGGAAACGGCGAATTTGATGCAGTTCCAGCACGCTTTCGACGCTTCCGCGAAAGTCATTCAAGTGGCCGATGAAATGCTCAAAACCATCCTGGAATTGAAGAGGTAATGGAGGTGAATCATGAGAGTCACTGAAAATACCAATTACGACGTGGTCCGGGACAGCATCCGCCGCAGCAAGGAGCGAATGGAGACTCTTCAAGGCCAATCCGCGACCTTGAAGAAGCTCAATGCGCCCTCGGACGATCCCGTGGGATCCGTGAAGGTCCTCGAATTGAGGACGGACAAGGTGAACAACGACCAGTACCAGGTCAACTCAAAGATCGCCGAGGCGTTCCTCAACAATTCCGATCAGGCGGTCAGCGAGCTTTCCGAAATCGTCCTCCGGGCGAAGGAAATCGCCCTCGGCCAGGCGAGCGGAGCGAGCTCGAATGAGGACACCCGCATCGGCGTCTCCGAGGAAGTCACGCAGCTTTTCAACCAAGCCGTCTCCGTTTCAAATCGAAACGTGGCGAATCGTTTTCTATTCGGTGGATATAAAACCACCCAGCCCCCGGTCGACATGAATGGGCAATACCGGGGCGATCGCGGGCAGATGATGCTGGAGACGAGCAAAGACGTTTTCGTCACGATCAACATCCCGGGGATGGATGTTTTCAATACCGAGCCTGAACAGGTTTTCAGAGCCCAGCAGTCAGAGCAGGAGCGAAAGGAAAACGGCGAAACGATTTCAGAGCGCGCCCCCGCATCGAAGGCGGATGAGGAAGCGAATGTTAACCTTTTTGATCAACTGCAGAGCCTGCGCATCGCGCTGCTCAGCGGGGATATCGAGGGGGTGAGGCAATCGCTCGAGAAGTTCGATTCCTTGCATCGAAAGCTGGTTGCGGTTCGGGCGCAGATTGGTTCAAGAGCCCAAGGAATTCAATCCGCCAACCAAGCGATTGAGAGAAACAACATCACGAATGCGATGTTGAGCTCGTCTTTGGAAGATGCTGATATGGTTCAGGTCGTGAGTGATTTGGCGAAAGAAGAGACTGTTTTTAGAAGCGCGCTGGCTACATCTCGAAAGTTGATCCAGCCCACTTTGCTTGATTTTTTGCGGTAGCCGGGGATTTCGAGTTGCAAGTGGCGGTGCGTTAGCATAAAGGAGTCCCTGTAACGGAATACGTGCCCGAATGGAAACGGAGATCTTATGTTAGTACTCACCCGAAAATTGGGGGAAAGCATAGCGATCGACGATCATATCAAGATTGTCGTGGTTCAAATCAAGGGTAAGCAAGTTCGACTCGGCATCCAGGCGCCTAAAGAAACCAAAATACATCGCGAAGAAGTTTATGAAGCTATCCAACAACAAAATAAGGAGGCGATCCAAGCGCCCACGGAAATGAGTTCCGTGACAAAAGCATTGAAAGGATAGAGCATTTAGCAGTACAGTTTCCATTAGGGGATGAGCGTGATTATTAAAACAGGACGTTTTGGTGAGCTCAAAGTCGGGGACGACGAATTGATTCATATGCCGCAAGGGATTCTAGGGTTCCCTGAGCAGCATCGGTATTGCCTGGTGGATCCAGGCGATGAGACATTGATCCTTTGGCTGCAGTCGGTGGATCATCCGTTAATCGCGTTTCCAGTGCTTGAGCCCAAAGTATTTAAACCCAATTATGCGGCTCGGCTTTCAGCTTCGGAGCTCCGAGAGCTCAAGCTTGATACAGTGAACCATTCGGTGGTTTTCACGATTTTGACCATTCCTGGCGACGTGGCCCAGATGTCCGCCAACCTCAAAGCCCCGCTCGTGATCAACCTGCGCTCCCAGCTCGCCAAGCAAGTCGTCCTTCAAGAGAACGAATACGCGGTGAAGCACCCGATCTTCAAGGAATTGCGCGCGCATCTCATGACGATTCAGGCGCAGACTGCGGCCGGTCAGAGCGCCGCCGCGAACCGCGGCGCTGACGCGGCATCGTCGGAAGCGACCGGCGTTTTCGCGGTCACGCTGCGGAACATCGCTCCCTCGCCGACGGCGGTGGGTCTAACCTGAAGACAGGGCTTGATTAACTTTCATCCTCTTGCTCTTGCAAAAAAAGCGGGATTTTGATCTAAGGCTCATCCGATGTGGATGAGTTTATTGCTGTTTTTTTCGCTCAGTGGTTGGGCTGATGAGCGCCGCGCTTCTTTCGTAAAAAACGCGCCCCCCTCGCTCCATCAGTACCCCGGCGGATCGGAAGAAAAAAACCTGATCCTCGGCTGTCAGAGTTATTTGGGGCGCTCCATGAAGAATTCCAGCGATCCCAAGATTCAGGATCTTTTTCAGCGAGCGCGCTCCGATTGCATAAAAAATGGCGTGGCCTTCATTAGAACTTACCTGGGGCCTTTTCATCTGCGATGGCCCATGCGCTTGCAGATCAAAAATCAGCTTGGGCAATTGGGATTGCTGCAGACCGCATGCACCACGCCGGTTCATTCCGAAAAGCTGAATGAGTCGGATCGCAAGGCATTGGATCCGCAGATCCAGAGCCTGAGATTGGCCGCTCAGGCGAGTTGCTATGACCGGATCGCGCGCGGGGCTGGCGGGAGGCTGAGCAAGTTTTACGGGTCTCTTGAAATGGATTCGGGGTTCGACAAAAAAGACGCCCCCTGCGGTCTCAAGGCGATTTTAAGCAGAATGAATCACGTGCTTCATGAGCAAGGCGATGTAAATGCTCTTTTCGAATTGGCAAAGGAGAATTGCCTTCGAGATCAGTTGCAAGCCTGGAAGACAGCGCAGGCCCAGCGTATTGGCGTTTCACAGTAAGCGCAACTGGCCCCACTTGCCAAGTTTGGGATTTAGGCCTATTGACGACTGATGTGGGCAATCGTGTTGGGGTGGGTGGCAAGTGGCGCGTTGGCTGCGTCGTTCGGGAGCGGCATTTTCGCCCCTTATTATCAGAAGCAGCATGCAGCCCTGAGCGCATGCAAGATCTCCGGTGAGATCTCTTCGCTCGAGGAATTGCGTTGTCTCGAGTCATCATTGCGCAAGCAGTTCAAAGAAGGGGCTTACGAGTCCCTCGTTTACGAGGGGTGCGGCTATTATTACAAAAACTACAAAGTCTTTTCCGATGTGAGGAACGGGCTTCGATTCCGATTTTATTCAAGCTGCTTGGTGCAAGCCCTCAATGAGGCTCCCTCTCACGCGAATCAACCGGTCGTCGATGAGATTTACCGAATTTGCCTAACCTACAGCGGAAGGTTCGATTCCACGATCGATCGCCTGGATCAATTTGCGTATCCCTCGGGCCGTCAAAAGCGGGGTGCTTGATTCAGTTGACAGGCTTAGTGGATCAGGAACAGGCGTTCAGGCTTTGGGAAACGCATGCGTACTTGCTTCGAGTGACGGAAGCCGAAAAGAGGGATCAAGTAGTGTATGAATCCATCGACAGGGATTTCAGGATTTTTCAGGCTCAATATAAAAATAAGCCGAGGTCCCAAATCAGCCTAAGGTGAATTGGCGCCGAGGCGGAGTGGAGGGGATGCGGGCCAGCTGCACGTATCTCATAATTTTTTTGACCTTATTTATAAATATGTCTATGTAGCTCTGATGATCAATCCAGTTTTAGCGTTTATTGCAGCGGCAGGATTCATAACTCCATCGCTTGCGTTGGAATGCGGAGAGCAAGGCCCAAGGTTGCTGACAGCGAGAGAATTGCAGGAGATCTGCAAAGGCAAGAGCGCCATTCAATGCATCGCCAAAGGGCTGGATCGATACCCCGCGCGTTCCCTCGAAAAGAGCGTCGCGCTCGGTTGCGGAGCGTTCGTTTCGGCGGGTGAAAGCAAGCGAGGCGATGAATCCATAGCTAAAAGCGCTTACTCCGCGTGCATTTCGGGGGGAGCGCAATACATTCAAAACTATGCCGAACCTGACTTCCGAAAGCGCGGTGCGGCGGGTTTGAAGTCCAACCAGCTCCTGCAGCTGGGTTTGCTCCAGTCGATTTGCATCACCATGCCGCGGACACCGTCCACGCGAAAACTCCGCGTGCAAGATCGGGAGCAAATTGAGATGCGATCCGATTGCTACCGCAAAGTGGCCCAAAACGCCGGGGGCGGGCTGGCGGATTTTTCAAAATCCCTCGAGAGAAGCGTCAACGTCGTGAAGCAGCTGAAGCGAGGGAAATGCAATACAGCTGAAATCATGGATAGTGATTCAAGCGTAGACGTGAGCTCAGGTCAGGAAAGCTGCTTGTGGACGCAGCTCGGCGAATACGGGCGGCAGCTTTCTCAATAACCGCTCCGTCGCTCACACCTTCGTGCGCATCTGCTGCGCCATCTTCAAATAAGCCTGCGCCTCGCGGTGATCCGCGTCGATCTCGAGCACGGCTTCCCATTCGAGCTCCGCATCGAGCACGTTGCCCTGGCTGTAATGCAGCAGCCCCAGCTGGATCCGCGCCGGGATGTACTCGGGATATTCATGCTTGAGCTGCTGAAGCTCCTGCATGGAGCGGGTGAGGAAGCCCTTTTTGGCGTACGCCTTGGCTCGCCGGATGCGGATCTCGAGGTTCGAGGGTTCGAGCAGGATCGCTTTGCCGTATTCCTCGATCGCCTCATCAAAGCGGCGGTATCTGAAGTAAAGATCCGCGATCTCCAAGTGCTTGACCGCGAACTTGCGGTTGATCTCTGAATTCTCGAGCGAAGCCTTCGCGGTGACGGATTGATTGGCCTGCTCGAAGACGCGCTTGGCCTCGTCGTATTTTCCGATGTCATTATAGAGGACTGAGAGGCAAATGGCGGCGTCGGTGTGCTTCGGATCCAGAAGCAGCGCCTTCTTCAGGGATTCGACCGTGGGCGCCAGCTGCCCCTGCAGGTAGCGGAGCACGCCGTGAAAATAATGGGTGTCGGGGTCCTCGGGATCTTCGCGAAGTCGCGCCGTGATGAGCTGCTCGGCCTGCTGAAATTCTCGCCGCGAGAGGAGCTCCGAAAGCCGCGAGGAGGAACCCTCGGATTTAGAGGGATTCAGGGACTTTTCTGAAAGGTCGATCATCGGGGTCCGGCTCCTTGGGTGGCAGTTTTCTGATCATTTCCAATTTCTCACGCGCTTCCTTCGCGGAGACGGTCTCAGGGTAAAGCTGAAGGATCTTTTGGTAGCGGGGTTTCGCGGACTCGTGGAAATCCCGCTTGGAGTAATAGTTGGCGATGTAGAGCTCTTTTTCGGCGAGCTTCGCGCGAACCTCTTCCTGCTCCTTGCGGGCTTCCTCGGCTTGCGCATCCTTCGGGAATCGCGTCAGGTAGTCCCCGTAGGCTTCCTGGGCCTTGAGGGCAGGCGACATGTCGCGCGCGATGGTGCCGGGGATTTCGCTATAGTAGGATTTCCCGATCCGATAGAGCGCGTAAGCGATGCGCTCATGCTTGGGATGCAGGTCGCGGAAGGTCTCGTAAGTGACCGCCGCTTCGGCGAAAGACTCCTCCATGTACTGCACGTCGCCCATGCGGAGGTGCGCTTCAGCCGCGAACTTGGAATAAGGGAATTTATTTTTGACGATTCGCAGTTTATCGATCGCGATCTGGTAGTGATCGTTCTTGATGTCGTCCTCGGCCTCTTTCATGAGAGTTTCGGGGTTGGTTTCATCGATCGCCGGATTGGAGCAGCTGGTGATGCCGATTCCCAGGGCGAACGCCAGAGCAGCGACGCTCAAAAGGCGCGCGCGCCTGGTTTGCCAAAAAAGCAAGCGGGTGATATTCCTTGAGAAACTTCTTGCGAGAGGTGAGTTTTTTTTTCTCATAAACGAACGATAACCTCGTTGCGCCCCTGGGCGCCAGCGAATGCGCCGCGAGCATGCTCGCGGCTATTAAAGATGCATACAATGACTTCCATAAAACCACCAGCTTCTCTCGAGTCCCAAGGCCTTCTGAACTCCTCGCGCTTTCAAGGCGCCAAGCGCGAATTGCTCGGCGCAATCATCGAAAGCTCGAGGAATCTGCGGGGGGTCAAGCCCTCCTCCCAGGACGCCGACGTCAGGGCGCGCTACCAAGAGTTTCTGAAGCAGTTCAATCATGATCGGGGAAGGGAGCTTTATTTCCCTTTTCTCGCTTCCGGCTTGGGCTCCGGGCCGTTCGTCGAGCTTTTGGACGGCAGCGTGAAGCTGGATCTCATCACGGGAATCGGCATCAATTTCTTCGGTCATAGCCATCCGCAGCTGATCGCGGAGTCGATCGAGGCGTTGAGCTCGGATCTCATGCAGGGGAACCTGGAGCCGGGCTACGAGGCGCCGGTGCTTTTGCGCGCGCTTTTGGATCGCGTGGGCCCTTCCTCAAAGATTCGGAATGGCTGGATCACTTGCAGCGGCACGATGGCCAACGAGATCGCGCTCAAGATCATCCGCCAGAAAAAATCCCCCGCCACCAAGATCTTGGCCTTCGAATCGGGCTTCGCGGGCCGCTCCACCGCCATGCAGGAAATCACGGACAACCCCAAATACCGGGAAGGGCAGCCGGTTTACGGGGAGGTCGAGTACTTGCCCTTTTTCGACCCCAAGCTTGGGCTCCCGGCTTCGATCGAAAAGGCGTCGCTGCGCATGAGCCAGCATTTGAGCGCGCATCCCGGAAAATTCGCGGCTCTCATGATGGAGCTCGTGCAGGGAGAGGGGGGATTCCGCCATGCGCCCCGGGAATTTTACACCGCGATTTTTGACCAGGCGAAGAAGGCGGGCCTCGCCGTTTGGGCGGATGAAGTCCAGACGTTCGGGCGGACCGGGGAATTGTTCGCGTTCCAAACCTTCGAGCTAGCTGAATTCATCGACGTCGTGACCGTGGGCAAAATGCTGCAGGCCTGCGCCGTGCTTTTCAGTCCCGAGTACAATCCCAAGCCCGGTTTGGTCGCGGGGACTTTCACCGGGAGCACGGCGGCTTTGCGGGTCGCGCGGCGTTCGATCGAGCTTTTGCATGAGGAGGGATTGCTCGGGAAATCCGGGAAGATCCAAAAACTCTCCGAGCGCTTCGTCCGCGGGCTCGAGAAGCTCAAGAATTCCGGAGTCGGCGAAATCCGCGCCATCGGCGGGATGATTGCTTTTCAACCGCATGGGGGGAGCCTCGATGAAGTGCGCAGGCTGCTGCTGCGCCTCTTTGACCGCGGCGCGGTCGCGTTCTACTGCGGGCATGACCCCTACTTGGTGCGCATGCTGCCGCCGCTCGGGGCGATGACTGAGGCGGACGTAGATTTGGCGTGCGACCTCATCGCGCAAGCTCTCCCTGAGGTTCGCTCATGAAGCGGTTCCTCGAGGAAGCCCGCAAGATGATCCGGATCAACTCGATCACCTCGAACGGCAATGAGGAGCTCGCCAATTTTGTCGTGGGGCTTTTGAAGGACCGGGGCCTCAAAACCCAGCTTCAGCAAGTGACCCACTCGCTCGAGGATTTTTCGAAGCGCCAATTCAACGTGATCGGCATCCTGGGCGATCCCCTGGTCGACCGAAAAATCCGCAAGGGCCTCCTCCTTAACACGCATTTGGACACGGTCAGCCCCGGGATCACCGAGAATTGGACCGAAGTCGGCGGCGACCCTTTCGCTGCGACGACGAAAGAAGGCAAGATTTACGGCCTGGGCACCGCGGACGTGAAGCTGGATTTTCTCTGCAAGCTCCACGCGATCGAGAAGTTCCGCGAGAAAAAACTCAAGCAGCCGATCTACCTCGTCGGGACCTGCGGCGAGGAAGTCGGGATGTTCGGTGCGAAATACCTCATCAAATCGATGGCGCTCAACCCGCGTTACGTCGTGGTTGGCGAGCCCTCGGAGCTCAAGGTCGTCTACGCGCACAAGTGCTTCAACCTCTTGAAGGTGTCGATCGGCTATCAGCTCATCGAGCGCGACGTCAGGGGATTCAATCGGCGCGTGGATTTGTTTTCGTTTGGGAGGTCCGCCCACAGCTCCTACCCGGATCTGGGGGAGAACGCGATCTTGTCGCTCCTCGAATTCCTGAGGAGCGCGATCGAGGCGGGCTTCGAGCTGCGCTTCACGCGCCTGGAGGGTGGCGAGACGGTGAACAAGGTCCCCGACCGCGCGATGGCGCAGTTTTACCTGACTTCGCACCAGTTCGAGGATTTCAAGCGGTTCTTCAGGGAGAGCGTCCAGGCGAAGAGCGCCGGGAAGTCCCCGCCCTTCCGCGTGGAGTTCGGCGGAGTGGGCGACGCGGGCGCGAAGTTCATGCCCGACAACCTGTTCATGAGCGTGCTCCAGATCGCTCAGCTCTTTCAGTCGGTCATGCTGGATTTCAAGAAAGTCCGCGACGACACCTACGACCCGCCCCATTCCACGCTGAACTTCGGGCGGATGCGGCAGGGCGTGGGGGGGCTGGATTTCAACTTCGACATGAGGCTGCTCCCGGACCTCGTGCCCGAGGAGATCGAGCGCCACATCCAGAAGGAGATCCAGTCGATCGCCGCTCAATACTCGAACTTGAATATTTCGGCGGCGCGCGAGCGGATGAATCCCGGCCTCGGGATGACGCGCGACCATGAGCTGGTGAAGCTCTGCGAGGCCTCGCTGAAGGAGGCGAACCTCGAGTCCGCGCTCGCCAAGAAGGCGACTTCCACGGAGGCGGCCCAGTATTTTCAGGCGGGCTACGAGGCGGTCGTCTTCGGCCCGGGCCTTTCGCAGGGCAACAGCCACAGTCCGAACGAATTCAACTGGCTTGACCACTTGCAAAAAGCGACGGCTTTTTACGAGAAACTCATCGAAAAAGCGTGCCTATGATCCTCCTGCGCGAGATTCAAGACCGCGATCTGGATGCCCTCGAACGGTTCGCTCAGATCCCGGGCTTCATCAATCTCCCGAACGACCGGGATCTGCTCAAGGAGCGGATCCACAGAGCTTCGATCTCGTTTCGCGGCGAGAACGAGGATTTCTCGGAGGGGAAATACATTTTCATCGCCGAGGACCTGGCGACCCGCCAGATCCTGGGGACTTCGATGATCGCCTCCCAGCATGGGACGGAGGAGTCTCCGCATTTCTACCTCCAAGTTGGGAGCGAGGAAAAATTCTCGAAGACGATCCAGACCGGGTTCATCCACGGGACGCTCACGCTCAAGACGGACTCCAACGGTCCCTCCGAAATCGGCGGGCTCGTGATCGATCCGCAGTGGCGCAACTCCGATCAGCGCGTCGGCCGGCAAATCGCGTTCGTGCGCTTTTTGTTCCTCGCCCTGAATCGGGAGAAGTTCAAGGACCGCATCCTGGCAGAGCTCCTGCCGCCGATCAACAAACGCGGCCAAGCGCCGCTCTGGGAGGCGATCGGGCGGCGCTTCACCAACATGGATTACTGGGAGGCCGACCAGCTCAGCCAGAAGGACAAGGAATTCATTCTATCCTTGTTTCCGATTGAAAAAATTTACACAACCTTCCTCTCGGCGGAGGCGAGAAATTCGATCGGCAAGGTGGGGAAGGAAACCGAACCCGTCCTGCACATGCTGAAGAAAATCGGGTTTGAATATCAGAAGCAGGTCGACCCCTTCGACGGAGGGCCCCACTTCATGGGCGAAGTGAGCCGGCTGCAGCCCATCCTCCGGATGGCGAGATACGCGCTTTCGAGCGCGCCATCGCAGTCTCAGTCGCCCGAGATGATAGGACTTCTCGCGAGTTCCGCTCAGCAGCCGGGGCAGTTCCGCGCGATTCACGCGGCCGTCAAAGTCAGCGGCTCGGAGCTCTCGCTTCAGTCGCCTTCTCTTCCCGAGGCTTCCGAAGCTCTTTCGCTCAAAGCGGGAGATGCAGTGGCCTTCATGCCTTATTACTGATAAAATCAACCCATGAAAACCGCCGTTGGCCGCTTCCAGTTCCCGGTTCGTGGAAATTTCATCGAAGGAAAATTCTCGAGGGCATCCGATCCCCAGGGCCAGTGGGTGAGTCGAAGCCCCGCCAACTTTCAGGATGAGCTGGGGCGCTTCGATTATTCCTACGCATCGGTCGACGAGGCGGTGCTCTCTGCGCGCAAGGCGTTCCGCTCGTGGAAAAAAACGGGGCTCACCGAGCGCCAGGCGCTGATCAAAAGTTACCAGCAGGCGCTGATTCGCCGCAAGGACGAGATCGCCGAGATCATCGCGCGCGAAGTCGGAAAGCCTCTCTGGGAGAGCCGCACCGAAGTCGACGCGATGATCAACAAGGTCGACATCACGATCAACGAAAGCCTGAAGCTTGTCTTGGACTTCGAGATTCCCGAGATTCAGGAGCGCACGCGCGGCGCCTGTCGTTACCGGCCGCTGGGGGTGATGGCGGTGATCGGGCCTTTCAATTTTCCGGGCCATCTTCCAAATGGGCATTTCATTCCCGCGCTTTTGACCGGGAATACGGTGATCTTCAAGCCCTCCGAGAAAGCCCCGCTCGTGGGTCAGCTGATCGCGGAATGTTTTGAGGAAGCCGGATTGCCAGCGGGCGTCTTCAGCCTGATTCAGGGCGAGAAGGAAGTGGGCCGACGCCTCTGCGTGCATGACGAAGTCGATGGAATCCTGTTCACCGGTTCCTACGAAGTGGGGCTGCGGATCAAGCAGGATACGCTCCAACAGCACTGGAAGCTCCTAGCGCTCGAGATGGGCGGGAAGAACTCGATCCTCGTTTGGGAGGATGCGGACCTCGAGGTCGCGGTTTACGAAACCCTTTTTTCGGCCTTCGCGACGGCGGGCCAGCGCTGCAGCGGCGCGAGCCGCGTCGTCATTCACCCCGGCCTCTGCGATGAGTTCACTCGCCGTCTGCACGAGCGCGCCAAGGCGTTCAAGATCGGGCATCCGCTCGAAGATCCTTTCATGGGGCCGCTCATCGATCAGAGTTCCGTGGATCGTTACATGAAGTTTTTGGGGATCGCGACGCGCGAGGGATGCGAGATCATCATGCGGGGCAAGGCTTTGGAGCTAGGGGTGCAAGGCTTCTATGTCTCACCCACGCTCTGCCGGGTGAAGTCGCCGTCATTGGAGCAGACGCTCAAGAGCGTCTACCAGCAGACCGAGCTTTTCGCGCCCAACCTCGTGATTTTGCCAGTGGCAGATCTGGATGAGGCGATCGCTCAGATCAACGCGACCCAGTACGGGCTGGTGGCGAGCGTCTTCAGCCGTTCGCGGCAGACCTATCTCAAATGCATCGATGAGCTCGAGATGGGCGCGGTGAATTGGAACAAAGGCACCGTCGGCGCTTCGTCCCGGCTGCCGTTCGGAGGGGTGAAGAAGAGCGGCAATCATTTTCCGACCGCGCTCAGCGCTCCGCTTTACTGCACCACGCCGGTGAGCTCGCTCGAGACTTCTGAAACCAAACTCCCCGAAAAGCTTGCGCCTGGCGTGATGTAAGTCGATTAAAAATCGACGACGGGCTTATTGCGGCGTTTTGAAAACGTTCGAGGCTTGAGGGCCCTTCGGGCCATCCACAAGCTCGAACTCGACGCGCTGTCCTTCGACGAGAGTCTTGAACCCGTCGCCCTGGATCGCGCTGTAGTGGACGAAGATATCCCGCTCCGTATCTTCGGTGCGGATAAAGCCATAGCCCTTGCTGTCATTAAACCATTTCACTAAACCGGTAGCCATTACGACAACCCCCTTAAATCTAATGCTAAAAAGGTACCGCTACTAGTCACCAAGTAGACTCGAATCGAGGTGGCGTCAACATTTTTTTGACGGCAATCCGGCGCGTCTGCTGACTCACCGAATTAAAAATCCGGATGACGCAAACGGATGGAATCAGGCGTGAAATGGCTTCATCGCGCCGCATCTTTTTTACACTACGGAACTTGACCTTTGCGCTTAAATGTCCGAAAAGTCCGCATGAGGTTTTGGTCCCTTTCTATTGCACCGCGCATCATTCTATTTTTGCGTAAACGGACAAATTATTTATTTTTGAGCATCTTTGTTTTTTCTCCTTCAATCGCTTTTTCTGATCCGCCTAAATTTTTGTATGTCTTTGAAAATGGGAATAGGTTGATTTTTGATGTTGAAAAGGGAGTTATCTTAGAAAAGGTGAATGCGATTAATACATCGCCATTTGAGATTTTGGATCCTTCTTTTCCAAGAAGGTTCTATGCGACGAACGTCGGTTCATCTTGGGTTAATAATGTGCACAACAATGGTGAAATTTTTCACGCTCGAGTCGAGCACGAATTAAAAGGAGGGAGATACACCGTCGTAAACATCGGTGCTGACCTTGTGCTCATTTCTCAAAGTGGAATTCGTACGGAATTAAAAATTCCACTAAATCAACAACGCCAATATCATCAGCATACAAGAAATAATGGTGGGCTTAAAAGTGAAATCTTGAACTGGAGAGTTTCCCCTGAACTCACAATCGAAGGACAATCATATCGGGGCCTTTTCCTGCCTTATCCGCCTGAGAGTGATCTCGCCCCACCGACAGTAGGCGATTTATTTTTGATTCGGGAGAATGGGGAGTTTGTTTTAGTTCCGAATCAAAAATTGCCCCCAAAATTTGATGAAGGGATTTCCATCAGGGCCGAAGGTGAATCGAACGAAAAAAAAGTTATTGTAGGCGACTCACATCCAGTGCCGCTTGCTAAATTTGACGAGCTTTCGAAAGCCAATCAACCCGCTAAAGGCAAGAAGCTGATTGTTGATGAGGATGGCGTGAGAAGGCGTCCGGCAGAAGACATTGTTAATGAACATTTTGTTGATTATGAGGAGGTCATTAAACGGAATGGGGGGGCTTTTGAAGAGCCATTAGATGCAAAGATCATTGATAGTATGCGGATAAATCTTTTAAGAGGGCAAATGAAAAGCTCAGTTTTAGTCGGAGAGTCAGGATCTGGAAGGACGGAGTATCTCAATACTTTTGTAGCCAGTGTTAAGGCTGGAAAGTATCCAGAAATTCCATCCACTACACGCTTTATTCACGTCACTGATGCTGCTTTGGGGGCGGGCTCTCGTTTTTCAGGAGCTTTTACAAGCCGTTCTGCCGCCTTGTTCGAGTTAGCAAGTAGTGATCCTAATGTTATCTTAATTATGGATAATCAGAGTTTAATTCGATTTACGGGAGCGCACCAGGGCGATTCAACAGGTTTTTTTGATTTAGCAGCACCTTGGATGAGGAGTGGCTCGATACGAGCGATTGGTTCGACGACCCCCGAAGATTTAAAGTCTCTTTTTAGTGGCTTTTCAGTCGGTGGGGCGATGACAGAAATAAAAATTTCACCTATTCCAAATAATCAATTGGTTGAGGCATTAAAAAGTTGGTCAAAAAAACATGGTTACCCACTTCTCAATGAAGAAGTTTATGTAAGGATTTTGGCGATATCCGCTGATTATGATGCAAGAGGTACACCTTTGGTAAAAGCGCGACGATTGACCGAGATGGTCTATGCAACCGCGGCATTTGAAGGAAAAGAGATCGGCACGCTCACTGAAAAATACGTTGATGGGCCTGCGTCACGCCTTTATAAAATCGATCGCTCTGCGTTCGATTCAGAAGCCCGAATCAATAAGCTTGATCAGTTAATCCCCTCCATGAATGAAACTGTTTTGGGATTGCAAGATTTGAAGGAGGGCCTGCTGAGGGAGACAACTCGAGTTTTATTCGGAACGCATGATCGATCAAAACCTAGGATTCTTCTGTTGCTTGCGGGGCCCCCAGGTTTAGGAAAAACTGTTTTGGCTCGAGCGTATGCAAGAGCACTTGGCGAAAAATTTGTTGAGATTCGTATGGGTGACTATACTTCTGGCGATACTGAGAATTTTTTAAATAGATTGGGCAGTATTCTTACTGAGGACCCCCATACTGTGATCTTGTTTGACGAAATAGATAAAGCCTCTACTGCGATTCATGATTTGCTTCTTTCGGCAACAGCAAACAAAACCATACAAATGACAGAGTCCATTGATGGCTCAAGTACTAGCAATAGAAAAACGACCGTTGAGGTAATGTGCTCGAATGCCTCTTTTTTATTCACCACGAATGCAGGCGAGGACTACATTGTAAAACATCCGACTGGCATTAAGTTAAATGAACTTAAGAGCGCGATGACTCGTGTTCCAGGTAGAGAGGGGATGGGAATTAAAGCGCCTCTATTGGATAGAATGCTGAAGATTGGCGTTGTTCACCCCCCTCAAACCTTAGAGGAGTTTAAGAAAGTGCTTGAGTTCAAATTGGATTCATACCTTAAAACTCAAGAAAAAGCCCATGGAGTTTCAGTTTCAATTGAGAACAGGGAGGAATTTCTAAACGAAATAGCTAAAAAGTTTTTTAATAAAGGCGAAAATAGCTATCGTGACGCCAATGACGCAATAGAGGATGAAGCAGGTTTTAGATTAGCCCTTCACTTTAAGGATAATAAAGGTAAAGAAAAAAGCCTTTCTGCTAAAATCAAGTGTCTTATCGACAGCGCTAAAAGCAGCAATTAAATAAAAAAATAATCCGAATTTATTTAATATATAAATATAGTGTAAATTATGGTATGTGACTTTCTTGATGATCCGTCTAAGTCCATGGACCAAATTGGTTTTTATTTTTCAGCTCCTATTAAGCGGGGGGCCAGTTTCGCACGCCCTCGAATCAGCCGATTTCCCGTTCCGCTGCTCGCTCACCGGGCATTACGATGGCGATCAAAAGTGGCTGGTTTACGGGCCTTATCACCATAAAGTCCAAGACATCGAAGCCCATCGCATCCCTGAGAAATGCGTCGACCAAGCGGTGGGTTTGCTCCGCTCCAAGTCAAAGCTCTCGGATAAAAAAACGCTGTGGACGGACAATGAAGCCTTCATCAGTCGAGTGACTTTCGGCTACGGGGGTTCGACCCGTACCTTCCCTACCGAGGCGTTCAACCCTTACTCCTTGACGGGACAGATCATTCCCATTGAATACCGGCTTTCAGAACGAGAGGCTTTTGACGCTCCCGTTCCCTGGGCTTACACGCCTTGGGAGGCTTGGGGGATCCCTTTGTTTTCATGGGCAAAGTTCAAAGAGCACCGCTGGAGCGACTGCCAGATCAGCCCGAGTCTGCCCGGAGAGTATGAGCCGGTAGTGGCGGATGACTTGGATTTGGAAGCGCTTGCGGGCATTAGCCTCAGCGACTGCGTCCGCATAGCCATCAAACGCATGGATGCGGTGAAAATTCAGGGATGGCCCACCCTTCAAGAAAATCGAGGGAGGGAGTTAGTGGCTAAAATTCAAGGACTTTCGCCCGAGGCTCACCCCTCCAGCTCCCTGGGATTCCTCTTCAAGGACCAGAAGCGCAATGCTTGGGTGATTGGGCAGCTCGCCTGGATTGCCGCTCCCTGAGCGGCCGGCTTGCATCTCCGCTTGTTCTGAGTTATGTGAATTTAATCTTGAAGTTCGTGTGCAAGGGGGGATCAAGTGCATATTCAAGGAATCAATTCGAAGATGGGTTTTTTTATGAGTGTTAGGAATGGTTTAAAAATTTCAGGGTCGCTCCTGGTGACTGCTTTTTTTCTGAATTCTGCTTACGTTCAGGCGGGACCGACGGAAGTGCTCAGAGCGGCGCAATCGGTTGAGAAAGTAGCGGAAAAAATTCTTGCGGCGCTAAAGGGGTTAACGACTGAGGAAGCCGCTGTGCTTGCTAGCCAGACCACTAAGGCTCAAGGGATATTGAGCATCGCCGGATCTTCCAAGGGGCTGATTGAGAGCCGCCTTCTCGCGCTTTTATCGGCGACGGGTCCTTTGGTCCTGAGCGAGGGCAAGGATATGAGCCAACTCGTCGTTCAAGGAATCATCACCAATCCGCAGCAAGCTGAGAAACAGCTTCTGCAGGTTTTAAGCGCAGTAAACGAACTCTATTCTGCCTTTAGTTCGGATCGCGTTACTGCCTTGCGCGTGTCCGGGGAAGCGGCGTTAGGCACAGCTCCTTCGAAAGCCACGGTATCAACGGGGGCAGGCACCCGTAGATTTTCAGGGACCACGGTAGCAGGGGGTCCAGTCGTCAAGTCGGTTCCGGTGGTGGAATCTGATAAAATTGCGGGACTCAAGGAAGAGCTGTCTCCGGAAGCTAAAAGTTTGATGTCTTTCACTTTAGATCAGATGGCCTCTCTCGTTAAACGTGACGTCAGTTATCATAAGCTCCCTGATGATGCAGTGACTCAGCAAGCGATAAAAGAACCTCAAGCCTATGCGTTCATCGTGGGATCAGGAGCCAGCACTGCTTGCACGTTAACAGCAAATCCCAATGCAACGGCTCCAGCGACTGCGCGGCAGGTCCCTGTTGGCGAAAACCCCGCTTATGTTTATCTTTGGGCGCTTGCAAATGGGGTGAAAATTCATAACGCATTGGGAGCGCCTCTTTTCAAAGTGAGCGATCAGACCTTAGCGCAACGTATCGGTGAGGGGATTCGTTCCTATAACGGCGCTGAGGTGATCCGAGCTGGTATTGTGGTCGCTGCACTGGCGAAAGCGCTCAATACTTCATTAGCCGATGCCATTGGCAGAGTGGAGATATTGGCGAGTGAAGAGTGCCGCTTTTTTGCGCGGACCATCCGACAGACGATTCGAGCGAGCGCAGAGAGTCGTAAAGCAGTGATGGATGCAGCAGGCAAATGCTCTGAGCTTATATAAATAATGCCGAGTCCCTAAGGTCCTGATTTTTATAAATTATTTTAATGTAATAAAACTGCGCCAAGTGGTGTAAAGTGCCGCGGTTATGCGCCTTTTTCACCGGGGTTCACGCGCCAGGATCATCCTCTCCTTCCCCCTGATCATCCAGATATCAGGGGTGGCGGCTCTTTTTCCCAAGCCCGCGCGCGCGGACGAAGAGATGGAGCGGGTCGAGGCCTTTGAAGCCGCTATCGACCAAGCGCCCCCCAAGACCCTGAAAAAAGCCAAGCCTCCAACCGCCTCCAGCGGCAAAGTCGAAGTCGTGAGGCTGACCGAGACCTCCATCCGGCTCGGCAGTGAGCTCCGGCGGCTCGACCGCGTCTTCAACAACAAGAACAGCGTCACCTCCGGGCCATTCGACGTCATTCAATTCAGCGGAGACTTGCTCAAGGTCCAAAGCGATCTCCTCAGCTGGAAATCGACGCTGGAGGAGAACTTCCGGCAGCACGCGTTCATTCCTTCCTCAAAGGGTTTCAAGACCGACAATCGCCTTTTTCTCATGATGGACTACTTCTCCCGCCTCATGAAGATCGCCCAGCTTCGAGCCGCGCACGCGCGGATCCAGGGTTCCTGGGTCGCTCCGCTCAGGGCTCAAGAGGCAGAAGACCAGTTCGAGCTCAAAATTCCCGTCCGGACTTTTTATAGCCTGAATGGGTACAACGAGTTCGAGGGATTCCTCTCGGCGAGCTCGCTCAAGGCGCTGCTTCAGAAGAATCAATCGTTCGTCATCCTCTCCAAAAAATCCTACGGCTCGCTTTTGGCGGACCCCAACAGTCGCAGTGAGATCAGCCTCCAGCTCTCGAGCAAGTTGCTCGAGGAGATCGAGGCGCGCGCGAGGGATCGCGATGCGAGCGAAGCCTCATGGTTCAGCGCCGCGCGCTACGGCTTGTCTGCCTTTTTGATCGAATCCCTGGGCGTCCTCAACGTCACCACGCGCGATCCGGTGCAGGCTCCCCCCAAGTTCAACGCGAAGCTCTTCAAGGATATCCCGGCCCTGGCGGATCAGTCCGCGCGGTTTTGGGAGAACGACAAGGATCGGGTGGAAGTCCGGCTCAGGCTCTCGCTGCAGGAGGCCGCGAAGCGGTACGCGTTCACTCTTCCCCTGGCTAAAGATTCGAAGTTAGGCGGCGCCGATTCAAAAACGGGGGTTTTCTCCCTGAGCGATGAGCAGGCGGAGGCCTTGAACCAGCAAATCCGCCGCCGACAGTCGTTGAGTTTTGAGTATGTGACTCCTGAGCTCGCTGAGTCGGTGGTGCGGGTGCTCCTGCCCCAGGCAGCCGAGCTCAACGCCAAAGAAGTCGCCGTTCTCATCGACGACTGGGTGATCACCGAGCACATGCTCTTTCAAGGCAAGCTCCTCGAGCAGCTTGAGACGTGGGCCGCCCCTTTCTCGGCTTACACTGAGACGGAGCTCCGCGCGGTTTTTGCGGACATGATTTCGCTCGCCCTCTCGCAGGCGAGCGAGCCCATCTTGAACACGCTGCTTCCCGTCGCGGAGAAAAAAGACGCTCCAAAGATCAAGACCGAGAAAGCGCGCCAGCACCGGGAGATCAGAAGATTGCTCTCCGAGCGGAGGCAAGAGCTCAAAAAGCAGCTCGTTACCGCCCCCGAAATCGCGGATTTGATCCAGACGGCGAAATCGATCGAAGAGAAAGTCTACGAGGAGAAGATCCGCGCTCCGTACGTCCAGGACTTGGTTTCTCGCTCCAAGGCGATTTTTCGCGCGACGCAGGAGCCCGCTTATCTGCATGAGGTGGATCTCCCGATTTTGATTCAATCCTTGGGCTTGCTGTCCGGAAGCTCAGTCTCGGAAGGCCTGACGAGACCCTGGTGGGATTTGATCCGAAACGCTCCGAGCTATCGGCAAGCGCAGCAGCTTTATCTTTCGATGATCGGGAAAATCGTCTTGAACAACCCGATCGGGTTTCAGCCGGTCGTGCTCGCCGAGCTGGCCGAAAAAGATTGCGAAGTGAATTCATCCGCGTTCGAGCGGTACATCGGATGGCCCGTGATCCCGGGGACTCAAAACAGGAACAAAGCCGAAGAAGAATTGGACGTGAGGAAAAAAGTGATTCTCCGCGATTCGCTGAGGCTTTTCTTGAAGCAGGGCTGCTGGCTCGGATTTCTCCAACAAGGCCATAAAAAGTCGGGCGCCACGGTGAAGCTCGCGGATTTGCCGCTGAATCCCGCTCAGATCGCGGTTTACCGAGCCATGCTGCAAAGCAGCCTGATCGATTCCAATATCTTGAATTTCAATCAATGGAGCTTGACGGACGGCGATCCATTCACGGTCTCAGGCGCCTTCAAGGATTTCGCTTATAGCATCGGGGAGCGGATCGGGGCGGATAAGCGCTTTGAATTCGCCAAGCGTCCCAGTGAGCAGGAGCAGAAGAGGCTCTATGAAATTCTGGCGAACCTCGATATTCAGGCGGGCGAGGATCGGCCAACGGACGCGGAAAATCTTGTTCAGGCCGATTACTGGATCACGCGCGCCGAATCGGGGATCAAAAACTTCGCCTTTCAATCCGCCGAAAAACTCGCGCTTTTGGGCGACGGGGATTACGAAAAGCTGGAACAACTCACCGAAAAAATCGATCGGATGCTCACGCTGGTCGAGCATTCTTCGCAGTTCCAAAAGAGATTTCAGTCCCAGTTTCCAGCGCTCTCCGAGGTGCAGAGGCGGGCGATCTTGGATCGGGCTCCCGACAAATTCTACGGCCCGCTCTGGTCGAGGGAGGCCAAGGAGATCGGGAAGTACATCGGCTATTACGCGGGGGGCGTGATTGTGGGAAAAGTGCTCGCGAGGATCGTGGGCCTGAAATTTTTTCTCGAGTCGGAGCGGCCGTTGATCCAACGATTCTTGCAGCCGGGCGCCGTTTTTTTCACGAATCGATTCGGCCCGATCTTGGGGCCGCATCTCGATGACGTGATCGCGCCTTGGAACTTGCTCGCTCTTTTCGCCCTGGGGACCGGTGTTTACTACGGCGATACGCTCATTCGGGGCTCGAGCGTGAACTACCAAAACATCAACAGCTTTTATTTCAGCAGCTCGGAGGCGAGCTTCTTCAACCTGGCCGAATATGAGGCCTCGAAAAAAGACCTCCGCGAAAAAGTGAATGAACAGGCCCTGGCGGTGGGGGGGCTGGCGCTGATCTTGGGGCTCGGCATCTTCGCGCAAGGGATCAGCCTGGCTGTGAAGGAGTACAAATTCAACAGTTTTTTCAAAGATATGCGGTTGGCGGGGGTGACCAAAGATGAAATCGAGGCGGCGATCAGCCTCGAGGGCGGAGTGGCGAACCAGGGGTATTGGATCGCTCTGCGAACCACGGTCCTCAAGCGTTTGGCGATCATCGCCAGGAAGTTGAATGATGAGTGGGGTATCGATGCGGATCTGCCCGCGATCCAAAACATCACGGTTTTGGATGATGAAATCATCGGGCTTGCCGACGAGGTGGAGAGGGCCGCGGCGAACATCGCCAAGTTCAGGAGGGCCGCGGCGAGGGTCTTGAGCGAGATCGACGCGGAAGAGAAAAGTTTTCAACTGATGCTGAAGGAGCTCCATCCCGAGCTTGTCGCGTTGTACGGAGAGCAGGCCACGTTTGACCTTTCCTCAAAAAGCCTGTTGGAAGCGATCAGCATCAAGTATCGGCGCACGCTCATCGACTCGTCAGCGGAGGCGATGCAGGATTATTTGAGGGGCAGGCGCGCCTTCACGAACCTCTCCCTGCGCCTTTCGGAAAAAGCGAACGAGGCGAACGGGTTGGGATTGATGCGGCTCTATTACCGGCTCAAGGGGGATTCGGAGGCCATGGCCGAAGTCGTGAGCAGCTGGAAGAATTTCGAGGCGAGCGCTTCGTCGGGCGGCTTCAGCTGGCGCGAGAGCTTTCGGCTGGCCCGTGGCAACGTGAAAACGCTGGATCCGATCTTCGTCCGAAGAGCGTTCAATGAGGCGTACTACGGTCAGAACGGGGTGATCCGCTTCGGCAAGAACTGGGATCCGGCGAACCCCGAGCAGGGCAAGGTTCCCTCCAAGCTGCTCGAAGCGAAAATCATCAACCTCGGAGGTCAGAATGCCGGGCAGCGGCTTGATCTCATGAAGCAAGCAGAGGTGGACTCCAATGAATTTGAGGCCGCCCGCAGAGTATTCGCGGAGAGAGAGTGGGACTGGGATTTTTATGAGGTATTAAGGTGGGTGGAATCCCGGGGGAGCAGTCCATTGAACCCGCAGAGCTCCGCGTTCGGCCCCACTCAAGCACTGCCCAAGAACGTCGGCCGACTGGTCGACCGTTTTTTCCTGTCGAACGAGCAATGGCCGAAGGTCAATCAGGAGGAATTCAGGCGGTTTTCGATCGCGTTGAAGGATTTCTTGAATCATCCCGAGCTCCGGGAAATTTACAACAGCTTCTATTTGCAAAAAGACGCGGGAAGCTTCGGGTTCCTGGAAATGAAGGGGATCACCCACCTGCTCGGCGGTGTACCGTGAGAAAAACTTTTTTCTTGGCGCAGGTTTTTTTGGTCGCAGGCATTTTTGTTCCCGCGAGCGGGTACGCTCAAGTGTCGTGCTCCAATCGACCGTTGGGCTTCAGCGATTCGGTGGATAAAATGATCGAGCTCGCCACGGCCAGCGAGTGCGAGCTTGACCCGGATTCCCCGCTCCGCCAAAAATACCGGGATTGCGTGGCCTATCTCACCCTAAAACTGTTCGATGATAGCGAGAAAAGCCAGTATGACGCCCGCAGCCGGCTGATCGCGGACAGATATCCCCGGCATCCGTTCGCGATCACGGAGCTTTTGAGCCAAGCGGAGCAGATGTACTCGCTCTCATTTTTGCCCTCGATTGAAGAAAATCATTTTTACCGGGCCGGGGAAGCGCAGGACATAGATAACATTGGGGCGTTCCTGATCTTGGCGGGTTCCGCCGTCATTTCCAAAGGGGAAGCCATCAGCGGCTTTTTGAACTTTAAAAATAAAATCAGCGAATACAGAACGCTCTCCTTCGCCGTGAGAAATGCGCGGATGCTTTCAGCGGCCGGGTTAAAAGGTGTGCAGGCGGTTGCCCCGGGATATTTTTTGAGCTCAAGCAACATTCAATTGCCGCTCCCCCCCAGCCGGTATCTGAATGTTTCGCTCCCTTCGGCCATCAGAAAATCAATGGAGTACAATATCGAGAAGGCTTGGGGAGAGATTTATTACGCTGGAGCTTCATTGGCGGTCATTTCGGTTTTAGGCGCGGCCGCGAGAACCATTCGGGTGATTAATTACGCGGTTCGGCCCATTCCCGCGCCTGTCACTAAAACTTTGGATTTTGTGACTTTTGTCGCCCCTTTCCTACTTGAATCCTATCCCACCTATAAAGCCTACGAAGCCAGGACCAAGCTCGAGAATAACTTCAAAAATTCCGTATGGAAGTTTTTGAGCCTCAGGGAGAATCCGCTTGCGAGCAGCGGGGATTTGATCTCTTCGGCTGGGGACATCATTTCAGCTGCCGATTTACTGACGGTCGAAAGAGACTGGAAGATCTTCAAGCTCTGGAGGGATTACAATAAGAGAACCCCGGATCAGCTCTCAGGTTTGAGCCAAGATTTGATGAATGTCATTCGCTCTCGGGGTTATGGAGTTGACCCTCTTTATAGGCAACTCGAAGCGATTTTATTTTTGCAGAAGCAGGATCAAAATAAGAGGAAGTTTTCGGACCGCAACTGGCTCACGGCGATGAGTTTTGCGGTATCGACGCTGCCTCAGGGGAGCATGAGATCTTACGTGGATCGGATGATCGCCCCGTTGCGCGAGGCGAGCGTGAATGCGAACCTCCTTCGCGAAGCGCGAGCGGCCTGGCCAGCTCGGATGCGGGGCGCGCTGAAAAAATGGAGTGAATCAGTGCAGACCCCTTTCCTCGAGGATCTCAAGCAGGGGCGTGTGCATCCCTGGATGGACCGAATTTATCTGCAAGTGCTCGCTATGATTTATTCCAAAAGCAATGAGAGATTGGCGGATGTCATGACGCCTACGCTTTATTCAAATCTCAAAAACTTCAGTGACTTCGTGTCAGATTCGTTGAATTAGTTTATGAGAACTTTCTCCGCTCTCCTCCTCATTCCACTCATTGCTCTAAGGCCGGCGGCCGCTGAGCAGTTCTGCTCGCCCGGTGACGTGGAGTCGAAGCTGATCCAGGCCGAGGAGCAGCTCAGCGCGGTCAACCTCCAGGAATTGGATAAAAACATCGGAGCGATCCAGGAGGAGCGAAGAAAAAGGCTGAGCGAGTTTTTGGACGATCCCCGCGTCGCCGGTCCGTTTCAGAAGCGCAAGCAGGAGGATTTGAGCAGGCTCCTTGATTTTTCCGCCCAAGGTTCGAAGGCCTTCGATGAGCTTTTCAATCTTCAGATCAATTATGATTTGATCCGGCTCCCGATCGAGAGCTTGATCCTGTCGTCCCGCCCCTCCGCGCCCACGGCATGGGGAAGCCTCTGGAGGAAGATCTGGCCTTATTTCGTGAAATTCGTGCCTTCCGCGTGCCAAGGGTACCCCGAGACGCAGAATGAAATCACCGCGCTCCTCACTTCGCGGATGATCCACTCCTGGAATCCCATCCAGCAAGTGGCTTACGCGGATCTCCTGCTCAAATCCGAATTGAGCATGGAGCAGTTGTTCAAGCGCTATGACCGCCATAGCGGCTGGCTCGCGACCACCGCGGCGACCATGCTGGGGATCACCATGATCTGGTCATGGCGATCCGCGGGAAGGGCGGGCCTGTTCCAGAAAGCCGTGGATTGGAAAAACCGGGGATTGAACCGCATTAAAAATGCCGGGAAAAAAGGGGAGGAACTCGTTGATGTTTTGAATCGGCTCAGAAATCCGCTTTCCAAAAAAGCGGATGAGCTGAGCGTCGCGGTGCGGGAGCCGACCCGCCTTAAAACTTATTATGACCAGGTCTCTGATTATTACAAAAAAATTCAGTACGATAATCCCGATGAGAAAAAATCGTTCAAAGTGGTATGGCTGAGGCGGCTCGCTCGCGCAGGAGCTTACACGATCGCCTCAGCTCCCACAGCGGGCCTGATGGGTTATCTTTACGATAAAAATCAGCAACCCACGCGGGATTACTTTCATCCCTCCGATTCATTGGAGGTGGGATTGCTCATCATGCTTCAAAATTTGGACCTGGATCTCATGGCCCTGGAGGCGGAAGCTACCCGCGCGTTCCCGAATGAGAAAACGCGGAACATCCCTTTCCTGGCCGCAAGCGAAGTCGAAGCGATGAAGCTCCACGTCGAGAATCTCCTCGAGCACCGAGATTTTCTGCGAATCCAGCTCGCACCCATGAGTCTTTACAGTCAATTCGCTTACGCGGACAACAAGGCGAATTACAAAGAAAACAAGATAAAATCCAGCACTTCGCAGTCTTCGGCGTTTGAAATCAAGCGCCTCGACAAAAAGAGGCGGTATCTTCAGGAAAATCGGGAGATCGAGGAAGCTTATGAGCGGATGAGGGAGAGAGTGCGAAAAGAAGCGCCCTTACGGACGAAAGGGACCATTCAGGATCATGAGTCCTTGGATGAGTGGTGGCTGAACGTCAGCGGGATCGCCAAGCGGCTGGATGAGCTGGAACTTCTTCTTGAGAAGGTTTTAATCAAGCTGTCCGACGTGAAATACTACACGGCTGAGGATTTGGCTGATCTGAAGAAACTGGCCGAGAAAAGGGATCGGGAGATCGAGCTAAAAAGGCTCAATCGCGAGCGGATTGCGCCATGATTTCAATTCCAAGCGGAGGAATTTTGACCGCCCACCGCTTCTTCTGCTGCAACGCGAACCGCCAGGGCAGGTCGTGCTGCAGCCGGAGAAAAAGTGGGAAATCTTTTGAGAACCCCCGTCGAATGGATGTATCGATATCCCATCTCGGCTTGCAGGTCAAGCGGCCGAGATTTTATTCTAATATTATTTAATTATAATTCCTGAGTTGATTCAGCCGCTTTTAGCAGCGGGTTTCTCGCGCTGAGTCGACGCCTACCATGCGGCTTTCGGGACGTTTCAGGCGAAAACCCGGGCCTTAACAAATTAAATTTTGCTTTTTCAAAAATCCTGGTGCTAGCCTCTAGCGCTATGGGTGGGGTGGGGACTTTCGCCAAATGGGGGCTCGTGTGCGCTTTTGCGTTCATCTTCTCTTTAGAGGAGATGGGAACGCCGTCCGTCGCGCGCGCGGAGACCAAGAAAAAAGCAGTCGCGAAAAAATCTTCCAAAAAAAATACGATCTCGAAAAATTCGAAAAAGAAGTCCAGCCCGCTCGCGGCTGAAGAAGAGCCGTATCTCGGGCCCCTCCGTCTCTTCGTTTATGACTTCGACTACAATCTCGCGGTCGACGAAACGTCGGTATTCAGGGTTTTTCGATGGCAAACGCACGGAAGCCCACTGTTTGACTTGGCTTCAGCGGGGGACATCCCTGAGTTCATCGATGTGCCCATGCGGGATTGGGAGCAGGGCGTGCGGAGCGACATCCAGCCCTACGATCAATTTCCGGTGAAGTACCTGGTGGGCCGCTATGACGACGGGGCGATGTCGGTCGCCAATCCGGGCAACTCCTACTACGACAAGCCCATTCGCCTTTCAAACGGGCAAGAATTGAACCCGAGATTTTATTATATTGATCCGATTCAAACATATCGCGCCTTCAGGACGCCCTCGTCCGGGAATATGCCATTGATCGAAGCGGTGGGGAGGATGGCTGAGACCAGGAGGTTCGGCCCGCTTTTCCCCCTCTTTCGGCTGAGCTCGAGGCCCGAGCTCCCGGTGGCTTCGTCCATTCTCACTTATCGGGGGCATTCGGATGTGGAATGGGCCGCGGCGAAAGAGCTCTTGATCAATTCCGGGGATCTCGCCGCTGGATCCTTGATCGATCGGGTCTACGCGCTGAGCAATCCGCGTCTCATGGTGAGCGACGCCACTTCGGTGAGTCAATTCAATGAGCCGAACATCAGCCTGGCCGACCTCAAAGTGAAGATCTTAAATCACCTCATCCAGGAAGTCCTGCTTCGCCGGATGGATCGGGAGCTGCCCGAGAACCCGAGACCGAACGTCCTCGTCTACGCCGATGATGACATCTCGATCCTGCTCAAGGTGCGCGCCCTTTTTGAGAGGAGCACGCGCGCCGTCCTGGATTTCGATCGGCACATGAATCGCGCTCAGCCGCCGCTTCGCTTGATTTTGCTGAATACCGCGCCTCCCTGGCTCTATGCGCCAGTGCCCAGTCTGCAGCAGCACAATCCCAGCGCCTTGGCGGGAAATCCGGTCGATCTCGCGCAAGTCATGGTTTTTGATTCGAACTACCGCATGCAGCGAGGCGGCGAGGCGGTGAAAATGTACAACGGGGTGGACACCGTCACGCAGGCGGTCTCGCTCGCCTTCGGAGTCTCGGAACAAACGGCGAAGAAGGCGCTCGGCGGAAAAATGGATTGCCGGAAGCTCTTGATTCCTCCTCAAATGGGAGAAGGGCGATGATGCGTTCATTCCTGCTGCTCACGCTGCTTTTTGCCAGCTTCGCCGATGCGGGGACCGCAAAGAAAACTTGCAAGGAGCAGCTCATCGCGGCTGCAGCGAGCGGCTCCTTCATCCAAGCCTCCGCAGCCACGGAGGCGATTCAAAAGCCTACGGAAAAAGAAGTCCAGGCTTTCTTGAAATTCATCCTCGAGAATTTCAGGCTCCCCACTGAAAAAGAGCAGCGTGAGCTGGGCATCACCCCGGTCGCTCTCAAGCAGATTTTCGGGAGCTGGGGCGAGGTTTGGGCCGAGATTCCCGCCATCTACGGGAAAAAAGGCGCTCCGGACGTCAATGCAGCCGCGCAGTACAGCGCCGAGAGGATCGCGGCCATCCAGGATTCCATTTTCAGCGCTGAGCAGATCGAGTCGATTCTCGGGGCTTTTTATAAAAAACTGGGGGAATGGGCCAAGATCAAAAACCGTTACCCCCCCACGCTGAATGAGTTCGCCGAGTTCCTGGGGATCAGCACCCAAAAAAATGAGCGTGACGGGTTCATCCGTATTTTCAGCAAAAGATTTGGCCTTTTTCGCGATTACTATGAAGGATTCAAGGGGAATGCGGGGATGTGGAAGGATCTCGCTTCCATCCTCAATCAGTATCCGGACACCATGGCTTTCAATGATGAGATCGCCGCTCAGCTCATCGCCGATGTGAGCAAGAGTCAGTCCCTGGTGGTGGCGGGTTACATCTCTGGAATCCCCGTTCAAACCGGGATCATCGATGCGATGATGACTTTTCAGAACTTTACATCCCGCGCCGAGGGGAGCGCGATGCCCTTGGTTACTTTTCCCGCTTATGGGCTGTCAAGCGGCCTACCGGACGTTTTCAGCGCCCCGGATCAGCATCGCTTCGTTTGCCCCCAGACTCTTTTTCTCCAGGGAGGGTTCGGGCAGTCGCTTTCGGTCAATCGCATCCCTTTGCCCAACCGCGCGCTCGTGCCTCAAACGGGAGTCGTGAAAGTCACGGATCCGGGCGGCCTCTCGGTGCTGGTCCACCCTCATTCCCTGTTCGTGCCCGTGGCGTCGAGCACGAAGTATCCCTCGGGGATCATCACCACGGGCGCGATCAACGCGTTGGGCATGAATTTCGCGAGCCGCGCGATCGGAGCGAGGATCAGCGCGCTGCAGAATGAGATGCAGCGCATCGCCGCCATGAGGCTCGAGAAGATAGCGGGACTTCCCGAGGATCTCCGCTACAAGCTCGAAACCCGCTATCGCCCGCGGGAAATGCCGTTCAACGAGGAATCCTTCACGATCACTAACGAAAAGGGCGAGCCGATTGAATACCCTCCCGGATTCTCGGACCTCAATAAGCATTATGGAATTGACGGGAAGGTCAGGGATCTGCCCATCCTGGCGGTCGTTTTCGGGGACTCCCATTCGCCGAACTACGATCCCGCGTTTTACGAGAATTTTTACCGTCAGTTCATCCATCCCGAGACCGCGCTCAAGCGGACTGATGGGAAGCCGGTCGACATTCTCAGCTTCGTTTTCAATGATCATTTCGACCTCTCATTTTTTGGGAGGCACATCGAAGGCGATTTCTCGGCGAACGCGAGCCTGATCCGGCAGCCCTTGGAACGGGATTACGACTTGCAAATGAAGTACGGGCTGACGATGCAGAAGGACCTGCTCTACCAGATGCAGAGGACTCGGGGCTACGTACCTTACATCGTCGATATGTATTCCAATCATGGGTACGATCGCGTGATGCGGCTTTTGAGGACGGGAAAATACCTTGAAAACCATTGGAACGCCGCCGCGCTCACGCGCATGAAAAATTACGCCAATGAAGGGAAGAATCCCTTTGAGGAGTACTTAAGAAAAGACATCGGCGTCAGCTACAATGAGCACTTCAAGATTCTCGGCCCGAATGACCGCTTTTCCGTTTCGAACTTGAATATCTCGCATGGCCATATGGGCGGAGTTTTCGGGAAGCCGGTTTCTCCCTTGAATCGGCGCGCGGCCGTTGGTGCGGAGGCGAACGGGCATACTCATGTGGCAGGTTGGTATGACCAGGTGTTCAACGCCGGCCATTCGGCGCTCCCATTTGATTACGCTAAAGGCTGGTTTAATTCTGGATTTCAGGCGATCGCCATTCGAACGCCGATCCACACCCAGATTCTTTTTTACATGGGAGGCACCTTTTACGGGCCTCAAACCCATGGAGATCCTGGGCTGGAGTTCCGACAGGGGTTCCCCAATGTGTCGCCGCTTCCGGTTCTCGCTCAAACATTGCCTGGCGTCGCTTCGGAAATTGAGCAGTACTTCAAATCAGACGAGAGAAGGGCCTCGAGCCCCGGCAGGCGAAAACGCCGCTGACTCAGTTCGAGAAGATCTTTCCCGCGCCGTTCGGAGCATCGAACAGAGTGCTCAAATCCTCGTCCTCTTTCTCTGAGGAGACAGCGTTCGCGGTCCAAGCGCTGCGGTCCATCGCTTGAAAGCGCTCCGTGATTCCCGGCAAGTGGTTGTGGCCGCTGAATCGATTGAGCGAAAGGCTGTATTCGCTGTCGATCCCCGGCACCAGGATTCGGTAAGGATCCGACGCGGCGGGATCAAGTCGCATGTTGCGCGTCGAAAGGGGCGCGAGCGAGTCGGCGCGTCCGCTCAGCTGCATCTGGGCGAGCCGCTGGTCCCGCATTCCCGATGCGGATCGGTAAGAGTTCAGCCCTGAGCTTGCGCCCGGCAAAAGGAGTCCTGCCTGGCGACGGCTCGAGAGAGACCCTTGCTGCCGGTCCAATCGCGCTTGCTGAGCGGCGATTTGCTTTTCTTGGGCGAGTTTGCGCGAATATTCACGGTGCTTCTCTTCAACCAAGGAAAGTTGATTCATGCTTTCCGCGAGCCGATTGCAAGTGCCGTTTCCCCACGAAGCTGCGGTGGGGTTGCTGCATGGCCTGAAAGAATTGGAGAGCTCCCGGTAAAGGTTGCGGCTCGTGTTCATGTAAACCAACCCGCTCGCGGGCTGCCCGGACGCGATGATTTCATCCAATTTTACGAGTCGGGATTGAAACCGCGAAGTGCCCACCAGAGCTTTTAGCTCTTCGCGGTCCTCGCAGCGGGTGGAACAGACCGCGAGCAGGCTTTGATAATGCTTGGAGGCTTGCTCCAAGCCTCTGCTCGTCGCGTTTTCTCCGATGGTGCACGCCTCGATGTAGCTTTCGCCGAGCGCCGTGAGCTCGGATTCGGTGGGGCCCAGGCGCTCCTCATCTTCCGAGGACGTGCGCTTTCTGCTGATCGAAGAAGGCCGATAGAAATCCTTGGCCGCTTTCAATAGATCCAACACTCTGGGGAAATCGTTCTTCTGGCATTTGCCTTCCTCAATGGATTTCAAAGCCAAGATGAGAAAGCGATGGGAAGCGTAGCGGGCGGCTTGAGAATTGATGACTTTCATCTTGACCAGTTCTTCGCCCGCGTCCTGCACTGCTCTGAAGCCCGCGGCGGTAAAGGGAGCCTTCGCCGCCTTTTCCTTGATTTTCGCCACTCTTTCGTCGCGCGGATCTTTTTCTTTGCCGTCTTTTTCCGGTTTCCATTCGATCGTCACGGGCCGGATTGCGGAACTTTTTTGATAGCCCGAATTCAAGAGATTCGGGTTGCTCGAGGCGAGGGTGACTTGCAGCGACCGTTCCTCGGTGCCGAGCATCGAGTGCTCGAATTGGCTGGCGCCCAGGCTCGAGAGCGCGACGCAATTTTGATTTTCACAGGATTCTTTTTTCTCTCTGAATTTTTTTTGGCAGGCCCAGAATGTTTTCTGGGGGTCCAAGACGATGGGTGAGAGGGTGGATTTATCGATGCGAGTCCATCGGACGTCGAGGCTCTTCGCGGCAGCGCCGCATTCGCTGAAGATGAGGCCGTCGAGCCGCACCTGGTTTTTTTGGGCGGCATCCGTGACGAACTGCAAGTCGGAGATCGCGTATTTGAGTTCCTCGGGTTTCAGCGGAATCCCGCCATCCGCCAAGGCCATCCAGGGAATCAGGCTCATGACCAATGCCATGCCCATGAAAAAGTAAAAACCGCGTTTAACGTTCGCCATGACTTTATTCCTCGCTTCACTCAGCTCGTTCCACATCAACAGGCACCCGCGCAGGGGTGGTGTCATTCTGGGGTTGGATTAAAGCAAGGGCCGGGCCATCCCGTTCATCTAAAAATAGATAAAAATAACGAATATTTAATAATATTAGAGCTGATCCTCAGGGGGAGGCTCGGGCCGGTGGTCGATGACGGGTGGCCAAAGATTAGACGTTTTTGGGGCTTAGCAGCCCGTGAGGGTGAGCTCGAGATTGAACTTCACGTTGAGATAGCTATGGATCGCGCAGAGTTCCGCGGAGTCTAGCGCACGGGTGTAGAAGAGAAATTCCCCGACGTAAAAGGAGGAGGAGTTATTCTCGTTCCTTGAAGTCCCCAAATAGGGAAGGGTGACCGCGGAGGCTTGAGTCACGCTCACCGAGGAGTCATCGATCGCAAGCCCGCCATCCAGGTATATCTGCATCCCCGGCTGCGGTGAGAGGGCGTTCGTATCCAGGCGCGCAGTCAGGATTTCCAGAGCCGGGCTGCCTGAGTAAGCGGGTCGAGCCAAGTTCAGGGAAGGGGTTCCGCCCGGCCCAGCAAGCGAGAATCTCAGATTCGTGTTCGAAGTATAGCCCAGGAAGATTCCAGTGTTGTTCGCCGCGATTTGATTGCTGACGTAGTAATTGCTGCTCGCGTTCGCGCGCGCAGCGACGATGAAAAGGGTGAAATCCGTCGCTGCGAAATCCGCATAGGTCGAGCCGATGCGAAGGTGCTCATTCAAGGAAGTGGGTGAGCACGTGGTCAGCCCCCCGCAAAAACGAAGGAGCGGCCGGCTCGAGAACGAGGTCGAAGCGTAAAACAGCGGCTCCCGGTTCGTGCTCGCGGTTGCATCGTATGCAGCTGCATTTCGGCTCAAATCCTTCACCGGGGTCGAGCCGCTTTCGCCTACGATCACGTCATCCGAGAGCGGCATCAGCGAATCCGCTTTGTACCAGCGGAGCAGGCCCGAAGTGGAGGCTGGGGTCCAAGAGACGGTGAGATCGGTTTGAGCGGCGAGCGATCCCAATGCAGCGCTCAATCTGACGGGCGCGCCGGTGAGCGTGGCGAAAAGAGTGAGGTTGAGCTGAGTATCGCTTCCGCTTGAGGAGCTGAGATAGCCATAATCGGGTGAACTCAGTTGCCATTGAGTGAGATCCGTCAACGCGCTCGTGGTCACGAGTCGGTCGCACGCGTCAAAGGCCCCGATGTAAAAGCGGGTTTGAAGGGCGTCAGAGAGCGTCAGCGAACTTAAGACCGGGTCATTTACGCTCGAACTCTGCGTGAAGGAGGTGTTTTGAATGCGTAGAGTGACCGGTACTCCCGAGATGCAGGGCGTGAAGGCGTGGATGAGCCTGAGAGCGTTGTTTCCGCAGCTCGAGGCGACTAAAAGAGCGGCTCCCAAGGTCAACGAGATGACCCGGGATGAAAAACGGCGACGCTGATCAATCATGGATAAAACGACGAACCCCCGCCTATCATTATAAGCCGGTTTTCGCCTCGTGTCGAACCGGTGGAAATGCCGGTAAGCCTTGATTCTAGGCCATGGCGCTGCTATGGATTTTAAACATGGTAACCCAAGGTAAAGTCTCATGAATCCAGCACCTTCTATGGCGCCTCTTTTCGAGCGCCTCAAAAACGAAGATTTTGAGCAAGTCGTTTATTGCCAGGATCGTTCGACCGGGCTGAAAGCGATCATCGCGGTACATTCGACCGCATTGGGAGCCGCGACGGGCGGTTGCCGCATGTATGACTACGCGTCAGAGGGCGATGCTTTGACGGATGTGCTGCGCCTCTCTAAGGGAATGACTTACAAAGCCGCGCTCGCGGGACTGAATTGGGGCGGGGGAAAGTCCGTTCTGATCGGCGATCCCAAGACGAAAAAGAATCCCGCCATGCTCCAGCGCTTTGGCCGGTTCGTTGAAACGTTGGGAGGCACCTATATCACGGCGAAAGACGTGGGGATCGGCTCCGAGGATTTGAAGGAAGTGAAGAAAGCGACGACTCACGTCCTCGGGATTGAGGGCCTGAGCGAGTCGAGCGGAGATCCCTCGCCCGCGACCGCTTACGGCGTGTATCACGGTCTGCTCGCTTGCGCGCAAAAGGTGAACGGGAAGCGCACCCTCTCAGGGGTTCGGGTCGCCGTTCAAGGTTTGGGGAGCGTCGCCTATTATTTATTGGAGCATTTGGCCCGCGAGGGAGCGGTGATCACCGCTTGTGACATTGACGCTGAAATGGTGAAGCGGGCCAAGGAAAAATACCCTTCGATCGAAGTGGTGAAGCCCGAGGCGATTTATGACGTTTCTTGCGACGTTTTTTCGCCCTGCGCGCTGGGAGCGAGCATCAATTCCAAGACTCTGCCCCGCATTCGCGCCAAGGTGATCGCCGGAGGGGCGAACAATCAGCTCGCGACGCCAGAAGATGGTTATGAACTCCTGAAGCGTGGCATCTGCTACGCCCCGGATTACGTGCTCAACGCCGGGGGCCTGATCAATATTTATTACGAGCATCCCGCGAGCGGGGCGAAATCGTATCAAAAAACGCAAGCTTACGAGCATGTTTCTAAAATCGAAAAGACGATTACGGAAATCCTGGAGCGTTCCGAGCGCGCTCAAAAACCCTCTTCTGAGGTCGCGGACCACATGGCTGAAGAGAGGGTCGAAAAAGCTCGGAAAAAACGGAATGGTTAGCACTTATCGCGCGGCGGATCCTTTTGGGTTGCAGAGAGTCTTGAAGCCGAAAGGCGTGCTTCCCCAGCAAGCGGCCGCATTGGACTCCTCGCTCACCCTGGCTCAGGATGAAATGCTCATCGACGTTGAAAGCCTCAACATCGATTCGGCGAGTTTTCGGCAGATCCGGGAGCACTGCCAGGATGATCCGGTTCGGATCGCGGCTCATATCGAGCAGCTCGTGAATGAGCAGGGCAAGATGCATAACCCGGTCACGGGTTCCGGGGGCATGCTGATCGGGACCGTCGCCGAGTTGGGACCGTCATTTCCCTTCGATCAAAAACCGGTTCGGATCGGCGATCGAATCGCGACGATGGTCTCGCTTTCGCTGACGCCGCTGAAAATCAAGAAGATCAAAAAAATCCATCTTTCAACGGAGCGCGTGGACATCGAAGGCCATGCCGTCCTTTTCGCCTCGGGAGTCTTCGCCCGCCTTCCGGATGATCTTCCCGAACGCGTATCGCTGGCGGTCCTGGACGTGGCGGGAGCTCCCGCGCAAACGCAGCGCCTGACCCAGGAAGGTCAGACCGTGATCGTCATCGGCGGAGGCGGGAAATCGGGGGTCCTCTGCCTTTACGAAGCGAAGAAAAAATCCGGGGTTCGCACCATCGCCATCGATTTTTCGCGCGAGGCGCTGGATCGGCTTTCCAACCTCTCCTTCGTGGATGAAGTGATCCAAGCTGACGCGAGAAACGCCATGGAGGTGATGGATCGCGTTTGGAACACCACCCGCGGCTACATGGGGAATCTGGTCATCAATGTGACCAATCTCCCCGGGACTGAGATGGCTTCGATCCTGGCGTGCCGCAGCCGGGGAATCGTCTATTTTTTCAGCATGGCGACCCAATTCACTCGAGCTGCCCTGGGCGCGGAGGGGGTGGGCTGCGACATTGATCTCAGGATCGGAAACGGCTACGCTGACGGGCACGCGGAGCTCGCGCTGAACCTGCTCCGCGAGAGCGACGAGCTTCGGCAGCTTTTTCTCAAGCACTACTCCTGAACAGCGAGGGACGACTTGGCGCATTTGGCATTGGACGCGGTTCTAGTTCAAGAATGCAGGGCGTTGGCGAAGGAAGTGACGCGCCCCATTTCGGCCCTCATCGAATCCAACACGACCGTCGCGATCGAGCGCGCGACCTTGCGGCTTTTGGGAGTGAGCGGCGCGGTTCGCGAAAAGGGGGGGCAGCACTTCCCCCAAGCGAACTTGATCGTTGAAAAGCTGAGGCAGGCAGGGGAGCTGAATCACGGGGTGCTCAGGCCTTTCGTGAGCGCGATGATCCATCATCGCATGACGGCGCAGGAGCTGGCCGACGCGGCGGCCTTGGGGAAGATTAACTTGATGGCAGCGCCTCTTCAAGAAAAAGGCGTGATTCAGGCGAAAGCCCACGAGCTCTGCGAGAGAGCGGTTAAAAGCCTGGTGCACGCGCGCGAAAAAAGGGATTCCCTCAGAAAAGAACTGGGCGATCGTTTCGATCCGACCGGCAAGGGTGGACCAGTCCTTTACGTGATCGTCGCCACCGGCAATATTTTCGAGGATGTGACGCAGGCGAAAGCGGCCGCTCAAGCGGGCGCGGATGCGATCGCGGTGATTCGAAGCACTGCGCAATCCCTTCTGGATTTCGTCCCGCACGGCGCGACGACGGAAGGCTTTGGGGGAACTTACGCCACCCAGGAAAACTTCAAAATTATGCGCGAGGCCTTGGACGAGGAATCCAGGCGCCTCGGTCGCTACATTCGCCTGACGAATTATTGCTCTGGGCTCTGCATGCCGGAGATCGCGGCTTTGGGGGCGATGGAACGGCTGGACTTCCTCCTGAACGATTCGATGTACGGGATTTTGTTCCGCGACATCAATATGCGCCGCACCTGGGTTGATCAGCATTTTTCAAGGAGGATCATCGCGCTCTCCCGGATCGTCATCCACACGGGGGAGGACAATTACCTCACGACCGCTGACGCCGTGGAGAACGGCCATCAAGTCCTGGCCTCGCAATTCATCAACGAGCGACTGGCTCTGAACGCGCGGATGACCGAGGAGCTCATGGGTTTGGGGCATGCCCAGGAGATGGATCCCACGCACCCGAACGTGTTCCTGCTCGAGATCGCGCGCGCTCAGATGACGCGCGATATTTTTCCGCAGTCCCCCATCAAGTTCATGCCGCCCACCCGCCATAAAAGGGGCGATATCTTCTATAGCCATCTCATGGACGCGATGTTCAACCTGGTTGGCGTTTTCACCGGTCAGACCATACAATTGCTGGGGATGCCTACTGAAGCGATGCACACCCCGCTGTTGCAGGACCGTTGGATGAGCATTCAGAACGCGAAGCTCATCTTCGAGGGCGCGAAGGACTTGGGGTCGGACGTGGAATTCAAGCGCGGGGGAATCATCTCCGGTTGGGCCGAGAAAGTGCTCAAGGATACACACGAGCATCTGAAGATGGTTCGATCCAAGGGGATCTTCAAGGCGATCGAGGAGAAAGCCTTCGCGGAAGTGAGCCGCGCCGAGACGGGGGGGAAAGGGTTGGAAGGCGTGATTCCCAAAGCCCAGGATTATCTCAACCCGTTTTTCGATCTCTTATGAGCGCGCCATCAAAAACCCAAAAGGCCGACCTCAAGAAGCTCAAGCCCTACGGCGACATCATGAACGACGGGACTGTCCAGCTGGCGTTTACATTGCCGGTCGAGCCCAGCGCTCGCGCGCGGGAAGCGGCAATGCAGCTGGTTTCCAAGATGGGCTACGACCAAATCAAAGTGGCGACCATGGAGAAGGCGGCCGAGGGGTTCGCTTTTTTCGTCATCTACGCCAACTTCAAGCACAGCGTGGATTTCACGCGGATCAAGACCATCGAAGTCGAAGCGCCCAAGCGCTCGCGCGAAGAGATTGACGCCTTGATCCGGGAGAAGATTGGCCGCAAGCTCGTCGTCCTGGGCGCTTGCACCGGCTACGACGCCCACACCGTGGGGATCGACGCCATCATCAATATGAAGGGTTTCGCCGGAGATTACGGATTGGAGCGCTATGAAGGGTTCGACGCGCGCAACTTAGGGGCGCAGGTCCTGAACGAGGAGCTCTTGAAGCGCGCGAAAGAATTGAAGGCGGACGCGATTTTGATCTCGAAGGTCGTCACCCAGCATGGGATACACGTTCGTGATTTAAAAGACCTCATCCAGCGCGCCGAGAAGCTCGGGATGCGGGATCAGTTGATCTGCATCGCGGGAGGGCCGCGGGTGACGCATGCGCTCGCGCTTGAGTGCGGCTATGACGCGGGATTCGGCGTGGGGACCAAGCCCTCTGAAGTGGCGAGCGCCATTGTCGAGGAAGTCCTCAAGAAAAAGCGGAAACCCGCGAAAAAAACCAAGCGAGGGAAGTCATGAGCGCATTGATCGGCAGGCAGCGGGAATCGGAGTGGGTCCGGGCGTGCTTGAGCGCTCAGCGTAACGTATTGCTCGAGGGTCCCGTGGGGGTCGGAAAGACGAGGCTCGCTCTCTCGATCGTAGAGGAGTTGAAGCGCCCCGTGTTTCGGGTGGATGGGGATAGCCGCTACAGCGAGCAGAAGCTGAGCGGATGGTTCGATCCCCCGGCGGTTTTAAAACGGGGTTACGGCGTCCGTTCCTTCGTGGATGGGCCGCTGACGGCGGCGATGAAGCAGGGCGGAGTGCTCTTCATCAACGAGCTGAATCGGCTGCCGGAAGGCGTTCAGAACGTCTTGTTGCCGGCGATCGATGAGCGGGTGATCGCGATTCCCCGTTTGGGAACAGTCCGCGCGAAGCCGAGTTTCCTCGTGATAGCGACGCAAAACCCCAAGGAATTCGTCGCGACCTCCCATTTGAGCGAGGCGATTTTGGATCGCTTTGAGCTCATCCTGCTGGATTATCAATCGCGCGAGGAGGAACGGGCGATCGTTTCCTCTCAGATTCAGGCTCCCGCAAAATCAAAAAAATCGGCGGGATTCTCCTCGGAGACAGAGAGATTGATCGACGCTTCGGTGGATCTGGCGCGCTTGACGCGCGATCACCCGCGAATCAAGCGGGGCGCCTCGATCCGGGCAGCGCTCAGCATCGCTGAAATCGCGAAGTCGCTGCTTTCGCGGGGACAGCCCCTCGAAGAAGCGTTCACGCAGGCGGTTTTCATGGCGCTTCCCACGCGCATTGAATTCGAGCGGGACTCGGAATCTGATCTGGGGCTCGAGGCTGAGCGGAAGGCTTTGCTGCGCGAATTGGCATTGGCGGCGCTTCAGGGGGATCCCGCCGCTTCAAAAAAAAAAATCTGACGGCGCGTGAAAAACTCACCCTGAGCCCGCCCTCTTTCATCGCCCCGGAAACGCTGCCTTCGAGTCTGGATTCGCTTTTGGATGAAAAAGGATTGAGCCTCATTTCTGAGGCGGATCAAGCCGCTTCGCTCGCGGAGCAGGAGCTCTGGGGCGCGAGTTCCTGGGACATTGCGATCCGTTATCATGAGTTGAAGGCGCGTTACGCATGGAGCCCGCTCTTGAGGCGCATCCGGGAAGTCTCGGCGCAAGCGGTGCTGGAGCGGGCGCGTGAAGTGCTGGGTTCGGTGGTGCATGTGAGCCGCGAGGGCACTGCTCCGTTTGAGGAAGTTCCCGAGAGCGCGACGCACATAGAAGAGGATTGGGACGCAACGCTCGAAGAGTCGCCGCTCTGGGTCCGTGCATTGAGTCAAGGCAAGGGAGCCGCGCCTGAGCTTTGGGTGAGTTTCAGGACGAGGCCGCAAACCCCGATCGTGCTCAGCGTGGACACGAGCCTTTCGATGACGGGCGAGAAGCTCGCGCTGACGGCGGTCGCGCTCGCGGTGGTGCTGCTGCAGTTTCCAGAGAGCCCGGTCGGCATCGTCGCTTTCGAGAATGAAGCCCGCGTGCTCAAATCACCCCGCGAGACGATCACGATCGAGCAGCTCGTGGAGCGGTTCCTCGATGTTCCTGCCCAAGGGTACACTCATTTGGAGGAAGGGCTTCAGGCCGCGCTCCGATTGATCGAGCGAGCGGGCACGTCGACGCTCCTGCTCACCGACGGAAAATACACGGCGGGCCGAGATCCCGCTTACCTCGCCCCGCGCTTCGATCACCTCGTGGTGATGAAGATGGGCCGCGATCGCGCGAGCCTGTCGCTCTGCCGGGAGCTCGCGAGCCGAGGGCACGGAGCGATCAAGGAAATCGCCGAGCTCGAAGGCTTGCCTCAGGCGATGTACGGCGTGGTGAAGGACCTCATTCGGGGGCGGTCCAGGGGCTAACACAAAAAACTTGCGCAAGCCGAGTTCTTGAGAGCCAATATCCCGGGGGGATGCAGCATGAAGGCTTTCATTTTTTTATTTTTAATCTTAGCCATGGAGGTGCCTGTCCATGCTCTTGAGCTGGGCTGCGCCGTTCGCGCCCGGAGAGGCAGTGTGGATTGGGGCATCGGGGAGGTTCTCTTCGAGGGCGAGAACGAAGTCAGGGCGCGGACACGGAGCGGCGCTCGCGAAATCAAGCCAGATCGCGGTGAAGAGCGATTCCGCGCATTTCTCGGGTCATTGGCAGGGGGGCGTGATTTCTCAAAATCGCTGGGCTTTTATTATTCCACGCATCAAGAACTTGATTTTTACGTTTTTGAAACGCCAGGATCTCCCGAATTTCAAAATCATTTTTTCGATATTTTCCAGGATTTCCATTGGCGACTTTATTTCCAAAATCCAGAATGCAAGCGCTTGATGAATCGAGAGTCCCTCCCGCTCCAAGTTCAGTGGGACCCCTCCATGGGGACCTCTCGAAAATTCATTGAAGCCTGGCAAAGTCGGCCCTCGCAGCTTTTATCGGCGCTCCTAAGTCTTTCCAAGGCGGCGCGGTTGTGGAGATCGGCCTATTGACAAAGCCTCGGGGTCAAGAGATACGCGAAAAGCAGCATTTTTTAAGCGGAGGAAGTAAAGATGTTTCGCAACAGCGTTTCAGCGATGGTTTTAGTTTTGGGTTTGCTCTCCGGTTTTGAGGCGGCTTCCGCCGAGACGGAAGTTTGCCGAATCACGTATCAACAGGGCTCAGCGACGGGTTATGTGGGGCAGTTTTTTAATGACCATGGGGTCATTCGATATCAAAACCGGGACGAATTCAAAACGGGTCAACATCATGGTCTCAAAGATAACGCGGACGCTCTTAGAAAGCTCTATGAGAGCGCACCAGGAGCTGTGAAGAGCAGCGGAAGAGCGTCTTCCCTCATCGAGTATGTGAGCAATTCCAAGGGTTCCCGGCCGACTTTTTTTTCGTTTAAAGTGAGTCATATCGCGAAGGAAGGATATGTAATCCCCTCTGACTCTATCTCGCTCTCAGCGGAGGCTTCAAACGGCCTGTGCAGGAAGATTTTTCAGGAGTCGACGACGATCACTCTGAATATTTCCCAAGATCAATTCGATTCCAGCATCCGCGCGTATCAAAACCAAGTCGGCTCGCTTTTAAACGCCAACGCCCTGGCTTGGATGGTCAATACGGTGCTACTGAAGCAAAAAAGTGGGCAGTGATCAGCTTTAGGAGCGATAGATCCAACTCCCCATTCATTGATTTTGCTGGTATAAACCCCTCATGAGAGACGACTATAAAATCAAGGCCAAAACCTCCAAACTTGAAATCGAAATTGAATCCACGGTGATCGATATCTTGGCTCAAATGGAAAAACACGCCAAGCTCAGCAAATCCGAGCTCGCGAACACCGCGCTCAAACGTTTCATCGCGGCTCATAAAGATTTCTTGCCGCCGGACTTCAAAAAATAAGCGGATCGGGTTTTATGAAATGGCTAGTTTTAGTGGCCGCCGTTTTAATGCATCATCAGTCGCGGGCTGATCAGACGCCGGTTTGTCGAATCCATGCTTATCAAAAAGGGGCGTATCAAGGGATCATTGGGCAGTTTTTGCTTCTCAAATCTACCGACGCAGCGGCGGTGGGATTTCAAGAGCCTGGCGAATTCGGATCAGACGCCTACACCCCGCTTCGAGGTTTTAGTAGGGGCCAATTGAAGAAATCCCTCTGCCAGATCGCTGATCAGGGAGGGCTGCAATTCGATTTCGATCCTGTTCTCCTTCAGATTAAAATAACCGCGGGTACGGCATGGTTCTTTCAGGATAAAATTGATCTCACGCTGAAATTCGGAAGTGGGGGAGACCTCGATCGAGGTCAGTCCTGCGCGCTGTTTAAAGCATTCAAAAGCGGTGAAATTTCCCAGAAATTCGAGATGGCGTTTCGTGATCATTGGCCTGAGCTTGAGGCCCAACTTCACTCCCAGAAAGAGAGAGACACGGAATCCATCCTAGCGGCCGCTTTGTCCGCTGCGGAAAAAACTGGGCTTCTGCCGCTGATCAGCGAGTGCCGCTCGCTGTCCAGCTAAGGGCCGCCCGCCGTCGCTTGATCGACGAGCTCCGCGATGTCCATGACTCGCACGTGATCCTGCTGATCCTTCGCTTTTAAGCCGTCGTTGAGCATCGTCATGCAGAACGGGCAGGAAGAGGCGATCACCTTGGCGCCAGTCGCCAGAGCCTGCTCGGTGCGTGCGATGTTGACGCGCTTGCCGATTTTCTCCTCCATCCACATCCTCCCGCCTCCCGCTCCGCAGCAGAAGCTTTGGTCATGATGGCTCTTCATCTCGATGGGGGCCTGAGCTGAGGAGGATGCGATCAACGCGCGGGGTTCGTCGTAAATGTTGTTCCATCGCCCCAAGTAGCAACTGTCATGGAAAGTCACGGAATCCTTCATCGTCGCCGCGGCGGGTTTCAGGCGGCCTTCCTTAATGAGCTGAGCGAGGAACTGGGAGTGGTGGAACACTTCATACTGCCCCCCAAAATCCTTGTACTCATTCTTGATCGTGTTGAAGCAGTGGGGGCAGGCGGTGACGACGCGTTTCACGCCGTAGCGGTTGAGCGTCTCGATGTTCGCCTTGGCGAGCGTTTGGTAGAGGTACTCATTGCCGATGCGCCGCGCGGGATCGCCGGTGCACTGCTCCTCGGAGCCCAAAATCGCGAAACTGATGCCCGCTCGGTTGAGCGTGCTTGCGAACGCGCGCAGCACCTTCTTATTGCGGTCGTCGTAGGAGCCCGCGCAGCCCACCCAGAGCAGCACGTCGATCGGAGCGCCAGTGGCCCCGGCGCCGCCTTTGGATTCACCCGCTGCCGCAGCGGCTTGCGCCATCGTTTGGATGCTCAGCCCCTCAGCCCAACCCGCGCGATCCGAGGCGCTGAATGCCCAAGGAGTGGCGTTGGTTTCCATGTTCTTGAAGACGGTCTGAACTTCCGAGGGAAACTTGGATTCCATGAGCACCAAGTTACGGCGGGCGTCGTAAATCTTATCGGTGTGCTGGATGAACACGGGGCAGGCGACTTCGCAGGCGCGGCAGCTCGTGCATGCCCAGATCACGTCCTCGGTGACGTTCTGATCGATGATGTGCGAGACTTCGTCGTATTTTCCCGCGAGGGCCGCGGCTTTGTTGCGGTAGAGGTTTTCTTTGAGATCGAGGATGAGCTTCTTGGGCGAGAGCGGCTTCTCGGTGTTGTAGGCGGGACAGAGGTCCTGGCAGCGCCCGCATTCGGTGCAGGCGTAGTAATCGAGCGTGTCCTTCCAGCTCAGGTCCGTGACTTTGGCCGCGCCGTATTGCTGAACGGATTCGTCCTCAAAAGGAATGACGCTCATCGCTTTTTCGCGATGGAGAGGTTTTAAAAAGGTATTGGGACCCGCCGCTAAGATGTGAAGGTGCTTGGAGCTCGGGATATAGACCGAGAAACCCAGCACGATCAGCATATGTACCCATTTGAAGAGCGTATGAAGCCCCGTGGAGGTTTCGGCGCTGAAGCCCAATCCAGCGAGCAATCCGGCCAATGCGTTTGAAACCGGCATGGCGCCCGCGTACCAAGGCGAATGGCCCAAAATTCCGAAGCCATTCATGAGCAGGATGGAAACCATGAGCGAACCCGTGAGGGTCAGCACGATGATCGCATCGCTCGAATGGCCGAGCCCCTTGGGGCGCACCACTAAGCGCCTGTAAAAAGCGTAGGCCACGGCGAGCAGCACGGCGAGCGTGAGAAAATCCTGGATCGCGACGAGCGCCCGGTAAGGCCCATGGCCGATGAACTCAAAGTTCGCGGGAGCGTAAATCGTGCTCACGAACTGCTCGAGCGTTCCTACCGAGATGATGAGGAATCCCCAAAAAATCGTCGCATGCATGATGCCCGCGACCGGCTTTTTGAGAACGGCCTTTTGCCCCAGAACGTTCACCAGCGTCGTTTCGATGCGCTTGAGGAGGTCGCCGTACTTCGGCGCGCGCCCCTTTTGCGCCCGCATGAGCTTCAGCAGCAAGGACAGCCGATAGCTGGAGTAACCGAACGCGAGGGATGCGACCGCCAAGAACGCCCAGGTTTGCCAAGTCATCGGCGACTCATCTCAACTTTCTTTGATTTTTTTGAACTCTTCCTTCAGCAGGGGAACCATCGTGAACAAATCCGCCACGATCCCGTAATCCGCGACCTGGAAGATGGGGGCCTCAGGATCGGTATTGATGGCCACGATGACCTTGGAAGTTCGCATGCCGGCCAAGTGCTGAATGGCGCCGCTGATCCCGCAGGCGATGTAAAGCGAGGGCGAGACGACTTTTCCCGTCTGCCCCACTTGGTCCCGGTGCGGGCGAAAGCCTGCGTCCACAGCGGCTCGAGAGGCGCCAACCGCGGCGCCGAGCACATCGGCGAGTTCCTCCAAAATTTTGAAGTTCTCCGCGTTCTTGAGCGAGCGGCCGCCTGAGATAACGACCGAGGCCTCGGTGACGTCGGGCCGGGCACTTGAGCCTTGGACAACTTCCAAAACTTTGGTTTTCAGCGCCGAAGGATTCGCTCCGAGTGGGGCGATCTCCGCTTTTTTCGAGGCGTCTGACTTGGGATTTCCAAGCGCGTTGGGCCGCACCGTGGCGAGCTGCGGACCAGAGCCGAGGAATTCCACTTCAACCGTCGCTTTGCCCGCGTAGACGGGGCGCCTGACTTGGATCTTCGAGCCTTGAAACTGAAGCTGGGTGCAGTCGCTCGCGAGCCCGACGTTGAGCTTCGCAGCGAGCCGAGGCATCAGATCGCGGCCGGTCGGCGTGTGCGAGGCGAGCACGATCTCGGGCTTGAGGGAGTTGATCAAATCGAGGATCGCGGCGCCATAAGCCTCGCCCGTGTAAAACTTGAAAGTGGCGTTCTGTGCTAGATGGACTTTGGAGGCTCCGTAGGGTCCGAGTTCGCCCGCGAGCGCTTCCACTCCTTCCCCCAGCAGCACGGCGTGGGTCTCATTGCCCGCGGCGGCCGAGGCGCTTAGGAGCTCAAAGGTGGTTTTTTTCAGTTTACCGTTTCGGTGTTCAGCGACGACGAGCACTTTAGCCATGGATCAGACCACCTTTGCTTCTTCGTGGAGGAGGCGCGCCAATTCTTTGGCCTGGGCGGCGGGATCTCCTGAAAGTTTCTTGCCCGCTTGCTTGGGCGGCGGGAGTTGGAAGTTCTTGTACTTGATCTTTTGATCCGCTTCGCTTGCGCCCACGTCCGCGAGCTTGAGGATCTTCACTTCCTTCTTCTTGGCCTTCATGATGTTGGGAAGGCTCGCGTAGCGGGGTTCGTTCAGGCCTTTTTGCGCGGCGACGACCGCGGGCAGGCTGATTTCGATCATCTCAAAAGCGCCCCCCTCGACTTCGCGCTTGCACTTGATGGAACTCGCTCCGTACTCGATTTGCAGCACGACCGTCGCGCAAGGAATGCCCATGTACTCTGAAACGAGTTGGCTCACTTGAGCCGAACCATCGTCGATCGCTTCTTTTCCACAATAAACGAGATCGACTTTCGCTTCTTTTTTGAGGGCGCCCGCCAAAGCCTTGGCGGAGAGATTATTATCCGCGTTCTCGGGGAGCTCGACATGGATGGCGTGATCCGCGCCCATGGCGAGCGCGGTGCGCAGCGCCTCGACGACGCGCGCGGGGCCCGCTGAGACCGCAGTGACAGTGCTGCCCGCGTTTTTTTCCTTGAGTCGCAGCGCTTCTTCGACCGCGAATTCATCGTATGGCGAGAGGATCCATTTGATCCCGGCGGTATCGATGCCCTGTGAGTCGGAAGTGAGCTTGATCTTGGTTTCGGTGTCCGGAACCTGCTTGATGCAGACGTAAATGTTCATGATTCCCAGATCATACCGACGAGACGCGTTTTTGCGCAACAGGAAAGCTGCGGGAACTTCAGCTTGACTTGTTATTCCAGCAGCTCGCCCTGAATGAGGTCATCGTAAGTTTCGCGGCGGCGGATCAACCGTGCCTGCCCGTTTTGAACGAGCACCTCGGAGGCTTTGGGTCGGCTGTTGTAGTGGCTCGCCATCGAGAACCCGTAAGCCCCGGCGTTGAGGATCGCGATGAGATCCCCTTGCTGAAGCGAAGAGGGCAGCTTGCGGTTTTGTGCGAGGAAGTCACCGCTCTCACAAACCGGTCCCACCACGTCCATGGCGATTTTTCGGGACAGGTTTTTTTTGACCGGGATGATTTCATGGTGCCCTTGGTAAAGGGCGGGACGGATCAAATCATTCATGGCCGCGTCGATGATCAGGAATTCTTTTCCGGCTTGGGGATTGCTCTTGCGGTAAAGAACTCGGCTCACGAGCGTTCCTGCGCGCGCGGCGATGAGTCGACCCGGTTCAAGAAGGATTTTTAATGCGGGAAGCCCGCTCTTAGGCCCGAAATGCTTCATGATGAGGTCCACATAACGTTTGAGGTCGATGGGTTTTTGGGTGCTTTGATAAGGAACGCCGATTCCTCCTCCCAGATCGACGAACTCGAGATTTTTTTTCAGGGGCGGGGGAATCTCCATGATGACTTTTTTAAGCCGCTTGAGCGCACTTTCGAGAGGATCGAGCGAGAGCAGCTGGCTTCCGATGTGAATGCTGATTCCGTGAAACTTCACATGGCTCAACCGGGGGAGTTCCCGAAAGGCCTGCTTCAGCATCGCTTCGGTCAACCCGAATTTATCTTTTCGCAGGCCCGTTGAAATGTAAGCGTGAGTTTTGGCGCGAATGTCGGGGTTGAACCGAAAGGCGATGGGGGCCACTCGCCCCAAGTCCCGGGCGACTTGATTGAGGAGCTGGAGCTCCTCGAGTGATTCCACGTGAAAGGAATAAATTCCGTCGCCGTCATAAGCGAGCGCGCTCCTCATTTCATGCGCCGTTTTGCCCACCCCCGAAAAAACCAGGCGCTCCCCGGGCGCGCCGATGCACCCCGCCCGAAAAAGCTCCCCTCCCGAGACGAGATCCAATCCCGCGCCGGCTTCCGTCAGGAGTTTGAGGATCGAAAGATTGGAGCAGGCTTTGACCGCGAAGCAGACCAAATGAGGGAGGTCATGGAGGAGCGTTTGCAGGCTCCGCAGGGGTTTGAGGAGTTCGCCTGCGGAATACACATATAAAGGAGTTCCATGGGTCTCAGCGAGCTCCCGCAGCGAAACCCCTTCGATGGCGATGTCAGTATTTTTCATGGATGGGATGGGGATGGCGTCGGTGAGGGAGCGGGCTTCTTCGCGTCGTCCAGGCGATCTGATTTTTCTGGGGTATCGGCAAGGGGGGGGAGCGGTGGCCCCTTCACGCCGCATGCGAAAGAACCGAGGATGATCCCGAGAGCCAAAAGGAGAAGAGGCATACGGCCTAAAACCTTAGCACAAGGCCGAGTCCGAACATATCACTTCCACCCTCGAGCCTGAGATCCCAATGAGGGCCGAGCTGAGCGAGAATGCCCACCCCAAACGCGGGCATCACTCTTCCCAAATCGGCGGTGATATCAGGATTGCTCTGGCCGCTCGAGGATACGAAGTTTTTAACGATGCCGGCGTAAAGGAACGCGCCAAAGCTTTCCCCGAACTGCAGATTGTATCGGCCGATCAATGAAAGCGGCGTCACCGAATAGGAATTATTGTCTCCCTGAAAATCGATCAGCTTGTAAGTGAAGAGCCCCACTTCGGGAGTGAGGGAGTCCTGCACGTTCGCTCCCCGAAAAATCACCCGCTTCAGGAGGCTCAACCCATAGCGGATTCCGAAACCGCTTTGGTAAAAACTCCCGCTTTCGGCGGTAGAGCCGCGAAGGAGGGCCCACTGAGCCGTGATCCAATGCCGGCCGGGGTCGAGCGGCTTGATGTAGGTCGAGTGCAAGGTGAGGTCATCGTTTTCATCGACGAAGGCTTCCTCGGAGGCGGCGCCGGCATCGGAGTGATTTTTTTCGGGGGTCGGAGTTTGAGGGTCAGTCGCACCTTCGCCAGGCGTCTGCCCCTCCAGGGACTCGGTGCTGGCGTCTGAGCCCGAGGCGGCCGCCGCGCCGGATGGGTCTGCGTCAGCGGCTGATCCTTCAGGCGTGGGGGGATCCGTTTGCGGGGCCGTGGGAGTGTCGTTGATTTCAGAGAGAGGCGTTTCGATCGTCGGGGAAGTGGCGTTCGGATCGGCAGAATCAGCCGCAGTGGCGCCAGCGGCGGCGGGAGGAGGTTCGCCGGGGATTTCGGAGGCGCCGCTTTCGGGGGGCAGGTTTTCGGCGGCTTCCAGCTCCTTGAGCTCGGCTTGATCGATCTTCTGCTCTTTTTCGCTTTGCAGAGGGATGGGGTAGATATCGGCGAGTTTTTGAAGGGCTAAGTAGGAACTTCCATCCTCAAGATCAGCCGCTTCGCCGTAACGCTGGATTTTTCGCGCTGCCACGCGCTTGGCTTCGGCGTAGACGTGAAGCACGCGAAACGCCATGACGGGCGCTTCACCGCTTTTGAGCAGGAGGACTTTGCCGGAACGAGGTTGCGCCCCCGAGGCGTCCTCAAAGAGATAGGTTCGGTGAGAGCGGGTTTTTCGGACGACCCGCAATTCGAATTTCTTCACCTCAACGCTCGGCAACGGAGCTTCCGCGTGGACCCCGGGCGCGAAGCAAACGGATAAAAGCAGCCATGCCCTCCGGGCAAGGGAGCGTTTGACAATGCTCCGAGCTTCCGATTGAATCAATCTGAATGGGGCGTCGCGGATCGGTTCCTGCATATCAATCATCTTTCAGTTTAAGGGGTTGGATGAGGTGTGTCGATCGGCAGACTTTGCCGGCGCTGGTTTTGCTCACCGGCTTCTGGATGTCCTTCGGCGGTGCGCAACCTTCGCGCGCCGCGGTTGAAAGCGAAGCCCTTCCCGAGCCCTCTCTCTCCAGCGTCAATTACGAGGAAGCTCAGCGGCTTTTGGAAAAAGGCCGTTGGAGCGAGGCGGTCGTCGTTTTGCGTCATATTTTGAAGGCGGAGTCCGGCTTTTTTCCCGCGCAGATGGATCTTTCGCGCGCTCTTCTGCATCTGGGGCGGCGGATCGAGGCGATTCAAATCCTTCAGCAGATCGCGCAGCGGGAGCGGCCCGGTCGCCGGGCCTTACTGGAACAGCGTAGCCGCACTTACGCTCATTTGTTCATTTCCAGCGATTCATTCCAGACTTATCAGGATGGCTTGAATCTCCTCGAAAAAAGGCGCTTCGCCGAGGCCTGCCGAAAATTCAATCAAGCCTTGAGCCGGGAGGCGGAGCACGCCGATATTTTGACGCGGCTCGGGCAATGCCAGGTGATCACCGGGGAGCCCGGGGCGGCGGTTCAAAATCTCCGCCTGGCCCGGCAGCTGAGCCCGGATGCGATTTCGGTGCGCCTTTGGTTGGGCCGGGCCTTGAGCCTCTCCGGCGAGTCAAAATCCGCGCTGGCTGAATTGAGGGCGGCCACCAGCGAGTGGAGCGCCCTTGAAAAAGCGGGCGCCGCCCCTGATTTCGCGGTGATTTGGCTCGCGGAGGCGTTGATTCAGGAGACGGGCCAAGCCGTCCCCGGGGCCATGGTCGCAGCGCCTGTGGGAGCGGCAACTGGGGCGGCAGCGCAGATCACGCCCCTGGAGAGCGGCCCTAAAGCAGCGGCGCCCTCCGAGGTTTCAGCGGCAGGGGCGACTGAGGGCGCCATTCAATATCTGGAGAGTAATTTGAAGAGGGTCCCCCGCTCCCCGGCCGCCCGTCTTTTTTTAGGTGAACTCAAGTTGAAATTCTCCGAAAACCAGGGCAATAAGAACCTCCGGCTTTTGAACGGGGCCAAGCGCGATTTTCAACAAGCGCTGTTGCTCCTGCAGGAACCGGAAACGCTCGCTCCGCCCGCTGAATACCGCGTCAAGACGAGCGAGGAACTGAAGATCGAAGCCCAATCGCTTCTCAAGCGCGTAGATGAAAAACTATCGCTGACGGCGGGTCAGCTTCCTGAGAAGAATTGAACAGGGGTTAGGTAATATCCAGAGATGAATAGATGGGTGTGGGGGAGTGTTTTTCTTTTTCTCTCATTGTCGTTGATCGCGCGCGCTCATAACGGTCCAGGGAACCCTTCCACGGCGCGATGCGCTGAAGCGCTTCGTTTGCGGGCGGCCTCTTACGCAAATGCTGTGGAGAATTTACCTAAAGGAAAGAGCAAGGAATCGTTCGCGCAAATTTTGAAATTGGATTTCAAGTTCGAAGTATTGCGCCAGATGGTCGTTTATTTTCCGAATGTCTTATTTATCGTGGTGGATGAGTTCAGCGGTAAAAAATTCGTGCTCACAGCTCCGGAAGGCGATTGGGGAAACGGCCAGATTGAAGCGGTCATTTTTCAGTTAGAAGATGAAGCATTAAAAAAAACGCTTCTCGAAACGTTGCATGAACACCCTCAAAGCTTGAATCTGCCTACAGTTGGCGCAGGGAAAATCATTGCTCTAGCGAAGGAAGCCGTTTTTGCGACACAGAAGGATAGGGACAAGGAGATTGAGCGAGTCGCTACATTCCTGCTCCAGGCCCAAAATGAGGTCCCGCAAGATAAAGATGCTAGAAATTTAAGCACTCAAGACCCTAAGCTGGCGGAAAAAGCGATCACCGTCGGGAAGCCCGTTTTTATCCCGCGTTTGCGAATAAGAAAACTTGAGATCAAGGGTGGCAAAGACGACCTCCCGCTCCTCAATAATCGCCTAGCTCAAGCCAATTTAAGCCCCAATATTAAATATATTTTCCAACCGAGCTTGAACACTACTTTTGTCTCTTATTACCCGCAACATGTTAAGCCTGCCGGCGCGCGTCCATGGGTCATTTTTTCAATTCCAGGAGCGGGAGCCGATGTGAGCGGGATTCAGGGGCTTCCCTCGCTCTTTCACGAGGTGAGAAAAGCGATTGAGACAAATTCAAAGAATTCGCTTCTATTGCCTGAGTTCAGGCTGGATCAAATCGTTCGCATGGTGGGCGTCGCTTTGCCGCGGCAGCTTGGGGGTCCCAGAGATACGGCTAACAGCAAAGACTCAAAATTCAATGACCCAGAGTTTTTTTTCAAATGGTTAGCGGAGTGCCTGAAAACGGTCATAGCTGAAAATCCGGAAGCGCGCGTTCTGGTCTTTGGCCGAAGCTCGGGGGGAGGCTATGCTCCTAGATTAGCCGCGATGTTCTCGGACCAGGTCCATGCGCTGGCCGCCATGGGCGCCACAGTTCCCGGCGACGCTGAAGCTTTGAAAGCGAGCGCTGATGATATTCGCCGGGGCACGCTCACTGCGGGCACTCACCGGATGAATTATCCTGGGATGAAATTGACAGACAAGGTCCTAGAGCTGATTAACTGGCTGGAATCTGGTCTTTTTAACTTACCCACGCTTTTCATGACCGGTGAACTCGATTCTCAAGTGTCAGCGAAGGAGCGAGAATTTATACGCTCACTCGCTCGGCAGCACCCGAGTCTGATGAGCTATGTGAATGCGATGCGGGGAGGGCATGATTTGGTCGGCCAGGATGTTCTTTTTTCCAGTGGAGTAAGATCCCTCTCGGATGATTATACGGGTTCCGTTATGGAGGCGTTGAGCCGTTTGCTCGCATTGGCGGATCAGAACGATCATTCGGTTCTCATTCCTGAAACCATCCCAGAAATGACCGCTGCTTTTCGGATTTCTGAGGGCGTGACCGCTTTCACTGGCCCAGTCCCTCAGCAGGCTTCCGTTCCGCAAAAGCGAGGGCAAGCCCTCGTCAACGACAAGGGGGAATATGTGACTCAGTACGAGCGTTTTCGCGAGTTGATGCTGGGCACCCGAGGAGGCCAAGCCTTTACTCCGGTCGGGGAGGTTTACCTCAGCAAGCAAGCGCCCGAAGATCGCATGGTGGTGATGAGAAGAGAAACCCTGCCGCAGCTTTTTCCAAGGCAGTTCAGCAATGTGAGAGCCGAAAGCATTGACGGCGGGGCGTTGGAGCCGCTTGAGTCTGCGATAAAACAAGGGCAAAAAGCGACAAGTGAGGGGCCAAAACTCGATCCACGGAATATCCTGTATTCCTTTCCCCGCTCAAGCCGTCAGCGAATCCTCGAGTTTCTGACGAGTCCCGCAACTCAACGCGGCACTCAAGCGATCATCCCGCTTTCTTCGCTTGAGGTGGACACTTTTGAGGTACTGGAAAAGTATGACTGGGACATCTTGCGCCTCAGTTCGATGATGGTGCCCTTGAACGACTATCTCGCGAGCCAGGGGCGCAGCCTGGACGCGCAAATGATCGCTGAACTCAAAAGCAAGACAGCGCGGGGTCAAAGCGTTTTGTATCGAACCCGAGAGGGAGAGATCTACGTCCTCTCCGTGGTCGCGTCAGTGAGAAAGAAATTGCCTCCTCAAGCGGCCAAAGCTCCAAAGAAAGGCGCTCCTCAAAAGCAGCAGGCCTCCGGCAGCGCGGGAGTCTCTTAGCTTTTACCGCTCCCCGATCGACTTCACGTGCTGATCGAGCGGGCCGGTGTAATGCGCGCGAGGGCGGTAGATGCGGTTATTGGCGTACTGCTCGAGCACCTGCGCCGTCCAGCCCGAGATGCGGCTGACCGCGAAGATCGGCGTGAAGTCGCGCGAGCGCAATCCGAGCGCCGTGTAGACGAGGCCGCTGAAGAAGTCCACGTTCGGCATGAGGCCTTTTTTGGCTTCCATCTGCTCCTGAATGCGCGCGAGCATTTTATGGTAATCCTCGAGCCCCGCTTTCTTGCTGATCTGGCTTGAGATCTGCTTCAAGATCTTGGCGCGCGGGTCGCCGTTCTTATAGACGCGGTGACCGATGCCCATGACCTTCTTCTTGGCGTTGACGGCGTCATCGATGAACGCCTCGACCTGGGCGTAGCCGCCGATCTCCTTCAACATCAGCATCACTTGCTCGTTGGCGCCGCCGTGGAGCGGGCCCTTGAGCGAGCAGAGGGCGCCGGTGATCGCGCTGTAGTAGTCGCTGGTCGTCGAGGAGACGACGCGCGCGGTGAACGTCGACGCGTTGAGCTCGTGATCCGCGTGCAGGACGAGCGCGGTGTCGAAAACTTTTTCGTCTTCTGGGGTGGGGGGCTGGCCTTTCACAGCGTTGAGAAAGTTCCAGGCTAGCGTCTTTCCGCGATCGGGCGAGACCAGAGGTTTGCCCTGCTCAAAACGCGAAAGCGCGGCGGCGATGGGGCCCAGAGCCGCGGTGAGCTGCGTCGCTTTGGCGCGAATCGCGGGCAGGCTGATGTCTTCGGCCTTGGAATCGAGCATCCCGTAGTAGGAGACGGCCGTGCGGAGTTTGGCCATGGGATGCGCCTGGGTCTTGGCGATTTTTTCGAGGATCGGGATGATTTCTTGAGGAAGTTCGAGGTGGGCGCCCAGTTGTTCGCGGAAGGTCTTGAGCTCCTGCGCCTTGGGGAGCTGGCCGTTCCAGAGCAGGTAGATGACCTCTTCGAAGCCGCACTTCTCGGCGAGCTCCTCGATCGTGTAGCCGCGGTAGAGCAGAGTGACGTCGTGAATCGTGCTCACTTCACTCGTGCAAGCGATGATGTTCTCAAGACCCTTGTTTGCGGTTTCTGGAATTTGCGACATGAGTCAAACATGGCAGATTCCAGAAAAAACGTCCACCCTTTCGGGCGTCAAGAAATCGCAAGATTTCCTTAAGTTTTTGGCGATGCCCTCCGAAAAAATGGAAGATCTCGAAGGAGAAGTTCATGAAACGGCCTGCAGTAAAAAATAGTGCAGCACGTCAAAAGTGGTTATTGGCCGCTGGCATCATTCTCATTCTCACTGGGTGTTCCTCATCATCGCAGTCCGTCTCGGATGAAGAACCTCTGCCCGGCGAAGAAATCTCCGCGGTGGGTGACGCCGATACGGACGCGCCGCCCGCTGCGAGCCCAGAACTCGGCGGCTCCGAGCCTCCTTCGTCCGCGCAAGATATTCCAGCGGCTCCGGCTGACGTGAGTGACCCGGCCGCGAGCGCTCAGGCCGCGACTCCCGAAGTTCCGTCTGATCCTCAACTGCCGCCCGCACAAGCCTCCGCGGGCAATACGACGCATACCGTTCGAAGCGGCGATACGCTCATGAAGATCTCCTTTGAATACTTCGGAGATCTTTTCAAGTGGCGTGAAATCTACGAATCCAATCGCTCGAAGATCAATGACCCCAACCGCCTCGTGGAAGGGACTCAGCTTGAAATCGCTTCTTCGGGCCCCGCGAGCATCGATCGCCAAGGGGATCGATACACGATTCGCCGTGGGGACACGTTGGGGACGATTTCGAATGAAGTGTATGGGACCCCCAAGAAATGGAAAAAGATTTACGAGAATAACCGGCAGCTCATCCATGACCCGAACAGAATTTTCGCGGGTTTTGACTTGTATTACGTCATGAGCCCCGAGGACCGCGAAGAAGTGGACCGTCTCAAGAACAACGCCCCTGCCCCCCTCGCGAACAGTACGGCGGCTCCCGTGGCGCCGCTCCCTGGATCCGGGGGCTGACCGCCTTCAGATCGCTCCTAGACACTCGGCCCCTCTCGAGGCAAAATGAGCGTCGTGTTTCACCGATCCTCTTTCATCCTGAGACTGCTGCTGCTCGCTTTTTTGAGCGCATGTTCCCATCCGCTTCCCGCCTTGATCACCCTGAATGAGCAGTTGAAGCAGGACCAGTCGCTTGGCATCGAGATGACCTCTCAGTTGGACCGGGAAGTCCGGTTCAAGAACGATCCCGTCGTCCAGAAGTTCCTCCTGGAAGTCGGGGAGAAGCTGGTGAAGCGCATTGACGTGCTGAAGTCGATGCCCTTTCAGGTTCAGATGATCGACGAGCAGAAGCACCAGTGGAGGAATTTTGGTTTGCCCGGGACCAAGATTTACCTCTCTGTGGGATTGCTGAAGCAGGTGGAGTTCGAGAATGAGATCGCGGCCGCGATCGCGTTCGAGCTCGCTCACATCACCAACCGGCATGCGGTGGAAAGGCTGACCAACCTTTCCAACACTCGTCCAGGGCCCATCGTGGATTACACGGGGCCTCGCGGCGTCATGGCTTTCCCCGAAAAACTTTTATTGAAATCGATCGAGAACGCGGTCGAGATCCTCTATGCGGCGGGGTACGATCCGCGGGGATTGCTCTCGGTTTGGGAAAGGTATTTGGTGCAACCCCGGCAATCCCATTATGACAGGAGCACCTTGAATCACTTGATCGAGGCGACGCGAAGCACGCTTGCGCTTTACGCGCCGCTACGCAATCCTATAGTGAAGTCACCGTCCTTCTTTTCGGTTTACAAGAGGCTGAAGCGGTTGTGAATACGGCATTGATATCGGAGCTCAAAATCATGATGGAACAGCTGAGGGAAAACGAGAGTCAACTCGCGAAGTGGGTTCGCAAGAGCAAAGTCATCGATCGCGTCGAGCGCCTGCCGGGCGACGCGAGTTCCAGGAGGTATTACCGCATTCACTGCGGGGCGAAGACGTTCATCGTGATGAAGATGGAGCCCTTCGCGAAGGAAGGCGAGGCTCTCCCCTTCGTCGCGATTCAAAGGCATTTAAAAACCCATGGGGTGGACGTCCCCGAGATTCACGACGTCGATCCGTCGCAAGGTTTTTTGCTGCTGGAGGACCTGGGCGATACGACTTTGCTGAGGCGCCTTCAAGAAGTCTGCGATGCGGACACGGAGAGGCATCATTATCAGCGCATCCTCGATGCGCTGGTCAGGCTGCAGTTCTTCGCCTCTCCCAAGCCGAAGGGTCCGAAGCTGGATGCCTTCAAGCTCCGCTTCGACACCGAGAAGCTCATGTGGGAGGTGCAGCATACGATCGAGCATTTTTACCTCTCCTACCTGAAGCGCTCGGTCTCCAAGCAGGATTTAAAAACCATGCAGTCGGGATTCAATCGAATCTGCTCGTTCCTGGCCAAACAACCCGTCGTTCTGACTCATCGTGATTTTCACAGCCGCAACATCATGATCAAGCCGGAGAAGTCGAAAGAGCGCATCGTGATGATCGATTTTCAGGACGCTCGGATGGGGCCGGCCCAGTACGACCTGGCCTCCCTCTTGCGTGACAGCTACTATCAGCTCGAGGAAACGCAGATCAACCGACTCCTGGATTACTACATCGCACGATGGGAGGGAATCTCGGAGCAGCCCATCGACCGGGAGATCTTCTTCCTGACGTTTGACCTCATGTCGGTTCAACGGAACTTCAAGGCCATTGGGAGCTTCGCTTCCTTCTTGAACAAGCGGAACGACGCGGGTTACCTCAAGTACATCGGAAACACCTTCGAGAACATCCGCCGAGCGCTTTTAAAATACCCGGAATACTCAAAGCTTCGCGAGGTCCTTTTCAATTACTATTACTTCTGAAGGCCCGATCAAAAAAGCGATGCTGATGGCCGCTGGACTTGGCACGCGGCTGAGGCCCTTCACTGAAAAGACCTCAAAACCCTGCCTGCCCGTCCTCGGCGTCCCCGTCGCGCAATTCGCGCTCGATACCTTGTCCCAAGCTCAGGTCGCTCAGGTCGTAGCCAACCTTCATAGCCATGCCGACGAAACCGAGAAAAGATTTAGCGCCTTGGATGCGCATCAGATGGAGCTGAAATTCAGCGATGAGAGAGCGCTGCTTTTGGGGAGTGCGGGGGGAATTCGCAAAGCGCTCCATCATTTTGAGGGGGATGCTTTTTTTCTGCTGAACGGCGACGTGATCGCGGAAGTGAATTTGAGCGAGCTCGCTCAGAAGCATCGGGAGCTGCGGGAGAAGCGGGGAGTGACGATGACTCTCGCGGTTCACCCCGGGGCGCCGCCTGGTGAATACACGGAACTCCAATGCGACTCCTCCGGGGAGACGTTGATCGGGTTTGGAGCAAAAGCGATGGGGCGACCTTTTTTCAGCGGTGTCGCGGTTTTTGAGCCGGAGGCCTTCCGCGCGCTTCCCGTGGATCGTCCGCTCGAACTCGTTCCGGCAGTCATTCAGCCCGCGATTCAGGCGGGCAAGGCGGGGATTCACCGGATCAGCCAAGGGCTTTGGTACGATATCGGCTCTCCTGAGCTTTGGCATTGGACGCATTTGCAATGGATTGAACTCATCGAATCAAACGCCTCTTTTCCCGAACTTTGGAAAAATCGGGTGTTGAGTCGCAACCACCGTCTGGCTCCTGGAGTTTGGTGCGCAAGCACGTTGGCCAAAACCAAGAATTTGCAAATTCAAGCACGTGCCTGGAAGGAAGTGGCGTACTGGGGCGAGAGTTTTTTAAAAGGCGGCATTCCGCCTGAGCGGCTCGGACCCGATGCCGTGCTCTATGGTTCCCGTCCGTCGGCGTCGCGTGGCATTGGATTTGAGGAAGACTGGGTTTCAATTCAAGGCTGAGATCATTCTCAAAACTTGCGCCCAGTTTTTCCCAGGAAGGATGTGGGCGGGGGTCGCGAACCCAGGATCTTCTTTCGCGAGGGGACGCTTTTTTGTCCACGGTCCTGCGATGGGGCGCCCGCGCAATGCTTGGTAGCCCATGTAGGCGAAGGCAAGCGCTTCGATGTACTGCGAGTTGTAGAGGGGATTCCAATCCGTGAGGGCCCGAACCTCCACCGGCACGAGCCGCTGATTCAGCTGCTGGAGCAGGGTGCGATTTTTCGCCCCCCCTCCGCAGACGAGGATTTGTCCGAGCGGCCGATTTTTCCCCAAAATCCATTTTTCATAATCCTGTTGGATGGATCGCAAGGTGATCTCCGTCGCGGTAGCCACTAAATCCGCTCCGCGAAGACGGGCAGCGTGACGCATGAAAAGCGAGAAGGGGAAGTCATCGCGGCCCGTGGATTTGGGCGGGGATTTCGAGAAGTAAGGAAGCGCGAGGATTTTTGAGACGACTTTGAAGTCCGCTTTGCCCCGCGCAGCCAGCTTGCCTCCAGTATCAAAGCGCTGAGCACCCTTGGAGATTTTAACGACGGATTCGTCGATCCAAAAACTCGCGGGGCCGGTATCCCAGGCCAGGATTTCACCGCGAGGGTCCACGTAGGTGAGGTTGCTGATGCCACCGAGGTTGTGAAAACTGACGCCCGAGTCTTTCCAGGCCTGGGGCAGCAGCTGGGCGAGCGCCCCATGGAAGAGCGGCGCCAGCGGCGCCCCCTCACCACCCGCTGCCAGATCTCCCGCCCTGAATTCAGTGAGGACGCTGAGACCCGTTCTCCAGGCGATTCGAGCGGGATCTCCCATTTGCCAAGTCATTCCTTGGCGTTTTGGGGCGGGAAAATGCGCGATCGTCTGGCCGTGATTGGCGATGAGGTGGGGCTGAGGTTGGTGTCGCTCAATGAGCCCATGGATCGCATCGCCGTACCAAAGTCCCAAATCGCGGTGAAGCTCCAGGAACTCGAGACTGCTGGCGCGGGTTTTCGGCAATTGAGCCGCCCCGACGCGCTTGCGGAGCGGCGCGGGATAGGGGCGCGACGCGGTCCAGAGCACCTTCCAGCGCTCCCCGCTGAATTCGACGCAAGCCGCATCCAGGGCGTCGCAGGAGGTGCCGGTCATCACCCCCAGGATTCTGAGATTTTCGCCGGTCATTCTTCTTCCTCGTCGCGATGGGAGGGGTGATGGCCGGAGCCTTCTTCGAAGTCCTCGAGCGGAGTGATCGCTTTGACGGGGCAGACTGAAACGCAAGCCGCGTGATCGGCACAGGTGTCCGCGTCAATGATGTAAATCGTCCGGCCCTTGACGATGGACTGGGTTGGGCATTCCGGCAAGCATGCCCCGCAATTGATGCAAGAGGAGTTGATCTGGTGAGGCATCCTCCACCTAGGTTAAATGGGAAGCCCTTCAATTGACAAGGCTTTGATCCGCATGAGAACTTTAGAGGCGTGATCAAGCTTTTAGAAGCCCATATGCGGCTGAGATTCCTTTGCGCGCTTTTCGCGTTCGCATGTGCCTTTTTCGCGATTTTTCAGATGGGGTGGCTGCTTCAAGCCAGTCACGAGCTCCGGTGGGTGGGCAGTGTCGTCGGTTTTTCGCTTTTGCTGCGATCCCTGGTTTTGCGAGGCAAACGATGGGCCTTGATGGTAGGGGCTTTAGGCGTTTGCGTTTGGTGGGTTTTCAGTTTGAGCTTGGCGCTGCGATGGCATGAATTGGAACTCGGATTTTTTTCGCTTTTCATGCTTTTTGCTTTTGGACTCCTCTTTTATTGGATGAGATCGGAGCTCCACGTTTCATTCCTGGACCCGCAGATGGGGTGGTTTCAAGGTTATCCTCGCCCGATCGCGCACCTCTCAAGCGCCATTCAATGGAAGACCTCCCCTCAAGACGCGGCTGAAGGGGGTCCTTCGGAGCTTTTGGAGGCAAAAGTAAGCCGCATCGACTCCCGGGGGGTTTATCTTTTCTTCCAAAATGAGCCCGCCAAAAAACTGAAGCAGAGCGCGGAATGGAAAAGTAAGGCCTCTGACCTCGTTTTTTATTTCTCATTGCGGGGATCAAAGCCCCACGAGGGGGTTCGCTTCATGGCTCACCCCATGAGCTTTTGCGAACGCGGTTCGGTTCTCGGAATCGGCTTCGAGTGGATTTTGATGAACCGGGATGAGTCTCAGCGGTTGGCGCTTTTTTTGGGTGAATTGAGGAGATCAGGATATGTATCTGCGGCATAGGACGAAGTGGGCGGCTCCTTTACTGATGATTTCCCTCTGGGGAGGAATGGCGTGCACGCCAGGGGATCGTGGCGCTCAACAGCCATCGCAAGCCGCAAAGCAGCGGCTCAATGAATATTTGGTGCATAGTTTTCAAGTCAAGGATCCTAAGGAAAGAGCTCAGCTCGGATCTTATCTGACGGGGGATGCTCGATCACGGCTTCTCGCCTGGAGTGATGAGCAATTTCGCGCGGCTTTCATCGAAACGCAGCGAAAATTGGTGGAGATCAAATTTCGGGAGACCCAGGTCATTTCTCCGACTGAAGTGAGCTTGACCTATGAGCTCACGACGGTGGATCAATCTCGCGGAAAGAATGCGCGAGTCACTCAAAAAAAACTGTGCCGGATGATTCTCAGTCAGGGGGTCTGGCTCATTCAGAGCGTGCAGAACATTAAAGAGTTGGTGGAATACCAAAACGAAATGTCGCTCCCTTAGACCCGACCGCGCAGACATCACCTCAGTCAAGATTTGTGCGCCGCGAAATTCTATTGAATAGATTTAGTGTAATTTTATTTTTTTGACCAATTGACAAACAGCGCAAAAAAAGGTTTTTTGACCCTCGGGAGAAATATAAGTGTGCTGTGGAAAAGAAATAAATTGATGATTGCGTTTAAATCGGCTTATCCGGCGCTGATTTTGGCGATTTTAGCGGTTCTCGCCTATTATCAGTTCAGTGTGAGCCACCCGGGGGTGCGCGAGAGCGTTTTTTCCTCCCCATTCAATCGAACGCCTGAGGCACTCCGCTCTTCTGAATCGAATTCCACCTTTTTAAAGTGATTACTGCAGAAGATTAAATCGATGCAGTTGTTGAATGAGTAGCGCCACTTCGAACGAACCCACGCCGCAATAGATGAATGAAAGCGTGGTCACGGTGGGGTTGAACCACGTCGAGAGAAATTTGTTTTTCTCGAGGCTGCGCAATCCTTCCGCCCAAAACCGAATCAAACATAATGATGCGGCATAGAGGTAAGAGGCGTTCATCGCTGAAAAATCGATGAACCGAGAACAATAAACTCCATGGATGACGAGGGCTCCTGACCAAATCGCTGGGAAGATCCAGCTCGAGGGATCCCGTGGATTGATCCAAGTCAGCAAAAATCCGACGATCCCCACCAGCCAGGGCAACAGTCCCAGCGCAAAGAGCATGCGGCTCAAGAGGATGAGCCAGCTGCTTTGCCCTTTCCAAGCGGAGGGGAGCGGTTCAATCGAATGCAAAGAGTAGGCTGACGCGAAAATTCGAGTCCAATAGGAATGGGTGATTTCGCTGGTGCGCAAATCTTCAATTGGGGATTGAAGGAGTTTTTCGATTTTAAAATCCAGGAAGCTCTCTTGAAAGCCCAGATACCCGGGTCGCGCCTCAGCGGTGGGGTTGATCCTAAAGAACATTTTTCCGGCGACTTTAGGAAGCGCCCGGCCGGTGAGAGAAAGCGCGGCCGCGTACAGGACGCAAAGGAGAAGCAGCGCCACGATGCGCCGCTTGAAGATGGAATGGAGAGCCAAGATGAAAATGCACGCTCCCGCCACCAAGAGCCCCTGAATCTTGAAGCTCGTTCCCAAGGCGAGCCCCGCGGTCAGCCAAAAAACGTGGATGAGATGCCCTGTCTTCAAAATTTTCCAGAGGGAAAAAATCGCGAGTGAAGTGAAGAAAATGAAGAAGCTCTCGGGTGAAGCCTGCGTGTCGATCGCGATTAATCTGGGGTTGAGCGCAAAGATCGAAAAGCACAGCCATGAGTGCCGGTAGGAGAGGTGAAGCTGCTTGATGAAGATATAGGCCAGGGTCAAGGTTCCGATCCCCGCCGCGGCGCTCAGCAGCTGGCAGAGGATTAGGCGGCCATCGTATAGGTAGATGGAGAGGGAATGCATCAGCAAAGCACATAGGTAATGATAGAGCAAGGGAGGGATGCAACCCGCGCATGAGGAGAAGTGGGAGTCCGCGAGGGATCGAATGAAGGCGAAATGCTCCCCGCTCGGTTCCCGGTTGACGATGGCCAGAAGCAGGCGCAGGGCGATGGCCAGGAAAAACACGAAAATGGACCACCGAAAGAACATGCGGGGAGTGGCGATTCGAACCGGCTTCGCTGCCATAAGCGGTTAGATTATCCCAAGAGCCATGGCGGCGAAACGCATTTGTTTTCTTGTATTTAAATAATTTTGTTTAATAAAAATTGACTGACTTTTTGACTCATGGGATAGGTGAGCCATGAATATCCGGTTTCCCCATTTATTGTCCTTATCTTTGACTCTGACGGCTCTCATCAGCGCTTGCGGGAGCTCCAACCCGAGCGGAGCGAAGGCGACCCTGACGTCAAGCTCCCAGCCCACGGTTGAGGGAATCGTGAGGGGAAAAGGCGATGAAGAGGGCAGCTTGACGGTGAGCAATTCACGCGGCGAAGTCATCTTCAGCCAGGTTTCGGGCGTGGTTTGGTTCGAGCATTCCGATGATTTCGTCATCCTGCAATTAAAAAGCGACCAGCCCGATCACGACGTCTGGCATATTCTGAACGCCGAAGGAAAGCCTTTGATTGCGCCCATTGAGCTTTCAAGGAACCAGCGGCCCAAGGCGCGCGCTTCGGCGCGGATCGCAGCCATCGAGTACTACGATGAAGGGGTTGATGGTTCGCATCGAGTGTTCGCGGTCAATTCGGAAGGGAAGCAGCTCGTCTCGCCGGAGGTCAATCTTCAGCCAACTACAGCGCTTCAAATTTCGGATCAGATCCTTTCAATTAATTCAGGAGATCATATTTGGGCGATTAATTCTCAGGGGCAGGAGTTGATTTCGAAGGGGGAGTATCCCAAGGCTTTGGTGCGTCTCTCAAGCCGCGCGATCGCGGTCCGATTTGAGGAGGCCCGCGTGACTCGAGTTTTGGCGATGCACGCCTCAGGACGTTTTTTGGTTTTGCCCGACCAAGCCTTCCCCAAAGCTGAGATCGCTTTGACGGACGACTTGCTCACGATTTCGTCATCGGGATCCGAAGACCCGGTTCAATTCCCGATTCCGTAAAATAAAACCCCCCTCCCAATGCTTCTTGCTTCGGGAGGGGGGTTGCACTGCGCGTGAGCGCAAGCTTCAACTAAGGGAGGATGACGTCTTTCACTTGCTTCTCGATGTTGATCAAAGCCAAGATCCCTGAGTTTTCCTTTTTGGCGTCCTGTCCGACTGCGGTGACAGATCCGCGGTACACGCCTTTTTTGTCATAGAAGGCGAGTGTTGCGCTGAATCCGCCCAGGTTCATCTTCACGGGGAAGAAAACGCCGAACACCGTCTTGCCAACGTAAAGGACCATGTGATTCAGCTGCTCGATCTCAAGAGCGAGACCGGGCAGATAGCCTTGTTTCACCCCAGGGAGGGCTCGGCCGCCTGGCAAAGTGAGGGGATCCAGGAAATCCAGTCCGCTGACATAAGGAGTGAGGTCCTTTGGCTCGAAAGTGGCGCGGATGAGGAGCGCTTGGGTGTTGAGGTCAGGCCCGACATAGACGCTGCTGTTTGGGAATTTTCTCAAAGGAATTTCGCCTCCGCCTTGAACGGAGAGATTGTTCACCGTGAGCCAGAGGACGAGTTTGCCAGCTGGAGTCATCTCAAAGTTCGGGCCATCGATGCCTGCGAAAGTAGGGTTCACGCCGCCCGTGGTTCCGCCGTTCTTCGCTTTTCCGAATGCGTGCGCTTGCGATGACGCCAATAGGCTCAGCGTCGCCATCGCGACGAACAGAGTCTTCAGGGATCGCATTTTAGGTAGTTTCGACATTTTCATTCTCCTTCGAGTTTTACTGCTGGGTTAAGGGTTCGGTGGGGATGCGGTGGAACCTACGAACGGGATTAGGATCAAAACGCCGCTTCCTTCTCCTTTGGCGTTGGAGGGGATGGCGTAGGATTTTCCGATCAGATTGCCCCGGTCATCTTTGATGGGCAGGCTGACTTGAAATGGGAGGCTGACTCCTTGTTTGGAGATCAGCGGAATCGGGAAAAAAACGGCAAACGCTTCGGGCGAAATATAGAGGTGCAGCGTGTACTGGCCGATTTCGATGTCCCAGCGCGGGAGAATGCCTCCCGCAATGTCGGGAAGAGGGCGCCCATCCGGAAGTCCGGATTCGTCAGAGAAGAAGTCCTGTTGAATGAGAGATTTCAGAGGAACGGAAAACTGAAAGAGGGTTCCGGGTTTTTTTGAGTCCACACTCGGCGCTGCAGAAAATTCCGCGCCTTCTAAACCGGGGATTGGGCCTGAGAGTCCTCCTCCCCACCTGAGCTTCGTAGAGAGAAAACTCACGAATAAATTACTTTGATTTACGCCTGCGTAAAAGTTCTCTAATCCTGGGACTTTGCTCGAGTCGCATGAAGAAAAAGAGAGTAAAAACAAAGGAATAAATGCAATTCGTTTGTTTTTTAAAACAATATTAAGTTTCATTAATAATTAATATATTCAGTCTCCTATTATTTATCAAGAGAAATTTAAGAAATTTTCACAATTACTGCACTTCAGGCAGGGCCCAACAAGGCTGGTCTCGTGTTTTTCCTCATTAAAGTAACGACTTAATTCGGTGCGTAAGCATTTTTTTGACTGCATAAAATTGAAGAGAGCGCTTTGCTCTTGAGAGTGGTTTTTTCTCGCCCAGGCCGTCCATGAAAAATCTTCTTCGCTCCAAAATAGGGTGGCAGAAGCGGGGAAATCTGGTTTTCTCCCCGCTCTCCCAATCGCTTGAGCCAGCGAAAGGAGAGAAAGCGGGGTTTCCCAGAGAAGAGACCACCGAAGATGAGGGTAGTTCATCCCCATTCCAAAGGCCGAGGTTGCGACGATGACTGCTCGGGGCTCCTTTTCAAGCAGGGATTCCAGATTGCAGCGTTCCTCCTTGGAGAAGCCGGCGTGGTAGGCAAGGCTGGGAATTTTCATTCCGCGCAAGAAAAGTTGCAGGCGCTCGCTCATTGCCCGGGTCTGAGTGAAAAGGATGCCTGATCCCAATCGCTCCACATTGAATTGAACTTGCGCGCGGAGGGCGGCTTTGCGCTCAATCCTGGGGATTTTTCGGATGCGCAAGGAGAGGTGGGGAGGAAGCGAAAAATTCCCGATTTTTTGAAAAGGCTTACCCGTTGAAGCCAGGGCTTCCGAAAGTTTCTTTTCGTGGGAATGAGGGAGAGTGGCCGTCAGCCAAAGCGTTTTTTGAATCCAGGGGGCTTGAGCGAGAGGCAAAATCGCCCGGAATGCTGGCCTGAAGCTTTCGCCCCACTCCCAAAGGCAATGGCATTCGTCGACGACGAGAAGCTGCGGGTTCCATCTTTCGAGAGCGGTGAGGATCTGAGGATTCAGCAGGGACTCAGGCCGCAGCAAAAGCGCCTGAGAGTGGCTGGTCCGCGTGTGGATGGCCTCTTGCGGCGAAAAAAAAGCGTGAACACCGAGTCGCTGGAGGTTTTGCGCCTGCTGGCGAGCCAACGCGATGAGCGGGCTGATCAAAACCGTTCGCCCGTCGGGATCAGCGGCGAGGGTTTCGTAAATTTTGCTTTTGCCTGAGCCCGTGGAGGAGATGCAGAGCAGATGGATGCGCGAGGAATTTTTCAGGAGATCAATGGCCTGTTTTTGGAAGGGGCGCAATTCGAGCATGGGACTGCGCTCTCATGCGAAAGCCGCGCCATGAGAGGGCGGCGGCCTTACTTCAGTTTTTCACTGCGGAATCTCAGGTAGATCAATCCCCCCATGGCCCCGATGCCCATTTGGGCGATCGCATAAAGGCTGAAGAGATCCGCCCCTCGTTCTGAACCCATGAGCTTGAAGAGGTAAAGGAAGGCGGCATGGCCCGTTCCGATTCCGGCTGGCATCACTGGGACGGCGGTCACGAGGATGCCCAAGGGAAAGACGACGTTGACCTCGATCGGAGAAATGGAGGTTTCGCCAAGAGCCAGCGCCCAGAGGTAGAAAGCCCAGCCCACGAAAAGATGGATGACCACTGAAATCGCGAGCGTTTGAAGGAGAACTCCGGGGTAGGCGCGAAATTCCCGGATGCTCAGGTACGTGCGCAGGATCGCGCCGGAAACTCGGTGCAAGCGGGGATGGGGCCGAAGCTTCTGGTCGACCGACCGTGCGCAAAGCAGAATCGGGTCGAGGGATTCCTTCAGTAAAAAAAGGCACCCGTAAAAAACGGCGATCCCCACCCCCGCGAGCATCAAAACCAGTCGCAACGCTTGAAAAAGGGCCGAGCTCGAGCGCTGCTGCCCGTAGAGAGCGTCCATGGCGAGGGCGCCCGCTGAAACGAGGACCAGGGCCGAGAGCCCGCAGAGCCGATCCAGCAGGATGCTGCCCAAGGCTTTCGCCTGCGATCCGGGTTGCGCTTTGCCGATGTAGAAAGCTTTGACGAAATCCCCGCTCACCGCCCCCGGGAGCGCGATGTTGAAGAAATTCCCGATCCACGAGAGGTGGAAAACCTGCGAAAAAGGGAGTTGGATTTTCTGGAATTTCAAGAGCCGATGCCATCGGATAATTCCCAGAAGCGTCGTGAACAAAATCAACCCGAACGCGGGCCAAGCGAGTCGCCACTGCGCAAGGGCGTGGCTGACTTCTTCCCAGGATAGAAACCCCTTTCTCGAGAGGAAGACCAGAAGACCGAGTACTAAGACCGCTTTGATGAGAGTTTTCATGAGTGGATGAAGTTTTTGAAGAGGAGGGTTCCCATTTCCCGGGTTGGTGGTTTCGTCGAGGCGCCCATGATCCATTTTTTTGAACGGGCCCCCAGCTGTTTGACTCGAGATTGGATGGAGCGCTTCGCATCGCCAGGATTTTTTTCGGGGTGGAATTGAAGTCCGTAAACGGGCAACTCGCCGAGTTGAATCGCCTGCACTTCGCATCGAGCGGACTTTGCGAGGACGCGGAAGTCCTTGGGCAGCTGATGCGCTTCTTCGATGTGCGAGGAAAAAGCGGTGAATTCCTTTTCAAGCCCCTGAAAGATCGGAGCTTGCTGAAGGAGCTGAATTTTCGTCCAGCCGATTTCGGGGGTGGGCGAGGCGCGCAGGCTTTGGCTTCCCGCCACCGCGCGGACGAGAGCTTGGAGGCCGTAGCAGATTCCCAGCAAGGGCTTTCGCTTTTGAATGCACTCGCGGATCAGGCCGTCCAGAGCTTGGGTCCAGGGGTTGTTCTCCAATGCGCTCGCGCGCGAGCCGGTGAGGATCAATCGATCGTAGGGCGCTAGACTTTCAGGGAGATCCCCTTCGGGCGCGCGCCTCACGGAGAGCGTGAAACCGGGAAAGTTCGCGCGGCAATGGGCGAGGATTTCTTTCGCCCCCCAGGAGTCGCGATCCAGCGTATTGTCGAGAATGAGGATTTTCATTCCGGTTTTTCCGGACCTTCCGCCAGGAAGACGTATTTCAGAAACATGCTGTGAGCCGCATTCACGGCGATCGTAAACCCTTCGCGACCGTCGAGAATTCCCGCTTTCAAAAAATAGGATTCGATGAATTTTCCGACCGGCTTCAAAAGGATCAGGAAAAAACTTGGCCTCACGCCCTTGCGCTTGAGGTCCTGCGCCCCGAGCCGCGCGAAGCAAAGGTTGGTGCGGACTTGATCCGCCACTCCCGTGAAGGCGTAATGGTCGAGGGGTTCGTCAATGAGCTGGGTCTTTCCTTTTACGGTGAGCTCCTCGTGGACATGGGGTTCGCTCCAGCGGACGAAGCGCCGATCCCCCAGCCGCGTGAGGATGTTGGGGTACCATCCCCCGTGCTGGATCCAGCGATTCCCATAATAAGTTTTCCGAGGGAACGAAAACGCCCTGATCTCGGTTTGCACCGAGGAGACTTGGATGAGCGCTGATTCGATCTTCTCGCGAAGCGCCTCGGGAACCGCCTCATCCGCGTCGAGGTTGAGCACCCAGTGGTGCGTCGCCTGATCCTGCGCGAAGTTTTTTTGCGCGCCATAACCCGGCCAATGGCGGACGACGACCTTGGCGCCCGCACCCCTGGCGATCTCCGCCGTGCGGTCTGTGCTGCCCGAGTCGATGACGACGATCTCATCCGCCCAGCGGACGCTGGCCAGCGCGCGGGGGAGATTTTTTTCCTCGTTCAAAGTGATGAAGGTGACGGTTAAGGGAGGTCGGGGCATGAGACCATCATTCCGAGGGGAGAAGAGCCGGTATCCAGGACCAAGAAATTTTCATGGAGCTCAGCATATAGCACCCTTTTGGAAGCCACAATACACGTTCACGCTTCCCCGTTTCTGCGGAAAAAGGCTGACTTTCAGTGTATAATTTTATAGCCTCGCCCCATGAAAATCGGCGTGATTGGAACCGGGTATGTCGGGTTGGTGGCGGGCGCTTGCTTCGCGGATACGGGCAATACTGTATGGTGCGTCGATCGCGATCCCTCGAAAATCGAGCGCCTCAAGCGGGGCGAGATCCCCATTTATGAGCCCGGCCTCGAGGAGTTGGTGAAGCGGGGTGTCTCCGAGGGGCGGTTGCACTTCACGACCTCAACCCCTGATGCGGTCAAGGCCTGCGAGATCCTTTTCATGGCGGTGGGGACCCCGGCGAGCGAATCGGGGGAACCCGATATGAGCTATCTCAAGCAAGCGGCTGAAGAAGTGGCGCGCGCTTTACCGAGTTACCGCCTGATCGTGAATAAATCCACGGTCCCGATCGGGACGCATTTGATCGTCGCGGAGTGGATGCGCCCGCTGACGTCGCATGCGTTTGATGTCGTGAGCAATCCTGAGTTTTTGAAGGAAGGATCGGCGGTCGAGGATTTTTTGCGCCCGGATCGCGTCATCATCGGTACGGACAAGGACGAGGTCTACAAGAAGATGGAGGCCCTCTACGCTCCCTTCGTCCGCCAAGGCAACCCCATCTTGAGGATGGATCCCATCTCCGCTGAAATGGCGAAGTACGCCTGCAATGCGTTCTTGGCGACCCGGATCAGCTTCATGAATGAGCTGGCCCAGCTCTGCGACAAAGTGGGCGGGGACATCGAGCAAATCCGCAGGGGAATGACCACGGACGTCCGCATCGGAAAGCACTTCCTGTACGCGGGCGCGGGGTACGGGGGGTCGTGCTTTCCAAAGGATGTCCAAGCGTTGCTGGCGACGAGCCGACGCAATGATCAGCCGCTTGGGATCGTCGCCGCGACCGAGGAGGCGAATCAGCGCCAGAAGAAATTCCTCGCGCAGAAAATTCAATCGGTACTGGGCCGCGACCTCAAGGGCAAGACGTTCGCGATTTGGGGGCTGGCTTTCAAACCCAACACGGATGACATCCGAGAAGCGCCGGCGCTCGTGGTGATCGAGGAGCTGTTGCGCGCCGGGGCCCGAATTCGGGCATATGATCCGGTGGCGATCGAGAACGCGGAGCCGTTAATTCAAAAGATCGATTCATCGGGGCGAGTGGCGTTTTGCGAGTCCCCGTATGAGGCGCTCGAGGGCAGTGACGCGCTCGTGCTCGTGACGGAGTGGAATGAATTCAGGCAGGTGGATTTTGCGCGGGTGAAATCCGCGCTCAAGCAGCCCCTGATTTTTGACGGGCGCAATCTCTATGACCCGCGCGAGATGCAGGCGCAGGGACTGAGCTATTATTCGGTGGGGCGGCCGAGCGTGCGGGGCTAGAGGGATTTCTCGGATCCCTGCTGACGGCATTTGACGAACCGGCATTTATTGCATAAAAGCCGTTTTATGTTCAAAAGAATCACTAAAGAAAATTGGGCCGTCGCTTTTACGTTGAGTCTTATTCTTTTTCACTCCGCTTTTGCGCAAGATTCCGCAAAAGGCACGGAGTGGAATTTCTCGGAGAGTTGCCAAAAAGCGACCCAGGACTTGGTCGATGATGCGAAAGCAGCGGCAGCTCTTGACTCGGATCCTGTATTCGCACTGACTGGCGAAGAGAAAGCTTTGCTCGAAAAAGTCGAGGCATTGAAAAATAAAAAGCCCGAATCAGTCGAAGAGACGAGGAAAAACGAGACGGAGTTGCGCGAGTTGGCGTGGTCATCTCAGTATGAGATTGCCTGGAAAAAAGCTCGAATCTATGAAAAAAGCTGGAAACTAGTCAGTCAACGCAAGTTGCAGTCGATGATGGAATGCAGTTTGAGCGGATCCGAAAATAAAGTCCAAAAAATCAAGGACCTTCTTCAAAAAACTGAGATCGCTCATCAAGCTGCGCTGGATTCAGCTCGCGCTACGGCTTATCAGCAAGGCTTCGCGGCTGGGCTGAAAAGGAAGACTCAGAGATAGGTTGGGATTCGCCGAGGTTTATAGAAGGCGACGCGGAAATTTATTTTTAGTTTCAATGAGTTGTATGCGTTAGTTTTTGTTGAGCGATATTCTTTTTTAGTGTAATTAAAGAGCGCTTTTTAAGCGTAAGGTATTTATTTATGGTTTTAATTGGAAGAAACAGCGTGTTTTTTGTTTTTGTCTTTTTCTTGAGCACTCAATTCAACCTGGCAAACGCCCAGGAAAAAATTCCGAAAGCCGTCCAAGAGGCTCGAAGCGCTGTTTTTCAGATCATTTTTTTACCGGCGCCCGACAAAGTGAAGCAATACTCCAAGGAGGCATTTGAAGCGCTGGATAGAAGTTATAACAATGGCAAGGCTCCCGCGAGCACGCTTGGTTTTTGGTTTCAGAAACTGAATCAAGACTGCGGGGATCGGAAAACTTGCGAATTCTGGATCGACAGAGAGCGAGTCAATAATCAAATTGCGTATTCGTACGCTACGGCTTTTTTAGCGAAAGATGCTCGGACTTTGATTACGGCGCCTCATGTGTGGGTTTCAATGGATGAAAAAGCCAAGCGTGGGCAGGTCAAACGGGAGGAAGTCATCGATAAGCCTGTCCACTTCGTCCTGATCGACCAAAATCAAAATATCGTTTTTGATACGAGAAGGGAGGGCTCATCCGCAGTGGTTACCGCCTTTGCGAATGCCGTAACGATGCAAAGTTTTTACCCTCAATTCAGTCTGATCGCGGGTGAAGGCATCGACGGAATGGAATTCCTGGCGATCCGCCTCAATAAAGCCTTTCAAAAAAAGTTTTTGCCCCCTTTCCTCGGGGACCCAAATACCCTCAAGAAACAAAGGCTTTATTCGCTCGGAATTTATGATCAGCCGGATACCGGAAAATTCGGTGGAGCCGCTTCCATCCTCGCATGCCGTGAAACGGATCAATTTGCGGATTCCTTGGAACAGCAGGGTCGTGGTCAGTCTGAGCTTAGAAGGATGAGTGAGTTATATCGAGCCAACACCGTCAGTTTTGACGTGGAAGCTCAGCCGGGAATGAGCGGCGGTCCGGTTTTGAATGACCGTGGAGAAGTCGTGAGCTTGAATTCCTTCGGGCGAAAACACCCGGTTTTTGCGTCAGGTCAAACTTCGGGTCAGCTTTCGATCAATAATATGAAAGTTGTTGGAACGACGTTTGGCCCGTCGCCTCGATTCATGAAAGTCATTTGGGATCAGAAATAAGGCTCAACAAGCCCCACTCAAGGCGCCGACA
>CAZLYB010000004.1:0-33661 GCA_964563795.1 uncultured Bacteriovoracaceae bacterium | reverse complement strand
GACAGCCACCCGCGCTCGCAGCGGACGCGGTCGCTACCGCGCAGCTCTTCGAGGCGAGTGTCGTTGGAGGGAGTGAACTCACGCCTGGGATGCCAGATGTGGAACTGGAGCGCGAGCCCCTTGAGCGATTTGATCTTGAGCCCCAGATGCTGCATGCGGAGCTCGACGTCGGTGTCCTCCCGCCCGTAACCCTCGTACTCCTCGTCGAACCCATTGAGCTTTTCGAGCACCCGGCGCGGGATGGAGTAATTGCAGCCCTTGAGATCCACGACTCGGTTCATCTTCAAAAGAGTCCGCAGCGGCTGAAAAGGCACGCGAAAACTCCGCTGCAAATGCTCGGAATCGCCGCGTAGGACGCTGGTCACGAGCGACGGCCGAGGAAAATCGAAGTACCCCGCGCGCACGCGCTCCGGAGTGAGCTGCGCACTGAGCTGAGCGCCGATCTCCATGCGGCGGCCGGCGAGGTAAAACCCCTCTTCCTGATTGCTCAGATGATCCGCGATGTAATGCCGATGGGGGACGCAATCGCCGTCGAGAAAAATGAACACATTGCCCCGCGCCTGCCTGAGAGCGGCGTTGAGGATGCGGCATTTGCGGAATCCTTGGTGCTCCTGCCAGACATGCTCGACCCGGAACGGCGTCCGTTTTTTGAAATCTTCGATGACCGCTTTCGTCTCCGGGCCCGAGCCGTCATCGCAGATCAGCACTTCGAAGTCCTTGGCGCTTTGGCGCTCGAGCGCCGCGCAGACGAGCGCCAGGTGCCGAGGCAGCTCATGAGTGGTGACGAGGAGCGAAGCGCGCGTGAAAAAAGGCGAAGGGCTCATGGCGATTCATTCATTCCCGATGATCCGGTAGCTTTTGTATTCAAAGAGGCGGATGCCGGTGATTTTCTCAAAGCTGTCGAGCGCGACTTTCTTGAAGTCCTTCCACTCCCATTCGGCGCGAGCGCTTTCGAAATCCCAGTTCCAATTCTTCCGCCTGACCCTCTCCTGCATGACCGCGGGATGGGAGCCTTTGAATTTTTTTAGGCCCCAGAATTTTTTGTAACGGTGGTTGTCGCCGGTGTGGGGCAGCCCGGAGGCCCGCTGCTCCGGGGTCGCTTTGCCGTGGTAGAGCTCATCCATGTGGAAGGTTTTCTCGCGCATGATCTCCGGGGGGCGGACCCAGCCGTAATGAAAAATCCGGGAGCGGCTGAGGATCACGTTCGGTTTTTGCCCGTCGCCGCGCCGAAAACTCTGGGCGTCGCCCACGCTTCGGATCCCGCGTCGGCTCCGGATGATGCGCACCTCCCTGCGGTACGCGCTCCTTGACTGCTGAATCACGTCGAATGACCCGTAGAAATGGACATAGTTCAGGACGATCCCGTCGATGTGCGGATCGTCCCGATGGCGCAAAAGGAGCCTTCGCAGTGCGCCGATATCCTCTTCGTGCAGGATTTCGTCGGCTTGAAGGTACACGCACCATTCGCCCGTGCAGCGATCGAGCGCGAGGTTGGTCTGTCGCGCGAGCACGTGCTCCGCCACGCCGGTCAGATCGGAAAGTCCCGCGCTCGCGTTGGGGACCGCGTCCCAGTCATGCTCCAAAACGCGGATCTTGCCCAGCCCCTCGCTGCGCTCAAATTCGCGGATTCGCTCCAGAGTGCCGTCCTCGCTTTTTCCCACGTTGATCACGAGCTCATCCACGAGTGGCAAGAGCGAGCGGATGGACTCCAGGAAAGGGTAGTCGAAGCGGACTCCATTTTTGACGAGCGTGAATCCTGAGATCTTCATGGGTTTCTTCTCGTATACTGCCAGATTTTGACGTGTCGAACCACCCGGGAGACGCCTTCGAGGAGCGAAATCACGAGACCGTGAATGCCATCCCGCCAAGCTCCGTAGTAAAAATAATTCTTGAGGAACATGGCGGGAAAGGCTCCCAGGAGCTTTCCTGCGTGCGTCCTCTGCCCTTGGCGGACGCGATCCTGCGCTTCAATGGTCGTGTATCGGTTCATTTTCTCGAGGAATTTCTCGGGCGCGAAATCCGGGGCATGATGGATGGGCTCGTGGATCGAGAGCGGCGGGGTCGGAAAAATCGGGTACTCATGGATGTTGTTGACGTACTGGACGCCGTTCCGATTGAAGAAACGGTCTTGGTAGCTGGGGTTCCAAATTCCGTGATGGATGGGCTTTCCGAGGAAGTACTCGATCCTCCTGACTTTGTACGCGGGATGCGGCGGGAATTTTCCATCCGCGAAAAATCCCCGGATTCTTTGAGCGAGTTCCGGGCTGCATTCCTCATCCGCATCGAGCACCAGCATCCAGTCATGCCGGGCTTGCTTCATCGCGAAGTTGCGTTGATCGCAGAAACCGCTCCAGGGGCGGGTGTGAAAGCTCATGCGGCTCGCCCACGGGGCCTGGGGATCCTTGCAGATCGCAGGAGTGCGGTCCGCGCTGCCGGCGTCGATCACGCTGATCTCATCCGCCCATAGCAGGGAGGCGAGCGCTCGGGGGAGGAATTTTTCTTCGTTGAACGCGATGATCGAAGCGGTGATCGGGACTGAGCTTAAAGGAGCGCTTTGCATTGTTGAAAAACTTCCTGGGCGTCAATTTCCTGCATGCATCGATGGCGCTCTTGGACGCAGATTTCCAAAGCGCACCAAGGGGGCATGCCCGGGTCGGCGTCCCTCCGGCAGGCCAGTCCCTCCCGGTAAAAATAGGGATGGCGATCCTTGGGATAGGGATGCCATTCAAAAGGATCTTCAGGCCCAAAGAGCGTTACCGTTGGCGTTTGGACGGAGACGGCGATGTGCTTCGGTCCGGAGTCGTTTCCCAAGAAGACGGCGCAGTGCTTGAGATCGGCCGCGAGTTCCCGCACAGTCGTCGGCGAGACGATGGTGATTTGCCCGTCGCTTTGGAGTCCATGGACGGTGATCTCGTTCAAGAAGTTGCTCTTGAGCTCAGGTTCTTGGGGCGCGCAGAACGCGAGCGCGCTCCCGCCCGTCGTCTGAGTCCACAAGCGGGCGACCTCCACGAAGCGTGCGAGCGGCCAGCTCTTCGTGGGGCGGCTGGCACCCAGGCCTAAACCGAGGATGGGTTTTTTCAATCCCATGGTTTTTGTGAGAAGTTCCTCGGCGCTCTCGATTTCTTGCGGGGTCAAAAAGAGCTGAGGGAGCCTCCCCTCGGGAATTCCCCACCCGAGCGCGCGGACGGCGTCCATATCGCGCTCGATATTGGGCTTAACCTGGCCCTTGCCTGGGATAATGACCGTGGAGTAACGGTTGCGATCCCGGTGACCGTGAAAATGGATCGAGCGGGTCGCGGCGCCCGTGGCAAAAGCCAGCAGGGCGCTCGAGGGGCTCGCGTGAAAATTGATCACGCAATCGAAGTGCTCTCGCCTAAGTCTCAACCCGAGGCGCGCGATGGCCTTGGCGCGGGCGGTTTTTTCGTCGTGCCTCGCGTAACGCCAGATCTTATGGACCGCCGGGTGGTTCTCGAGCAAGGGGACCCAGGGTTCAGTGATCGCGGCGTGGATTTCCGCGGCTGGGTAAAGGCGCTTGAGCTCCAAGAGGGGCGCCGTCATGAGGACGGTATCGCCCAGGGCGCGGAGCTTGATGGCGAGGATTTTTTTGGGAGGGAAGGCAAGCATACTTCAGGCGATCTTACTGAAAAACAAAACCCCTGGGAACGCATAAAATGCACGCCCAGGGGTCTTTAAATCAAGAAAAACGAGCGATCAGTGCGTAGGAGCTGGAGCTGACTCGGTGGTCTTTTCCATGGTCTCTGTGGTTTTGGTTTCGTTGTTGATGTGAGCGCCCTTAGGACCTTTTTTCGCGGAGCGCTTGATGGATTTATGCTGTTCCACTTTCGTGGTTTCTTTGCCCGTCACAGCCGTTTCTGGGGAGGTGGAATGGCCAGCTTGGTCATTGGCCAAAGCGACGACTGAGAACGAAAGAGCTGCAACGAGTGCGAGTGCGTATTTCATAAGATCTCCTTAAAGAGAAAGGTTGATGTTTCAGGTTTCCATTCTTAGGTGCGGAATGGGCCCGATGCAAGCTAAAAACGAATTTCTTGACCGCTGGACCTGGTTTTAAAATTTGGAGTCGAAAGTGTAAATATGCCGGATGTCGATGTGCTGAAAGCGCAAATGCTTCAGCTTCATCGAGGCGAGTTGAAGAATCAGTTTGGTTTGACGCGATTTATCCTGGTAGCGGACTTTTTTGATCTCGCTGCAAATGAAGGACTGCATTTCGGCGGGGTGAAAGCAAAATCCCCTCGAAAATTCGTAACGCCCCTGAAATGGGATGATCCGCGCCTCGAAGAGATCCCCGCGCGTGAAGCCTTGGTTGAGCTCTGAGTCTTTGACGGTGTGATTTTTATTCGAGAAAAGATCGCGGATTACGAGGCCGTCACGTTTCCACGTGAAGCGTTTCAGGCGGAACACGGAATGAATCGTCGCGCAAAAATCCTTGTAGATGCGGGATTCATCGGTGTTGAAGCGGTCCTTGTTCTTCTTGAAGTAATATTTGATCGGGGGCAGATCCACTCCCGGTAGGTCGCGGTCAAAGAGGTACCAATCCATGAAGATGCACATCCGCTGCTCGAACTCGGAGTCATCCTCGTAAACGACTCCGGCCTTCTCGAAGTATTCCTGTTTCGCGTTGTAAACTTCCCGGTAGTACTCGCCGGTCGTGAATTCCTCGATGATGGGCTCTAGGTATTTTTGGAACATGACGCCAGTTTACCAGAAGAATCCATGAGCTGAGCGAATCGTTCGAAAAGATGCTCGGAGTCGTGCGGTCCCGGGCAGGACTCAGGGTGGTATTGCACCGAGAAAGCGCGCAGACTGGGAACGCTCAGCCCCTCGACCGTTTTGTCGTTGAGATTTTGATGGGTGAGCTGGACGGTGGAAGGGAGGCTTTCGCCGTCCACCGCGTAGCCGTGGTTATGCGAGCTGATTTCCACTCGACCCGTCTCGCGGTCCAGCACGGGCTGATTGCCGCCGCGATGGCCGAATTTGAGTTTGTAAGTTTTCCCGCCCAACGCGAGCGCCAAGATCTGATGGCCCATGCAAACGCCGAAGATCGGGACTTTTCCCAAGAGCTCTGAAACGCAGCGAGCCGCGTAAGGGGCTGCGGAGGGGTCCCCGGGGCCGTTGGATAAAAACACGCCATGGGGGTTCAGGCGCAGAATTTCAGCGGCCGAAGTGTCAGCCGGGTAAACGTCGATCGCGCAACCCTGCTGTTCCAGGCAGCGGAGCAAGTTGCGTTTGATGCCGTAGTCGAGCGCGATGACTCGAAAGCGCGGCGCGTCCGCGGAGGATCGCTTCCAAGGATAGGGCTTGCGCGCGCTCACCTCGCGGATCAAATCTTCGCCTTCGAAGGAGGGGAGCTTCTTGAGCCATTCCGCCGCTTGATCGCGATGCCGCGCTTCAACCATCAGGGCGCGCAGCGTGCCGCGTGAGCGTAAGTGCCGCGTGAGAGCGCGCGTATCGACGCCGCATAATCCTGGGATCCCTTTTTTAGTCAGGAAAGCCCGCAAGCTCTCGGTGGAGCGCCAGTTCGAAGGAGTATCGCAGTTCTCGTGGACGATGAATCCCGCGCACCAGGGCTTCACGCTTTCATCGTCCTCTTCGTTGATGCCCGTGTTGCCGAGATGGGCGGCGGTCATGCAAACGATTTGACCGCAATAAGAAGGGTCAGTCAGGATCTCTTGATAGCCCGTGAGGGAGGTGTTGAACACGGCTTCTCCGTAACCTGGGCTGATGAGCTTGGACTCCCAGGGTGAGGCTGGCAAGGGAGCCCCAAAGAGCATTCCTTCAAAACAGGTTCCATCCTCCAGGACCAAGCATCCAGATGAAAAGGAAGGACTATGCATTGCCATGCTGCGCCACCTGACCTTGGAGAATAGTCCATTTCACAAGTCCCTGCAAAGGACGGTTGAGAAAGGGAGTGTTGAAGCTTTTGGAGAGGATTTGCTCCTCTTGGAGGATCCATTTGCCCGCGGGATCAAGAATCGTGAGATCGGCTTCAACCCCAACGCGCAATGTCCCCAGAGGGAGATTGAGGAGTCGAGCCGGAGCTGACGTCCAGGCCTCCGCCCAGCGGAGCGGGGAGATCTTTTCTTTGAGCGCCCACTCGAGCGTGAGGGGGACCGCGGTCTGAAGACCGAGGATTCCGTTGGCGGCGAGATCAAAAGGAACGTCCTTATCGATCAATCCATGGGGAGCATGATCGGTCGCGAAAAGATCGATGATTCCCTCGGCGAGCGCTGTCCTCAATGCCTCGCGATCCTGGCGCGTTCTCAAGGGAGGGGCCATTTTCAGCGAAGTCAGCGATTCACCGCGGGAAGCAGCGTCTTCCAGGTCTTCATCGCAAAGGAGAAGATGATGGGGTGAAACTTCGGCGCTGATGGGAAGCCCCTCCTGCTTCGCTCTGCGGATGAGCTCAACGGAGCCGCTGGTGCTGAGGTGGGCGATATGGACACGCGCGCCGGTGAGGCGGCACAGCGAAATTTCGCGGGAAACCATGATTTCTTCGGTGGCCGAGGGGTTGGATCGCAGTCCGAGGCGGTAGGCGGCTTGTCCTTCATGGGCTGCGCCGGCATAGGCGAGATGGGCGTCCTCCGCGTGGCTGATGATCGCGATATTGAATCCCTTCGCGTAATCCATCGCCCGCCTCATCAGCAGGGAATTCATCACCGGCATCCCGTCGTCGCTGATGGCGCAGGCGCCCTCAGCGACCATTCCCCCGATTTCGGCGAGGTGTTCCCCCCGCAATCCCTTCGAGACGGCGCCAATCGGGAAGACGTGGCAAGCGGCGCTCTGCTTGGCTTTTTCGCGGATCATCGCGGTGACCCAGGGCGAATCATTCACTGGCTCCGTGTTCGCCATGCAAGCGACTGCCGTAAATCCCCCTGCTCTCGCCGCTTGCGTTCCGGTGGCGATCGTTTCTTTTCGTTCGAACCCAGGTTCCCTCAAATGCACGTGCGCATCAATCAATCCCGGGGTCACCCAATGGTCTTTAACGTCCAATGCTCGCTCGGCGCGGGTTTTCGGGATGACTCCCACCGCCTCAATGGCTGCGATCCGGCCCTTCTCGATCAGGATGTCGCGGATCGCATCCAGCGACTGGGAGGGATCCAGCACCCTGCCATTTTGGATGAGGAGGGAAGAGGGAGCGCTCATGAGGATTTCATTCCTTTCACTCCCAAAGCCCAGTTCAGGATCGCCATGCGGATCCAAACGCCCGAATGCACTTGTTGAAGGATGAGCGCCCGTGGATCTTGCGCGGCTTCAGGATCGAGCGCCACTCCCAGTTGCGTGGGGCCGGGATCCAAGATGAGGCTCTGTTGAGGCAAAAGCTTGAGGCGATCCCGAGTCAAACCCCAGAATTGCCGATACTCAGCGGCCGAAGGGATATGCCCCGTCCCCTCGAATCGCTCCATCTGCAGTCGCAGCGTCATGATGGCGTCAGCTCGGGGAAGCACGGCGTCCAAGTCGCTCGTGGATTCAACGGGACCCAAAAAAGCTTTCTGCGGCAGGAGCGTGGGCGGGCCGCAGACGGTGACTTTAGCCCCCAAGCGCGGCAACAGCGCCAGGTTTGAATGCGCGACTCGGCTATGGGCGATGTCTCCCACGATGAGGACGCGTTTGTCTTGGAGGGATCCCCAATGGCTCTGCAGGGTGAATGCGTCCAGGAGCGCTTGGCTGGGGTGTTCGCGCGTGCCATCCCCGCCGTTGATGACCGGGACGCCCGCGGCTCGCGCGGCGTCGCCCACGCTGCCTGAGGCGGAATGCCGCATGACGATGGCCGAGGCGCCGAGCGCGACGATGTTTTTCGCAGTGTCGACGGGGGATTCGCCTTTTTGGACGCTTGAGGTCGCGATGTTGAGCGAGAGAGGGGAGCCGCCGAGCTTGCGCGTCGCGGTTTCAAATGAACTGCGCGTTCGCGTGGAGTTTTCGAAGAAGAGAAGCCCCACCGTTTTTCCGGAGAGCGATGCGGCAGCCTCATGATCGCGGTAAAATTCCGCTTGCTTAAAGAAATCTTGGACGGTCTTCAGCGGGAGATCCTGGATGGAGAGGAGGTGATTCATGAAACTTCCCGGAACATCCGTTTCCAACGGATTTTTGGGAACCATGAAGCATTCTCAGCGCGTGGTTCAATCGAGAGCCAGATCCACTTGGCGACCCCCTTGATGGAATGGGAAGGGATGATGTCCCCGGATTTGCTCCTGCGGGAGCTCGTGCGGAGATCGCCCAAAACGTAGAAACTTCCCGCAGGAATGGGAATGGGCTGCGTGTCCTCCAGCAAGGGCGGTTCGATGCAAATCCGGTAGTCGTTTTCCGTCCCGCAATTTTTCCCCTCCTCGAACGCCGATGGTAAGGGCGCTCCGTTGATCAGGAGTTTGGAATCCTTGAATTGGATGCTCTCCCCCGGAAGCCCCACAATTCTGCGAATGGAGTCTTTGCTGGCATCTTGCGGCGAGGAAAAAACGATGATCTGACCGCGATGAAACCGCTTGGGGTCGGGGCTGCTCCATTTTTTGAGGACGAAGATCGTATCGCCGGGCAGGAGCGTGGGCTGCATGGTGGCGGTCGGGATGCGGTACGCTTCGATGATGAACCCACGGATTAAAAGAGCGATCCCGATCGCGGCCAGCGCGGTAAGCCCGTAATCTTTGAGCGCTCTCATCCTCGTCACCTCTAGTCCACCTTCAGCACCGCTAAAAATGCTTCTTGGGGAATCTCGACGCTTCCCACTTGTTTCATCCGCTTTTTGCCCTCTTTCTGCTTTTCGAGGAGCTTGCGTTTTCGGCTGATATCGCCGCCGTAGCATTTCGCAGTCACATTTTTTCGGAGAGCCGAGATGCTTTCGCGCGCCACGACTTTGGATCCGATCGCCGCTTGGATGGCGATCTCGAACATTTGGCGATCGATCAGCTCCTTCATCTTCTTAGCGAGCTCGCGCCCGCGGTAAGCCGCTTTCTCGCGGTGAATGATGAGCGAAAGCGCGTCGACGACTTCACCGTTGATCAGGATGTCGAGCTTGACGAGATCCGCGGGGCGGTAATCGGTCAGCTCGTAGTCCATGGAGGCATAGCCCTTGGTGATGCTCTTGAGCCGGTCGTAGAAGTCGAAGACCATCTCATTGAGCGGCATTTGATAAACGAGCGAAACGCGGTCGCTCGTCACGTAGTCGAGTTTTTCCTGGATGCCCCGGCGGTCCGTGCAAAGCGCCATCATCGCGCCGACGTACTCCGAGGGCATGTGAATGGTGAGCCGGATGTAAGGTTCCTCAATGGAGTCGATAAGGGTTTGATCCGGCAGCTTGGCGGGGTTATCCACCCACATCCTCTCGCCATTTGTTTTTTTGACATTATAGATGACGGAGGGGGCCGTGGTGATGAGGTTCAGCTGGTACTCGCGCTCGAGCCTCTCCTGAACCACATCCATGTGCAGAAGACCCAGGAACCCGCACCGGAATCCGAAGCCCAGCGCGCTCGAAGTCTCAGGTTCGTAAGAAAGCGAAGAGTCGTTGAGGCGCAATTTCTCAAGCGCCTCCTTCAGGTCGTTGTAATCATCGGCGTTGATCGGGTAGATCCCCGAAAAAACCATGGGTTTGGCTTCCTTGAATCCGCCCAAGGATTCCTTCGCCAGATTGGCCGCGTCCATCACGGTGTCGCCGACCTTCATGTCGCGGACGTCGCGGATGCCGCAGATGATCGCGCCGACCTCGCCGCTTGAAATGATCGGGGCGTCCTGGAATTTCGGCGAGAATACCCCGACGCGCTGAACTTCGAATTCTTTGCCGACATGGTGCAAGCGGATTTTCATCCCGGGCCGGATTTGACCCTCAAAAACCCGGCAAAGCGCCACGACGCCTTGGTAGGCGTCGTACCAGCTGTCGAAAATCAAGGCGCGAAGAGGTTCCTCATCGGCGTCCTTGGGAGCGGGAAAATAACGGACCACCGCTTCGAGGACCTCATCGATTCCGATCCCGGATTTAGCGCTGCACAAAACGGCCCTCGCCGTGTCGACGAGACCGATCATCTCATCGACTTCCTTGAGCACGCGCTCGGGTTCAGCGGCGGGCAGATCGATCTTGTTCACGGCCGGAAAAACTTCAAGATTGTTCTCGAGCGCCATGAAGACGTTCGCGAGCGTCTGCGCCTCCACCCCCTGAGAAGCATCGACCACCAGAATGGCGCCTTCGCACGCGGCCAAGGACCGGGAAACTTCGTAGGTGAAATCCACGTGCCCGGGCGTATCGATCAGATTGAGGATGTAAGTTTGCCCGTCTTTCGCCCGATATTTGATTCGAACGCTTTGAGCCTTGATGGTGATGCCGCGTTCGCGCTCGATATCCATGTTGTCGAGGAACTGGCTTTCCATTTCCCGGGCTGTTACGGTGCCCGTTCTCTCGAGCAAGCGGTCGGCAAGAGTGGATTTGCCATGATCAATGTGAGCGATGATGCAAAAATTGCGGATGTTCTTGGGCATGGCCGCGAGCCAAGCTAGCAGAGCGGGAAGTCAATGAAAAGGCCTGAAATCTTGGAAGTTCGCATTCATGACCTCTCCCGAGGCGGATCCGGAGTCGCGCGCCTTTCAAGCGGGCAGGCGGTCTTCGTGCCGGGGACTTTGCCGGGCGAACGGGTGAAGGCCGAAGTCACGCGCGCGGAAAAGCGGTATCTCATGGCTCGGTTGCTGGAGATTTTGGAGCGCTCGCCCCATCGAGTCGAGCCGCCTTGCCCCGTTTTTGGCCGCTGTGGGGGTTGTCAGTGGCAGCACGCGCCCTATTCGCTCCAGTGGGAGACTAAAGTTCAGGGCCTGAGGCATGAGTTTGCCAAGCGGGGCTGGGAGCTCAATCCGGCGCATTGGACAGAAATGCCAGCGGAGCGGCCGTGGGAATACCGCAATCGGGTGCAACTCAAGGCGGAAGGGGGACGGCTCGGTTTTTTCGCCCCGCAGAGCCATGAGTTCGTGGCGGTGGATCGGTGCGCGATCGCGAGGCCAGAGCTCAACGCGGTTTGGGACGAGGTGCGCCTTGAGGCCGAGAAGCTTTTTCAGGGGAAGCCGTCCCAAGTCGAGCTTGAGATCGTCAAGGTGGGGGAGGGCCAGTGGAAGGTTTTAAAAAGCTGGAACGCTCGGCACGCGGCGCAAGGGTTTCGGCAAGTGAACGAAGAGCAGAATGATCGACTGAGGGAATGGATCGCCCGGCAATTCGCCCGTGAGGGAATTCTTTTGGACTTGTACGGAGGGCACGGCAATTTTTCGGAGTTGCTCGTGGGGCGGATGAGGGAAGTCCACTGCGTGGATATCGGGGCGCCCCGTGATCCATCGGCACGGAATGGGCTTTTTTTCCATCGGCAAGCGGTGCTTTCTTGGTTGGCTGAGTGGGAGCGCCCCGCTGACTTCGCGATTTTGGATCCTCCGCGCGACGGGTTGGGGGCGGATCGTGCAGGAATTTTAAACGCGCTTGAGCGTCTTGGGGTGGCGCGGGCGATTTTGATCGGTTGCTATCTCGATGCGTGGCTCAAGGATTTGGAGGGTTTTTTCGCGCGGGGATGGAAGCTTGAAAAAGCGGCGGCCGCGGATTTCTTTCCGCAGACGACCCATCTCGAGAGTGTGGCTTTGCTGGGGCGAAGTTCTATTTAAAACGGTGGGAGAAAAACTGAACTCCCGAGAGGTAGCCGCCGTTTGATTGAATCGTCAAGTCCTTGATGGGCGAAGCCGCGGATGGGGAAGGTATTTTTCGGCTCAGAACCAACGTCTGTCCCTCACAGTCGAGCGGCTCGTTTTGATCGCGGATCGGGTAATGAATCCTGATTTTTTTGGAAAAAGAAATCGCCCATTGCGCTACTTGATTTTTCGCGGTGACGCTGACCTCCTGAATCAGGGAAGGGTCCCCCGAGAACGAAAGAGTCTCTCCCTTCGCGAGAGTATTGATCCGGCTGCAATTCGCCCTTTGCCCCGAAGAAAGGATCTCAACATGGGTGGCGGAGTCCTGATCCAAATGGATCGTGGTTATGTCCAGGGGGTCGTGCGAAAGATTCAGTGTTTTAAAATGAGCATCCAATCCAGAGAACTGAATTTGTTGGTGAGGGCGCGTTGAGTCAAGCCGAAGGCCGAGCTGGATGATCCACTGGGAGAATGGATTGCGACTAGTCAATTCGATGAATTGACGGGAAGCGTTCGAATCCCCTTGGAAAAGGATGGAACCGTTTTCAGCGTTGCTGAGCTGACTCCGATCACTGAAGTAAGAATACGTAACTCGCTCGTCTTCATATTTTTTCAGTGATTTATGGTCCTGACCGAGGGCCAAGCCGCTGAAAAGCACTCCAAACACCACCATCCAACACCCTTTGAAATTCATGGGGAAGGATTTTCACACTTTTAAATAGATGACAAGAGGGGTTATTTAAAAAATATTATGCAGTGCGCAGTATATTTCAGACAAACGCTTTATCCTCGGGAAACCGATATTTCCATCTTGCGACTTAAGGCAATGCCTTTTATCCTTAAATATTGAGGGATTATTCAAGGATGAAACCTTTTTTGAGGATCACCGACTTTTGGGTTTTTGCAGCTCTCGCTTGCGGTCCTGGCTGGATGGGATGCGCGACCTCCGGAACCAAGCACGAGCTCTCCAAAACTGAGCGCGCTAAGCTCTACGTGGATCTCGCGAACAGCTCATTGGTCGAAGGCGATCCTGTTTCAGCCCTTGAAAATCTCAATGTCGCTGAAAAGCTCGATGACGACCTGCCCGACATTTACCACACGCGCGCGCTCGCGTATCACGCCAAGAAAGACTACGCCCGCGCGCTCGCTGAGGCGCAAAAAGCCGTAGAGCTTCAACCCAACTTCCCGGACGCCAGCAACACACTCGGAAAAATCCTCATCGACCTGGGAAAATTCCAGGAAGCGGTCGTCCCCCTGGAAAAAGCGGCGCAGAACCCCATGTACCGCGAGTCGTACAAGGCCTATACCAATCTCGCGATCCTCTTTTACAAGAAGAATCAGTTCGATAAGTCGGAGAAAGCCGCGGACAACGCGATCTCGAGCGCTTCTCAGCAGGCGTGCATCGCTTACTACTACAAAGGTCATTTGCGCCTGAGGCTCTCTGACTTCAAAGCGGCGATCCAGAATTACCGCCAGGCCACCCAAAAATTTTGCGCGGGCTTCGGCGACGCGCAACTCGCCCTCGGGATCGCTTACACCCACGGCGGGCAAGTGGACTTGGCCCGCCGCAAGTTCCTCGAAATCCAGGAAGCTTACCCCAACACCCAACTCGCTGAGCGCGCGGTCCAGCAATTGAAGCGGCTCCCATGAACGAAACGACATGAACCCCGACTCAAACGTCAATCTCAGCCTGGGCGAGTTTTTGAGGCAGGAACGCGAGAAGCGCGGGTTCACGGTGGAGCAGGTCTCCTCGGCTACCAAGATCGGCGTTCGATTGCTTCAGGCGCTAGAAGCGGATCTTTACTCCGAGTTGCCGGCCAAGCCGTTTATCCACGGGTTCATCCATTCCTACGCCCGCTTCATCGGCATTGACCCGCAGCTGATTTTCTCAAAATACACTGATTTTATAGATAAAAAAGGCGGTGACCGTCCCAATCGCGAATCCAATTACAGCGGATACGCCTTCGAGAAGAGGGAGGGCGAGCAGAGCCGGCTGATCCTGGGATTGGTGCTGGGGAGTTTCATCCTGATCGGAGGGGTGGCGATGCTCATCTTTCGCCCTTCCTTCCACCATCATCGCTCCCACCGGCTTGAGCAGTTGAAGGGGGATCAAGCCAAGCCAGCGGCTTCCTCATCTCCGCCGCAGGCTTCGCCCGCGCCGCTTTTGAGCCCGGGCCCTGCGCTCGCGAATTCAACGCCCGCTCCCGCGTTGCCGATCGCCAGCCCTTCAAGCACCGCACCCGCGCTTGCAGCAGCTTCGCCCGTGCCGACGACTTCCCAGATTCCGACGCCGGCCCCGGTCGTTTCTCCTCCAGTCGCGCAGCTTCCGACGGCTTCGCCGTCCCCCGCACCCGCGCCTGCTGGATTGTCGCCGGCGTCCAAGGTTCAGCCTCTCACCGCCTCAAGCGCAGCGGGGACGATCGCGGAAGATCCTCTGGATTCGGGGTTGAACTACAAGCCGAACGAGAAATTTAAGGCGGTCTTCAAAGCCACCGAGGATGTGTGGATCCGCTATCGAATCGATCAGAGGGCAGTGCGCAAATACCCTTTGAGGCAGGGGAGAACCCTCGTTCTTCGCGCTCAGCAAGGGCTCGTGTTCCAAGCGTCCAAAGCTGATTTAGTGCAGGTCACAATCGCCGGGGTCGGGACTAAGATTCTGAGCGAGAGCAAAAAAGCGGTACTGCGGCATAAAGACGCCACGCTTTTTCTGCCCCAGGAACTTGCGGAGGCGATGCCGGAACCTTTTCCGGGAGAGGCGTCACTTTTTCAACGGGAAGTCCCTCCACCTGCTTCTTCATCAGCTGAATCAGATGATGCGGCGGAGCCTGTTACCCGCTAAAAAGCGCTAAATTTCATATTATCAGACTTTTATAGTCAGAAAAAAGAAAGTTATCCACACGTAAGGGTGGAGTTATCCACATGTATTAACTATTTGTTTTCATTTAAGTTTTGCGAGAATTTTTTATTTTTTAATAGAATTTCTAGAAAGTTATCCACAAAACCGCGAGGGCAGCAGAATTCGGGATATTTCTGAATCCCCGTGTCAGCGTTTTGTCAGGATGGGTGTGGATTTTCGCGATGATCATCTAATTTTGTGTAAAACAAAATCACCACGTCGCCTTGTTGTAGGCGTAAGCCGCCATCCCGAGCAGGATGATATTGGGGAGCTGCATCGCCCAAAAGGGCGGGATGACGCCCTTGATCAGTGCCATGCTTCCCACAGTTTGCGTGACCCAATAGATCACCAAAATCACGATCGTGATCAAAGCGGCGCTCGCCCTGACCGCGCGCGTCCTCACGGTGCCGAAGCCCACGCCCAGAAAAGCGAAAATCAAAGGAGTGATCGCGATGGCGATGCGTCGCCAATACTCACCTCTGAATTCCCTGCCGTCCTGCGTGCTCAAATCAGTTTTCCGGATGCGCTCTACGAGGTCGCGATACAGGATCGTATGGGGTTTCATCGCGGTGCCTTCTTCCCCCTCCTGGATCTTCAAAAAGAGCTGGTACTCATTGAAATTGATCTTGTGATAGTTGCCTTCCTGGCTTTCGTTGCGGTGGATGGTGCCGTCAAAAAGCCGGAGCATCGCGGCCGCGCTGAATTTTTGATTTTTGACGGCGGCGATCTCGCCCTCTTTGGCGATGACGGTGAGGGGATTCTTGGGCTCGCGCTCGTCATAGATGAAGACGTGCTTCAATCGATTGTTCTTGGCGTCGATCTTATCGGAGAAGACCAGCAGATCGAAAAACCCCGAGGTGAACGTGCCTTCTTTGATCGAGTTGACGACTTTGGTGTTTCCCACTTTGATCAAAAGCGTCTTGAACTGCCGCTCGCCCCAGGGAACCCACTCCATGTTCAGGAACAAGGAGAGCGTGACGATCATGCATCCCAGCGCCAAGACGGGCACGAGGGTCCGGTGGAGGCTGAACCCGCAGGCTTTCATGGCCACGAGCTCGCTATCGGCGGAGAGACGCCCGAAAGAGGCGAGGACTCCGATGAGAAACGCGATGGGAAGCGCTGTCGGGATGAAAGAGAGCATGAGCAGTGCGGTGAGCTTGCACAGCATGCCCAGCGAGACGCCGTGGACGATGAAGAACTCAGCGAGCCTCAGGCCCTGGAGCATGAGGAAAACGAAGAGGAAAAAAAGCATCCCGCCGAAGAAAGGCCCGAGCGTCTCCGAGAGGATGTAAAAGTCGAAGCGAAGGGGCTTGAAGCGGGATCTGCTAGTAGGCATTCTTGTGGATGAAGCCTTTCCAGACCGTGAGCACCAGGATCTTAAGGTCCAACCCATAGGACCAATTACGAATGTAGTAGAGGTCGCATTCGATGCGGCGGTCAAGCGAGGTGTTGCCCCGCCAGCCGTTCACCTGAGCCCAGCCCGTGAGGCCGGATTTGACTTTGTGCCGGAGCATGTAATGCGGGATTTCTTCCTTGAATTTGTGGACGAAGACGGGCCGCTCGGGGCGCGGGCCGACCAGCGACATTTCGCCCTTGAGGACGTTCCACAGTTGGGGAAGCTCATCCAGGCTCGTGGCTCTCAAGAAGGTTCCGAGCCGGGTCCGCCTCGGATCATCCGCGACCGCCCAGACCGCGCCGGTCTGCTGTTCCGCATTGGCTCCCATCGAACGAAACTTGATCATCTGAAATGTTTTCCCGTCCAATCCCATGCGTTCTTGCCGGTAAAAAACGGGGCCTTTTGAACCTAGTTTAACCGCGATCGCGATGAGGAGGAAGACAGGAGAAAGCGCGGTCAAGGCAAAAGCGGAAAGGATCAGGTCAGTCAGCCGTTTCGCGAAGGTTCCCCAGCCTTCCAAAGGGGAATGATTGAGGTTCACCACCGGCATTCCGTCAAAATCTTCGATTTCGCAGCCCAATGCGATGTAATCTTGGATATCCGGAATCAGCTTCAGAGTGAGGGTCTCATCTTGGATGAGCCGGAGGATGCGGTCGAGCTCTTGGGATTGGTTCCGGGGGAGGGAGATCCAGAGCTGATCAGCCCGATTTTTTTGCAGCACCTCGCGCAATTCCCCGAAACGGCCCAAGACGGGTTTTCCGGCAACCTCGGAGAGCGGGGATCGCTCATCCACGATCACGCCCAATACGTTGAGCCCGAGCTCGGGAAAGCGCCCAATCCGCTGAATCAATGACTCAAGCACCGGGCCTTCGCCCGCCGCGACGACATGCCTCAAGTTGTAACCCTTGCGTCTCCAGCTGCGGAGGAGGTTGCGTAAGATCAGGCGTGAGCCCACTAAGCTGATTCCCCCGAGGGTGCCGAAGTACACCATCACCGCGCGCGAGTAGCGGTATTCGCTGAAGAGGTATGTGATGGAGATGAAGACGAGCAAAGCGAACGCGTGGGCGCGCAAAATCAGGTGCGCCTCCTGGGTTCGTCGAAGCATGCGCTTGGATCGATATGCCCCGAATGAGAGGAGGGTGAAGGCCCAAATCACCATCACCAGAGGGCTGAGTGCGGCGTAGGATGAAAATTCGGGAAACCCCTTGGTGACCTCGATGAGGGGGAAGTAAAAGCGGAGCCAGTAGGAGGCGATCCACGCGATTCCGATCAGAATCGCGTCTAAAATTCGGAAGACTCCCCCGACCAGTTGATGGTACTGCTTGAGCATATCTATTGATGTATAAAGTTAAGGAGAAAGTTCTTCAATGACTGAAAAGACTTTGCAACTGGAGTGCCGATTGATCAAGGCACAGGGGACCCGCACCTCGGCAGAGACGGACGTGGTTTTTCTCTTTCAAGACGGGGATAAGCGCCCCGTGCTGCCGGATAATACTTATTCGCCGCTGGTTGACCGAGTGCGCAAGGGCAAGCGCTTTGAGGCGAAGCTCGGAAGTACCCTGTTTCTTCGCTTTGGGGGGCGCGGTTCGGTCGAAAACTGCCTCTTGGTGGGACTGGGTCAGGCCTCGTCCTTGACTGAGGAAAAGCTTCGCGTCATCGGCGGCTTGCTGCTCCAGAAAATCCGCGCAGAGAAGACGCTTCATCTAGCGCTGGACGCGGACCTGCTTAGGGAAGCGCGCGGGGTGAAAGTCGAGCTCGCGCCCGCCGCCATGGCCCGCGCTTTGAGCGAGGGGCTGATGCTCGCGGCTTACGATTTTCTAAAGTACAAGACCGACGCCGCCTCCAAAAAAGGCGAGGGAACCCCGCGCAAGCTCACTTGGACCACGAATGACGCGAAATTCGCGAGCGAGCTCACTCAGCAGCTGAAGCGAGCCGAAGCGGTCGCGAGCTCAGTGAACGTCGCGCGGGATTGGTCCAATGAGCCTTCAAATTTTGGGACCCCGGAATACTTCGCGAACCAGGCGCGCTCCCTCGCTCGTCAGCACGGGCTCACTTGCCGAGTGCTCACCGAGCGGGACGCGGCCCGCGAGAAAATGGGGCTTTTTCTGGGAGTCGGTCAGGGCTCGGTTCGGGAAGGCCGGATCGTCGTTTTGGAGTATCAACCCAAGGCGGGGAACGCCCGAAAAAGCGCCGGCGGCGCCCGTTCCCGCAAGACGATCGCCCTCGTGGGCAAGGGCATCACTTTTGACAGCGGTGGGATTTCCATCAAACCCGGCCTTCGCATGGAGGAGATGAAGCATGATATGTCCGGCGCGGCGACGATCATGGGGGCAATGATCCTCGCCGCCCGCTGGCAGATCCCCAACCGGCTCATCGCGATTTTGGCGTTCACGGAGAACATGCCCGATGGCGACGCCATTCAACCGGGCAATGTTTTGATCTCCCGATCCAAAAAGACAGTCGAAATCATCAACACCGACGCCGAGGGGCGTTTGATCCTGGCCGATGTCCTCGATTATGCGCAGGACTTCAAGCCCGACGCCATCATCGACGTGGCCACGCTGACGGGAGCGGTCTCGATCGCGCTCGGCAAGCATTGCTGCGCGGTTTTGGGCAACGACGAGTCCTTGATCGAGAAGGTGCGCAAATCAGGCGAAAAGCAAGGGGAGCGCATTTGGCAGCTGCCGCTCTTTGATGAGTACTTCGACGATCTCCGCTCGGATTGCGCGGACCTCAAGAATTCAGCCAACGACGGCTACGGCGGAACGATCCGGGGCGCGATCTTTTTGAAGCAGTTCATCCGCAAAGGCGTGCCCTGGGCGCATCTGGACATCGCGGCCACCGCGAATCACATGGGTCACATCGCTTATCATCCGAAGCGCGGGGCGAGCGGGGCGTACGTGCGGGCGCTCGCGCAATTCGCGGCGGATTTCACGGGGGTTTGAGCGATGTCGAGTCCTCGGTTTTGGATTGGAGATGCGGCGAGCTGGATGGAATCCGGCGGGAATTCGGAGGTCACGCTTCGGGGCTGGGTTTACAACAAGCGAAGCTCGGGCAAAATCAAGTTCCTCGTTGTTCGCGATGGTACCGGGAACATGCAGGGCGTGCTGGTCAAAGGCGAATGCGATGACGTTTCGTTCGAGAAGTTCGAGAGCCTGACGCAGGAGTCTTCGGTCGAAGTGAGAGGTGTGCTCAAAAAAGAGCCGCGCTCACCGATCGGCTTCGAGCTCTCGGTGCGCTCGATCGAAGTGGTGCAGATCGCCGAGCCTTACCCTATTTCGCTCAAAGAGCACGGGGTCGAGTTCCTCATGCAGAATCGCCACCTCTGGGTGCGGAGCTCCAAGCAGTGGGCAGTGTTGCGCATTCGCGCCGAGATCATCCGGCTCATCCATGAGTTCTTCGATTCGCGCGGGTTCGTGCAGTTCGACGCGCCGATCCTGACTCCGAGCGCATGCGAAGGCACTTCGACGCTTTTTTCGACGCCGTACTTCGATGAGAAGGCTTACCTCACGCAATCCGGGCAGCTCTACGGCGAAGCGGGCGCGATGGCGTTCGGCAAGATCTACACGTTCGGCCCGACGTTTCGCGCCGAGAAATCCAAGACGCGCAAGCACCTCACCGAGTTTTGGATGATCGAGCCCGAGGTGGCGTTCGCGAACCTGAGCGACAACATGGATCTGGGCGAGGCGATGATCGAGCACATCGTTCAAGGAGCGCTCAAGACGCGGGGGCCAGAGCTCAAGATTTTGGAGCGTGATCTCTCGAAGCTCGAATTGATTCGCGGGCCTTTTCCCCGCATCTCGTATGATGAAGCATTGAAGGTTCTCGAGAAGCGTGGCGTGGCGATCCCCTGGGGCGAAGACTTTGGCGCGCCTCATGAGACGGCGCTCGGCGAGGAGTTCGGAAAGCCCGTCTTTGTCCATCACATGCCCGCGCAGATCAAGGCGTTCTATTTCAAGCAGTCCGATACGGTGGGCGGCCCCGGGGTCACCGGTCATGGGCGCTACGCGCTCGGTTGCGATCTGATCGCGCCCGACGGCTACGGCGAGATCATCGGAGGCGGCCAGCGCGAGGAGAGTCGGCAAGTGCTCGAGTCGCGGATCCGCGAGCATGGGCTCAACGTGGCGGATTACTCCTGGTACTTGGATCTGCGGAGTTACGGCTCCGTGCCTCACGCCGGGTTTGGCCTGGGTCTCGAGCGCATGGTGGCCTGGGTCACGGGCGCTGAGCATTTGAGGGAGGCGATTCCGTTCCCGCGCATGCTCAACACGCTTCGCCCCTGAGGTTCGGCCGTGCCGTTTGATTTGCACGTCGTGCTCGTGGAGCCCGAGATTCCCCAGAACACGGGATCGATCGGCAGGCTCTGCCTCGCAACCGGCAGCACCCTGCATCTCATTGAACCCATGGGGTTTGAGATCACGCACTCCCGCTTGAAGCGCGCAGGCCTGGATTATTGGGAGCATCTCCAAGTGAAGCAGCACGCGAGCTGGGAGGCGTTTGAGGCGACGATGCCGCGTGGGGCGCCGAAGGCGTTCTTTACGAAGAAGGCGGGACACACGCTCTTTGAGCGGCGGTTCGAGCGGGGGACTTATCTGATCTTCGGCAAGGAAACAGCGGGTCTCCCCGACCGCCTCGTCAACGCGCACCCTCTCGATTGCGTGCGGATCCCCATGTACGATGCTCGCGTGCGGTCGTTGAACCTGGCCAACGCCGCGAGCATCGCGGTGTATGAGGCGATCCGGCAGGTGGGGGCGGGGTGAGAGAGTTACCGCCGCAGCGGCGGTAACTTCCGCTCAGCGCTTCCCCGCGTCGATGCGATCAGCTAAGATTTCAGTCATGGGGATTCTCTCATTCATTTTAAGTGCTGCGCTGGCAAGTGGGTCAGCTTCAGATAACCCCTTCCCTGTAGGCTACTTCGAATCCAAAACCGTGCCCGCAGGGTCGCTCGAAATTTACCAAGCCAAAGCCGCTCCCAGCCATCTTGAAGTCAATATCGAGCTTGCCTTTCCTTCTTCCCATACTTGCGGTTTTTCAGGCCAGGCGGTGGCAGCGGCGGACAATCCAGCCGTGCTCATCGCCGCAAGCCCTGAAGGCAAAGGCGATCCAGTCTGCAAAGTTGAGCTCAAATTTCAGAAGGGCCAGATCATGTTTGGATCCGCGCCGGGCTTTCATGAGGCCTGCCAGAGCTACTGCGGTTTTCGGGCGGGCTTGTACGGGAATTTTGCCGTGAGCTCAAGGCTGCCCGGGTCAGATTCGTTGACCCCAGAGATCCTACGCCGCAAGATCACCGAGACTCGGGACGATCCTGCGCGCATCGCCGAGGTCTCGCGATTCTTCGAGCTCAAGCAGGTGGCTCAATGGGACGAGCACGTGGCGCTGGCTTCTGAGCATCTGCGCCTCACTCATCCCGTTGCGCTCCGTCTCTGGAAGGCCGGGCAAAAAAAACGCGCTGTCGGCCTGCTTCAAGCCGCGGGTCGACCACTGGCGTGGAACGGGAAAAAAACGCTTCTACCCGCGCTCGCAGAGCCACTCAATGACCTCGGATTTTTTTTGAGCGAGACGGACGGATCGATGGCGGAGCATTATCTTGAGATGGCGCTTGAGCTCTCGCCCGATCGCCTGTCCGCCTGGCTCAATCTGGCCGATGAGCGTTGGAAGAGGCTCGATCTCGAGAAAAGTGGCATCGTTCATGAATATGTCTTTTTCAAGGCGATGGACGCTCATCAGCAATACGCGCTGAGAATGAAGGAAAAACCGCTTTCTTGGAGAATCACGGAGCGCTGCCCTTCCTGCAAGCAGGCGGCGATTTCGCCCGCGACGCCTGCAGCGCCGCCCCCGCAGGGCGAATGGGAGCTGGAGTCCGCCGGGTGCTTGGATTCCGGCAAGCCAGAAATCGAGCGCGGCGATCTCGATCGATTGCGTGACGCTTTGAAGCGGAAGACGAGCCTTCGAAAAATCCGAATCAGCGGAACGAAGCTCACGGCGACTTTTCAGAGCGTCAAGGCGGGGGAGGCTTTCGCCGAGCGGGTGTATGCTTTGCGCGCCGGTCCCGCGGCGGCGGAGGGAAGCTCCTGGGTCGCGATTCGCGAGAGCAGCGAGTCGAGCGGGCGGTACAGCTTCCATGAGCCGCCTTGGCTTCCGATCGAGGATTTCACGTTGTCCGCGGCATCGGGCCCGCTGGTACTCACTCTCGGCCGGACCGTTTCGCAGCTTTATTGCCGAAAGGGGTTGGCGGGATTCAAGTACTCGCCGCCGCAGCGGCGGTGAAAAAATAAAGAGGCGGCCCCGCGTCTTGCAAGGCCGCCTGAATCCTCGATCGAGATCATCGTTTATGGAAATTTGACTCGGCATCCGGTCGAAATGGATCCGCCGGTTGCCTGTGCGATCATCTGAGCGAATCCAAGATCGTACTGAAACGTTTCCCGAGCAAATCTGAATTTCCCATTCACGTCATAACCCAAGGCGATGCACGAGAGCGTGACGATGCCACTGCTCAGGGGCGAGGCTTTCGCCCATATTCTGAATGTGGTGAATCCCTCTGGGTCAGTCACAAAGGCCTGGATGCCGTTAGACCCTTCTACCCAGCTCGCTCCCGACTGCAGCTGCCGGTCGGCGAATTCATAACCATTTTTATCGATGGAGACGTTCACGTTGATGTAATCGCCCAAATCCACTTTGGCTTTTAATCTCACGACGAGCGGATTGGATTCGGAGTTTCCGCTTGAAACCGAGTAAGTGCAATTCCGCTCGTACCTGACTAGACGGGCGTTGAATGAAATCGAGAATTTGGAGCCCCTTCTGATGATTTGCTTGGGAGCGTCATCCAAACCGCACCCTCCTTCCGCTCCATTGACGATCAAATCTTCTCCCGCGACCGCTCCGGATCCCGCTAAGTTGATTCGGTAAACGTCCGCTGAGGAATCTTGAACGGCGGAAGAATCAGTGAGGCGAAGGTCCGCCTCAGCTCTCGCAAACGCGGATTGAATCGTCGATGCCTGAATCGTTAGGCAAAAAGCCGCGCTCAGATAAGTTTGAATGGATTTCATAAAGTCCCCTTTTTGGTTTTTTGGAAACAGCCTCAAGAAAAGCAAGCGCCATGCCCGCATAAGCCTAGACTCAAGGAAACTTCAAATCACAGCGCGTGATGTAAGAATCCTCTCCTGGGAATTGATCTCGATAGCTATCAATATCGACACTGAACGTTTTTCTGACGTAACGATATTGGCCCGTAATATCGTAGCCATTCGCGCTGCAGGACATTTCTATGAAGCGGGAAGATAAGCGCTTGGTCAGAATCTTGAGATAGGACATCGCCAGATCACCGCCGATATCCGATGGAGAGGAGGCGACGCCGCTCGAGCCCTGCACCCAGTCCAAGTTTACGTTGAGCTGGCCCTGGGCGAATCGGTAGCCGTTTTTATCAATAGTCACCTGAGCCCCGATGTTGAGGTAGGGGCCCGTATAGACTGTCATGACGACCGAGAGGGCGTTGGAAGAAATACCGCTGTTTTTAACTGCGTAAGAGCAGGAAGTGGGTTGAGGAAAATTGGTCAGCGTCCTAAATCCAATTGAAAAGTTGGAGCCCCTTCGCGTCACCGTTTTCGGTGCAGACGATACTTCGCAGAAATTCCCGCTCCGATTCAAAACCTCTAAATCTTCATTTGGATTTGCACCTTCGCCGGTCACGGTAACTCTGTAACCGCCCTCCACGGGGTCCCGGACCGAGGTGATCTCGGTCAAACGGAACAACGAGGAATCATAAACGCGCGTTGGGGCGGCTTGTCGCTCGGCGCGAGCTTCTCTAGCCGGTCGGGAGACCGGGGAGGGCTCATCTTCAGAGGAGCTCCTGGCAGCTGCAGGTTGAGCAGCGAAAAGGCTGGCCAAACAAAGTGCCCCGAGCAGATAAGAACGCGCATTCATTTGAGATGATCCTAGAATGGATTTCATGAAGTCCCCCTTGGTTTTGTTGAGCAGGCTGAAGAAAAGCAAGCGCCATGCCCGCATAAGTCCCTATTTTCAAAGAAAGGCCCTGTCGAAGGTTTAGCGTGCTGTCGAAAGCATGGGGAAGTGTCCGCGAGGACAAGGGATTTTCACCGCCGCAGCGGCGGTGATCCTAGGGAACTAGGCGGAATCCCGAAAAAAAACGCGCCAGCCATGCTTTGCGTTCTTTGAGCGAATAACTCTCTCCTTGATACGAGAATTCAGCGTCGCAGATGGGCCGGTAGGCGAAGAAGGATGAGTCCATTCGGTTGTCGTCGGTCCTGTAGTAATAATTCCACTCCAAGGTAGAAGCAGGCAGAGCGGAGGAGTCGAGATTCTTTTTCCCTAGTGCGAGCCGGAGTAGCATGGATCCGCTGTTATAGTCGTTCGCAAAAATCATCAGATGAGGTTCACCATCCCGACGGGAGACGGGGCGGAACGCGCGCCGGGAGACTTGGATTTTAACCGGGCTTCCCGGCATGCGCTGATTTTCCGGAATGCGTTGGTTGATTTCCAAGAGCAAGAACAACTGCGGGTTATAGGAGCTGCTCGTCGCCCCGACTTCTTCAGTAATGAGGGTGAGCGTTCCCCAGTTTTTAGGGGTTTGATTGATGAAAGCGCCATGAGGGGGAAGAATGGGCTGCAGCAAGCACTTCAGCGAATTGGGCTCTTGAAAAGCCCAAGCGGGCTTCATCCATCCCAAGCTCAAGACGTATAAAGTCAAGAGAGCCAAGCGCATGAGACCGATTTACGCCTCTGGATCACAACTTTCAATACATTTTATGAATTTAATGCCGCCGCCGTTTGAAGCGGATGAACCGCCTCTTGCCGGTGCGGAATTTTTCCAGGGATGGCCGATTTTTCCCCACCCAATGATCCCAGAGCAGCAGGGCCAGTCCCACGACCTCAGCCCCGATGTTCCAGGGCGTGAGCAGATGCTCGAAATGACTCGAAATCCCGTCGTAGGACGCCGCGGGAAATGAAACCCCAAACGCCGGCCAAAGCAGCGATTGCGCCCCCCGTTCCCACGATCCACCGGGTTGCAGCTGATCAAGCAGGAGGTGGCTCGCCATCCCCAGCGCCAGTGCAGCAAGCCACCGAGAGCTGCGCAGGCACGCGAGCCCTGAGAGGGCCAGAAGCGCGAGCGCCGTGTGCCCAAAAGTGCGGGTGTCGGAGATCAGGCCCAGATCGCCCCCCTGCCGACCTGTCGCCCAGCTCAGGCCGTAGTACAAAGGTTTATCAATGAGATCGGGAAGCAGGGTGCCGATCAGAAGAGGCGCACGAGGCAACTCCTTGGCCCAGGGGCTGGCGAGCTTGCTGCCTACACCCAGGTGGCCAAAGAGGATCATCCCACGGCCTTTCGGCTCAAAACGGCCTTTCCAAAAAGCGTGCGGCTCTCCAGCGCTTGGTGCGCTTGCGGAAGTTCTTCCCAAGAAAAATTTTGCGCGATGACCGCCTTGAGTCGGCCTTGGCCGGCAAGTTCTATGATGCGGAAGAGATCCGCCCGGCTGCCCATGGTGGTGCCTAAGATCGAGAGGTTCTTGAAAAAGACGAGCTTGAGATCGACCTGAGCATCACCGCCTGAGGTGGCTCCGCATGTCACGAGCTTTCCGCCCCAGTCGAGCGCGCGCAGGCTCTCCGAAAAGGTTTCCTTCCCCACATGATCCAGCACGATATCAAAGCCCTTGCGCCCGAGCGCTGTGAGAACGGGCTTCAGCCCTTCACGAAAAGTCCCGGGCTTGAGCTCAATCGCATGATCGGCGCCCAGAGCGAGGAGCTTTTGCCGCTTTTCAGCGGTGCTCGCCGCGGCGACCACTGTGGCCCCCAGGAGCTTCGCGATCTGGAGGGCGGCGATTGAAACGCCGCTCCCGCCCGCGAGCGCAAGCAGCGTCTGCCCGGGTAAAATCTGAGCCTTGGTCACGAGCATGCTCCACGCGGTGAGAAAAGCCACGGGCAGGCAAGCCGCCTGCTCAGGCGTAAGAGTGGGAGGCTTGGGAATGAGATTGGCGATCGGAACGGTCATGAATTCCGCAAGGCCGCCGTCGCGCGATTCGCCCAAAATGCCGTAGGCGCGGCAGAGGAAATCCCGCCCACCCAAACAAGCGGCACAGGCACCACAAGAAACGCCCGCGCTCATCACAACATCCCCGCCGATCTTGAGCCCTCGCGCCTCGAGCGCGGCTTGCGCGGTTGGCGTTAGAGCGCCCAAGGACTCAATTCGTCCCGCAACGTCGCACCCCGGAGTCAGCGGCAAGGGGAATCGATGACCCGGCACGCCCTTGCGCACCCAGAGGTCCATATGATTGAGCGAAACGGCTTGAACCAGGATGCGGGCTTCGCCGGGTCCCGCGACTGGGGTGGGGATTTCTTTTTGCTGGAGGACTTCAATCCCGCCGTGCGATTCGACTCGCCAAGCTTTCACAGGCAAGCGCTCACGGCTTTGGCGATCTGAGAAGCCGAAAGCCCGTGCTTCTCATAGAGCTCGTTGGGTTCGCCGCTTTCGCCGAAGACGTCTTGAATGCCGAGTTTGATGAGGCGTGCGGAAGGAGCGGCGCCTTGGGCGATCACTTCGGCCACGCAGGACCCCAAGCCTCCGATGACGGAGTGGTCTTCGATGGTGAAGACGATTTTATTTCCACCTAGGATCTCTCGCGTCGTTTCTTCGTCAAAGGGTTTCAGGCAATGCGCGTTCCAGACGGAAACCGAAACGCCGCGGCCCGCGAGCATCTGCGCCGCCTCATAAGCTTCGCCTACCACGCCGCCCGTGGCGATGAGCGCGATCTGGCCTTTGCTCTCGATGAGGTTCATGAGTTTGCCCGGTTTGAAAGGAGCGCCTTTAGGGTAGAGATCCGGCATGTTCTGACGCGTGAGGCGCAAGTAAGCGGGGCCTTTCCACTCGCGCACCAAGTAGTCGACGACGTACTTGGTTTCTTGCGCATCCATCGGCTGAAACACGCCCATCGTGGGCAGCGCGCGCATCAGCGCAACATCCTCAAGTCCCATCTGGCTATGCCCGTCATCGCCGATGCCCACGCCCGCGTGGGTTCCGACGAGCCGGACATTGGCCTGGGAGTAAGCGACACTCAGCCGAATTGTGTCGTAACGCCCCGTCAGAAAGCAGCCGAAACTGCAAGCGAAGGGGGTTTTTCCGGTGAGGGCGAGTCCCGCCGCGGTGCCGATCATATTGGCTTCGGCGATCCCCATTTCAAAGAATCGCTCGGGAAATTTTTTGGCGAAGAGTTCCGATTTGGTGGATTTCGAGAGGTCGGCGTCGAGAACTACGATCTCAGGATGGGATTCGCCGAGCCGCTCGAGTGCTTCGCCGAAGGCCTGGCGAGTGGATTTGACGAGGGGGAGACTCATGAGCGAATTCCTTTCAGGCGATTCGATTCGGTTTGAATTTCTTTGATCGCGCGCGCGGCTTCTTCGGGCTTCGGGGCGACGCCGTGCCATCCGATTTGATTTTCCATGAACGAAACGCCCCTGCCTTTGACGGTACGGGCGATGATAAAGGAAGGCCTCGCGTCCCCGCTCGAGGCCGCGTAGCGGGCTTCGCTGAGCGTTTTGATGATTGCGCCCATGTCGTGGCCGTTGATCTCGCTGACGCGCCAGCCGAAGGCTTCCCACTTCTGGGCGAGGGGCTCCAGCGGCATGACCTCGCTCACGGGGCCGTCGATTTGCCCGTTGTTCGCATCGAGGATCGTGCAAAGGTTCGAGAGGCGGAACTTCGAGGCTGAGAGCGCGGCCTCCCAGATCTGGCCTTCTTGGATCTCGCCGTCACCCACCAGGCAGTAAACGCGTGCGGGGCTTTTGGTGAGTTTGAGTCCCATCGCGAGTCCCTGAGCCACCGAAAGCCCTTGGCCCAGGCTCCCCGTGGAGGCTTCGACGATGGGGAGCCTCACGCGATCGGGGTGTCCTTGGAGGCGGCTCCCCGTTTGTCGCAGCGTTTTGAGTTCTTCGGCGGGAATCACGCCCTTTTGAGCGAGTACCGCATAGAGCGCCGGCACCGCGTGCCCTTTGGAGAGCACGAACCGGTCGCGAGTCTCGGCGAAGGGGAGGGCGTCGACCCCGCGCATTTCGGAGAACCAGAGCGCGGTGAGGAGGTCGATCGCCGAGAGACTGCCGCCCGGATGGCCGGATTTGGCGGCGGTAAGCATCTCGATGATTTGGGTTCGGAGTTCGCAGGCGAGCAGTGAAAGGGAATCGGGACTGTGTTTTGGGCTCATGGCATTCAGGGGTTTACCAAAGAATTCGGGGGCAGCCAATCGTGTCCGTTGAATTCATCGAAAAGGACGTGCTAGCCTCAATTCATGGCATTGAAATGGCGCATCTTGGCCGCCGTGGCGTGCGGAACGTTCATGGCCACTTTGGATTCGAGCATTGTCAATATCGCCCTGCCCACCTTGACGAAGGAGCTCGGGGCGGATCTTTACCGGGTCAAATGGGTGGTGATTGCTTACCTGCTCGTGATCACTTGCCTGCTTTTGCCCTGCGGGAAACTCTCCGATCAGTACGGCAAGAAGAAGGTCTTCACCCTAGGGTTCCTGCTTTTCATGCTCGGGTCGTGCCTTTGCAGCATTTCACGCAATCTTCCTTGGCTCGTGACCTCCCGCATTTTTCAAGGGGTGGGGGCCGCCATGCTGATGGCGAATGGCCCGGCGATCCTGACGACGGCGTTTCCACCGCGCGAACGGGGAACCGCTTTGGGCACGATGGCGATGGTGGTGAGCATCGGCTTGATTTCGGGGCCGAGCCTGGGGGGATTTTTGATCAGCGCGCTGGGGTGGCCCAGCATCTTTTGGATCAACATCCCGATCGCGCTTTTTGGGATTTACTTGGTTCAAAAGAACATCAAACCCGACGCTTCGATCAAGCTGTCGCTCGATCAGTTCGATTGGGCGGGGGGTTTCGTTCAATCACTCTTTCTCATGTGCTTCATCATGATCTTTGACCCGCCGGCGGGCGCGTCTCCGTGGTTATTCGTCGTTTTATCGGTCATTTTTCTGCTGCTTTTCGCGAAGATCGAGTCGCTCGTGGAGCACCCTCTCTTTGACCTCTCGCTCATCAAGAACAAGACGTTTTGGACGGCCAATCTTTCGAGCTTCCTCATGTTCGTGACGTTCTCGTCCGTTTCGGTGCTGCTGCCGTTTTATCTCGAGGAAATCCAGATGCTCTCGCCGCGGGCGGCGGGTCTTTACATGGCGGTCATCCCGCTCACGATCTTGGTCATCGCCCCCATCAGCGGAAGGCTGTCGGATCGGTTCGGGAGTCAGGAGCTGAGCTTCGCGGGCGCCCTGATCGCAGTCATTGGGCTCTATAGGATTTCGGGGGTTTTTGGGGAAGGGCTCTTGGAGCACACCCACCGGGTGGAAGTGCTGATCGACCTTTCGATCGTGGGGCTTTCGCTCGGGCTTTTTCAGTCCCCGAACAACAACGCCATCATGAGCTCGGTCCCGAACGGAAAGCTCGGCGTGGCTTCCGCGCTTTTAGCCACTGTGCGCAACTTGGGATTGGTCGCGGGCACGGGCTTGGCGACGCTCCTATTCTCCTGGAAGCGAACCATCGCGGGCGGGGGATTCATCCCCGCTCTGCATTTCGCGCACGCGGTCGCGGGCACGGTCGCGATCTTCGCGATGATCGCCGCCCTCGGCAAGAAGCGCGGGAAGCTCAGCTCGCACCATCACCCCGCGCAGGGGGGGTAGGGGCTTAATTCCTCGGGCTAAGCCAAGTATTGAGCGCCCTCCGATAATCCTTTTCCGCTTTTGCATCATAACCGCGGTCCATGCGTTTGAGCTCCTCTATGACAGGTTCGATGAACCGCTGCGGATTTTCGAGATGGTTGACAATGTGAACCTTGATTGTACTGAAAACTAAATCTTCGTTCGCCTCAATCCCGCGCAAGTGCTGAAACCATGACAATGCAATCAGAGCAAGTGAGTGGACTACTGCCTTTTCCTCGCCCGTTTTAATCGCGCTGATCGCTAGCAAAGCCTCCATTCTAACTTGGTTGGCAAGTTGGAGAATGAGTGAAGAGGCGTGTTGTTCCGTCATGGGGAAGAGATGCCCATGACGATCATAAGTATCTTGCAGTGCGGTTAATGGATTGTCTGGCTGGCTCCACTGAGACTTTAGCCAATGAGAAAGAGCTTGAATTTTACCTAAAACTTGCGCCGAAAAAGGCGTAAGAGCGCTTGTGGTGAGCATCATGGCTCCAGTGAGCAGATTGAAGAGAAAGCTCGAACGGAAACTCGCGTTTTCATTCAATAGGACATTGATTCCGGAGAAAAGCGCCGCGCTTGCAGCCAGCCCACCCGCCCAGATCATAATTTGCATCGTCAACTGAGCGCCAGCTCCGGATCCTGCGAGAGAGGCCTTCATAGCTTGAATAATGAGTTCTTCGGTGCAAGTCCCAGAGGCTGAGCATTTTTTGAGGATATTGTTCCTCATCAACCGACCACGAACTTTTATGGAAAGTTTGCTGAGTTTGGGTGAAGCTTTCACCATGCGTTCCATCTCACGAGTGAAAACTTCGATTTGCTGTTCTTTATCTAGAAGCTGAAATCTGCAGTCATTGGCATAAACAAGATGGGTGACGAACGAAAAAACGAGAAAAAAACAAAGCGACTTCAAGCGGCGTTCCTCCTCGGGATAATGCCTCTCCAGGCGATCGGACTTGCGAACGCATTCGCTTACCGTTGCGGGACAGTGCCGGATTTTCACCGGGCTTCCCCTGAAGAGGATCGAATTTCACGGCACTATAGGGATTAGATCAGGCTTCGTCGAGTGGATTTTAAGAAGTGCTGAAGATTCCCGGATCTGGCTCCCCGCGCCACCGGAGTGAGTCGATCGTTCTGCTGTGCAACTCCTGAATTTCACATGAACTCCGCGAAAGCGCCACGCAAGCTCATCATTCCTAACGCACCCTTAATTTGATTTTATGCCCTTTCCCCGGGTACGATTTCCCGCGTGTGGGGGAAGTCATGGGGGAAATGAGGCGCTTGGGGAAGCGCCTTGCGGTGGTCGTGTGGCTCTGCTTTTTTGCGCAGAGTTTGGGGTCTCCCGTTCACGCCGCTTCGTGGAAATGCCGCGCGGAGCTTTTGCGCACGGGATTTGTTGAAGAGTTCAATGAGGCTTATCAGCGGGCGCGAAGCAGTCGAGGCGCCGTGAATCGCACTGCGCTTGCCCTCCTTAAAAGGCAGGTCGCGAAGCGCGTGGTTCAGACCTGCTCTACTCAAGGGGATTGCAGCCTCGCGGGCATTGAGAGCGCCATCGCCGCGGAAGTCCACCGCTTGGATCAAAAAGCTCTCAAGACGCGCGCTTCCGTCTTTCTCACGGCGACTTTGCTCGGGTCCTCCGCTCTTTCGCGGATGCTGGGCGAATGGGCGCCCAAGCAGGCCCCCTATATTTCGAATCTCATCGTATTTTTGACGGCGCTGCTCGTGAGTCAGGTCGGGGCGCCGGTGCTTGAACCATTCACGGGCGCCGTGAGATCCAAGGTTTTCGGGATGGGGACGAGTCCCGAACATAAGATCGGCGGGTTTGAGGATCGTGAGCGGATGTTCATGCAATGGGGAAGGATGCAGCCTCTTCCTTCGCAGTTTCAAGTCGGGCGAGCGAATATTCAGGGTTTTATCAATTTACTGCAGCAGAACCTGCTCTTTTCGGCGAATCCCAGAACCGCCGCGTTCTTGTTCGCGAACTTTCTGATTCGGATGAAGGAATACCCCGAGATCATCGCGCGCGACCCAAACATCCATGGCTCAGTCGTGGCGACATTCATGGTTTTGAAATTCAGGGGGGAGTCGCATGCCCAGGCGGTTTGGGATTTTTTGAATTTAATGGATGCTTCACACGCTCAGGACGAGAAAATACGAGCTTTTTACGCCGATGTCATTCGGGCATGGTTGATCGAGAAGCCACCTCAGTGGAATCACCTGAATTTAGAAGAGCTTGATTTAGGTTCCTCCTGAAATCCGCGTATTTGATGCGTTTCAGCGAAGAGCCGCGCACGCGCCTACGGTAATCTTCTTCGCTCTCTTCGAGCAGGACGCTCCATCGAGTTTCAAGCGCCGCGCTTTGCGCGGGGGGCGGCAGCGCTTCTTCCTGCTTCACGCGCTTGAAGTTGAAAGGGCAGACTTCTTGGCAAAGATCGCAGCCAGCGACCCAGGTGCCCAGGGCTTTTTCGGTGGCGGGATCGAGCGCATGCGGCCCGCGTTTTTCGAGCGTGAGGTAGCTGATGCAGCGGTTGGAGTCGATCACCTGCTCGCGCACGATGGCTTGTGTGGGGCACGCGGTGAGGCAGCGCGTGCAGTTTCCGCAAAGCGAGTGTAGGGGTGAGGGACCGCGGTGCACGGGCTGACTGAGGTAAACGACCCCGATGAAGAAATAGCTGCCGTGCTTGGGGTGAATGAGCATCCCGTTCTTCCCGATCCAGCCGAGCCCCGCGAGCGCCGACCACGAGCGTTCGAGCACCGCGCTCGTGTCGACGCAGATTTTCCACGTGAGATCAGGATGGGTGGCGCGGGTTTTTTTGAGCAGTTCCTCAAGCTTTTCTTGAATGAGTGCGTGATAGTCGGTGCCCTGCAGATAGCGCGCGTAGCGGGGGAAGTTGTGCCCATCGCCATCAGGCGCACGCGTCGAGTAGGGCCAAGCGACGCAAAACACGCTTTGAATCTCGGGGAACACGAGGCTCGGCTCCGCTCTGCGATCGCGCCCGCGCGCGAGATAGTTCATTTCGCCTGCAAATCCTGAGGCAAGCCATTCGTCGTAGGTTTGGATCGGTTGTTCAAGGAGTTTGGAGTCGTAATCCAGAGAGCCGCTTGCGGAGAAGCCCAGTCCCGCAGCGTGCGCATTCAGAGTTTCAGCGAGCGAGAGCGGGGGCATGCGATGCCTTCCCGGGAGAGGCGCGACTACGCGCCCGTCGCCTCAGTACCGCGCGAGATGCCGGAGCCTGCGCGCGTGAGCCCCGCGGTCGGCGCTTCTGCGCTGGCGCTCCGTCGCGAGGAGAGCAGGCGAACGGCGCGACCCACGAGATCGTGGGGCAGGGCCTCGGTGATCTCGACTTCGAGCAGGTCGCCGGCTTGGGGCTTCCATGAATCGCCTTCCCCCAGCTCGCCGAGATCGTTGATTAAAACATGGCCGTCAATCTCCTGCGCCTGCGTAGGCATGCGGCCTTGAAGCAGGAGCTCGGATTCTTCGCTCAGCCCCTCGACGAGGACGGGTACTCGCGCGCCCAGGTATTTTTGATTGCGCCTGAGGGATTGGGCTTGAAGCAGGGTGGTGAGATCCTTGGCGCGGCGGCGCTTCGTCGCGGCGTGAATCTGCTCCGGCATCTCGGCCGCGGCCGTGCCTTCCTCGCGCGAGTAGCGGAACACGCCGACGTGATCGAGAGCGAGCGCTTCAAGGTCCCGCGCGAGCGCCTCGAATTCCTCCTCGGTCTCGCCGGGGAATCCCACGATGATCGAAGTGCGGAAGGCGATGCCGGGGATCCGCTCCCTGAGCTTCGCGATGAGCGAAAAAAGTTTATCGCGCGTGAGCCTACGATTCATGGATTTGAGTACACGGTCCTGCGTGTGCTGGATCGGCATGTCGAGGTATTTTACGATCTTAGGTTCGCGCGCGATGATCTCGATCAGCTCATCGGAGAATTGATCGGGGTAAACGTAATGCAATCGGATCCACTCGATGCCATCCAGCTTGCAGAGCTCGGGCAGCAGCGTCTCGAGCAGGCGGCG
>CAZLYB010000003.1:134199-182189 GCA_964563795.1 uncultured Bacteriovoracaceae bacterium | reverse complement strand
AAGCTAGTACCGAGGCAGCTCGGCGCTAAAATCGCTCGATGCCCCCCGTTTTTTTTCTTTCTCCATCTGTTACAGTTTCAGCTTATGAATTCATCTCCTAAAGTCTTGATTCTTCGACTCAGCAGTCTGGGAGATGTCATTCTCTGTTCCTCATTATTAAGTCATGAAAATTTAAAAAATAAGAAAATCAATTGGGTCGTTAATCGGGACTTCCAATCGGCGCTAGAAGGCAATCCCAGACTTCATCACATCCATTCTTTCGAGCGAAAAAAAGGGCTGAAGGGTTGGCTTTCGCTATGTCGGCAACTTTCTGAGGATGATTACCATTATATATTCGATTTTCACTCGAGCTTACGCACCCGAATCGCTTGGTTCTATTTCCGCTTTTTTCTCCGGAATAAAGCCATTTGGGGAAAAATTCCGAAATCCCGTTGGCGTCATTGGGGCTATTGCTGCTTTAAGGCGGCCTGGCCGCGATCTTGGCGTCCCCTCGCTTTAGTGGATCGATGCGGGAGATTGCTCGATCATTTGCCTTTTTCCCCTGGGGAGAGTTCCAACCGCGCGGCTGTTTTTTGGGATGGGGAAGATCATCCCTCCCTTCCATTGAATCTCTTGAGTTTGCCAAAAAAATCTTATTTATGCGTGATGCCCAGTTCGAAATGGAGAAGCAAATGTTGGGGGAGCTCTCATTACGCGCAGCTCCTCGCGCAAGTGAAGCTCCCCATTCTTGTGTTGGGGACTGATCATGATTCCGAAACCTTGAGTTTGGAGGAGGATCTTTCAGCGCTTGGAGTTGTCTTTCAGTCCGTTAGAAAACACCGGCTTTCCATCCCTCAGATAGCACAGCTCCTTGGGAATGCGTCGGCTTATCTCGGCGGGGATACGGGGCTCTCCCATTTGTCGGAATCGGTGGGTACGCCCGCCTTTGTCATCTACGGGCCGACTACCCCTGACTTAGGCTATCCTTTGAGGCTTTCGGAAAGCCGGGCGATTGGACGGGCTTTATGGTGCCGCCCTTGCGGGAAAGATGGGCGCATTTGCCATCGGATTTTTTCCCGCTATGCTTGCTTAGAGGATCTTTCTCCCCAAAACGTGAGATCTCAACTTCCCCAAAGCTGGTTTCAGGAGCACTCTTCGTGACGTTTCGCTTCCGAATTTATCGTTTCTTCGCCCGCGCAATTCTGGGGATGGGAAAGCGATGGAATCTCCTGCCGTCTTGCGGTGAACGGGAGAAAGTCAAAAAAAAAGCCCAGGCTTGGTTCCATGCCGCGAGCGCGGGAGAACTGGAGACTTTAATTCCTGTCATTGAAAAGTGGTGCGAGCTTGGGAAGAGCTGCGTCGTCAGTGTTTTCAGCTCTTCGGGCCTGGGTGTTTTGAATCGGCTCTCGGGCGCGCTTGAATCCAAAGGGCAGCAAGCGCTCTTGCAGGCTGTTCTATCGCCTTGGGAAGGCCACTGGGGAAATGCGCTTCTTCAAGCGCAGCCTTCTTGCTTCGTGAGCGTCAAGTATGAAGCTTGGCCGGAGCTTTGGGCGGAGCTTGCGCTTCAAAAGATCCCTCTTGTGATTTTAGGCGCTCAAAGTCGGTCATCACTTCGCTGGGTTCAACGCATTTTGAGATTTTTTGGGATGCCGTTGCCCCGAATTCAAGCTTTGGGCTTCAAAGAGGACGCTGACTTGAGATCTCATCCCGCCTATGAATTCATGCAAGTGAAGGATCCGCGGTATGAAAGGATTTCTGAGCGCGCAAAAAATCCTGTTCCTCGGGTGGCTCAAATTCAACAGGCCTCCGCCTTCTTGAGTAAGCCCTGGGGGATTTTAGCCCAGGTTTGGGAAGAGGATTTATGCTTCTGGGAAGAGGAGCTTAAAAAGCAGAGTCAGAGCCCTCAAGGAACTTTTTGGATTGTCCCGCATCGCCTCGATCCCGAATCGCTGCAAAGATTGAAAAAGATCCTGATTTTTTGGGGGATGAGGTGGGTTCCCTCGCGGGAATTGAGCTCTTCAGAGAAGCTGCTCGGGATTTCAGCCCCTTTTGTTTTTGTGGATGAACCCTCTGTTTTGGCCGACCTTTATCGCTTTATGGATTGGTGTTATGTCGGTGGCGGTTGGGGGGCAGGCGTTCATAGCGTACTGGAGCCTGCGTATTTTGGGCTGCCGATTTGCGCTGGTATTCGGAAAGAATGGCCCTTTCCTGAGTTTGATCGGTTGAAAAACAGCGGCCAGCTTGTTTTTTTGAGCAAAAAATCGGAGCTGCGGAATTGGCATGAGTCTCGCGCTCTGGCTTCCGATGAGTGCCGCGATCAGTGGCAGTTACAATTTTCCGATCAGCGAGGAGGGGGCGAGGAGGTTTTGAATTTACTCATGCGACCCCTCTCATCTTATGGTAATTCCTAAAAGATGAATTCATCTCGAGGCGATGATCAGTTGCCGTCGGTCATGCTGAGGACCCGAATTAGTCTGCATGAGGGGCATTATGCCGGGGGCCTGCTCGATGGAGCCCGGCTTTTGCAGTTTTTTGGGGATGTCGCCACCGAGCTTTTGATTCGGCTTGACGGAGATGAAGGATTGTTTCGAGCTTACGAAGCGGTTGAGTTTCTTGCCCCTGTCCTCGTCGGAGACTATCTTGAGATTCGCGGAAAAATTACCCGTGTCGGAAAAACTTCCAGAGCCATGGAGTTTGAAGCATGGAAAGTGATTCAGCTCCTTCCTTCGGAAAAAGGGGGCCTTGCTCCTTCTTCAGCCGAGGTTTTGAATCCTCCGCTTCTTGTTTGCAAGGCCCGGGGAACTTGCGTCACCCCCCTCCCGTTGCAGCGACTTCATGCGACTTCGTGAGAGCTATGATTGGGTCGTTTTAGGCGATTCGCCGGGCGCTCTGCTGAGCGCTTGCATCGCCGCGAAAATGGGCCAATCCGTGTTAATTGCCCCTTTGGACTCAACGCAATGGATTTTACGCTCTGAAACCCGCGATTATTTGGATTTTGAATCCAACTGCCTCTTCGGATTGGGGCTCCCCAATACGTCAGAGGGTTTTTTGGGAGACCTCTTTCGTTGGCTCGGCATTTATGAATCTCTTTGGCAAGAGCAGCTTTTATCCGTCTGCGAGCCCCAGTTGCTCGCGCCTCACTTCAGAATGCAGTTCAAAAAGGATGAAGACGCTTTTCAAAAAGAACTGATTCGTGAATTTGGGGTCTCCTCATTCCCCGATCAAGATGAAGCCGAGATACGCTCCGCTTTGTCTTATTGGACATATACGAGCCCTTACCCCCAAGAGTCTTCGCTGTCTCCGATGCAACTCGTAAAATTGGCCCGGTCTGCCGCTTCATTTCGAGGCGGGCTTTCCGCCTATCGGAATTATTTGAAAGCTTGGGCCAAAAACTCGGGCGCGCATGTTTTAGATGATTTTTATTGCCGGAAACTTTTCATTGAGAATGGAAAATTTGTGGGCTTGCATCTCACGGGGCACGGAAACATGATTTCCGCGACTGCCGGGGTGCTCGGGTGTTCCTTGGAGGAGGCTTCTGAGCGAGTCTCAGTCAGCGGAAAAAATCTTTTTCACCGATTGAAAAAACCGGTGAGCCCTTTGGGCTGGAAATTCACCCTGGGTCTTTCGCTTCATCGAGAAGGCATCCCCTTGGGGGCTACCCCGATGATGCTTTGGCAAGAGCAAGGAGCCCCAGGACTTGAGATTCAGTCAGGGCAAGCCTCGGATTACGGCTATAGCAGCGATGATCGCTCACTGATTTTTTTGAGAACTTGCTTGCCTTTTCAGGAGGAGACTTTGAGCCGCTCCTATCAACGTGTGATCGCGACACGGATGATTCGACAAGCAAGCGAGCTGCTCCCTTTTTTGGATTTTCAGATCACTCGCGTTTTTCCTGACTTCAGGAAGTCAGATGAAAAAAACATCGAAGCGGGAGCGGATTCCCGTGACGAATTTGAGGCCGTTTACCAGTTTCATGCCCTTCAGCGGATCCCCCGCAATTTGCGCTGCCCGCAAAATACGGGCATGGGTTATCAAACCGGGATCGAAAGCTTGTTCTATGCTTCCGAGGAATCCTACCCGCACTGGGGGTCATTGGGGCCCGTGCTAGCGGGAGCCCAGGCTTTTGAGCATGTTCGTTCCGCGGGTCGTTCGAAATTGAAAGGAGCGCCCTTGTTTGCGCAAATCGTGTCGCCATGATCGCCCGTTATACGCGCGAGGAAATGTCAAAGGTTTGGACGGATCGGAACAAGTATCTCGCCTGGCTTCATGTGGAGGAGTCGGTTTGCGCCGCGCTCGCTCGTAAAGGAGTGATCCCAAGGAAGGATTGGAAAGAGCTTCAGCAAAAGCTCAGGATCCTAGGGAGAGCAGGGGGAGTGGACCCCGCTCGCGTGCAATTTCATGAAAAATCCCTCCACCATGATGTGATCGCCTTCACCACCGCGATTGCGGAAAAAGTAGGCCCCAGCTCGCGTTATGTGCACTACGGGTTGACCTCTTCTGATGTTGTGGACACTGGATTCTCCTTGCTCATCTTGCAGGCGGGGCGATTATTGGTGCAGGGCGCAGAAAAGCTTTCAAAGACCCTTTTAAAGCAGGCTCGTCGCTATCAAAATCTCCCCTCTATGGGGAGAACCCATGGGATGTTCGCTGAACCCACTAGCTTCGGTTTGAAGTTTTTGGGGTGGCACGTGGAGTGGCAGAGGAATTTGGGGCGTTTGAAGCGCGCGCTGGAGGAGTTGAGGGTAGGGAAGCTCTCAGGAGCCGTTGGAGTGTCCCCTCATTGGGATTTGCTTTTTGAGGAGAGGGTTTTGAGCGAGCTCGGATTGCGCCGCGAGACGATCAGTACTCAAGTGATTCCCCGGGATCGGCACGCGGATTTCCTGTGCGCGATCGCGATTTGCGGCGGGTCTCTTGAGAGAATCGCGGTGGAGCTTCGTCATTTGCAGCGTTCTGAAGTCAGTGAAGTGAAGGAAAGCTTTCAGCGCTCTCAAAAAGGTTCCAGCGCAATGCCTCATAAGATGAATCCGATTTCTTCGGAAAATCTCACGGGGTGCGCGCGGTTGCTCCGCTCTTACGCCCAGGCGGGGCTCGAGAATATTGCGCTTTGGCACGAGCGCGACATCAGTCACTCCGCCGTTGAGCGAGTGGTCTTTCCGGATGCCTGCATTTTGCTCGATTACGCGCAGAATCGGGCTCAAAAACTCTTGGAGTCGCTCCAAGTGGATCGCAAAGCGGTTCAAAATCGGGTTCGCCAGGCGGGGGCCTCCACGTTCTCGGGGCACTATTTGTTGGCCTTGATTCAAGCCGGAGCAAGCCGAGAAGAGGCCTATCGATGGATCCAAGATGCCGCCTTGAGGTCTCCTCAAGGCGGAGGCGGGTTTCTTCAGGCTTTGAGTCGCCATCCTGAAGTGAATCAGCGGCTGAGCGCAACGCAGATCAAAAGCCTGGGGTCATTGAAGCATCAGTTGCGTCATGTTTCTTCTCTTTACGCAAAGGCTACTCGCACTAAGAAATGAAATCTGAAAATGAAGAAGGGCAAGCTTCGGTTGAATATATTTTAATGATATCAATCGTCGTTCTTATGGCTAGTCTTCTGATTCATCGGTTGATTCAGCCGTACGCCGTTCGGCTCACTAAAATTTTGCAGACGAAAATCGAGAAAACCCTGTTTCCTGCTGATTTCCATTATTTAAAGTTAAAGAGGGAGTAAAGCCCAAGCAAACGAGCCATCTAAGGGGACTACTAGGGGTTAGGGGGATATAGCGACAGCCCCGTTTGCTTGGTGAGCGTGGGATATCAAGCGTTTTCAAGGTAGGCAATAGAATAATCTTTATTTCTTACTTATTTGGTCAATTAAAATTCAGTGCCGTTTTCTGATTTAATAATCGATTATACATAAAAATATTTATTTGATGTTTAACAAAAACTTATTTATAAGCGGTTTAAATATTTGTCAGGAAATTTCAAAGACCGATTGTTTTAGGTAATTTTTAGGAGTAACGCGCAAATGAAAAAGTTTTTGTTTTTTTTCGCCATCGTCATGACTTCCATCTGCGGCGCGGTGTCCCGCGCGGAGCTTGTTTATGAGAACGACGCTCCGAGAGGCAGCGGTTCTATGGACCGAGAAGAAGAGCGTTCCACCCTCCGGGAAGTGATTGTCCCCTCAGAAAAACTGCGCAGCACGAAGCGATCCCGCGTAGGCGCGTCTTCATCGGTGACCACCGTGCAGATCCAGCAGTCCAACCCGGTTCAGGTTCAGCCTTTGAATGCATCGGCGGCGCTTGCTTCAAGCGAAGGTGCTCAAGCCCAAGAAGCGGCTCCCGCTGAAGTCCAGAATCTTTCCAAGTCAGAACTGATGCGCCGGGAAAGGGTTCGCAAGGAAATCGAGAATGAAGACCTCCTTCAAGAGAGGCTGGAGTCCTTAAGACTTCGGGATGAGCGCCAGAGAAGCGATCAAATTTTAAGCGCAGGAAGCAATGCAGGGACGTCAGCGGACGCTCCAGCCGCGTCCGCTTATCAGCCGAACGTATCGACGGAAGTGGTGGTCCCCCCCGCAACGGAGCGACCTGGCCAATCCGCGCAGGTTCCCGCCATAAATTCTTCAACAGCCTCGAATGCTTCGGTGTCCTCAGTGTCGAACATCGATTCATCCGATCCATCCGAGAAGGTGCAATTCATCGTTCAGCCCCGGATCGGCGTGGCGAATATGAACGGCAACGGCTTGTATGACATTCGTCCGCGTTATTCGGCTGGAATCGCGTTGGGTCTTGGTGTTTCAGAACACCTGATTTTTGAGTTTGGCTATCAATACAATGAATACGGCTTCGCGATCGCCCGATCCAACCCAGCTGTAAACTATGTGAATGGCTTTGGAATCAATACCAATTCCGAGCAGATCGAAATGCACCAGAACGTTTTTGATCTGGGCGCCAAGATCCCCTTCTTGTCGATGGACTCCAAAGTGAGGCCCTTCGTCGGGTTGGGAGTCGGCTATTCCAAGAGCTACACGAACTTCAGTTCCGCGTATTTGAGAAATTTGGACGCCGCGGGGTTGGGAAACACCTGGGGCAGGGATTATGAGACCTCTGCTTACCTCGGCTATCTCTCAACGGGGCTTGATTTCCGCGTGAGTAAGAGCATTACCATCGGGGCGACCTTCAAATATTACAATGTCTTCTCGTCTCGCCAAAATAGCTCCATCAATAACTACGGGCTGCTGGGCGTGGAGCCGAGGTACTACAACAATTCGTTGGCTTCTGGTTTGGGCGGCGCGCCTTCCGAACTGGATAAGCGCTATATCGGCGGTTCGCTTGAACGCGCGAGCTTCTACACATTGCTCGTGGGCGCGGGGTTCAGTTTCTAGCCTCCGGCGAATTGCGTTTGGACTTTTTGAGGGGGATTGCTATGATCCATCGTCATGATGCAGATGGAACCGCAATCCCCTTCTTCGTTTAAGACTTCCCCATCCCCCTCTTCCTCGTTTCGGATTTTCAAGCTCGAAGAGCTCAGGGCTACTCCCTCAAGAGAGAAAGCGCCTCGAGTTTGGGCTTTGAATTTTGATTTGCCGGGCGAGAAGGTGAATAAGTTCAACCGGGCGGTCATGGAGGAGTTTGATTCGGTCTTGAGCCATTTGGAGTCTTTGGGGCATCAGTCTCAGATAGATGCTTTGATTTTGATCTCAAAAAAGCCCGGCAATTTCATCGCGGGCGCGGATATTGAATTGATCCGATCCTCGAAAGACGAGGCAGAGGCGCTGGAACTGGCGCGGAGCGGGCAAATTCTTTTGAATCGCTGGGAGGATCTCCCTTTTCCGACCGTAGCCGCGATCCAGGGAGCTGCTTTGGGAGGGGGTTGCGAGTTGGCGCTCGCAAGCTCTGCGATCGTCATGTCGGATGAGAGCGCCGCGCGTATTGGATTGCCGGAAGTCATGCTGGGGATCATCCCGGGGATGGGGGGCTGCGTTCGCCTGCCAAGAAGAGTGGGTTTGGCGTCGGCGCTGGATATGATCTTGACGGGCCGGCTTTTAAAGTCCGAGCAAGCCCGAAAAATCGGTTTGGCCGATGCGGTTTTGCCAAGCCAGGATTTCGTTAATTCAGCAGGGAAGTGGGCCGCCGCTCAGCAATCCCGGTTGAAAAAGAAAGTGCGCATCGCTCCCGCTCCTCCTTTGAATCCATGGGCTGGGCCACTGGGCAAGCTCATGGAGTCCGCTTTTCCCGGGCGTTCCCTGATCTTGAGCAAAGCCCGTCAAGGGGTGATTTCAAAAACAAGGGGTCATTACCCAGCGCCGCTCGCCGCGATTGAGGTGATTCGCAAGACCGGTGGAGCTTATGGCTGCAAGTTGCAGGGAAAAGCTCGTGAGCGCGCGTTAGTGCTGGAAGCGGAGCAGTTTTCAAAATTGGCGGTTTCAGAAATTTCAAGAAACCTCATTCGCATCTTTTTCCTCACCGAGGCGGTAAAAAAATCAAAAGGGGTGGATTCGGTAGCAAGTTCCTCCCTCGCTCCGTTGCACAGCGCCGCGGTTTTGGGAGCAGGGGTCATGGGCGGCGGGATCGCTCAGCTGCTGGCGGATAAAAAAGTCACGGCGCGAATGAAAGACATCAATTCCGCCGCCCTCACTCTGGGCGTGCAATCCGCGTTGAAGGTTTTTAAGAGGCGGTTGAAGGGAAAGAAGGCCGCCCGGGATCTTCAGCAGAAGTTGAACTACATTTCCCCCGTGTTGGATTACAGCGGCTTCGAGTCAGTTCAGGCGGTCATTGAGGCGATTGTCGAGAATATTGAGGTCAAAAAGAAAGTATTTCAGGAGCTGGAATCCCAAGTCTCTGATTCCTGCGTCATCGCTTCCAATACCTCCTCCCTTTCGATCTCAAAAATGCAGCAAGCGCTTCGGAAGCCCGAGCGGTTCGTGGGCATGCATTTTTTCAATCCCGTGCACCGCATGCCTCTCGTGGAGGTCATTCGGGGCGAGAAAAGCTCCGATGTTGCTGTTGCGCAAATTTTCCAATTCGCCAAGCAATTGGGCAAGACGCCTGTCATCGTCAAGGATTCCCCCGGCTTTTTGGTCAATCGACTTTTGATGCCTTATTTGAATGAGTCGATTTACTTGTTGGCTGACGGCGCCCCCATTGAGGAAATTGATCGCAATCTCTTGGATTTTGGCATGCCAATGGGCCCGATGGAACTCATTGATGAAGTCGGCGTTGATGTTGGCGATAAAGTTTCGCATATCCTTTACGACGCGTTTGGAGCCCGTATGATGCCGGCGCCCATTCAAGCGAAGGTGGTCGCGGCGGGAAGGCTTGGGAAAAAGTCAGGAAAAGGACTTTATTCCTATACCGATCCCAAGAACAAACGTGTGGATTCTGAGATTTACCCAATCCTTGGCGTCACTCCGAGTCGGGGAGTTTTGAGTGCCCAGGAAATGATCGACCGGGCGGTTTTGCCCATGATCAACGAGGCATCGCGATGCTTGGAGGAAGGAGTGGTTGCTTCGGCCTCGGAAGTCGACGTCGCCATGATCATGGGAACAGGTTTTCCTCCTTTTCGAGGCGGGCTTTTGGCGTACGCAGATTCTCTCGGCATCGAGGAAGTAGTGAAGCGCCTTTCCGTCTATCACGCTCGGTTCGGGGCGCGCTATGAACCAGCTCCCGCCCTTTTGGCCCGAGCTGAGCATCGTCAGCGCTTTTACGGTTCCGCCGTTCCTCAACAGTGACGGCTGCTGAGCGCCCTTCTCACTCAAGCCGCTTCTGGATTTTTTGGGTGGGTTTTCGTTATCTGAAGTCCAAAAAAAACCTTCGTTTTTTGAATTTGATCACATGGCTTTCTATTTTGGGGATCGCGGCCGGGGTTGCATCGATGATCGTCGTGCTTTCGGTCATGGACGGATTTGAAGCTCAATTGAAAAAAAAACTGATGAACTTTGACCTCCACCTTTTGATCCAGCCCACGATGAGTGTCCCGGGATTCGAGAGAGGGTATGTCCCTTTGGCGAGTTTTGAGCAAAGCGCGTTGGCGGGCCTCTTAAGTTCTCGTCCCGGCGTGCAGTCCCTTACCCCAGTCGTGAGTACTGAGGTCATTCTCAAGCTCGCTCGCAAGGTTTCGGGGGTCGTGCTTAAGGGAGTGAGCGCCGAGCGCTTGCAGCGACTCAAGCCTCAATTGATCGAGAGCGCCGAAGCGCCGATGCTCACCAAACGAAAGGGCGGACAGTCCATTAAAATCCCGGGTCTTTTTGTGGGTCAAGAATTGGCTTTTGAGATGGGGCTTTTGCCGGGCGATGAGGTGAATGCCATTTCCCCCACTGAAACCGATGGCCCAGCGGGAGGCATTCCCCGCGTCAAGCCTTTCGTAATCGAGGGGATTTATCGATCCGGGATTCCCGAGCAGGAGTTGCACACCGTGTTCGCGTCACAATCCTCCGTATGGTCTTTTTTGCGGCAAGCCCAAGTTGCGAATCAGTGGGAAGTTGCGCTGAGTCATTTCGACGAAGCGCCGGCGCTTTCTGAGTTTTTGCGCCCGAAAGCCGCGCCTTTTCGGGTTCAAGACTGGACGGAATTGAATGCCCATCTCTTCTCCTCGTTGAAGCTCGAGCGCATCTCGATGTTTGTCATTCTTGCGTTCATCGTCGTGGTTGCTTCTTTCAATATGGTGACGACATTAACTCTGATGGTGACTGAAAAAAGGAGGGAGATTTCAATCTTGCGGGCCATGGGGGCGAGCAGAGCCGAGATCTCAGGAGTTTTCTTGGCGGAAGGGTTGATGGTCGGTTTGGCGGGGATGGCGGCGGGCCTTTCTGGCGGGTATGTTTTGTGCATCTTTCTCAGTCGTTATGAATTGATCCGGCTGCCTGAAATTTACTATGACCGAACTTTACCGGTTGCTTTTGAACCCCTTTATTACGCATTGATCGCGACGAGCGCCATGTTGATCGTTCTGATCGCATGCTATTACCCGTCCAAACGCGCGTCCCAGCTCGATTTGATTGAAGGGTTGAAGGCCGGTTAAAGTGAGAAAAGGGATGGATGCGATGAAAATCATGCGGCGACTTCTCATTGGTTATGTCGTGGGGGCAGTTTTCCCGGCGTTTTCGGCTTCGGAGGGGGAGCTCAAATATGAGTGTCAGCAGGGGAAGCTGCGTCGAAGCATCGTCATTCATTATGCGCAGCCCCATCAAACGCCCCCCTGCGATGTCATGTACATTCGTGAGACGGGTCAGCCTGGCAAGGTCGTGTGGAGCGCCAAGAGCGAACGGGGATACTGCGAGAGTCAGGCCCAGAAATTGGCTGAAAAACTTCAAGGATTGGGTTGGGATTGCCTCGTTCAGTAATCGACTTAAAGTGGTGGCTCAGGGGGGAGTCGAACCCCCGACCCCAGGGTTATGAATCCTGTGCTCTAACCATCTGAGCTACCGAGCCACTTTCAGGGAAATCTTGATCTTAGAACCCTCCCTTGATTAAACGACAAGCATGGCTGGGTCAAGGGTTCAATCGACGCGATACCGTAAAGCTTCTCCAGCGGGCGGGAAGCTGATTCGAGAGGTTCTGCGGACTTTAAAAAAAACAGAAATCTTCGAAAAGTTAAATTCGCATATCCTAATCGCAGTTTCTAGCGGTATTGATTCTATGGCGCTGGCTCATCTCTTGATTCATTACGGCAGAAAAATAGGCGAAAAAGATCAGTTTCAGCTCCTGCATGTGAACCACGGTTGGAGAGGCCAGGAGTCTGATGAAGATGAAAACTTTTTAAGGCTCACCGCCCGACGCTGGGGAGTGAAATTTCAATGTGTTCGTCTCAAAACCCCGCGAGCAGGCCATCGCGAATCTCTTGAAAACGAAGCCCGCATTCAGCGAAAGGAGATTTTTTCGAGAGCCGCTGAAAAGTGGGGAGCAAAAGTTTTTACGGCTCATCATGCGGATGATTTGGCGGAAACGCTACTTTGGAAGCTTTGCACCGGCCAAGATCCCTCGCAATGGGGAGGAATCTTGGCGCAGGATGGAATCGAGATTCGTCCTTTTTTAGGGATGAGGAAGAGCCTGCTGAAAACTTACCTTGAACAGGAAAAGCAGCCTTGGAGGCACGACTCAACGAATGACGATCCCCGCTTTTTGAGAGCGAGAATGCGAAAGGAGCTTTTGCCTCCACTAGAAAAAATTTTCCCCCAAGCGATGGAGCATCTCGCTGCGTTAGGTCAGGCGCTCCAAGGTGATTCCACCAGTTGGAAAAAGTTTTGGGGGCAGAATCGCTCCTATGAGGATTTGGGGGTTTTTCAGGCGATCTTTCAATCTTTGGCCGTGAGAGGCCGGCGTTCTCACTATCAACTGCTCAAGGAGAAACTTCAGCAAGGTCAGTGGCTTGGAAGCGTTCAACTCCCTCATGGGTGGGTCTTAACCGCTGAAAAAGGGGAGCGTTGGGTTTTAAGCCGAAGCGGAGATGCGTTTTGATTTTTGCGGCGGGATCATGATAGCCTGAAGCCGTTGATAGGGATGAATTTGAATGAAACCATCGCATAAAACGATCGCACTTTGGTTAGTCCTCATTTTGCTTTTTGCAAGCCTCTTCAAGATCTTTGATCCCGGGAGCAGGCATCGCAAGGAGATCAAATTTAGCGAATTCATCCAGTATATCAAGGATGGCAAGGTCTCCGAAGTGACCTTCAAGCCGGATAACTTGGTGGTCGGAAGCTTCAAAGAAGCGGGGACTGACGGCAAAAAGCAATACTTCGAAACGGTGGGATCGGCGGAGAGTTCAAGGGTTTTGGAGCTCTTGGAGAAAAGCAGCATCACGTTTAACTATGAACGTGCCGAGAAAACCCCGGTTTGGCAGCAAGTCTTGATTTCGTGGTTTCCGATGCTCCTGCTTTTCGTTTTGTTTTTCCTATTCATGCGCCAAATTCAAGCGGGCGGCGGGAAAGCAATGTCCTTCGGCAAAAGCAAAGCTCGATTGCTCACGGAATCTAATAATCGAATTACATTTAAGGATGTCGCTGGCGCTGAAGAGGCGAAGCAAGAACTTGAGGAAATCATCGCCTTCCTCAAGGATCCAAAAAAATTCACTCGCTTGGGAGGGCGCATTCCGAAAGGGGTGCTGCTCATGGGGCCCCCGGGCACCGGAAAAACTTTGCTTGCGAAAGCCGTGGCCGGAGAAGCAGGGGTGCCTTTCTTCTCCATCTCAGGGTCTGATTTCGTCGAGATGTTCGTAGGGGTGGGCGCATCTCGAGTCCGAGATTTGTTTGAACAGGGGAAAAAGCACGCACCCTGCATTATTTTCATCGATGAGATTGATGCAGTGGGAAGACATCGGGGAGCGGGACTGGGAGGGGGGCACGATGAGCGCGAGCAAACCCTCAATCAGCTTTTGGTGGAAATGGATGGTTTTGAATCCAATGACGGCGTCATCCTCATTGCCGCTACCAACCGTCCTGATGTGCTCGATCCGGCGCTTTTGCGCCCAGGAAGGTTCGATCGCCGAGTCGTCGTCTCAGCCCCTGACGTCAAAGGGAGAGAAGCGATTCTCAAAGTTCATACCCGAAAAACTCCGATGGCGGAAAATGTGGATCTTCGAGTGGTCGCACGGGGAACTCCGGGCTTCTCAGGCGCTGACCTAGAGAATCTAGTGAATGAAGCCGCCTTGCTCGCCGCCCGGTCGAATAAGAAATTTCTTGAAATGGCGGACTTTGAGCACGCCAAAGATAAGGTTTTGATGGGTGCCGAGCGGAAAAGCATGGTTTTGACCGATCAAGAGAAAAAAACGACGGCTTATCACGAAGCGGGCCATACTTTAGTCGGTAAGTTGATCCCCGGAACAGATCCCATTCATAAGGTCACCATCATTCCTCGAGGGATGGCCCTCGGAGTGACTCAAACGCTCCCCAACGAAGATCGAGTGAACCTTTCAAAGGACAAAGCGGAGAATAGCATCGCTTTTCTCATGGGAGGGCGAGTGGCTGAAGAGCTGGTCCTCGGTCAGCAGACGACGGGTGCAGGGAACGACATCGAAAGAGCCACGGATCTCGCGCGAAGGATGGTTTGCGAATGGGGGATGAGCGAGGTTCTTGGGCCGATTACTTTCGGCAAAAAAGAAGAGGCAATTTTTCTGGGCCGTGAGATCGGCCAAAACCGGGATTACTCGGAGCAGACGGCTCAAACGATTGACCGCGAAGTTCGGGATATCGTGGAAAGAAACTATCGACGCGCCCGTGAAATGGTTTCCTCCAAAATCCAAACCCTTCATGATCTCGCGCAGGCGCTCCTGGAGTTTGAGACCATTGACGGCGAGGATGTTGAGAGGATCATGCAGGGATTGAAAGTGGTCCGGAAACCCGAAGAACCCAAAAACCCCAATGAGACTCCTGACGCCCAAAGCGCGCCGGGCACCACACCCGCTCCGTTGCCGGTATGATGGCGGGCGGGAACTTCCTTCAGAGTTGAGGAAATTGCTGGATGTTGGATGTTCTTTACAACCTTCAGTCCAGTTGGAGGCTCGGGGATTTAATCGACATCAGCATCGTCGCATTCATCGTTTATCGCATCTTGATCCTCATCAAAGGGACGCGGGCGATGCAGATGCTCACGGGGCTGGGCATCCTGGGAATCAGCTTTTTTCTCTCCTCCACTTTTGAGCTTTTCACCACTCACTGGCTGCTTTCCTATTTTTTTGATTATTTTATTCTGCTGGTGATTGTTCTTTTTCAAGATGATCTTCGCCGCGCGCTCACTCACGTCGGAAAGAACCCCTTCTTCTCCTCCGCCTCAGTCGAGGAAGAGCGGGAAATGGTGTACGAGATCGCCCGTGCTGCAACGCGTTTGGCCCGGGAGAAAATCGGAGGTCTGATCGTTCTCGAGCGCGAGACGGGGCTCAAGAATTTCATTGATACGGGCTCGCGGCTCGATTCGCGGGTCCGCTCGGAATTGCTCTATTCAATTTTTGTAACGGTCTCACCGCTTCATGACGGGGCCGCGATCATCCGTTTGGGGCGAGTCGCTGCGGCGGGTTGCTTTTTGCCGCTCTCGAAGGATCCCAACATCGATAAGCGCTATGGAACGCGCCATCGGGCCGCCTTGGGGATTACCGAGGATTCGGATGCGATCGTGGTCCTGGTTTCGGAAGAGGCGGGGGAGGCCCATCTCGTCAAGAACGGGAAGATCACGGTCAACCTCAATGAGCATGAGCTGCGCCAAAGTTTGGTGGCTCTGCTTGACCTCTCTAAGCGTCAGGGGGGATTTTCGGGTTTTTTCAAGAATTGGTTTTACTTTGATCGCTGGAGAAAGAGCTTGGGGGACGATTGAGCAGGCGAACGCTGGATTCATTCTTTCATCTGGTCAGCGCTAATTTTGGGGTGAAGATCGTATCGATCGGCATTGCGGTGCTTTTGTGGTTCGTGGTCCTGGGATCGAGGAACGTGGAGGTCGTCAAAGAAGTGCCGCTTGAGGTGGCGACTTCGCCTGAAGTGACTCCGGCGAATGAATTGCCGGAGAAAGTGCTCTTCCGATTGTCAGGGCCGAAAGCTTTCCTGAGGTCGGTGTTGGATCGCCGGGAGGAACCCATTCGGGTGAATTTGGTCGGTTCGAAGCCTGGCCTCGTAACCTATCGTTTTTTCCCAGATAACATCCATTTGCCGATCGGGGTTAAAGTCCTTTCCATCAATCCCACTGAAGTGCTGATTAAGTTGGTTTATTTAAGAACCAAAGAGATCCCCGTGAATTTTGAAATCAAGGGGAATTTGGCCGAAGGTTACCGACTTGGAAAAGTCGAGCTGATCCCCAGTTTCATCCGGGTCCGGGGCCCTGAACCCAAGATCGCCTTGATTGACTCGATCAAGGCGCCGGCGATTGATATTTCAGGATTAGATCGCCCCACCGAAAAAGAAGTCGATCTGAGCCTTTCGGACTATGGCGTCCAGCTTGATAGCCCCGCGCCCAAAGCTCATATTGAGGTGTCCCCCGTCCTTGCTGGCTATCGCATTCGGAACATCGACATTCGAGTGCTCTCGAGTTTCAATTCCAAGCTGGATTCCAAATCCTTGGAGATCATCGTCAAAGCCCCAGCCCAGGAACTGAAGTTTTTGGACAAGAGCAGCATTTATGCGGTACTGGACATGAAGGGAAAGCCCAAAGGCAAGTACACTGAGCGAGTGAAGGTAATCGTGCCCAACTCGATTCAGCTGGTTCAAACCATTCCTGAACAAGTTCAGGTCACGCTGTATTGAATGAAAAAAGGCAAGCAGCGCGGAGGAGAGCGGAGCATGAGCCGCAAGTTATTCGGCACTGACGGAATCCGAGGGATCGCCAATGAGTACCCCATGACGGGGGAGATGGCCATGGCGGTAGGCCGGGCAGTGGCTTTCATCTTAAAAAGCACGAGCTTCAACTCCGTTTTGAAAACGGACAGCAAATCGACTCGACGTGCGAAAGTGGTCGTGGGAAAGGACACCCGCCTTTCCGGTTACATGATCGAGCAGGCGCTCGCTTCCGGAATTTGCTCCATGGGGGCGGATGTGATCCTGATTGGGCCGCTCTCCACCCCGGGGGTGGCCTTTGTCACCCAGAGTATGCGCGCTGACGCGGGGATCATGATCTCGGCTTCCCATAATCCTTATTACGATAATGGCATCAAGATTTTTTCGGCCGACGGGTACAAGCTCCCCGATGAGATTGAACAGAAGATCGAAAAACTCATTTTCTCGAAAGAGATCGATGGTTATCGCCCGACGGCGAATTTGGTCGGGAAGGCTTCCCGCATCGAAGATGTACACGGTCGGTATTTAGTTTTTCTCAAGAGCCTTTTTCCGCGGGATTTGGATCTCGTCGGGGTCCGGATCGCCCTGGACTGCGCGAACGGCGCAGCCTATCGAGTCGCGCCCTTGGTGTTCGAGGAGCTCGGGGCTGAAGTGATCAAAAAAGGGGTCAGTCCCAATGGGCTCAACATCAATGAGGGCTGCGGAGCCCTTCATCCGGAATCGATTAGCGCGACTACTGTAGAGTACCGTGCTGACATCGGAATCTCGTTGGACGGGGATGGCGATCGGTGCATTTTATCCGATGAGAACGGCGAAATCGTGGATGGCGACCAAATTATCGGGCTCTGCGCGCTTCAGATGGCCAAAGAGGGCTCACTCTCAAAAAATACGGTAGTTGCCACCCCGATGTCCAATGTCGGGCTCGAAATGACGTTGCAGGAGCATGGGATCTCCATGGTTCGCGCGCAAGTGGGGGATCGTTACGTCGTCGATACCATGCGAAAAAATGGGTATAACTTGGGGGGAGAACAGTCGGGGCACCTCGTTTTCCTGGATCAATCGACGACAGGAGACGGCATCGTCGCCGCGCTGAAAGTGCTGGAGGCGATCAAACGAACCGGGAAGCCACTCTCCGAGCTCAAGAAAGCGATCCGGCTGTTTCCGCAAGCCAAAGAAGACGTTCGAGTCACTCGAAAAGACCCTTTTGAAAGCCATGAAGAAGTCGCTGAGGCGATTTCAGCGGCTCAAAAGACCCTGGGAGGGAAGGGCCGCGTTTTTGTGCGTTATTCTGGGACTGAGCCTTTAGCCCGGGTGCTGGTGGAAGGTGAAGACCAGGAAAAGATTCAATTTCTCTCAAAAAAGATAGCCGCGGCGATCCATCGGTTCTTGGGATGAGCTTGCGATGATGCCTCGGCTCGGCGTAAACATCGATCATATCGCCACCCTCAGGCAGCTGAGGGGTACGCCTTACCCCGATCTCCTGGAGGCCGCTCGGCTCGCCTTAGCGGCCGGGGCGTATCAAATTACGATCCATTTGAGGGAAGATCGGCGTCACATTCAACCTCAGGATGTCAAAGACCTCACCCAGCGCTTGGGCGCCCCGATCAATCTGGAAATGGCTTGCAACGGCCCAGTGCTGAAAATCGCGCTTCAAACCCAGCCTCAGTGGGTTTGCCTGGTCCCTGAGCGCAGACAAGAGCAAACGACCGAGGGCGGATTGAATTTTTCTTCGTCGGCTCGGAACAAAAAAACCTCAGGGGTGATTCAACAGCTCAAGAAAAGCAAGATTCGCGTCAGTACATTCATTGAGCCCACTCTTTCGGCCGTCCGAATCAGCCATCAGCTCGGAGCGGATGCCGTGGAGCTTCACACCGGGCGCTACGCGCTCCAATCACAAGGCGGAAAATCAGGGCCCATGAAAAAAGAACTCGAGAAAATCCATCGAGCCGCTGAAGAGGCGCACCATTTGGGCCTTTCCGTTCACGCGGGCCATGGGTTGGACTTTGAAAACGTGCGCGCGCTGGCGGAATTCTCTCGTCATGACGGGAGTCCGTTGATCGCTGAATACAACATCGGGCATAGCATTGTCTGTCGCTCGGCCATCGTGGGGCTCGATCAAGCGGTCCGAGAAATGGTTTCAGCCATCGTAGCTCCCTGAGAAAGGAAAAACCGAAGTGATGAAGGGGTTGATCGAGCGGGTTCCGATGAGGGTTTGCACGAGCGAAGAGATGAAGTCGCTCGATGCTCTCGCTGCTTCGGAGTATTCATTGGAGAGCAAGCTGCTCATGGAGAATGCGGGCCGCGCCGCGTCCCAAGTTATTTTGGAGCATCATCCCCGTGCGGGGATCGATACTGAGGTCCTGATTTTTGCAGGCAAAGGGAATAATGCCGGGGATGCGTTTGTCGTGGCGCGGAGATTTTTATGCCTGGATCGCCGAGTGCGCGTCTTCTGCCTGCAAGATCTCTCCACTTACCAGGGAGTGGCTCTTGAGAACTTGACCCTCCTCAAAAAGCTCAAGGCTAAAATCACTTATCTGGAGCGTGCTCAAGAGCTCCAGTCCTTTTTTGAGAGCTCCGCTGGGCCTTTCACCGTGATCGATGGAATTTTAGGGACCGGTTTGCGGGGAAATGTCGAAGGACTTTTTTATGACGTCATTGAGATGCTCAATGCCAAAAATTTTTCGGAGGTCATTTCCCTGGATATTCCCTCGGGCGTTTGCGGGACGACGGGAGCGATCCGCGGTACATCCATTCTTTCCACTCTGACCCTTTCCTTTGGATTCCCCAAGCTCGGACACTTTCTCCCGCTGGGGGCGACGCGACGAGGCGAGCTCATCAACGTGGATATTTCCTTGCCGGCAAAGTTTCGAGCTGAAGGGGATAAGTACCTGCTCATGAAATCCCCGATGCGCGCGCTTTTGAAGGCGAGGGATCGCTACGGGCATAAAAACTCTTTTGGTCACACGCTTTTGATCGGGGGGAGCCCAGGACGGGTGGGCGCCATCTCCATGGCGGCGCGCGCTTGCCATAAAATGGGGACGGGATTGGTGACCGCCGCGACTTGGGAGGAGAGCTTTTCAGATCTGGTGAGCAAACTCCCGCTGGAGACTATGGCGGTGCCGCTCCTTGTTTCAGGCCCGGAATATGAAGCCTATAAGCGGGCATTGTCAACGTACTCATCAGTCGTGGTTGGGCCCGGGTTGGGGTCAAGGCCTGAGATTAAGCAGCTCCTCACTGATCTTCTCAGTATTTATGATGGCCCGGTCGTGATGGATGCGGATGCGCTGAATGCGGTTTCGGAATATCGGCTTCATGATTTTCTCGCCAAGCGCAGAGCCCCCGTTGTCCTGACGCCTCATCCCGGAGAAATGGCGAGGCTCCTCAATGCCTCCAAGGATACGATTGTCCAAGATCTCGTGGCCTCAGTGAAGCAGGCTGTTCAGCTCACTCATGCGGTGACGCTCCTGAAGGGAGCCGCGACGTTCATCGGCTCCCCTCAGGAGATTTTGTATCTCAATCATTATCCCAATGACGGAATGGCGACCGCAGGAAGCGGGGACGTCCTGGCGGGGATGATTGGGGGGTTGATTGGCCAAGGGATGGATCCTTTCCAGGGGACATTGCTGGGCGTTTATTTGCATAGCTTAGCCGGTGATTTCGCGGCTAAGCATCAGGGCCATCGCAGCATGATCGCCCAAGACATCATCGAGAATATAGGAAATGCCTTCAAAGACCTTAAAGACTCTTCCGAAGCGCCTCCCGCAACCGAGAGCCGAGTTCACCTGCTCTGAGGAAGAGCTCAGCGCTCTGGCCGGCCTGCTTCACTCGGAGCTTCGCGCCGGGGATTGCATTTTTCTTGAGGGCTCGCTCGGTGTAGGCAAGAGCGCCTTTGCCCGCGCGCTCATTCTCAGCTTCAACCGGGATCTTCCCCTCCTCGGAAGCCCTACTTTTTCAATAGTTAATGAATATGAGTCGCGCCAACACCCCTTGATCCGTTCGATCGTCCATATGGACCTTTACCGAATCCGTCAGCAGGCCGAACTCGAGGATCGCGGGATTTTTGATTATTTCCCCCCGATGCGCTCTCATTCCATAGCGATTTGCGAGTGGGCCTCTTTGTGGCCGGAAGTCATGCGAAATCAGGTGGGGTACGACGTAAAAATGGAATTTGAGGACAATCCTCTTCAAAGAAGAGTCCTGATCCTTAAGCGGCCTTGAGTACGGCTCGATCCAATCGATCCAGGAAACTGAGGATCGCGGGACTTAAGTCCGAGCTACTGATTACGATGAGAAGGCCGCGAAGGTGAGGTGGCTTCCCGACCCTTACAAAAAAGAGTCTTTCGTCCGGATTGAGCCCCAATGCTTGTTTCAAAGGGATGTTTTTGGGAGGGATCTCACTGAAGCCTTTCTTCGTGAGTTCTTCCCACAGTCGAGGATCTTCTTGCTTGCTCCATTTAAACCCCGTCCAAAGAATGAGTTTTTCACGGGGAGCGAGCGCAGCTGCGGCCAAAAAGGAGTCGCTTCCGACAGTCTGAGGAAGAAGATACAGGCTCATTTGCGCTTTGCCGGGCTGCATGAGCTCTAAAAGCCCCTGTGCGAATTGATCTTGCGGGCGGTTACGGAGAACCTCTAAGGACCAAGAGTCCATGCGCCGCGTTGATCGTCTTTCGGCTTTTTTGATTTGAGGCTGCGCTTGCTGCGGCGCACGGTTGAGCTCAAGCTCTAACACGGGTTCCGATAGATTTTTGACGCTCATTTCGGGCTGAGGAGGTGGAGGCACGGTGGGAGTCAAAGCCTGTGGGCTTAAAGAGATGCTGGGAGGAGCGGAGGGCTGTTCTTTTGAAGAAGCTGGGGCTTCATTATAAAACTTTGATTTTAAAAGGCTTTTTCGATTTAATAGGCGAGTAATGCTGGGCATATGCGTCAGGCCCGTCTGTTCAGAATCAACCGTAAAGGAGGTATCGCCCTTTTTTTTCATCATTTCCTCCCTTGAACTCACTTTTCGGCAAAATAGGGCTAAAACTATACTAAATGCCTTGGGAATATTAGTTGACGCATAAGATACGAAATGTTAGCCCTTATAGGTGGGGAGCGGGAAAAGGGAGAATTGAGTTTTATGCGTCTTACATCCAAAGGCCGATATGCAGTACGCGCCATTTTAGATTTAACCTTTAATTCCAATGGGCGCCCGGTTCGGCTCCAAGAGATCTCGGAACGTCAAAAAATTTCCTTACATTATTTGGAACAACTTTTTCGCCGCCTTCGCAAAGGATCCGTCGTGAAGAGTGTTCGGGGTCCAGGCGGTGGCTATGTCCTGGCTCGCACCATGGATGAAATCTCCATTCGCGATGTCTTGGTCAGCGTCGGGGAAAACATCAACCCCGCGAGAGATCTCGTGGGGACGGGTGACGTTAAAAGTGACACCGTCGAGTTTCTCCTCACGAAGAGTTATTTTGAAAATCTAGGGTTGATCATGCAGGAGTATCTTACGACCGCTTCCGTGGGTGATTTGATCCGCAAAGCCCGTGGCACGAATGTGGACGCGTCTCGCTCCGCGGCAGCTGAACTCCCCTCTGCTCCTCAGCCTGAAGCGCATGGAATCACCGGTGGTAAAGTCCGCGATCTATCTTGACGCGAATGCTTCCTACCCGCTGAGGCCGGCTGTTCAAAAAGTCTTGAAGCAACTGATTGAGGAGCGGTTTTTCGCTCTTCAGCCCAATCCTTCCAGCATTCATTCGCACGGCAGACGGGTTCAGGCGGAGCTTTCGAAAGCCCGAAGCCAGATCGCTCACTCCGTGGGGGAGCGGGATGCTTCACGAATTACACTGACCTCATCGGGGAGTGAAGCCAATCAAACCATTATTCGTTCTGTGCTTGAGCCCAAACTTCGCTCTCGGGAGATTCCGCACTGGATCGTGTGCGCCACGAATCATGATTCCACCCTGCAGCTCATTGAGGAGTACCGGCGGCGTGGGGTTGACATCAGCGTCCTCCCCGTCAACGAGAGGGGAATCGCGGACATTCAACAATTGGAACAGCTTCTCCGCCCGAATACAGCTTTATTCTCGCTCGCTTGGGTCAATAATGAAACGGGCGTGATTCAGCCAATTGCGGCCTTATTGAAGGAGTTAAGGCGATTTCCAGGGATCTCTTTTCACCTCGATGCCGCTCAGGCGTGGGGCAAACTGCCCATTGACCTGCGGACCCTGGGGGTCTCTTGGGCAAGTTTTTCAGGTCATAAAATAGGTGCGCTCTCCGGGACGGGTTTCATTTGGTCCGCTCCAGGAGCGCGGCTTGAGTTTCCTTTGATTTTTGGCAAACAAGAGCAAGGCTTGCGCGGGGGAACTGAGAATCTCTGGGGGACCGTGGCGGCTGGCGTAGCGGCTTCAGAGCTAGATCCGGTCAGTTGGGCTGAAAAGATGGCACCGCTTCGAAATGAGCTTGAAGCAGGGGTTCTTGAGAGAATTAAAGGCGCGGCGGTCAATGGTTGCGATGCCCCGCGGGTCGCCAATACTTTGAGCTTGAGTTTTTCGGGAATAAAAGGTGAAAGCTTGGTGATCGGGTTGGATCTGGAAGGATATTCCGTCAGCGCGGGATCGGCGTGCTCGAGCGGGGCGCTCGAGCCATCCCATGTTTTGCTCGCGATGGGCCGCTCCCGAGAAGAAGCGCTCGCTTCAATCCGTGTGTCTCTCCATGAAGGAATTGAACGCCAGCATTTGGAAGGTTTTATTCATGCACTCAGCAAAGTCGTCAGCCGCATCCGAAAATAAGCGAGTGCTCATGGCCATGAGCGGGGGAGTGGATAGCTCCGCCGCCGCCGGACTCTTGCTCTCTCAGGGCTATGAAGTCATCGGCGTTCATATGCAACTTTGGGATCACGGCGCGTCCAATTGGGAGCGAGAGGGCAAGCGCTGCTGCTCTTTGGTCGACGCTCAGGACGCTCGCCGGGTGTGTGAGCGGCTCGGCATTCCTTATTACGTCATTGATGCGCAGGCGGTGTTCAGGGAAAAGGTGGTCGATTACTTCATCGAGGAGTATTTGGCGCATCGCACCCCCAACCCGTGCGTGCAATGCAATCATCAAATCAAATTTAATTATTTATTCGACAAGGCGGATGAGCTGGGGTGCCAATGGGTGGCCACCGGTCATTACGCGCAAATCGCCCATGATGAAGCAAACGGCCGCTATCAACTGCTCAAAGCGGCCGATTCCAAGAAGGACCAGAGCTACTACCTCTTTGGGCTCACTCAGGCCGCGCTCAAGCGAACGCTCATGCCGCTTGGCGCAATGAATAAGACGGAAACGCGCGAGCTTGCTACACAGTGGGGGCTGATCAACGCGCAGAAGCCTGATAGCCAGGAGATCTGCTTCATCGGAAAGGAAGGCTATGCGGCTTTCATCGAAAAGCAGGTCGGGGTCGCTCAACCCGCCCCGGGTGTCGTCAAAAATCACGAAGGTGAAGTCATTGGACAGCACGAAGGCCTTCACCGCTATACGGTGGGGCAGAGAAAGGGCGTCGAAAGTGCCCTTTCGGGGGCCATTCCCGTGGATCATTACGTGATCGATCTTCAGAGTGAGACGAAGACGTTAGTAGTCGGGCCTGAAAAGCGGCTTTATAAGAAAAAACTCCACGCCTCGCGCGTGAACTGGGTGCAGCCGTCCTCAGCGGCCGCGCCCTTGGAATGCAAAGCACGCATCCGCTCCCGGCATGAAGAGGCCCCCTGTCAGGTGATTCCTTCAGCGGATGGCTCTATTGAAATTGAATTCTCCGAACCTCAGCGTGCGATCACCCCGGGCCAGGCCATCGTTTTTTACCGAGGAGATGAAGTGCTCGGTGGGGCCTTTATCGATCAGGTTGAAGTGGCATGAATGAGTCTGAGGTCCACTCTGATGCGCGCGGGCATTATTCCGTCCACACCCTGGGCTGCAAGGCGAACCTCTCTGAAGGTGATCGCCTCGAGGGCGAGTTCCGCAAAAAAGGGTGGGCTCCTTGGAAATCCCAAGACGCGTCGCCCTCCGGAAAATTCATCTGCGTCATCAATAGCTGCACGGTCACAGACGAGGCGGACCGTCAGAGCCGCAAGCTCGCCTCTAAGCTCGGGCGTATTCACCCTGGGGCTCTGATCGTCGTCACGGGCTGCGCGGCGGAGGTGGATCCCGAGCGGATCGCGGCCTCCACAGGCGTTCATTATGTCATTGGAAACCGAGAGAAGCTCACGCTCGTGGACCAGGTGCTGGAATTAGTGGAGAAGCCGCGCCTTCCGGGGGCGCCTGGGGAGGTCCTAGGATCGGCGCGGGGTTATGAGCAGATCCTCTCGCGTCATCCGCGCGACCGGGAGTGGCCTTCGGTAGAATCCCCCGAGCTTTTGACCGACTCGCAGCACACCCGCGTGTTTTTGAAGATTCAAGAAGGGTGCAACGCGTTTTGCACCTACTGCGTGATTCCCTATGGGCGGGGACCCTCGCGAAGTCTTTCACTTGAGCAAGTCGTTCAAAAAATCCAGGAGCTCGTTCAAAGCGGGACTCAAGAAGTCGTGCTCACAGGGACCAATATCGGGGATTGGGGACAGGATTTTGGGAGCAGTTTTGAGGATCTCGTTGAAGGGATCTTGAAGCAAACGGATTTGAAGCGCCTGCGTTTGAGCTCGCTTGATCCGGTGGAAATCTCGGATCGCCTGATCCAGCTCATGAAAGAGCATCCCCAGCTCTGCAAGCATTTTCATGTTTCTCTCCAAAGCGCGCATCCGCGGATCTTGAAACTCATGAAGAGAAAATACGGCATCGAGGAAGTTCGCTCGTGCTTGAAGCGAATCGCTGAGATCTCGTCATCAGAAGTGGATCGGCCTTTTGTGGGGATGGATGTCATCACGGGATTTCCAGGTGAGAGCGAAGAGAATTTTCAGCAAAGTTTAGAGGAACTGAAGAGCCTTCCTTGGGATCGGCTGCATGTCTTTCCTTACAGCGAGCGAGAGGGGACTCCTGCGACGAGACTGCCTCAAGCAGTGCCGGTGCATCAAAGAAAAGAGCGCGCGCGTGTTCTGCAGGCTTTGAGCTTTGAGCGTCTTCAAGCTCGGTATGCTGCGATTCAAGAAGAGCTCAGGCAGGGAAAAGCCCCTTTGAAATCCGTTTTAATGGAGCGACCTTACCATTCCCAGAGCGGGGTTTCGGTGTCGGGCACGACTTCGAACTACGTCCGCATTCGGGTAGTGGGGGAGGCGCTGAGCGAGCAAGTTCAGAGGAATTCGATTCAGGAGATCTGCCCTGACGTGATCCGTTCGAGCGCAGCTCAGGGAGAGGTCTGGTTTGAGAACGGATCTTTAATCGATCAGGCGATGGCTTAAAATTCAGACTTTGGTTAGATAACTAGGGTTAGACGGTCACGCTTGACTGAAGAATTTTTTTGCGGCGGTCGAAACAGCTTCAAGTTGACCTGCATCGACTTCAAGCTCCCCTCGTACCTTCCACGGGCCAGGGCTTACGAAATGACGAAACTCCACATCGATAGTGACATGGCCTGTCCGGTCTGACGTACAGGCCAAACTCAGTTCTCCCTCGAGAGAACTCCAATCTTTCGAACCAGTCCAACCCTTCCAATTCTCGGCAAGTTCGTGAAAGAAATTGGGAAGACTCGGACCGTGCAAGTAAGCATATACGCGAGTCGAAGCATCGATATTCTCGGCGCGATATCTTACGAAAAACTCTTCCAACTCACCCGTAGAAGCATTCCAACTTGGATTAGAGAACTCTAAGGAAGCGCCAAACCTGTTCCCAGGAATCAAGAGCTGTTTGGACATCTGGTTACATTAGTTCTAGCCGCGGCCGTTGGCAATAAATACAAAGTTAAACGCACTCATCTCGACCAAAATCACAGAAGCTTTTCCAGCCAGTAAAATAGGCGAATTCACCGGATTCGATATTGTCAAACGTTAAACTCCAAAAGTTGACTTTAATGGTTAACTGAGGTATAAGCCCAGCGAGTCGGAGTACCAGTTTTTCAACTGGTTTTAGAGAATCATGGTCAGCTTTGAGCGTCTGCAAGAGCGCATCGGATATAACTTCAGTGATCGCGGAATTCTCTTGCAATCGCTGACCCACACTTCGTACGGCCATGAGTGCCTGCAGGACAAACCGCTCGCGCTCCGAGACAACGAACGCCTTGAATTTTTGGGCGACGCGGTCCTGGACGTCGTGATCTCCGATCTGCTGCTCGAAACGTTCCCAAGCGCCAACGAAGGCCAGCTCTCCAAAATGCGATCCGCCGTGGTGAATGAGAAAACACTCGCTGAGATCGCAAAGAGCATCCACCTCCAGGATTATTTGCGATTGGGAAAAGGTGAGCTCCTCACCGGCGGGCAGCTCAAGTCCTCGATCCTCTCGAGCTCCTTCGAGGCGCTGATCGCCGCCATTTATCTCGATGGCGGTTTCCACGCCATTTACCCCGTCGTTCGGCATCTTTTCTCGAGCTTCTTCTCGGATCAAAATGACCTCATCAATTTTTATGACCATAAAACGCAGCTCCAAGAAATGATCCAGGCGCGCTGGAAGATCACGCCTTCCTACAGCCTGCTCAACACGACTGGCCCCGATCACGCCAAAACGTTCGAAGTTGAAGTCAGGATGAGCGACCGTGTGCTCGCGGTCGCTAGCGGCAATTCAAAAAAAGAGGCGGAGCAGAACGCTGCTCGGAGCGCCATTCAGAATCTGGGTTGAAAAATGAAATCTGGATTTGTTTCCATCATCGGGCGCCCCAACGCCGGCAAGTCGACGCTCATGAATCGGTTGCTGGATTTTCCGCTTTCGATCGTCACGCCCAAGGCTCAGACGACGCGCCAGCGCATCGTGGGCATCTTGAATTCGCCGGAGGGCCAGATCGTGTTTACAGACACTCCCGGCATCCACCAAGCGCGGCCAGGCGGCCTCAACGAATATATGGTGCAAGAGGCAGCGCGCTCCATGGAGGGCGGCTCCGTGATCTGGTATCTCGTGGACCCCTCCTCGGCGATGCACCACGAGCAAGCGGTCCTTCAAGTGATCGCGCGTTCTGATCTCCCCGTCTTTATGATCTTCAATAAAATCGACCTTGTTCGATCTCCTCTTGGAGTGGACGCCTTGGAAAAAGAACTGCTCGCGGGGTTGGGGGAGAGAAAAGTCCCGGCTCGAACGTTTCGGATCTCAGCCCAAGAGGGCGGAGGGGTCCCTGAGCTGCTTGAATGCACCTGGAGCGCGCTCAGCGAAGGACCGCTCTATTACCCGGATCAAGAGCAGCTCACGGATCGCCCAGTGCGGTTTTTGGTGGCTGAGAAGGTCAGGGAGCAGCTCTACCATCAGCTGGGGGATGAAATTCCTTATTCAAGCTCCGTCGAAGTCGAGGAGTTCAACGAAGACTGCTCGCCGCTGCTCATTCGAGCGAGCATTTTCGTGGAGCGGGACTCTCAAAAGGGGATGGTGATCGGCAAAGGCGGAGCGAAGATCAAGCAGATCGGGATTGTCGCGCGGGAGCAGATCGAAACCTTCCTCGATAAAAAAACCAGGCTGGAGCTTCAAGTCAAAGTCCTTCGGCAGTGGACCAAAAGCATGAAGGACTTAAAGCGACTGGGGTACCGTGATGAGCGCTGAAACAGCATCGCAGAAGATTTCGCTGAAGGTCGCCATCGTCGGCCGCCCCAACGTCGGCAAGAGCACGCTTTTCAACCGGCTCCTGGGCCGTCGCCGGGCGCTCGTTCATGATGAGCCCGGAGTCACTCGCGACCGGCTCGAGAAAGAAGCGCTCTGGTGGATCGATGGAAAGCAGGCCCGCGTGCTGCTCACGGACACGGGCGGGTGGGGCAGAGGGGAGTTTCAAGAGGGGATTCGCACCCAAGTGCTCAAGGCGCTCGAGGAGGCGGACGTTGTTTTATTCGTCGTGGACGGACAGACGGGCGTCATGGACGAGGATCGCGATTTGTGCGCGCAGTTGCGCGGTGGCGGAGTTTTTAAAAGCAAAAGAGTTTTTCTGCTCGTCAATAAGATTGATACTTCCGCCCATGAAGAGCGCGAAGGGGAGTTTTTTGAGCTCGGCATTGAGCCGGTTTTAGGCATCTCCTCAGAGCATAATCGCGGGATTGAATCCTTGAAGGAGGCGCTGCTTACGGGCGTAGAGATTCCTTCGCCGGAAGAAGGCGCTCCGCTCATGGATCTGGATGAGCCAACCGGCATTCCCAGGGTCGCCATCGTCGGCCGCCCCAACGTCGGCAAAAGCAGCATCGTCAACGTGCTGCTCGAAGAAGAGCGCATGATCGTGAGCCCCGTCGCGGGCACGACCGTGGACGCGGTGGACAGCTCGGTGCTCATCGATGGCCATCCTTTTATTCTGGTCGATACGGCCGGGATTCGCCGCAAGGGAAAGACCGAGCGGGGAGTGGAAGTCTTATCCGTGGTGCAGGCTCGCAAGTCGCTGGAGCGCGCGGACATCGCGCTTCTCGTGCTCGATGGCGAGGAAGGCCCCGTGGATCAGGACGGGAAAATCGCCAACCTCATCGAGCAGGCGGGCTGTAGTGTGCTCATCCTGCTCAACAAATGGGACGCCATCAAAAAAAATCAGCCCAAATTCAACCCTCAGGACGCCGAGAAGCGGATCCGAGCGACGATGCCTTTTTTGAATTACGCGCCGGTGCGGGTCGTGAGCGCCCACAAACGTTTGGGCTTTGAGGGATTGGGAGAGGCGCTCCGCGACTTGATCAAGCATCGCGAGGCGCGCATCGATACGCATGACCTGACGGAGTGGGTGAGGGCGAATTCCAGGAATTACAACCCGCTAGGCGCGAAGTTTTACTTCGTCCACCAGATCGGGAGGCGCCCGCCCGCCTTTGCCTTGCACGTTAATGACCCCCTGAAGGTCCACCCAAGCCTCAAGCGTCACTTGATCAATACGATGCGCGATCGTTGGAAGTTTCGGGGATCGCCGCTTCGCTTTTCATACATTCAGCGCCAGAAGCGCGAACTCACCAAGTAAAAAGAAGCGATCCGGTGACGGTGTAGAACATGCCTGACAAGTCCGAAAGCCCGCGAGTGCTCGAAAAGAGCGACGTGGTTGAATCCGCGAACGACGCTTTGTAGACTTTGCCTTCCAGAGAAAAATAGGTTTTACGGGGTTTGATGGGGAATTCCAATCCCGCTCCCCCGGCGATCGAGAACGCGTAATCCGAAGGGGAGATCCCGAGATCCGGGGATTGCTGCCGTTTGGTGTAATTTCCCACGCCCAGAAGGATGTACGGATTGGCGAAGCTGATCGCCGATGACATATTCTGCGTTTCGAAATAATACTTGATGTCCAATCCTACATGGAACATCCGAACATCAACCGTGGTTTTCAACAGGCTGTTCGGATCGGTGAATTCATAGTTGTGAGAAACGAAAAAAAGCCCCAAGTCCAGCGCCAGGTTGAAGTCGAACCAATAATGGACTTTGAAGTCGATCAGAGGGAGCCCGCCTTTCCAGAGCTTTCCCCGATTTCCCGTCACGCCCTCATAACCCAACCCAACGCTCACCCCGAAAAAACGCCCATATTGCAGGAATCGGGTATCGGCCGCCTCATCGTCCTCTTCGTTGAATTCGCCGTACTCGGTAAAAGGAGTGGTGGAGTGATCATCTTCTTCGGGGAGCAGCGTTCGATCACCTGCTCCGGGGCCGGGTTCAGCTCCCTTTGCAGTATGCGAAAGAGTGCAGAGGCCCAGAAATAAAATGCAGAGCAGCGAGTATTTCCTGAAAAAGCTTTGATTAAAAATAGAAATGAATCCCAGCGCTCAAGAAACTCACGCCCAACGTCCTAAAGACGTAGTGTCCTGAGAGATTATTGAGGCTGCCCCCTGTTTCCACTGAAAATCCCAGGCTTTCGATGCCAGGAATGAAGAACTCGACCCCGAATCCCGAGAGAAATTCAGCGCCTTTTTTTTGATTGGCGCTTAAAAGAGCGCCGCCCAGCATGAAATAAAAATTAAGATTGGTCTCATAAAAGATATTTTTGAAAAGCTTCAACCCCACGACCGAGTTGGAGGGGGTAGCTGTGGTGACGCCCACCACTCCTTCGATCGCCAAATCCCGGGTGATCCCGTATTTTAAGCTCACCCCGGGAACCCCGTGAGTCTCGCTCGCGTTCGCGAACTCAGAGTTATAGCCGAGTCCCAGCCGACCCTGCATATCTTTGGCAAAAACCGGGGTCGAAAGCGCCCCTCCCAGGATAAACGCCCCTAAAGCCCAGTTTGAGCGTTGAATCAGCCGACAAATGAACCTTTTCATCTCATTATTAGGGTAACTGGGGGCTTTCTTTTTGACAACCCTGGAAGAGTTCTCTAAAAATCATTGTTCATGAGCATTCAAGTGGCGGCTAAGAAGACGGATCAGTTTATGCTGTTTCTCAACCGGCTGGTGGAAAATCTCACTCAGCATTACCGGGCGTTCGCGATCCTTCTCGCGTTCATCCTCGGCGTTGGAGCGGCTTTTTCGTACTGGACGAGCCAAAAGCATCGAACTTCGGAAGAGGCTCGGGCGAGCTATTATCAAGCTCAGAAAGAAATCGAAGCCGAAAAGAAAAAAAACGGGGTATCGACCCAGGGCAAAGTGGACGTCGATCAAGCCTATTCGGCATCCATCGGAAAATTGACGGCGGTGACCACGCAGTTTGCCGGCACTCGAGCTTCCTATGAAGCGATGTTGACGTTGGGGGATCTCTACTTTAATCACCAGTCCCCCCAAAAAGCGCTCCCTTGGTATCAGAAAGCACTCCAGAGCGCCCCTGATCAGCTTGAAAAGCTCTTGACCTCAGTCTCGATCGCATCCGCCTATGAGGATGCGTCGCAGTGCGCTCTGGCGATTGAAACGTTGGAAAAGGCGGCGCGCTTGGGTGAGGATTTCATGCAGGGGGAAATGCTCCTCAGCATCGCCCGCTGCCAGGAGACATTGTCGCTTCCGCAAAAAGCGAAGGCCACTTACGAGCAGGTGATCTCCCAGCACCCAGGAACTGCCCCCGCGAAGCTCGCGGAAATCTATAAATCGGCACTAAAAATCCCATGAACTGCTTCAAACGCAAAAAACTCATAGCCAGCGCTGTTCTCGGATTGAGCCTGACGGGATGCTCGGGGAGAAATATTCATCCTGAGCTTAAGGAAGACTCCGCGGTTCTCGTGAGAAACGGAGTCATCGAGACTCATGGGCCCTTTGAGGCGGGTGAACGAGGCGCGGAGTATTCGAATCCCGTCCTTTTTGAGAATACGCTGATTTTTGGCAATCAAAGCGTGGGGCTGATTTCTTTCTATCCTTCCATCCAGCAGCAGCGGTGGGTCCTGAAAATTACGGGAGGAGTCGTCAGCGAGATCACCGTGGATAAAGGCTTGCTTTATTTTGGTGGGGGCGACGGTTTTTTGTATTGCGTGAATGCGCAGACGGGGCATGTGCAGTGGCGGTATGAAGTGAGAAATCCGGTGATTTCAAGGCCCACGCTCGCCGCGGGGCGGGTCTTCGTCACGACCTCGGATGATGTGGTTTACTCGGTGGATGCCGGTACCGGCAAATGGCTTTGGCATTATCGGAGAAGATCTTCTCCGAACGCGACGATATACGGGGCTGCGGCTCCGCTGGTGGATGGCTCTGAAGTGATCGCAGGCCTCAGTGACGGGTTTTTAGTGGCGCTGTCATTGGAGGAAGGCCAATTGAAATGGGAGCGTAAACTTCATTTTGGATCAAAATTCACGGATGTGGACGCGTCTCCTGTGCTGGACAATGGCATCCTTTATCTCGCTTCTTATGACGGGTCCTTTTATGCATTGAAGCGCAAGGATGGCTCCGTGATTTGGCGCTTTGACGCTGGGGGCAGCCGAAAGGCGACTTTAAATGGTGAAATCCTTTATTTGCCTTCAACGGATGGAACGGTCTACGCCCTTCAAAAAGCATCCGGAAAACCGGTTTGGAAATTTGAATTGGACGGAGGAACGCCCACCTCAGTGGTTTCCACGGATCGTCACCTGATTTTTGGGTCAACCTTTCAGTACCTTTACGTGCTGGATAAGGATTCCGGCAAAGGGCTTTACCGCTATAATGTGGGGAATGGGAGTGGTTTTTCAGGGACTCCCTTGTTCGATGATGCTCATCAAAAGTTCTATATTCTTTCGGGAGCTGGGAATTTAATGACTTTTACCGTAAGGCCTCAGCAAAAAGAAGGAATGGCGCGTTGGTCAACAGACCCTTATGCTTTTTAAGTTCTTCTGGTTAACATAATATTTCTTATCAGACATTGGATTGAGGTAATTCTTGTCGCTCTGCATAGAGCGCGAACAGAGAAAAACGTACCGGCCACCACTGCTCAAATTCAGGAACCGTGAACTCAGTGACTTGCGGATCAAGTCCCTGCTCATGATAATGGGCCTGAGCGAGTTCCAACTCCCAACCTCCTTGGTGAAGACTGAAAATTCCTAAAACTTGATTCGTGGGATGGCTCAGACTTTTTTTGAGCAGCCCCTCAAAATCGCAAAAAGAACTCGGCAAACCCCATTTTCGACAGGGCCTTTCGGAGACGAAGGGAAAAAAATGGCAAAAAAGAACCGAATCCCTTGATTTTGAAGCCGTAGATTTAAAATCAAAGATTCTGAAGTCCTGTCCGTAGAACGCGGCTTGACGCCCTTGTTGCTGAAGTCCCGAGACTTGGAATTGAGCGTGTTCTCCTCGTGTTTTGAGGTTCCAGTACCGCTGTCCAGGATCCACTTCAACACCGAGAAGCCTCGCTTCCGGGAAGAAAGCCGCGAGCGCCGGTGCATAGGACCAGCCCCGGCATCCGATATCCCAAACTTCGCCCCAATGCACTCGATTCGTCAAAGTCCTCGAAAGGACATAGAAGTAGAATTGAAATTCCGCAGTCTTCTCGGTCATCAAGGCGGGATTTTTCTGAGGAAAAATTTTTGAAAGCTCCCATTGATTGAAAAGATGATTTCTCATGAAGAATCGCGCTGAAAGGAAGGCATCAGCAACTTCGTCGAGGAGAGGGCGTAGGGGAGTCACTCCCCTAGTCTATCAAAGGATTCGCAAAAACTATCGGCAAAGCGACGCGGGAAGAGAATAGAGGCTGGGGGAGATTCCGAGCTGCTGAAAAGGGGCGCCGAGCTCCCGGATGGGCCATTGACTCAATCCCTGAGGAGGGCCGCTCGTCTCAAAAACAGGGAAGAAATAAGATAGGGCGAGCGTTTCCAGCAAATTGCGGTGAAACGCGAAGTATTTCCATTTCATGAGCGTTCTGGCCTCAGGTATGGGGGAGCGTTTAAATTCATCCGTAATCAGCAGCCGCCCCTGCGGGCTCCAAGGGAGAGCCTCCTCGAGATTGAGAAAATATTGACCCACCTTCTCCTTCTCAGATTCAATTTTTTCGAGGATCCCGGCGTGCGCATTAGAGACATCCACCGCTTTGACCTGAAGGTTCAGTTGCCTCAAGGCGCCTCCCAGGCTTTTCATCCCCTGCTCTCCCGTAAGGTCAATCGAGAGGGGGACGATCAATCCATTTTCGGCCAGGGTTTTCGCGCGGCTGAAAAGACGGTCATCCCCGAAAAAGGCACCGCGACGGATCGTTTCGCTGAATAAGAAAAAATATTCAATTCTATTCAAAAATAAATCAGGGGGCGGGAGCTTCGTGAAGAGGTATTGCAAAGCGAGTGGCGATCGTTGCGTTTGGAAAGCCTGGGGTTCAACGTGGAAACGCTCCTTGAGAACCGTCCTCTCTTTTTCTGAAATGATCCGGAGTGAGAGGGGCAACGTCGCAAGCGCTTGGTAGTACTTTTCTTTCGTCGTTTTTCGAGCGATGGCGATCAATTCCCGCACGAAGGCCAAATCACTCTGCAGGGTGTTTTTAGCTTTCGCCGCTTGAATCTGATTCTTGAGGAGCGTCCCCGTGAAAAGGTAGCTTAGGTACTCGTGACGGCCATCGGAGATCCGAATGAACTCCTTATTGAGATCATTGAAGAGCGTTACCAAAAAATCATAATCCAATTGAAAGATCGCGCTGAATCCCCCGAAAGTGCCCAGATTCAATCCGCGGAATGAACCGATCGAGACCAGCACTCCCCTCTCCCTGGGGTCCAAGCACCGAGCATGGAGATAGTTTTCGTGCTCATTGGGATTGATGAACCCCCCTTTCACCGCAGCGATCGGGTCCTCCAAGATGGTTTGACCGCGAAAGCTCACTTGAGCATGGGACGTTGAAACCACAAAAAGGGGCAGAGCAAAAAGCCAAGTGCGAATCATTGGCAAATGCCCCTCGGATAAAAGTGAAGAAAGTTGCCGGAACGATGCGGGATTTCCCCGGAGAAGAGGAGATTGCTTAAACCTTTATTCCAGTAAGTAGGGTTCCATGCGGCTTCAAAAGCGTCGATCCAGGAGTGGTCAAAGGCGAAGTACTTCCAGAGCGTGACTTCTGCTTTTTGATGAAGCACGCGCGTCTTCCATTCATCCGTCAGCAGGAACCTTTCATCCATCTCATCAATAGAGATGACGCTCGCGTTCGGGCTCCATTCGTCCGTAAGAAACACCCTCCCCTGATCGGTCCATGGAAACTCTCTGAGATTCTGAAAAAACCTGGGGGACCGCTCCGGGGTTTTCTCCCCTACCCAACTGAGCACGTTTGAAACATCAAGGGCTTTGACTTTTTGCTTTTCGCCCCTGATCGCGGCGGCAAGGCTGATGATTCCTTTTCTTTGAGTCAGATCTGCAGCAAAAATGACTAGATTATTAGAATGGACGAGCCCCTTCAAATTCGAGAAGAGCTGGTCATCGCCGAAGAAGGTCTGTTTTTCTGAACCCTTGAAAAAAAGGTAATAAAACTTCAAGTAAGAGAACGAGTCTCGATTGAGAAATGGCTTTTTATAAAAAAGGTAATTAAGCAGCTGATTGGAGTGTTTGTCAGGGCCGCTGATTGGTCTCGAGTAATGGTTGAATTTGGAAAGTAGCAAATCGATGTAAGTTTGGGAAATGCGGGGCAAGGCTAAATTGAGTTTGGCTAAATTGAGATAATACTGCCCCTCCGGCATCGCATAAGCGATCGCCTCCAGAGAGATTAAATAGTGCCGATCCGTGATTTTTCCCGCCCGCACCTTGTCCAAAAGGTAAGGGTATTTTTCGCCGAGAAAAAGGTAACTCAAATACTCATGCCGGTCATTTGAGATGCGGATGAACTCGCGGTTGAGGTAATTGAGCGCCGACACAGTGAAGTCATAATCCAATTGAAAAAGAGTCTCGAAACCCCCCAGCGCCGCCATATTGAGTGCCCGAAATGACCCGATTGAAACGAGCACTCCCCTCTCCTTCGGATTCAAACAGCGAACTTGAAGCGCATTGAGCTGCTCATTGGGATTGATAAATTCCCCTTTTGAAGCCCCGAACGGATCTTCAAGGAGAATCTGGTTGCGATAGCGAACTTGCGGACCCCAGGCTCGAAATTCCTGGGCGGATGCCGATAAAGAGCAAGCACTCACTAAGAGGACGAAAAGCCTCTGCCGAACTGAGGCCCCTAAAAATGAAAGTAATTCAGTTTTCACTCCTTGGGCTCTTAAGCATCTGAAAGAAATATGTCAAGAAATCGAAATTTCATTAACTAGCGATAACTCTTATTATCGCTAGTTATAAATGAACACGATCTCCATGTAATCGACTCCAAGCTCGCTTTTATTTTTCAGGGGGTTTAGGGAGGATTCTCGGGGAATTCCCGTAGTGGATCGAATGCGAAGCGGAGTTTTCGATCGAAGATTTCCGCTTATCGTACCGCGTAATCATCTCCGGGGAGCTCCATCCGGCGAATTCCTGGATCGCGCGATCAGGGACTTCATGGTCGCGGGCGTTGGAGATGGCGGTCGCCCTGCAGGAATGGGGTGAGACGCGGTGGGCGATGCCCGCTAAGTTTTTATATCGAACTACGATATAGTAGATGTAGGAAGGGTTGAGGGGATAATCTCGATTTTTAATGCCGTCCTTCCCCTTCGATCGGCTCGGCTCCCGGATCGCGGAAAAAATGAACTGATCTTCTTTCAATTTTTTCCGGGTCATCAGGAAGTAATGCTCCAAGGAATCCCAAACGGGCGGCACCAGGACGATTAACCGCTCCGTGTTCCCTTTGCCCGTAAGCTTCAAGAGGCGCTGCCCCCGTTCGACGAAAATCTGCGAAGTCCGCAGTGAGCAAAGCTCCGCGCGTCGCAATCCGCAGTGGAAGAGGATCATGAGAATCGCGTAATGCATTGACCCGACGCGGGAATGCAAATTCGGCAGGGAAAGGATCTTTCTCACCTCTTCATCCGTGAAGCCCCTGGTTTTTGAGAGGCGTTTGGGATTGAGGTACTTCACCCCGGAAACGGGGTTTTGCTGAAGAAGGCCTTCCTCCATTAACCAGCGAAAGAAGCTCCGCAAAGTCGAAAGGTGGCGGTCGATGCTGGTATGCTCCAGCTTTTCTTGCAGTAAAGACTCTTTGTATTGAATGATGAGGCGTCGATTGATGGATTTCAGCTCTTGGGTGGGTTCAAACTCAACCATCAACAAGAAGCGAATGAACCGCTTTAAATCCTTTCCGTATGCACGGCGCGTGTGTTCTGAGCGCTGATCCAGCAAAAACCCTTCGATGCTTTGGCGAAAAGCGTCTGACGGGCGGATCAACTCTTGAAGCGAAAGCCCGGAAGAAGCGTGAGGTTCCGGCTGTGATAGGACCACGGGAAGCTGGGCTTCAGAAGGGGGAACGCGAGTTTTTTTGGAGGCGATCGCTTTTTTTGTGCGGCTGGAACCGCTTTTTAAAGCCATTCTGCGACGCTTGAGCCGTCGAATGAGGAATAGACCCAGCCCCCTTTTTTTCATCATTTTCTAAGGCTTTTACGCACGGCTCGAGCGAGCGACCCAGCTCGCTTCGGGTCCAATGGCTGTCCAGCCCGGGCTCCCTTCCTCAAGGCGGACCCAACAATGACGCCTGTGCAATGAGGCAATAAATCGGATGCTCGATCTGAGGTAAACCCGCTTCCCAAATAGAGCGGGATATGGGCAGCCTTTGCGGCTTTCGATCCACGCTCTAAATGAGTCATGGAGGGGGCCATTCCCGTTGATTCCCCGGTGAGGATGATCGCATCAGCCCCGCCCCGGTTTGCGAGATCCGCGATCGCGTTTTCGAGCGAGCCAGTGGAAAGGGGCAGCGCATGCTTCACGAGGGCGTCCGCGAAAATGGCGACTGGGGCGTGCAGGCGTTCCCTTTGCCGGAGAAGTTCCGCGGCGCAGCCTTCAATGAACCCCTGATCAGTCGCGTAAACGCCTGAGAGCACATTGACGCGAATGAACTCGCATCCGGTGACCGCCGCGATCGCTAAAGCAGAAAGCGCGTCATTCCTCAGAACGTTCAAGCCGACGGGGATCGCGACCGCTTCCTTTACGGCAGCGGCGATGATGGCCAGACTCGCAACCGTTTCAGGAGGATTGTTCGTCTTAAAAAATGGGGCATCCCCAAAGTTTTCCAGGATCAGCGCGTCGAATCCGAGGCGGCTGAGCAGTTTCGCTTCCTCAATCGCGCGGGCGCCGGCCGCCTGAAGCCGCTCTTGCGGGGCCTCACCATGGGCGCGCGGAGCCCCGGCGAGAGGCTCCAAATGAATGACTCCAATCAAACGCGGGAATTTCTTGAACATGCGAGCTGGAATGCTACTTTAAGCCGATGCGAAAATCCATCACGCCACGGAATTTTGCTTGGATTTACGCAGGCGCGATCTTCGCGGGGAGCTTAGTTTTTTTTCTGCTCTTTTCACGATTCCCATCGACTCATAATTATGACGAGGCTCACTACATTCCCGCCGCGGTGGAGCTTTTGCAGGGGAAAGCGGATCGAAATCTCGAGCACCCTCCCCTGGCAAAAGAACTCATGGCGGTGGGGATCTCGCTTTTGGGGGATCAGCCCCTGGGATGGAGGGTGATGAGCGCGGTTTTCGGGGCGCTCACCCTGTGCGGCATGTTTTTTTTAGCGAATGTTTTTTTCGGAAGGCTTGATCTTGCGCTCTGGACAGCTCTCTTGACCTTGAGCAATCATTTTATTTTTGTGCAGGCCCGAATCGGGATGCTGGACACTTTCATGGAGGGCTTCTTAATTTGGGCGCTGGGACTTTTCAGCAAAGCGCTCATGGATGCCGATTTGAGGCGAGAAGAGCGGGATCGAATCCTGGTTTTTTCAGGCCTGCTTTTTGGTTTTGCGACGGCATGCAAATGGTTCGCAGCGGTCCCATGGGCTTGCTGCTTTGGACTTTCACTCGCCTTGAATTCAAGGCCGAGGTGGAAGCCCGCGATATTGGCATGGGTGATCGCTCCATTCACAGCTTATTTCATCAGTTTCCTCCCCTTTTTAATGCTCCGGGGCCGGGGCATCCTTGATTTTTTTCCGCTTCATCATCAAATGTGGACCGCTCAGCAGTGGGTGATCGGAACTCATCCGTACATGAGTCATTGGCTCGGGTGGCCCATCATCGCCCGTCCCATCTGGTATGCCTTTGAAGTTCTTCCCTCCCGCGCCGATCTCTTTCGGGGCGTCGTGCTGATTGGGAATCCTCTTTTGATGTGGAGTGGCCTTCTTGGCCTTGTTTACTGCGTCTATGGGGCTTTGAAGCATCTCGACCGAATGGCGGCGCTCATTTGCTTTCTTTATGGGATTCAATACTTTTCTTGGCTGTTCATCCCGCGAAAGCTTTTATTTTATTATTATTATTACCCCGCCTCTTTGATGCTGAGTCTGGCAGTGGCCTATTTTTTCAGCCGTCATGAGAAATTGAAGTGGTGGTATCTCGCGGCGGCGGGGCTCGTTTTCGCTTATTTTTTCCCCGTTTTAGCGGGGCTACCGGTTTCAGTTGGTGATTTTCAGCGTTGGATTTGGTTCAAGAGCTGGACGTAGCTCTTGAACCCGTAGCCGCTCTTCCATCCCAAGAGCTTCTGGACTTCTTCTTGATGCATCCCGGATTGAAGCCAGCGGAGCGCTGCCGAATGTCGAAACGTCCGAGGGGTAATTTTTTTCAGTCCTTGATGCTTCATGAAATGCCGAACGAGAAGTTCAGCGCCCCGTGAAGTCATGGGGGAACCCAGGCTTCCGAAGCGGTTGAACCCCGTGAAGACCCACACGGTTTTTCCCAAAGATAAGGACTTGAGTTCGGCGATCGCGTCCCAGAGCTCCTGGGGAACGGGGATTCGGCGCTGATTTTTTGAATCGATGACCACCGCCGTTCCCTCTGGCGTTTGTACGAAATTTTCAAAGCGCAGCCTCACGCATTCGCTGACCAAACACCCCGATTCCAGCAAGGTCCAAAGAAGGGCGCGGGAGCGCGCCAGGATCAAGGTGTCATGAGGGAGTTCTCGAATCCGCTCACGCATGCCCTGGATGTCGAAAGTCAAAGGGATCCGCTCCACTTTCTGAGGAGTGAGCAACTGATGGTTGAATTCAACGGGAAGCTTCTTTTTGACTTTGAGGAACTCGCAAAAATTCCTGAGGGTCATCAGCATTCTGCGGCGGGTATTCGATTTAAGCGGTTGCGATCGAAGATGGTTGGAATAATGATCCAGCACCGGTTTGCCGAGCATCTCAACCGAAAGTTCGCTCCTCCCCGTCTCCTTCAACCAGTAGTTCAAGAAGGATTGCAAATCCAACTGATAGCTTTTCAGGGTATGGCTGGACTTTTGAGTCCCCTCCAAATATCCCAAAAACATTCGAATCGCCTGTTGAAAACCGAGGGGCTTTCGTTGACACTTCTTCATAGAACGAATATGAATGACGGTTTGAGCTCGCCCAGAGGCGAGTGCTGCGTTAGCTGCTTCCGAGAAGAGGGGAAAAAAATCAGATGAAGGCTCAAAGTATTATTCATAACGATCTTCTTTCACAGAAAAAAGTTTCCAAACCAAGTTATCTCGCATCTCTCGTCATCCTAGCATCATTCTTGGGCTTAGGGTGCAATTCCAAGCCTTCTTCCACCTCTTCAGCAACTCCTGAAAATCAGTCCTCCGATCAGCTTTTGATCGGCGAAGTGGGCGCGATGACCGGGGCGGAAGCGACCTTCGGAATTTCAACCCATCAAGGCATTGAGTTGGCTTTCAAGGAAATCAATGCTGCGGGCGGCGTAAAAGGGAAAAAACTCAAGCTCGTTTCGCTGGATGACCAAGGGAAGCCCGAAGAAGCCGCGACCGCGACCACTCGCTTGATCACTCAGGATAAAGTCATCGCGGTTCTCGGAGAAGTTGCGAGCAATAAAAGTTTGGCCATGGCCCCGATCGCGCAGCAGTATAAAATTCCGATGATCACCCCTTCCTCCACGAATCCAGATGTCACGAAAAAGGGGGATTACATCTTTCGGGTCTGCTTCATCGATCCTTTCCAGGGCACGGTTGTGGCTAAATTCGCCCGAGAGCATTTGAAAGCCAAAGAAGTGGCGATCCTCAAGGACGTGAAAAACGATTATAGCGTTGGACTCACTGAGTTCTTCACGAAAACCTTCGAAAAGCTCGGTGGGAAAGTCACCATCGTTCAAAGCTACAGCGCGAATGACATTGATTTCAAAGCTCAATTAGTCGCGATTCGCGCCAAAAAGCCGGATGCGATTTTCATTCCCGGATATTACACCGACGTTGGCTTGATTGCGCGCCAAGCTCGCGGCTTGAATATCAAAGTTCCTTTCTTGGGTGGGGATGGATGGGATTCCCCGAAGCTCAAGGAAATTGGCGGGGATGCAATGAGCAACGCTTATTTCTCAAACCACTACTCTGCCGAGGATAAATCCCCCATCGTCCAGGGATTCATTGAAAAGTACAAAAAAGATTACGGCAGCGTCCCCGATGGGCTCGCTGCACTCGGATACGATGCTGCGAAAATCCTCGCTCAATCTCTCGAGCGGGCGAAGTCTTCAAGCGCGGCCGACTTGCGCGATGCGATCGCCGCGACCAAGGACTTCGCTGGAGTCACGGGACGAATCACCATTGACACTGATCGAAACACTGTGAAATCCGCCGCGATCATCCGCGTTGAAAAAGGGGATTATCAGTACGTTACGACTTTGAATCCTTAGCCTTGAAATGGAAGATTTTTTTCAACATTTAGTGAATGGGCTCTCTTTAGGCAGCATCTATGCATTGATCGCCTTGGGCTACACCATGGTCTTTGGAATCCTCCAGCTGATCAACTTCGCGCACGGGGATATCTACATGGTGGGCGCCTTCTTGGGGTACTATCTTGCTAAATGGTGCCATTGGGGCGACCGCTCTTCTTTTTCAAGTTTGCTTTTGACGATCTTGGCGGCGATGGCGGGATGCGCTCTGATTGGTTTTTTGATTGAGCGGTTCGCCTACCGTCCGCTGAGAAAATCGCCTCGGATCAATGTGCTCATCACTGCCGTGGGTGTTTCACTTTTGTTGGAGTTTTCGGGACAGCTTCTTTTTGGCTCGGACCCCAAGCTTTTCCCAGCGCTTTACCAGCCCGAAGGCATTTGGAAGCTCGGTACGCTTTCTTTTGAGCCCCTCCAAGTCATCGTCTTCATCATTTCAATTATTCTCATGGCAATTCTGCAATACGTGATTTTCAAAACACGCCTAGGGCGAGCGATGCGCGCGGTGAGCTTCAACCCCGAAACCGCAAGTTTGATGGGGATTCCCACGGACCGGGTCATCTCCTCCACCTTCATCATCGGTTCGGCTCTCGCGGGCGCGGCTGGAGTGCTCGTGGGTTTGATTTATCCCCGGGTAGAGCCGCTCATGGGCGTCATCCCTGGATTGAAGGCGTTTGTCGCCGCAGTGCTTGGGGGCGTGGGAAACGTGACGGGAGCCTTGGTAGGGGCAATTACGCTGGGATTGGCCGAAGAGTTTTTGGTCGCTTATTGGGCGCCCACTTATCGGGACGCGCTGGCATTTACCGTGTTGATTTTAATTTTGCTCTTCAAGCCGACCGGGCTTTTTGGAGTCAGACGGACCGAGAAGGTATGAGGGGGAAAAGAGCGTGTTGAAGGGGTTGAGATTTTGGATCTTCTCCTTGGTCGTCGTTTGGGTTTTTCAGGCGCTTTTCGCCGACCAAATGAATCCCTACCTGGCCTCTATCGTAATGTACGCGGGAGTATACATCATCTTAGCCGTGAGCCTGAACCTCGTGAACGGCTTCACCGGGCAATTTTCCATGGGTCATGCGGGATTCATGTCAGTCGGCGCTTATACTTCGTCTTGGCTGACGAGCACCGCTCAGTCGCTTCATCCTGAATGGTTTTCCGTTGATTCCCCGGTCGCAATGGGAGTGTTGTTTTTATTTTTGGTTTCCCTTTTGGCGGGTGGTTTTCTCGCCGCTGTCGCTGGAGTGCTGGTGGGCCTCCCCTCATTGCGCTTGAAGGGTGATTATCTCGCGATCGTCACTTTGGGGTTTGGCGAAATCATCCGAGTGATCATCCTGAATCTTGAGTTCGTTGGCGGCGCGCGTGGAATGCCCAATATCCCCGCCCTCGCGAATTTTGGCTGGGTCTATAGCAGCGTCATCATCACGATTTTCGTGATTTGGAGGCTCATCCATTCAGCTCATGGGCGATCTTTATTGGCGATCCGCGAGGATGAGATCGCGGCTGAAGCAATGGGAGTGAATACCACCCTCTATAAAGTGAAGGCCTTCGTGATCGGAGCTTTTTTTGCGGGGGTCGCCGGCGGTCTTTTCGCCCATTATTTGCGTTACCTCAATCCTCAGATTTTTGATTTCAATCGGAGCTTCGAGATCATCATCATGGTGGTTTTGGGAGGCATGGGAAGCCTCAGCGGGTCAGTCGTCGCGGCGATTTTCCTCACTTTCATCCGCGAAGCGCTGCGCCCCCTTCAAAAATTGACTCAGCTGGATTTTCGAATGATTATTTACTCGCTCCTCTTGATTACACTGATGCTGACGCGCCCTCGCGGCCTATTCGGGACTCAGGAGCTACCCGAGGTTTTAAAGAACTTTTATCGGCGGATTCGGGGTCATCGAGCATGACTTCCGGCAATTCCGCTCTGGCCCTGAGCGTTTCCGATCTCACGATCCAATTCGGGGGGCTCAAGGCGGTTTCGGGGATTACCCTTTCATTGGAAAAGGGCTCCATCTACGGTTTAATCGGCCCCAACGGAGCCGGAAAAACTACTTTCTTCAACTTGCTGACGGGAGTTTATCAACCGACCTCAGGGACGGCGGAAGCTTTCGGGAAAAACCTGATTGGGAAACGCCCCTTTGAGATTGCGCGCGATTGCCATGTAGCCAGGACATTCCAGAATATCCGCCTTTTCAAGGAACTCAGCGTTTTGGACAATGTTCGCATCTCCATGGATCATGATCGACGCTTGGCTCATTATGGCGTATTTTCCGGCGTCGTTCGCACCTCCGCGATGATCTCCAAGGAAGAAGAGGTACGGAAGAAGTCGCTTGAGCTCTTGAGCATTTTCAAGCTCGATCTGCGCTACGACGAGAAGGCGAAGAATCTCCCCTACGGCGATCAAAGACGGCTTGAGATTGCCCGGGCGATGGCCACGGGGGCGGAGTTGCTGCTTTTGGATGAGCCCGCCGCGGGGATGAATCCTTTGGAAACTCAGGATCTCATGTCCACGATCCAGCTGGTGATCCAAAAGTTCGCGGTCACCGTTCTGCTGATTGAGCATGACATGAAGCTCGTGATGGGGATTTGCCGGTCCATCGCGGTCTTGGACCATGGAGTGAAGATCGCGGAAGGAGTTCCCTCGGAGATCCAAAATAACCCCCAAGTCATCGAAGCATATCTCGGAAAGGCCCCGGAGCATGGCGCTCTTAGAAGTTAAGAATCTCAACGTTTCTTACGGCGTGATTCGGGCGCTCCACGACATTTCCTTTGAAGTGAATGAAGGAGAAATCGTCACTCTCATCGGGGCTAACGGAGCCGGAAAAACCACGACCCTCAAAGCGATTTCAGGGCTACTTACCCCTGTCTCAGGAGAGGTGCTTCATCATGGTCAGTCGATTGCGAAAAAGCCCCCGCATTGGATCGTGAAGCGCCGGATTTGTCATGTTCCGGAAGGCCGGGGCATTTTTTTGAACTTAAGCGTCGAAGAAAATCTCGACTTAGGCGCCTGGGCGGTCAAGAGCGCTTCGACTTATGATCAGGACTTGGCCCATGTTTTCGAGCTTTTCCCTCGTCTCAAACAGCGCCGCAAGCAGAATGCCGGCACGCTTTCGGGCGGAGAGCAGCAAATGCTCGCGATTGGGCGGGCATTGATGGGCCATCCGGAGATTCTTCTCCTCGATGAACCCAGCTTAGGATTGGCGCCCCAGCTGATTGAGCTGATTTTTGAGATTATCAAAAAGATTAACCGCGAGGGTAAAACCGTTTTGTTGGTTGAGCAAAATGCATTGCAGGCCCTTCAAATCGCACATCGTGGTATTGTACTCGAAGTGGGTAAAGTCGCACTGAGCGGAAAAGCATCCGAACTTCTCAATTCAGAGCAAGTGAGAAAGGCTTATCTCGGAGAATGAAGCGCACGCTTTGGGGGGTTCTGGGATTTTGTGCTGTTTTATCGGGTGAAGGAACGCTATTCGCCGAAGAAGGCGTTCCCGATCCTCCTCCAGTTTCTGAGGTCAGCGGCGAATTAGACCCCCCCCTGCCCCCTTTGGAGAACCCTTCTTCTGAACAACGCCCTGGACACGACTCTGATCCTGACCCCGATCACCTGGCTTTTCATGCATTGCATCCCCGCTGGGCGTTCGAGCTTTTGGGTTCATTCCGCGCATTTGGCTCTCAGGGTCGACTGGGAGATCCTGCCTCAACTCAAGTGGCCCCTCAAGGAGCGAACTCGATTCGAGCGCTTCAAATGGCTCTGGAGTACCAACCCGATCTCTTGAGTCGAATTGGGGTGGTTGGTTTTGGGCCTTATTTTACATTTTACCCGCTCTCAGAACGGCAAGTGGTCTCAAGATCGCTTTCACTTTGGAGCTGGGGCGCCCAGTTTCGGTATCAAGCGCGCTATTTTGAGGAGCAATGGTTCGTGCCGGTGGTAGGATATTTCCTGCAATCGACGCATTATTCGCTCGTGACGGGTTCCAAAGGGAGTCTTTCCAGCTCAGGGCCGATTTTTGGGCTTTGGATTTTGCTAAATTTCCTTGAACCGAAGAGCGCAGCCGACTTTTACGCTGATCACGGGGTTTTGAGAAGCTATCTGGTCGCTGAAATTCGGCGCCCCTCCGGCTCTAACTCTGATCTTCTGCTTTCAGGCGGGAGCTTCTTTTTCGGCTTGCGATTTGAATTCTAAGTCGTTAAGTTTCTGCCCCAACGCACTCGTGGTGGAATTGGTAGACACGTACGTTTGAGGGGCGTATACCGAAAGGTGTGACGGTTCGAGTCCGTCCGAGTGCACCATTTTTTCGCGTCACAGGCGAGCACCTGATCCCTCATTGCTTCCAATACTCGCTTCATCCTTCTGTAGCCACCGCCTGCAAAGATTTCCCATCACGATTGATCCCGAAAAGTAGAGCCAAGGGAGCCAAACCGCCACGCCGAGCAAGCCTTGCTCACGATGTTGAAAAATATCGTGACGGGTCAAAAAGACTTCCACTCCCACGCCCGCCGCTGCGGTAAGCGTCCCGATTAAAAATCCTTGCCACGTCCGGTCAAAAATTACCCAGATCAAAAGAGCGCCCGCCCCAACGATCAAGTTTTTCAAAAGCTGCGGTTCCGGGTAAAGAAAGGCGCTCGCCGCGTAAATCGCGAAAAAAATCGAAAACCCCGCGCAGATGGATCCCCAGCGAAGCGAACCTGGAAAGGGGCAGCGCTTCAAAAGATGATCTAAGAACGGATGGCTAATCCCGATCGCCAGGCTCGCCCCCCCGAAGAGCAAAGGAACCCAAAAGGGCATTCCAATCGGCCCAGTGGGGAGCATCGTGGGCGAATAGCTGGTCGTCCCGGTGTAAACATGGAGAAAATCCACCAAGGGGCCGATTAAAAATCCAACAAAAAAAGCTCGCCCCAAAAAACTGGGAGTCATTTTCCAATTTTGCATGATTCAGAATAAACCAAGTTTCCTTACGAATTGCAAAATGATACCAGCAAGATCCACCATGTATTGGAAGTCTTGGAAAGAACTACGTCACCTTCCCCGTTCTTTTTGGATGCTTTTCAGCGCAATTCTATTGAATCGCGCGGGCACCATGGTGGTGCCCTTCTTGGCGGTTTACCTCAATCAAAGCCTTGGTTTTAGCATCGCGCAAGCGGGGCTCGTCGTGGGCTTTTACGGATTGGGGGCGCTGATCGCGGGCCCTCTCTCAGGGCAGTGGGTGGATCATTACGGAGCGCGAAGCGTGATGCTCGGCTCTCTTTTGAGCTCGAGCATTTCTTGCCTTCTGATTCTCACCTCCCGTTCCTTCCTGGGCATTTCGCTTCTTTGCGCACTATTCGCTTTTTGCAATGAATCCTTTCGTCCCGCGAGCTTGGCGTGGGTGACTGAGCAGATCCCCGCTTCCCTCAGAAAAGTCGCCTTTGCGGCGACTCGACTCTCCATCAATCTGGGAATGAGCGTGGGGCCTCTCTTGGGAGGATTGCTCGCCTCGGTTTCGTTTCAAGGGATCTTTTGGGTGGATGGCCTCACCGCTGCAGCCGCGGCTTTTTTTCTGTGGGCTTTTCTCCCTGCTTCAACCTCTCATGCGGGTCAATCCGCTAAAAAATCACTTTTTTTGAGCTTCAGGGATCCCGCATTTTTGGGAGTGATGATCGGAATTTTTCCGGTTTTGATGATCTTCTTCCAGCATGAATCGACGATGCCTCTTTTTTTGGTGAAGGAGCGAGGCTGGAGCGAAGCTTCGTATGGCTTGCTCTTCACTTTGAACACGGTATTGATCCTCCTTTTTGAAATTCCCCTCAACGCCGCGATGTCGAACTGGTCCTTTCGCAAGTCCTTAGTCCTGGGCTCCCTGCTCTATGGAGTGGGATTCGGTGCGCTCAGCTGGGGAACGGGCACCTTGTTCATCGCGGTCACCGTAGCCATCTGGACAGTCGGTGAGATGGTGTTGATGCCGTCCCTTTCTGCGTATGTCTCTGAAATCGCCCCCGCTCGATCCGTGGGCGCCTATATGGGGGCGTACACCTCGGTGTTCAGTCTTTCTCTCATTACCGGCCCTATCCTGGGAAGCTGGGTTTACGAGAACCTGGGTTCGAATTGGCTTTGGGGCGGGTGCCTCCTGGCGGGCGGTTTATCGATGGCCTCGATCGCATATTTAAATAAAAAATATTTAAAATAAGTCCTTGATATTGTTCTGAATCAAGAGAAGGTTTTTCTTATCTTGTTTAGTGTAGAAAATTAATCCGCTTTTAGATATAAGCGGTTCATGAAAAATCCATTTTGGATCGCAAAAAATCTCGCTATTCCTGGATTGATGATCGCTTTTTCGGCATGTGGAGGAGGTTCTTCTTCCTTGCCCGCCCCATCGAGCAACCCTCCGGGCCCGTCCCAAGCTTTCCAGCCCACCTCCAATCCGAATATTGGAAACGCGAATCGCCTTTCACCAGATGCAGCCGTTAAAAGTAAATCAGCATCTACCTCCGGCTCCGGCAGTATTGCTTCAAATAATCCGAACCAGCCCGCCTCGCCAGCGAGTGATGGCACAGCACACGTCACCTCGGGCGAGACCCTTTCCACGGGAAGTCTCCCCCTGCCAGTTCCTGCTGCTCCCCGTGTTGCCCCTCCAACAGCAACTCATGGCTCGCTTTCAGCTTCCAATAGCGCCATTCCAGCGCCTCCTGGAGCAGTAGCGAAGCCGCTTCCCAGCGCCGCCCCA